>NZ_JBEBNZ010000004.1:0-244288 GCF_040396735.1 Comamonas odontotermitis
TTTTTCCGTGCCTCG
The DNA here is from genome assembly GCF_040396735.1 of Comamonas odontotermitis. Classification (GTDB taxonomy): domain Bacteria; phylum Pseudomonadota; class Gammaproteobacteria; order Burkholderiales; family Burkholderiaceae_C; genus Comamonas; species Comamonas odontotermitis_C. The sequence continues at coordinate 16 of NZ_JBEBNZ010000004.1, forward strand.
ACATTCTTGCGCTGCAATTGCCGCGATCCGGCGGTCCGGCAGGCGGCATTGCCTTGCAAAAGCAAAACCGCAGTGTCCTTGCGAACACTGCGGTTTGTTGTCTGGTGGTCGTAGTGGGACTTGAACCTACGACATCAGCATTATGAATGCTGCGCTCTAACCAACTGAGCTATACGACCAGGAGGGCGCATTGTAGGGGCAAAGTGGGCGCGCTGCAGCACAATTGCGCTCTTTTTCGCCACTGGTGCAGGTTGTGCGCGCACGGCAAGGCGCCAGCGAACGGCATTCTTGAGGCCTGAATGCGCCTGTGCAAAGAAAAACCGCAGTGTCCTTGCGAACACTGCGGTTTGTTGTCTGGTGGTCGTAGTGGGACTTGAACCTACGACATCAGCATTATGAATGCTGCGCTCTAACCAACTGAGCTATACGACCGGCAGAACGCCATTATATATCGAAATTTCAGCCCGAAGAAATTTCGCGGCACTTTTGCAGGTAGCCGCACGGATCACCCGTGCGGATTTGCATAGCCCGGGACATTCATCAATAACGACAAACCCGAGTGTGTAAAAGATCATGCGCACATATGTAATTTTTGTTGACAATATGTAGGCTTTTCCCAATAGTGGCGCCTGCTTTATCGACCGTTGGGACGGAAATAACCGGCGGATCCGCAAGAAACCACTCAAGGAGAAGGCGCCATGCAGACGCCAGACAAGAACAGGGCAGCCGGGCAGCGGCAATGGTCGCGCCGCCAATGGCTCCAGACATCCGGGGCGCTGATTGCCGGGGCGCCGTACATTGCGCGCTCGCAGTCCGCACCCATTCGCGTGGCGGCCACCTTTGCCAACAGCGGCGTGGAAAAGCCCAACGGCCAGGGCCTGTTCCAGGGCGCGCAGGCCTGCTTCAATGCCATCAACCGCGCAGGCGGCATCAATGGCCGCCAGATCGAACTGGTGATGGCAGACGACGAGTTCAACCCCGCCAAGGCCAAGGAAAACGCGGTCAAGTTTGCCTCGGACGCGGGCGTGGTGGCATTGCTGCACCCCCAGGGCACGCGCCAGACGGCCGAGGTGATGAACGCCGTGCGCACGGTGCCCATCGTGGGGCCCAACTCAGGCACCACGGCGCTGCACAAGCGCGGGGCGAACAATGTGTTCTGGGTGCGCACCAACTACGACGTGGAGCTGGAGCGTCTGGTGCGCTTTGCCGACACCCTCAACCTCAAGCAGATTGCCCTGGTCTACCCCAACGATCCGTTTGGCCTGTCGGTGCTCGACGGCTTCAATGCGGCGCTTGCGCGGCGCAACATCAAGGCGGTGGGCATTGCCAGCACGCCCGGCACGGCCAGCCTCGAAGTCGGCCCTGCTGCCAAGGCGCTGGCTGCCGTGCCCGCGCAGGTGCTGATCATGAGTCTGGTGGGTACGCTCCCTGCCTTTCACGAGGCCTACCGCGCAGCGGGCGGCACGGCAATCTCGTTTGCACTGTCCCTGGGCGGCAGCGCCCCCAATCTGGCAGCCATGGCCAAGCAGCCCGAGCGGCCGATTTTCTCGGTGATCGTGCCGCCGCCCAATGCGGAGCGGTTCGAGCTGGCACGCAGGTACCGCGCGGACATGCGTGCATCCAACCTCAGCGGCGATTCGCTGGTCAGCCTGGAAGGCTATGCCGATGCCCGCGTGCTGGCCGAAGGCATTCGCCGCGCAGGCGCAAGGATCGACCGCGACAGCGTGACCGCAGGTCTGGAGAGCATGAGCGATTTCGACCTGGGTGGCCTGCGCATCCGCTACGGCAAGGACGCACGCGAAGGCAATACCTACACCGATATCGTGACGGTGGCGCAGAACGGCCAGATTCTGAGTTGAGGAGAGAGGGAGTGAGGAGAAGAAAAAACGCCGCGATATGCGGCGTTTTTTCTTGGGTGCTGGGGATCGCCGAGCGGCGATCGGTCCGCTATCGGCCAGCCATTGATCAGCTGTGCGTGAACTTGGCGTCGCGTTTGTTCACGAAGGCATCCATGCCTTCCTTCTGGTCATTGGTGGCAAACAGCGCGTGGAACAGGCGCCGCTCAAACATCACGCCGTCGTTGAGGCTGCCTTCGAAGGCGCGGTTGACCGATTCCTTGGCGGCCATCACGGCCAGCTGCGAGAAGCCGCTGATGATGATGGCCGCGCCCAGGGCTTCTTCCATCAGCTTGTCCAGCGGCACCACGCGGCTGACCAGGCTGGCGCGTTCGGCTTCTTCGGCATTCATCATGCGGCCGGTCAAGGCCATGTCCATGGCCTTGGCCTTTCCCACGGCACGCGGCAGGCGCTGCGTGCCACCGGCGCCGGGAATCACGCCCAGCTTGATTTCGGGCTGGCCAAAGCGGGCGTTGTCGGCTGCGATGATGAAATCGCACATCATCGCCAGCTCGCAGCCGCCGCCCAGCGCGTAGCCGGACACCGCTGCAATCACCGGCTTGCGGATGGAGCGGATGGTTTCCCAGTTGCGGGTGATGTAGTCGCCGCCATAGGCGTCGGCAAAGCTGTACTTGGCCATGGCGCCGATGTCGGCACCTGCGGCAAATGCCTTTTCGCTGCCGGTGATGATCATGCAGCCAATGCGCTTGTCGGCGTCAAACTGCTTGAGCGCGTCGCCCAGCTCGTTCATCAACTGGTCGTTCAGCGCATTCAGTGCCTTGGGGCGGTTGAGCGTGATGACGCCGACCTTTTCGGCTTCGACACGCACTTCGATCATTTCATAGGCCACGGTCTGTCTCCTTGGTTGGTCTGGTACCAGCGGCCCGCTGGCACCTGCATAGTTCGTCAGGCATCCTACACCAAGCCCGCTGCTGCGGTGCAGAAGGTGGTGCAACTTGGCACATCAGGGTACCTGTTCAGTGAAAGCTGTCGCTGTCTAGCGCCCGTCCAGCCAGCAGTTGACCGATTTCTCATCGGCGACAGAGAGTGTGACGGTATCTGCAGGCGTGGCGGTTTTTGTGGTGGGTTTGCGACCTTTTGTCGCTGCCTTTTCTGCCATTTTTGGAGCTGTGGCGGCAGGCAGCTGCAGCGGCAGGCGCAGCAGGCGCTTGTCGCGGGCGACAAGGGCGAGCACTTGGCTGGCGTCTCCTGCGTACAGCAGCAGGTCGTCGAGCTTGTTCAGCCGCCAGCCAGCCGCCTGGGCGGTGGGCTGCACGGGCTCGATGCCAATCCATTCGTCTCCGGCCATCATGCCAGCGGCTTCGGCGGGGCCGCCGCGCAGCACCACCTTGATACCGATGCCTGCTGCGCCTTCGCTCACGCGCAGGCCCAGTTGCTGGGCCATCTGCGGCGTATCGCCCTTGCACTGCACGCCGTGCGCCTGCAGCAGTGCCGCAACAGGCAAATCAAGCCTGCCATGCACCCAGGCGGCGATATCGGCCGTCCAACTGCGGCCGGTCAGGGTGTGCAGCACGTCCAGCAGGTCCTGCTCGCGCATCGGGCCGCCCTTGCATTGCTTGTAGAGCGAGCGCATCACATGATCGAGCGTGGTGCGGCCTTCGCGGCGCAGGCTCAAGTCGAGGCACAGCGCCACCAGCGAGCCCTTGGTGTAGTAGCTGACGGTGGCGTTGGGCGTGTTTTCGTCCTGGCGGTAGTACTTGACCCAGGCGTCGTAGCTGGCATCGGCCACGCTTTGCACATGGCGGCCGGGGGTCTGCAGCACCTGGTTGATGGTCTTGTTCAGAAGCTTCAGGTATTCGGCATTGTCCAGCAGGCCCGCGCGGCGCAGGATCAGGTCGTCGTAGTAGCTGGTAAAGCCTTCAAAGAACCACAGCAGCTCGGTGTAGTTCTCGCGCTCGTAGTCGTAGCTGGCCAGCTCGATGGGGCGCAGGCGCTTGACGTTCCAGGTGTGGAAGTATTCATGGCTGATCAGGCCGAGCAAGGTGGTGTAGCCGCTGCCGGCCTTGTTGCCATCGGACGCCTGGCCCTTGCGCGGCAGGTCGCGCCGGCCGCAGATGAGGGCTGTGGAGTTGCGATGCTCCAGCCCGCCATAGTTGTCGTCCATCACGTTCAGCATGAACACATAGCGCTCGAACGGCGGCTTGCCCTTGGGGTGCCACAGGCGGATCTCGGTCTCGCAGATCTTCTTGGTGTCGGCTATCAGGCGCTCGCCATCAAAACTGGCCGCTGCGCCCGCCACCACAAAGCGGTGGGGCACGCCGTGGGCGGTGAACTCCGCGCTCCAGAACGCGCCCATCTCTACCGGGCAGTCCACCAGCTCGTCGTAGCTGGCAGCGTGGTAGCGGCCAAATCCGTTCTTTTGGGTTTTGATGGCGGTCAAGCCGGTGGCCACCTGCCAGCGCGGCTGGCTGGCGGGGGCCTCGATGTGCAGCACCTGCAGCCGCTGCTCGGCCCCGTGCACGCGCACAAACACGCTGGTGCCGTTGAAAAAGCCGCGGCTCGCATCCAGCCACGCGGTGCGCACGGAGCTGTCGTAGGCGCAAATTTGATAGCTGAGCGTGAGCGGCTCGCCTGCGCTGGCGTCAATTTTCCAGTTGTTCTTGTTCTGCTGCACGGCATCGACCATCTGCCCGCCCTGGCTGGCCGTCATGTCCTGCAGGTTCCTGGAGAATTCGCGCACCAGATAACTGCCGGGTATCCACACCGGCAGCGATACGGTCTGCTGCGCCTGGGGATCGGGGATATTGACGACCACTTCGTACAGGTGGGCGTTCAGATCCACCGGCGTGATGGTGTACTGGATGGCATTGGCGGCTGCAAGAGGAATGCTTTTTTTCATGGACTGGGCCGGGTGGCTGAGGGTGTTTGCGCAGTATAGGCAGGGTATTGGTCGGCGACGGGCGCCTGCCGCCTTCCCTTGCCGGGATGACGCTTTTCATCTGGGGGCAGCGCGGCCATAAAAAAAGGCCCCGCAGGGCCTTGTTGTCGCATGTTCGCCTGGCGGAGCGCGTGCTTACTTGATGGTCTTCAGGCGTTTTTCCAGGTCTTCTGCACCAATGGCGCCGGGTACGCGCGAGCCGTCGGCAAAGAAGATCGTGGGCGTGCCGGTGATCTTGTACTTGCGGCCAAATTCCATATTGCGCTGCAAGGCGGTCACGTCGCAGCTCGAGGGAGCGGCGGGCGCATCCGTGCCCTTGAGCATGTGGCTGGCCCATTCCTTGGCCGGGTCCTTGGCGCACCAGATGTTGCGCGACTTCTCGACCGAATCGGGGCTCAGGATCGGGTAGAGGAAGGTGTAGACCGTCACGTCCTTGACGTTCTGCAGGTCCTTTTCAAAGCGCTTGCAGTAGCCGCAGTTCGGGTCTTCGAACACCGCAATCTTGCGCGAGCCATTGCCCTTGACGGTCTTGATCGCGTCCTTCAGGTTCAGGCTGTTGAAATCCACCGCCGTGAGCTTGTTGATGCGGTCTTCGGTGAGGTTGCGGTGGGCCTGGGTGTCGATCAGCTCGCCCTGGATCAGGTAGTTGCCCTTGGCATCGCTGTAGAACACATCGGTGCCGATGCGCACTTCGTACAGGCCCTGCATGGGGGTGGCGCTGACTTCCTCGATCTTCTGCAACTGGGGAATGCGTTCTGCCAGGGTCTTGCGGATCACGTCTTCTTGCGCGCTGGCGCTGAAACTGGCCGCCATGGCAGCACTGGCCAACACGGTAGAGAGAAATCGCATGAGAGTCTTTCTGTAAGTTCAAACAATCCAAAGGCCCGGATGAGCGGGCCAACCCAGGTTTGTACCGCAAGGGCGCTAAAAGTTCACACCCATGGCCTGGCGGGTCACCCAGGCTTTGAGCGGGCCACTGCGCTCAAAGCCGCTCATGCCCCAGTTGCGCAGGTTCGCCAGTGGCAGTTCGGCCCGTGTAAACAATTGTTGGATACCGTCCATGGCCAGGCCAATGGGGGCGAGGCGCGCCTTGCGCTCACGCTCGTAGCGGCGCAGCAGGCGCAGATCGCCCAGGTGGCGCCAGCGGGCGTCTTCACCGGTTAGCAGCCGGGCAAGCGCTGCCACATCGGCCATGCCCAGGTTCAGGCCCTGGCCTGCCAGCGGGTGCACGGCATGGGCGCTGTCTCCGGCCAGCACCCAGCTGGCGGGTTCGCGCAGGGCATCGCTGCCGGGCATGGGGCCGCACCATTGGCGCGCCACCGATTGCTGCAAGGGCCACGCGGCGCGCTCGGCCACCACCGTCAGGCGCCCCAGCGCCCCCTGGCTGGCAGACTGCAGCGCATCGGCAAATTCGGCATCGGCCAGCGCCTTGAGGGCGGGCACCTGCTTTTCGGGCAGCGACCAGACCACAGCGACTTCGCTGGCGCCCACACCGCCCAGCGGCAGGAAGGCGAGAATGTCGCCTGCTGGCGAGAACCACTGGCGCGCGGCCTGGCCGTGCGGCACTTCGCACTGAACACGGGTGGCAATGGCCGTCTGGTGGTAGGGCATGGTGGCAAATTCGACGCCAAACTCTTCGCGGGTGCGGCTATGCCTGCCTTCGCACACCACCGTGAGGCTGGCGTTCACCGGGCTGGCCACCACTTCCACCATGGGCTGGTAGCGCACGGCGGCGGCGAGCTGGGCTTCCAGCGCGGGTACGTCCACGATCCAGTTGAGGGCATCGACACCCTGGCGCTCGGCTTCGAAATGCACTTCACCGCCCGCGTCGCCATACACATCCATGCGGGTGACGGGGGTGGCGTAGGCGTTTTCGGGCCAGCTGCGCACCGACTGCAGCACTTCGCGCGAGAGCTGGTTGAGCGCATAGGCCCGCACATCGCCATGGCCGCTGTTGCCGGGGGAGGGGGCGGTATCGACCAGCGCCACACGCATGCGCTCGCGCGCCAGCAGCAAGGCCAGAGTGCGACCCACAATGCCGGCGCCGCGAATACAAACATCGAATTCAGAAGCCATAGGCGGACTATTGTAGTAGGCGTGGAGCGCGGGCCATTTACTCGTTACAGTGTGGTTTGCCAAGAATCAAACAAGAGTACGACCATGGTAGACACCGATTTCTTCGACGTGACCGGCCAGATTGGCCAGTTGTGGATCTTCCCGATCAAGTCCTGCGCGGGCATTGCAGTGCAAAGTGCGCGCCTGCTGCCTACAGGCCTGGAGCATGACCGCGCCTTCATGTTGGTGGATGGGTGTGGCGAATTCATCACGCAGCGCGAGATCGCGCGCATGGTGCTGGTGCAGCCTGCGATCGAGGGCGGCGTGATGACGGTGACGGCCCCCGGCATGGCACCCTTGACCGTGGACATGGTGTTTACCGGCCCCGAGCGCAGTGTGCGCGTGTGGGACGACCACGTGCCCGCGCTGCAGGCGCCAGACGCCATCAACGCCTGGTTCAGCCAGTTTCTGCAGAAGGAATGCGCACTGGTGCGCATGGCGCCGCAGGCGCAGCGCCTGGCCAGCAAGAAGTGGACACGCGGCGCCGATGCGCCCACGCAGTTTGCCGATGGTTATCCGATTCTGGTGGTCAGCCAGGCCTCGGTGGATGAGCTCAATGACCGGTTGACGCAGGGCGGCCACAGCGCGGTGGTGGCACACCGCTTTCGCGCCAACATCGTGGTGCAGGGCTTTCAGTCGCACGATGAAGACCGCATTGAGGCGCTGGCGGTGCACCAGGGCAATGCAGACAGCCGCCAGTGGCTGGATTTGCCGCTGGTCAAGCCCTGCGCGCGCTGCCCCATCCCGGATATCGACCCGGCCACATCGCAAAGCGGCACGAGCGTGACCGACACCCTGCAGACCTACCGCCACGACGACCGGCTCGATGGCGCCGTGACCTTCGGCATGAATGCCATCGTGCCAGCAGGCGCGGGCGGCCTGCTGCGGGTGGGCGACCGGGTGGGCGGCGCGCTGCAGTTTGATTGAGCACCGATTTGGGAAAAAAACAGCAGCAGTTGCCAAAGGGTGAGCACCTGTTGCTATTGTTTTTGAATCGATGCCGCCTGGGCTGCGAGAAGCGATGCGTCGTCTGAATATGCCCCAGTGCCGCCCGCAAAACCGCTTCGGCTTAAAATGCCGGGTTTGTCCGAAAGAATAGAGAAAGCACTGCCATGAGCCTCAAATGCGGCATCGTCGGTTTGCCAAACGTTGGCAAGTCCACCCTTTTTAATGCGTTGACCAAGGCTGGAATTGCCGCCGAGAACTATCCTTTCTGTACCATCGAACCCAATACCGGCGTGGTGGAAGTGCCCGACCCGCGCCTGGATGATCTGTCCAAGATCGTCGAGCCCGAGCGTGTCGTTCCCGCCATCGTCGAGTTTGTGGACATTGCAGGCCTCGTGGCTGGCGCCTCCAAGGGTGAAGGCCTGGGCAACCAGTTCCTGGCCCACATCCGCGAAACCGACGCCATCGTGAACGTGGTGCGCTGCTTCGAAGACCCCAACGTGATCCACGTGGCCAACAAGGTCGACCCGATTGCCGATATCGAAGTCATCCAGACCGAGCTGTGCCTGGCCGACCTCGCCACCGTCGAAAAAGCGCTCAACCGCTACAGCAAGGCTGCCAAGTCGGGCAACGACAAGGAAGCGGCCAAGCTGGTCTCGCTGCTCACGCCCATCCAGGCGGCACTCGACGAAGGCAAGCCTGCCCGCATCGTGCCCGTGTCCAAGGAAGATGCGCCCCTGCTCAAGCAGTTCTGCCTGATCACCGCCAAGCCTGCCATGTTTGTGGGCAACGTCAGCGAAGACGGTTTTGAGAACAACCCGCTGCTCGACAGCCTCAAGGCCTACGCCGAAGCCCAGGGCGCGCCCGTGGTGGCCATCTGCGCCAAGATCGAGGCCGAAATGTCGGAGATGAGCGACGAAGACCGCGACATGTTCCTCGAAGAAATGGGCCTGGAAGAGCCTGGCCTCAACCGCCTGATCCGCGCTGGCTTCAAGCTGCTGGGGCTGCAGACCTACTTCACCGCCGGTGTGAAGGAAGTGCGCGCCTGGACCGTGCCCGTGGGCGCCACCGCCCCGCAGGCTGCCGGCGTGATCCACGGCGACTTCGAGCGCGGCTTCATCCGTGCGCAGACCATCTCGTTCGATGACTACATCCAGTACAAGGGTGAGCAAGGCGCCAAGGAAGCGGGCAAGATGCGCGCCGAAGGCAAGGAATACATCGTCAAGGACGGCGATGTGCTGAACTTCCTGTTCAACGTCTGATTGAACCTGCCATTGAACTGCCAGCGCATGGCCTCTGCGCTGGTGCTACAGCCCCCTGCAAAGCCCGCTGCATTGCCAGCGGGCTTTTTGTTGGCGGGCGGGCGTGGTGCAATGCCGCTGCAAGCCGTTATAAGATAGCCTTTGACCGCGCGGAGCGCCTCTTTGCCGTCCCTGGCGACCCCTGCGCCCTTGCGCGGTCCGAGCCATTCCAACGAATTTCCGAGAAAGTCCTGCCTGGTGACCCCATCCGCCGCCGCCATGAATGCCGTTGCCCCCACTGCGCCGAGCGCCGCCGAGCGCGAGCAGCATTCGGTACAGGCCGATCTGGTGGCGGTGCTGGTGGCGGTGACAGGCGGCCAGCCGCGCATCCTGACCACGCAAGGCGGTGACACCCTGCCTGCGGGGCCGTTCACCGCCAACCACCGCTCGCTGCAGGCCAGCCTGCGGGCCTGGGTGGAGACGCAGACCCACCACCCGCTGGGCTTTGTCGAGCAGCTCTACACCTTTGCCGACCGCGACCGCTCGCAGGAGGTGGGCATGCGCGCCATCTCCATCAGCTACCTGGCGCTGACGCGCGAGCTGGATGACGCGGGGGATGCCCAGCCGGGCTGGCAGGATTGGTACCGCTATTTCCCCTGGGAGGACTGGCGCAGCGGCGCGCCCGACATTCTCAGCCGGTGCATTGCGCCCGGCTTGCGCGCATGGAGCGATGATGCTCCTGAAAATATAGCTAAAAGCGCGCGATGGGAGCGCGCCAGCGTCACTTTTGGCCTTGAAGGCAGCGATTGGAACGAAGAGCTGGTGCTGCAGCGCTACGAACTGCTGTTTGAAGCTGGCCTGGTGGCCGAAGCCTGGCGCGACGGCGTGGCCGCCCCCGCAGGCCACCAACTGCTGGGTGCAGCCATGCGCAACGACCACCGCCGCATTCTGGCCACCGGCATGGCGCGCCTGCGGGCCAAGATCAAGTACCGCCCCGTGGTTTATGAGCTGATGGCGGACAGCTTTTCGCTGCTGCAACTGCAGCAGACCGTGGAGGCCCTGGCCGGGCGCAGCCTGCACAAGCAGAACTTTCGCCGCCTGATCGAGCAGCAGGCCCTGGTGGAAGACACCGGCCACATGAGCACGGCAGGCGCGGGCCGGCCCGCCAAGCTGTTCCGCTTTCGCCGCAATGTGCTGATGGAGCGGGCCATTGCCGGCAACAAGCTGCCCCTGGCGCGCAGCTGATCACTGTTTGCTCAAAAAAGATAGCTGCTGGCGCATGCTGGGTGGCTTCTGAAACCATATTTCACTGCTTTTTTACCGGCACTGCAGGCCGATGCGGTAGACGGTAGACGGTAGACGCGCGCCTGTCGCTGCTATAAGCGGTCTTCCGCAGGGCGTTGGTTCCGATGCGCTCAAAGGGTCAAGCCTTGACAATATTTATGCTCATATTTAGCATAAGTGAATGCGCAACGAACAAGGCTCGTCGCGCCCCTTTTTTTACCCTTCAAATACTCAAAATGAGCATTAATATGACAACCGCACTGCCCGTGCCCCCCTTGCCCGATGTGATGCTGGAGCCGCTGGTGCGCATGACTCTGCTCGAAGACCTGGGCCGCGCGGGCGATCTGACGACCGACACCATCGTGCCCGCCGACGCCAAGGACAGCCTGCGCCTCGTGGCGCGTCAGGAGGGTGTATTGGCGGGGCTGGACTTGGCGCGGCTGGCCTTTCATCTGCTCGACAGTGGCCTGGTATTCGAGCCGCTGTGCAGTGATGGCACGGTGCTGGCGCCGGGCATGGAGATCGCCCGCATCAGCGGCAAGAGCCGTGCCATTCTGACGGCCGAGCGCACGGCGCTGAACTATCTGTGCCACCTGAGCGGCGTGGCCAGCGCCACCTATTCGATGGCCCAGGCCATCCGGCCCTACGGCACGCGGGTCACCTGCACGCGCAAGACCATGCCGGGCCTGCGCGCGCTGCAGAAATACGCGGTACGCGTGGGTGGCGGCAGCAACCACCGCTTTGGTCTGGACGATGCCGTGCTCATCAAGGACAACCACATTGCCCTGGCAGGCGATGTGGCCACCGCCGTGGGACGCGCCCGGGCGGGCGTGGGCCACATGGTGAAGATCGAGCTGGAAGTGGACACGCTCGCGCAGCTGGAATCCGCCCTGCAACTGGGCGTTGACGTGGTGCTGCTGGACAACATGGACCTGGAGACGTTGCGCACGGCCGTGGCCATGTGCAAAGGCAAGGCGGTGACCGAGGCCTCGGGCCGCATCACGCCTGAGACCGCGCCGCACGTGGCCGCAACCGGGGTGGACCAGATTGCCGTGGGCTGGCTGACGCACAGCGCCAAGGTGCTGGATATCGGCCTCGACGCCTGAACCTGCCGCAGCACACCAACCTTGCAAGGAGGCGCACCATGCCCCGATTTCCCAAACGCATTTCCTGGTGGTTGGCCGCAGCCGCCACCGTGGCCTGCATGGCCGCAGGCCTGTGGCTGGGCGGCAGCACCATGGCGGCGGCCCGTTTTGACCAGCCGATCACCATCGTCGTGACCTTTCCGCCCGGCGGGGGCACCGATCTGCTGGCACGCAAGCTGGGCGCTGCCTTGCAGCAGCGCATTGGCCAGAGCGTGGTGGTGGAGAACCGGCCCGGGGCCAGCGGCAACATCGGCGCGCGCCATGTGGCCGAAGCGGCGGGCGACGGCGCCACGTTGTTGATGGTGAACAGCTCGTTCGCCATCAACCCGGCGGTCTACCGGCAGCTCGATTTTGACCCGCGACAGGATTTCAAGGCGGTCTTCAACGTGGGCACGATTGCCTCGGTGCTGGTGGTGCCGCAGGCAAGCGCGCTGCACAGCCTGGCCGATGCGCGGGCCGCTGCGCAAGTGCAGGATCTGCCGTTTGCATCGTGCGGCAACGGCACGCCGCAGCACATGGCTGGCGAAATGCTGGCGCAGGCCGCGCAGATGCATTTGCAGCATGTGCCCTACAAGGGCTGCGGGCCCGCCATCACAGCGGTTGCGGCAGGCCAGGTGCCCCTGGGTGTGGTGACTGCCAGCAGCGCCGCGCCGCTGATCGAGGCGGGCCGCGTGCGGGCCATTGCCATCACCGCGCCCCAGCGCCTCGCACAGTGGCCGCTGGTGCCCACGGTGGCCGAGCAAGGCGTGGCCGGTTTTGCCGTGGAGCAGTGGCATGGCCTGCTCGCGCCTGCCGCGACCGGCGACGCCCTGGTGCAGCGCATGCATGCCGTGCTCGCGCAGATTCTGGCCGAGCCTGCCATGCAGCAATCGCTGCGGGAGCAAGGCTATACGCCGGTGCAGCAAAGCGCGGCGCAGTTTGGCCAGCTCATCGCGGCCGATATCGACCGCTATGGCGCCGTGGCACAGCAGCTGGGCCTGCGAGTGGATTAGGGGGTAGGGCTGGCGCAGGTGGCCTTCGTGGCGGTTGTGGATCGGCACTTTATCGCCACACCTCGCCACACCTCCGTCATACGCCTGCAGTGTGTCAACCGTATGGCACCCGGGCGGGGTGCTGAAGCTGTTGCTGTTTGGCCGCAATGCCTTGGCGTGTGCGCCGCGAGCCCGAATGCGCGGCCCGTGCTTTCTATAATCCGCGGCACATTAATCAAGGAGCCACGCGCAGGCGCGTGGCGCTGTGCGTGACGGACGGACGGGCCGGGTGCGCTGGCTGCGGATGCGCGAAGGAGTTTTTATGCGTTGGACCCCCTGGGTGCATGGCCTGGTTGCCGTGGTATGCGCCGCCCCGTTGATGGCCCATGCGGCCCGCCCGATGAACACGGACGACGCGCGGGTGGTGGATGACAAGTCGTGCCAGTTGGAGAGTTGGGCCAAGCGCACCGATGGCCATACCGAGCTGTGGGCGCAGCCTGCCTGCAACTTCACTGGCAACCTGGAGGTGACGCTGGGCGGGGCGTGGACGCGCGAGGACGGTGGCACGCGGCGCAGTGCGCAATTGATTCAGGGCAAGACGCTGTTCAAACCGCTGGAAACCAATGGCTGGGGCTATAGCTTGGCCGTTGGTGTGTCGCGCGACCCGCGCCCCGGTTCGGGCGGCGGCCACGATACCTATGCCTATGTGCCCGCCAGTTTTTCATTTGCGGACGACCGGCTGGTGCTGCACACCAATGTGGGCTGGTTGCGGGAGCAGGGCACGCACAACAACCGCCTCACCTGGGGCCTGGGCTCCGAGACACAGCTGTCGGACACCAACTGGCTGGTGGCAGAGACCTACCGCCAAGGCGTGGGCAAGCCGTATTACCAGGTGGGCCTGCGCCACTGGCTGGTGCCCGACCGGGTCCAGGTGGACGCCACCTACGGCAACCGCTTTGGCGGCGAGGGCGGCCACTGGGTTTCCATCGGCCTGCGCCTGCTTTCGCCGAAGTTTCTGCCCTGATCAGCCCGCGAGCGAGCCTGCGGGCCAGAAGTGCAGGATGGTGGCGGTCATGACGAGGTAGCGCATGAATTTGCCGATGGCCATATAGAAGACGCAGGGCCAGAACGGCAGGCGCAGCCAGCCTGCAACGGCGCAGATCGGATCGCCCACCACCGGCAGCCAGCTCAGCAGGCAGGCCTTGGCGCCAAACTTGCGCAGCCAGACGCGGGCGATGCGCTGGTGGCGGCTGCGCTGGTGCGGGGCCTGGGCGGGCGTGGCGCCACTCTCTTGCACGGGGTCATTCGCATGGCGCAGGCTGCGTGCCTTGCGCCATGCCTTGTGCGCAAGCATGCCGGTCCACCAGCTGATGGCGCCACCCAGGGTGTTGCCCGCAGTGGCCACCAGAATGGCCTGCCAGAACAGATCGGGATTGAGCTGCAGCAAGCCCGCCACTGCAGGCTCGGACCCCAGCGGCAGCAGCGTTGCCGATACCAGCGCCACGATAAAGACGGTGCTGAGCCCGAACTGGGGCAGGGCCAGCCATTGCAGCAGTTGATGCATCCACACTTCCATGCAGGCCAGTGTAGCCCGCCGCCCTGGTGTGGGGGCTTTTCATGGTGCGGCGGCCCTGCAACGAAAAAATAACAGGATGAATACGGTGTCAACCGGGTTGATTTGGTGTTTGCTGATTTTTTGAGCAGGTACAATCGCTCTCTTCCCCAAACCATCCAAGCTATGGCGCCCCTGTTTTTTGGAGCGCGCTTTTGTCTTTTCCCCATGTCCGTGCGCATCGGTTCCTATCAATTGGCCAACAACGTGTTTGTGGCACCCATGGCGGGTGTGACGGACCGGCCCTTCCGCCAGCTGTGCAAGGCGCTGGGGGCAGGCTATGCGGTCAGCGAGATGGTGACGAGCCGCAAGGACCTGTGGGACAGCTTGAAGACCAGCCGCCGCGCCAACCACGCGGGCGAGCCCGGGCCGATCTCGGTGCAGATCGCTGGCACCGATGCGCTCATGATGGCCGAGGCGGCCGTCTACAACATCGAGCGCGGCGCGCAGATCATCGACATCAACATGGGTTGCCCGGCCAAGAAGGTGTGCAACAAATGGGCGGGCTCTGCGCTGATGCAGAACGAGCCGCTGGCGGTGGAGATCGCTGCAGCGGTGGTGGAGGCGGCAGCGCCGTACAAGGTGCCTGTCACGCTCAAGATGCGCACCGGCTGGAGCGATGAGCACCGGAACGCCATCACGCTGGCGCGGCAGTTCGAGCAGGTCGGCATCCAGATGCTGACCGTGCATGGCCGCACGCGCGAGCAGGGCTACAAAGGTTTTGCCGAGTACGACACGATCCGCGCCGTCAAGGCGGCCGTGGGCGTGCCCGTGGTGGCCAATGGCGACATCACCACCCCGGAGAAGGCGCGCGATGTGCTTGCCTACACCGGTGCGGATGCCGTGATGGTGGGGCGGGCTGCCCAGGGGCGGCCCTGGATTTTTCGGGAAATCGTGCATTTTCTGCAGACCGGCGAACACCTGGCGCCGCCACTGGTGGCCGAGCTGCGCAGGCACCTGCTGGCGCATCTGCAGCACCACTATGCGCTGTACGGAGAGAGCACGGGCGTGCGCTCTGCGCGCAAGCACATCGCATGGTATGTGCGCGATCTGCCCGGAGGGGACGCGTTTCGACGCGAGATGAATCTAATAGAGAACAGCGCTGCGCAATGGCAGGCCGTGGCCGATTATCTGGATGTCCTGGGGCAGCAGATGGATCGCCTGCCCGCCAGTGCGGCAGTGCCAGTGGCCGGCGAGGGAGCCGATGCCCCAGCAACAACGAGTGATTGTGTATGAGCAAGACGACGATTGAGCAGTCCGTGCGCGAAAGCCTGCAGACGTATTTTCAGGATCTGGAGGGTGAAGTGCCGGACCGTGTGTATGAGATGGTGGTGCGCATGGTGGAGCGCCCCATGCTGGAAGTGGTGATGAACCACGCCGACAACAACCAGTCGCGCGCAGCCGAATGGCTGGGCCTGAACCGCAACACCCTGCGCAAGAAGCTGGTTGAGCACAAGATGCTTTGAAATCTATCAAATTTATAGCGGCTTGCGCAATCAGTGCGAGCGCTAGAGCCTGTTTTTATTTATAGAGTGATTGCCATGAAAGCACTGATTTCCGTTTCTGACAAGACCGGCATTGTGGAGTTTGCCCAGGCGCTGCACGGCCTGGGCGTGCAACTGCTGTCCACCGGCGGCACGGCCAAGCTGCTGGCGGGCGTGGGCCTGCCGGTGACCGAGGTGGCTGAGGTGACCCAGTTCCCCGAAATGCTGGACGGTCGCGTCAAGACCCTGCACCCCAAGGTGCATGGCGGCTTGCTGGCGCGCCGCGAGTTGCCCGAGCACATGGCGGCGCTCAAGGAACACGGCATCGAGACCATCGATCTGCTGGTGGTGAACCTCTATCCGTTCGAGGCCACTGTGGCCAAGGCGGGTTGCACGCTGGCCGATGCCATCGAGAACATCGACATTGGCGGCCCGGCCATGGTGCGCTCTGCCGCCAAGAACTGGAAGGACGTGGGCGTGGTCACGGCTGCCGACCAGTACGACGCCGTGCTGGCTGAACTCAAGGGCGCGGGCAAGCTGTCCGACAAGCTGCGCTTTGCGCTGTCTGTGGCTGCCTTCAACCGCATCGCCCAGTACGATGGTGCGATCAGCGATTACTTGTCGAGCGTCAAGTTTGAAGAAGAGAAGCTGAGCGAAGCGTATGTGCCCGAGCGCGCGCTGTTCGCAGGCCAGAGCAATGGCCACTTCATCAAGGTGCAGGATCTGCGCTATGGCGAAAACAGCCACCAGCAGGCGGCGCTGTACCGCGATCTGTACCCCGCCCCCGGCTCGCTGGTGACCGGCGTGCAGCTGCAGGGCAAGGAGCTCTCTTACAACAACATCGCCGACGCCGATGCGGCCTGGGAATGCGTCAAGAGCTTTGACGTGCCCGCCTGCGTGATCGTCAAGCATGCCAACCCCTGCGGCGTGGCCATCGGCAAGGATGCGCACGAAGCCTATGCCAAGGCCTTCCAGACCGATCCCACCAGCGCGTTTGGCGGCATCATCGCCTTCAACCGCACTGTGGACAAGGCTGCGGCCGAAGCCGTCTCCAAGCAGTTCGTTGAAGTGCTGATGGCGCCTGATTTCAGCGCCGAGGCGCTGGAAATCTTCAAGGCCAAGGTCAATGTGCGTCTGATGAAGATCGCCTTGCCAGCGGGCGGCGAGCGCGCCTGGGACCAGGGCCGCAACGCCGTCGAATCCAAGCGCGTGGGCTCGGGCCTGCTGCTGCAGACCGCAGACAACCACGAGCTGCAACTGGCCGAACTGAAGGTCGTCACCGTCAAGCAGCCCACCCCCGAGGAGCTGAACGACCTGCTGTTCGCCTGGAAGGTGGCCAAGTACGTCAAGTCCAACGCCATCGTGTTCTGCAAGAACGGCATGACCATGGGCGTGGGCGCGGGCCAGATGTCGCGCCTGGATTCGGCACGCATCGCCTCCATCAAGGCCGATGCCGCCAAGCTGTCGCTGCAGAACACCGTGGTGGCGAGTGACGCCTTCTTCCCGTTCCGCGACGGCCTGGACGTGGTGGTGGATGCGGGCGCAACCTGCGTGGCCCAGCCCGGCGGCTCCATGCGCGACCAGGAAGTGATCGACGCCGCCAACGAGCGCGGCGTGGCCATGGTGTTCACCGGCGTGCGCCACTTCCGGCATTGATTGATCGTGCGCCGCTGGGCGGTCTTCCTGGAGGAGGGCTGCCTCGTGGCGGTTCGGCGTATCAATTGAGGAAGCCATGAGCGATACACGAGAAGAGAGAGACGAACAGCCCCGCCGCTCGCGCTGGTGGGGCGTGGTGATTGTGGGTTTTGCGCTGGTGGTGGGGCTGGGGATGTTCAACATCGGGCGCCTGATCCTGCGGCCCAAGCCGGAGGTGGTGGCGGTCGAGCAAACCATTGCGGCCAGCCCTGCTCTGCAGCGGGGGCGCGATCTGGTGACGAAAAGCAGCGACTGCATGCGCTGCCACACCATGGATCTGGATGTGGTGGGCCCCGGTTTCATGACCATTGCCAAGCGCTACGGCGACCGGCCCGACGGGGTTCAGTACCTGGCGGGCAAGATCCGCGAGGGCAGCGTGGGGGAGTGGGGCCGTGTGGTGATGCCCCGCCACCCGCAGATCACGCAGGAGCAGGCTGAGCTGATGGCCGGCTGGTTGATGGCGCTCAAGCCATCAGCCAAGCCGGAGGCTGGCAAGCCTTGAGACCCCCGATCCCGCCCACAGGCCCGCAAGATGCGGGCTTTTTTCTGCGTGCCGGTCCATGCAGGCAGCAATGCCCGTACGGCATGGCTGAAAAGCCTGTACTTTTGTAAAGCAAATCTGCGATACTGCGGCGCACAAGGGGGCAACGATCGGTGCCCCTCCTGCAACGCAGAGAAACCGAAGGAGGACGCATGAACTTTCCCGAATACGCCGGCCACGGCGGTGGAGTGCCCGAGGCGCAGACCCGCGGCCAATTTATCAAGGCTGCCTACAGCTACCTGGCGGTTGCCGTGCTGCTGTTTGCCGTACTGTCGTTCGGCCTGTATGCGAGCGGCGCATCGTTTGCCATGCTCAAGATGCTGGGCGCCAGCAAGTGGGCCTGGCTGGGTGTGATGGGTGCGTTCATGGTGGTGGGCTGGCTTGCCACCAATGCGGCTGACAATTCCGAGAGCAACAGCGTGCAGATGCTGGCGCTGGGCGGCTATGTGGTCGCAGAGTCGCTGATTTTTGCACCCATGCTGGCCATGGCAAGCATCATCGCTCCCGGTGCCATTCAGGCAGCAGCCATTGCCACCCTGGCCTTGGTGGCGGGCCTGACCTTCACCGCTTTCACCAGCAAGACCGATTTCTCCTTCCTGGGCGGCTTTCTGAAGATTGGCGGCCTGGTGGCCATCGGCGTCATCATCGCTGGCGTGCTGTTCGGCTTCAAGCTGGGCGTGTGGTTCTCCGGCGCCATGATCCTGTTCGCAGGCGCCTGCGTGCTGTATGACACCTCGCAGATCATCCACCACTACCCCGCAGACCGTCCTGCAGGCGCGGCATTGCACCTGTTCGCATCGGTGGCGCTGCTGTTCTGGTACGTGCTGCGCCTGATCATGTCCCTCACCGGCAACGACGACTGAGCGGCGTTTTTCTCCATGAACAAAGCCCCGGCATGCCGGGGCTTTTGTTTTGCTCTTGTTTTAAGAGCTATTGGCGCTTGCCAGAAAAGCGCCAAGGCGGAATTTTTTACAGTGTCTTGAACACTTCGCGGGCGGCTTCCACCGTCGATGCGATGTCCGCATCGGTGTGCGCGCTGCTGACAAAACCTGCCTCATACAGTGCGGGCGCAAAGTAGTGGCCGCGCGTGAGCATGCCGTGGAAGAACTTGTTGAACAGCGGTTTGTCGCTCTTCATCACGGCGTCGTAGTTGCCGGGCAGCTCGGGCAGCAGGAAGAAGCCGAACAGGCCGCCCTGGTGGTCCACACAGAAAGGAATGCCGGCGGCATCGGCTTCGGCCTTGATACCGGCCATCAGCTTGCCGGTCTGGGCGTGCAGGCGGTCATGAAAGCCCGGCTGGCTGATCAGCTCCAGCGTCTTGAGGCCGCAGGACGTGGCAATCGGGTTGCCCGACAGGGTACCTGCCTGGTAAACCGGGCCCAGGGGCGAGAGTTTTTCCATGATTTCGCGGCGCGCGCCGAAGGCGGCCATCGGCATGCCGCCGCCGATCACCTTGCCCATGACCGTGATATCAGGCCGGAAGCCGGGGATCTGCTGCGCGTAGATGCTTTGCGCGCCGCCCAGGGCCACGCGGAAACCCGTCATCACCTCGTCGTAGATCATCAGCGCGCCGTGTGCGTCGCACAACTGGCGGATGCGCAGGGTGAATTCGGGCGTGGCGCGCACGAAATTCATGTTGCCGGCGATCGGCTCCATCATCACGCAGGCGATCTGGCCGTCGTACTTGGCAAAGGCTTCTTCGAGCTGGGCGATGTCGTTGTATTCCAGAACGACGGTGTCCTGCACCACTTCGGCGGGCACACCTGCGGACGAGGATGCGCCAAAGGTGGCCAGGCCCGAACCCGCCTTGACCAGCAGTGCATCGGCGTGGCCGTGGTAGCAGCCGTTGAACTTGATGAGCTTGTTGCGGCCGGTGTAACCGCGCGCCAGGCGAATGGCGCTCATGCCGGCTTCGGTGCCGGAGCTGACCAGGCGCACCATGTCCATCGACGGGATGAGCTTGAGAATGGCCTCGGACAGCGCCACTTCGCGCTCGGTCGGGGCGCCGAAGGAGAAACCATCCAGCAGGGCGGCCTGCACGGCCTGCACCACATCGGCCTGGCCATGGCCCAGGATCATCGGCCCCCAGGAGCCGATGTAGTCCACATACTGTTTGCCGTTGGCGTCCCACAGGTAGGCGCCTTGGGCGCGTGCAATGAAGGGCGGGGTGCCGCCCACGGCATTGAAGGCGCGCACAGGCGAGTTGACGCCGCCGGGAATCACCTGGCGTGCGCGTTCGAACAATTGGGCGTTTTTATCGATGGTCATAGCGGGTCAAAGGAGAGTTCGCCGCTGATTGTCGGCCAACCAGCGCAGAGGGGCTGTCAAACCGGAGGTACCGCAGCGGGATGCATTGTTTTACCCCCGGCGGGGTGACGGCACACATGCCACCAGATTCCAACAGATGGCATCAGGTGGCAACAATCAGACAATCAGGGCGCACTGGCTGCCTCGTCCGTGTCTGCGTCTTCTTCATCATCGGCATGTACCCAGAACAGGCGATCCGGAATCGTCTTGCCCATGCCGGGGCGCAGGCCCCCTTCCAGGCATTTGTCGAGGTAGGTCATTGCTTCTGCCGTGGCGTCGCTCAATGGGACTTCGGTGGCCAGGAGGGCGGTCAGTGCGGCGCTCAGGGTGTCGCCAGCGCCCAGGTACTCGGTTTCAAACAGCTCGAATTCGCCGCTGCCATAGATGGTGTCGGAGGAGGCCAGCACGTTTTCCACATGCTGGTCCTTGCGGGGAATGCCGGTAACCAGCACAAAGGGCACGCCGTGCTCGGCAGCAGCCCGGGCAATGTCGCGCGGCGTGGGCGGGTGCTCGGAAGTGCGCTCCGGCAGCAGCCAGCGCCACAGCAGGCCATAGGCGCCCACCAGCACGGTTACCTGGGGCAGCAGCAGTTCTTCGTAGGCATCCAGGTAATCCTCGATCAGCGCGCCATCCCACCAGGCCATGCTGGAGACATAGGCAACCACAGGAATATCCGGATAGTCATTGGTCACTTCCGCGCAAACCCGCACATTGCCTATCGATCCCAGAAAGCCGATCTTGATGGCGCGGATGGGGACGTCCTGCAGAACCGTCTGGGCCTGGTGTTGCACTGCATCATCGGGCAGGGCGTAGAAATCGAGGGTATCGAGGGTGTCGCGCACCAGGGTGCCCGTCGCCACGGTGCAGGGGTGCCCTCCCATGGAGGCTACGGCGAGGCTGTCGCCGTTGATGCCGCCGGCGCCAATCGGGTCGTTGGCGTTGATGCACAGGATGCTGACGGTGTCGATGGAGGCGGCGAGGGTGCTGTCACTGGCGCTGGATTCGGGCACAGATGTCAAAGGAGATGTCATAGGTCAATAGGGTATGGCACAGTGCCGCAAGAACCACAACCAACCGTGTTGAAAAGCTACAATCGTTGCATTCTATTTAAAGGCTATGTAAGCTTTTCAAGATTAAGAGCAGGGGCGACGGGTCCAGTGTACGCGTTGTGGTGCAAAATGCGCCAAAACGGGCGCCGTTCCGTCGAAAGAAAATCGCATCCATGCGATTCAGATCTATGCGAGCCGGGTGGGAGGGGTGTTGTCAGCCTTCGCTGCCGTGTGCATTTGCATTTCACACTTTAGGTGAGGAGAGTGGCCGGTGACAGCATCCGCAGAAAATTTCAAGGTCCTGGTGGTTGACGACAGCAACACCATTCGCCGCAGTGCCGAGATCTTCCTCAAGCAGGGTGGCTATGAAGTGCTGCTGGCGGAAGACGGCTTTGATGCACTCTCCAAGATCAACGATTTCAAGCCGGACATGGTGTTTTGCGACATCCTGATGCCCAAGCTGGATGGCTACCAGACCTGCGCCATCGTCAAGCGCAATGAATCCTTTGCGTCCACGCCTGTGGTCATGCTGTCGTCCAAGGACGGCGTGTTCGACAAGGCCCGGGGCCGCATGGTGGGTTGCGAAGACTATCTCACCAAACCATTTACCAAAGACCAATTGCTGGAAACCGTCGGGCGCTTCGTCGCTGTGCGGTAAGGAGGGGCTGTGCCTATTCAAAAAGTTTTAATCGTCGACGACTCCAAAACCGAGTTGATGTTCCTGAGCGACCTGTTGATGCGCCACGGCATGGTGGTGCGCACGGCCCAGAATTCGGATGAGGCGATGCAGCGTCTGGCAGAAGAGCGCCCTGACCTGATTCTGATGGACGTGGTCATGCCTGGGCAAAATGGTTTCCAGCTCACGCGCTCGATCACGCGCAACCCGGATTACGCAGACATTCCGATCATCATGTGCACCAGCAAGAACCAGGAAACCGACCGCGTCTGGGGCATGCGCCAGGGCGCACGCGGCTACGTGACCAAACCGGTAGACCCGGCCGAGCTCAAGGCCAAGATCGAGGCATTGGGTTAAGGCATGACACAACGCGAAGACCTACGGGATTTGCAGGCCCGCCTGGCCGACCGCCTGAGCCAGGCGCGTACACAGACCGCTGTGGGAGCGTCGTGGCTGGCCGTCAAGATCAGCGACAGGAATTTCCTGCTGCCCCTGAGCCAGTCTGGCGAAGTGGTGGGCTGGAGCGGCGTCGAGCCGGTTCCCTACACCAAGCCCTGGATGCTGGGAGTCACCAGCATCCGGGGCATTTTATTGACCGTGGTCGACCTCGCGCGCATGCTGGGCCTGCCCGTTGCGCGCAGCGAACAGGTATTTGCAGAGGCCTCGGTCGTGGCGCTCAATCCCATGATGGGTGTCAATGCGGCGCTGTTCGTGGAGGACCTGGGGGGGCTGCGGGGCATTGCCGATTTCCAGCACTCCAGCGATGCGGCTCCCGATGCGCCCGAGTTCTTTGGCGCGCTCTATACGACGACCACCGGCGAACAATGGCAGGAATTGAATCTGCAGCTGTTGGCCAATGCCCCCGATTTTCTCGATATCACGGCATAGCGCAGACCGCCTGCCACCCTCTGACCATAACCACTCTGTATGTTTAGCAAACTATTCAAACGCAAAGAAGATGCGGCAGCGCCAGAACCCGGTGTCAGCATTTTCCCGGATGGCGACCAGGTCATGCTGTCCGAAGGCTCCACCGGCGATGCCGTTGTGGCTCCCTCCGAGTCGACATTGGCCTCTAGCAATGCATACATGGAGCAATTGGTCGAGGGCAATGTGAGCGGTGATGATCCGATCACCCTGCCCGTACTGGGAACTGCTCCGGCGTCCAAGCACCAGAAAACCCTGCTGGCGATCGTGATCGGCGGCCTAGTGGTGTTCTTTGCGCTGGCAGTGTGGGCGATTCTCCAGTCGCGCACGGTGACGGGGCAGTTGTCTGCCACCGGCCAGGCGCTGACCCAGTCACAACGCCTGGCCAAGGCCGTGGGCCAGGCACTCAATGGCCATGAGCAATCGTTTGCCGATGTGGCCGAGAGCTCGACCGTTCTCAAGCAAAACGTGCTGGGCCTGAAGTCCGGTGATGACGAACTGGGCATCAAGGCCCTGTCGGATTCATATGCCGAAACGCTCGATCCCCTGGTGGAAGATGCCAACCGCACGGCTGCCAAGAGCGATGTGATCATCAAGCAAAAGGATGCGCTCATCTCGATGAGCAAGGCCTTGCAGGCCATTCACAGAAACACGCAGAACCTGCTGGAGCTGAGCGAGGCTGTCGTCAGCTTGAAGCTGCAACAGGGGGCGCCCACTGCAGAAATCGCTGCAGCCAGCCAGCTGACCATGCTGACCCAGCGTATCGCCAAGTCTTCCAGCGATTTCCAGTCTGGCGCCGGTGCCAGTGCGGAGGCCGTTTTCCTGCTGGGCAAGGATTTGAACACCTTCAAGGAACTGGTGGGCGGCTTGCTCAATGGCAGCAGCGAACTGCGCCTGGGCGCTGCCCGTGATGGTGCGGTGCGCGAAAAGCTGCAGGCACTCAGCACCCAGTACGAGACAACCCTGAAGGACGGCTCGGCTGTTCTGGGCAACCTCAAGGGCATTTCGGAAGCCCGCGAAGCCGAAGTGTCGATCCAGTCGGCCAGCGAGCCGATGCGCCAGCGCCTCAATACCTTGCAGGCCGATCTGAACAGCGGCTCCAACCGGGTCTGGCTGTACCTGGTCGGCATCGTGCTGGCCGCCTTGCTGGTGGGCCTGGGCGGCTGGGGCCTCGTGCGCCTGCAGCTGATTGATTCTGCCAACCGCCGCCGCGCTGCGGAAATCCTGCAGCAGGACGCGACCCGCCAGGAACAGGAAGCCAAGCGTCTGAACGATGCCAACCAGGCGGCCATTCTGCGTTTGATGAACGAGCTGCAATCGGTGGCTGAAGGTGACCTGACGCAGGAAGCCACCGTGACGGAAGACATCACCGGCGCCATCGCCGACTCCGTGAACTACACCGTGGAAGAGTTGCGCATGCTGGTGGGCAGCGTGCAGAACACGGCGACCCGTGTGGCGCAGACCACCTCGACCGTGGATTCCACCTCGACCGAGCTGCTGGCTGCCTCGACCGAGCAGCTGCGCGAGATTCGTGAAACCGGCAAGTCCATTCTGGACATGGCAACGCGTATTAACCAGGTGTCGTCGCAGGCGCAGGAATCGGCTGCGGTGGCGCGCCAATCGCTGCTGGCTGCGGAATCGGGTTTGAAGGCGGTGGAGAACTCCATCGGCGGCATGAACTCCATCCGCGACCAGATTCAGGATACTTCCAAGCGCATCAAGCGCCTGGGTGAGTCTTCACAGGAAATTGGCGAAATCACGGACCTGATTTCGGACATTACCGAGCAGACCAACGTTCTGGCGCTCAATGCCGCCATTCAGGCCGCATCGGCTGGTGAAGCGGGCCGCGGCTTCTCGGTGGTGGCCGAAGAAGTGCAGCGTCTGGCGGAGCGTTCTGCCGATGCAACGCGCCAGATCTCGGTGCTGGTGAAGGCGATTCAGACCGACACGCAGGACGCCGTCGCCGCTATGGAACGCTCCACCCAGGGTGTGGTGGAAGGTGCGCGCCTGTCCGACAGCGCGGGTACGGCACTGGCCGAGATTGACCGCGTGTCGCGCCGCCTGGCGGAGCTGATCTTGCAGATTTCCCGCTCGGCATCGGACGAAGCCGTGCAGGCCAACGAAGTGGCCGAGAATATCCAGCACATTTTTGCAGTGACGGAGCAGACCAGTGATGGCACCCGCACTACGGCGCAGCAGGTGCGCGAACTGTCGCAGATGGCTGAGGAGCTGCGTCAGTCCGTGGCGCGATTCAAGATTGCTTGACCGCGCCTGTTGTTCATTTTTGACCCGAAATCGGGGACTGTTGCATGTCTATGGCTATCGAAAATAAAGCGGAAAACGCAGTGCCAACAGAAGAGAGGGATCTTGGGCCATTGGCGTGGATCAGTGATGAGGTTCGCCGCTCGCTGGAATCCATGGTCAAGGCGCTCAATCGCTATGTTCGTGATGCAGAGGTCGCCAAGGCCTCCGATCTGGAGGCCATTGACTCCACAGGCATCCGTATTGCCCGGCAGAACCTGCACCAGGTGCAGGGAGCGCTGCAGATGGTGGGTGTGGAGCAACCGGCGCAGCTGGTCGGTCTGATGGAGACCGCTGCCCAACGTTTCGCGCAAAAGCCACACCTTTGCACCGAAAAAGCGGTTGCGCTGATGGAGCGCTCTTCGTTTGCACTGCTGGAATACCTGGGCCATGTGCTCAAAGGCCGTGCCGTGCCGTTTGTGGCCCTGTTTCCTCAGTACAAGGAAATGCAGGAGCTGGTGGGGCAGGACCGTGTGCACCCTGCTGACCTGTGGCATGGAGATGCGAACCAGCAGGAGCCGCAGACCGAGGCCGTCGCGCCACTGGCCCTGGATCGCGGTGCCCGTGAACGCCTGGATGCCGGCATGCTCCACATCATCAAATCGGCGGACAGCAACGCTGCCCGCGATCTGACGGCGGTGTGCCTGGGCATTGCGCAAGGGCAGGCGAAAGCGCCACTGCGTCTGTTCTGGAAGGTTGCATCGGGCTTTTTTGATGGCTTGGCACACAAGCTGCTGGTGCCTGACCTGTATGTCAAGCGCTCGGCATCGCGCGTCATCATGCAGTTTGCCCTGCAGGCCAAAGGCAGTTCTGATGTAGATCAGGCCTTGCTGCATGAACTCAATTTCTTCTGTGCGGTAGCGCAGGGCGCTGACGAGTCCCAGGCCAGAATCCTGCAGGCGGTGCGCGCAGGCCTGCAAGGCAGCGATCTGCAGGGTGTCAACTACACGCAGGAGCGCTTTGGGCTGTTTGACCCGGCGGTGCTGGCGCAGGCGCGCAAGCGCATCGAGTCGGCAGCCGAGCTGTGGTCTTCACTGGCAGATGGCGATCGTTACAAGATCAAGCCCGTGGCGGACCAGTTCCACCTGATCCGCGAATCCCTGCACAAGCTGCATGTCGGCGCTGATGAGCTGGGCGCGGCGTTGGGCCGCGTTGCCGAGCGCTTGCAGGCAACAAGCACGGTGCCTTCGGCGCCGCTGTCCATGGAGGTGGCAACCTCCATCCTGTACCTGCAGGCCAATCTGGAATCGCTGGACGTCAAGCCGGTGCTGATGCGTGAGCGGGCGAGCCGCCTGGCGCAGCGCCTGGACCACGTGCTCTCCGGTGCGGCGCCCGAGCCGCTGGAGCCCTGGGTGGAAGAGCTGTACCGCAAGGTCAGCGACCACCAGACGATGGGCAGTGTGGTCGATGAGCTGCGCTCGACCCTGGCCGAAGTCGAAAAGCACCTTGACCAGTATTTCCGCAATCCGGAGGATGTGTCGATGTTGGGCTCGGTCACGGGCTCCATGTCGCAGATGCGTGGGGTTTTGTCGGTGCTGGGCCTCGATCAGGCCGCCGCTGCCACCCAGCATTTCCGCTCTGTGGTTGAGCAACTTGCCGTGGGCCAGATTGCCGACGAAGACAAGCCCGCTGTTTTTGAAAAGCTGGGCAACAGCCTGGGCGCGCTGGGCTTCCTGCTCGACATGCTGGGTTACCAGCGCACCTTGGCCCGCAAGCTGTTCCTGTTTGATGCTGCAAGCGGCGAATTGCGCATCGTCATGGGCTCCCAGAAGGCCGGCCACGTCGCACAACCATCGGTGCCTGCAGTCTCCGCTGCGAGAGACGACGATTCGGTGCATTTTGCGCCGACCATTCCAGCGCCGCTGTTTGACCTGACCCCTGCGCCGCCCACTGCACCTGCCGTTCTGGCACCGGATCTGCAGATGTTTGCACCAGCGGTGCAGGCCATCCCTGCTGCCCCGGTGCAGCAGGAGGAACTGGATGACGAGCTGCTTGGCATCTTCCTGGAAGAGGCGCAGACCGTGGTGCAGACAGGCGGGCAGGCCTTGCAGGCGCTGCGCCGCGATTCCACCGATACGGAAGCGCTGACCACATTGCGCCGGGCCTTCCACACGCTCAAGGGCAGCTCCCGCATGGTGGGGCTGATGCAGTTTGGCGAAGCCGCCTGGTCCATGGAGCAGGTGCTCAACACCTGGCTGGCGGAACACCGGCCTGTGAATGGCGCGTTGCTCGCGCTGAGCACCGAGGCGCTGCATGGATTTGGCCGTTGGGCGGAAGACATCGGCGCCGAGCGCAACTCTACCTGGAACCCCGACATCTTCCGCATCTCTGCCGATGCCATGCGTCTGGACGGTACCCATATCCCATTGGTCACGCCAGCGCAGGCCGGTGATGCAACTGTGGCCGAGGCCGAGGATTCGCAGCCGCAAGTGCTTCGTTCCGACACGGCTGCTGCCGATCCGGAGCAGACCATGGTGCTGCCGCTGGAGTTGCCTGAACTGTCATTGGACAGCGCTTTCGAAGCCAGCCAGGAACTCGACGCAGAGGTAGTGGCAGAGGGCGCGAGCGAAGCCGTGCAGGATGCCCAGGCAGCTTTCGATCGGGAAGCGCTGGATGCCGCCGGGACGAAACCCCTGGAGCCCGCTTCGCCTCTGGAGTGGCCGCTGGAAGGCCTTGACTTGAATCTGGAGCCTGCAGTCGATGCTGCGGATCTTGCAGTACCCCAAGAGGTGGTGTCTGCATCGGCCCCTGAAAGTGCCGAAGAGGTTGATTTCGCTGAGTTTGCACAGGCCATGGCAGCAGAGCAGGCACCGCCGGCGGCTGCAGCCCCGCAAGAGCCGCAGGATTTGCAGGACCCTGGCGTCGGTTTTGTGTCCATGGACGAGAGCATCGAGTTTGTCGATGCGCCGCCCGTGGTTGCTGCCCCGGAAAAGCTGCCCCTGGATCTGCCATCGCTGGAGCTGGGCAGTTTTGCCGCGCTCACGGCTCCGACCGCAGAGCCTGCTGCGGCCATCGAAGAGGCCGCCGTTGCTGCGGAACCGCAGAGCAACGCAGTCGTTGAATCCAACGAAGAAACGGTGAACGCGCTGGGTGTCAGCACGGCGCTCTTCAATGTATACCTCGCAGAAGCAGAGGAGTGGTCGCACAGCCTGGAGAAAGTGCTGTACACCTGGGCGCAGAATCCCAGCCGGCATTTCCCCGACGATGCCATCGCCTATGCCCATTCGCTGGCTGGCAGTTCGTCCACCGTGGGCTTCCATTCGCTGTCGGAGCTGGGGCGTGCGCTGGAGCATGCATTGGCGCACGTGCAAAATGCGTCGCAGCCCGAAGTCGCCTGGCTCAATACCTTCCAGGCAGCAGGCTCCGAAATCCGCAAGCTGCTGCACCAGGTGGCCGCCGGTTTTGTCAAACCTGCCAACGACATCGTGCTCAAGGACCTGCACGGCATCGCCAACCAGGAGATCGATTCCGCGTTGCATCCACCCTATGAGATGCAGGACAGCCCGGCCAGCGATCTGGCCGCGCTGTCGGCGGTGGAGCCCACCGTCCATGCGCCAGCGCCGCTGATTGGCGAAGTGCGTCCTGTTGTAGGCCTGGTCATGGACGACTCGATGGACGTTCATGACGTCATCGATCCCGACCTGTTCCTGATATTTGAAGAAGAAGCGCAGGAGCTGCTGCCCAGGCTGGGTACGGCATTGCGCGAGTGGTCCGCAGATCCGAACTATCTGCCTCCACGGGGAGAGGTGCTGCGTCACCTGCACACGCTCAAGGGCAGCGCGCGCCTTGCCGGGGCCATGCGTCTGGGCGAAATGTCGCACCGCATGGAATCCGAGGTCGAAGACATCGGTACGGAGAATCTGACCACGCAGGACATTGAAGCCTTGCTGGCTCGCTACGACGGCCTGCAGCATGAGTTTGTCGGCCTGCAGCAGCGCGGCAACCAAGTGCTGGCCGAAGGCACCTTGCCGCAGCACGCTGCGCCTGCCTCCGACATGAGCGCCGTGGTGGCGGAAGTCGTCGCCAGCGCGCCTGCACCGCAGGACGAAGAGTCCGAAGCCGTGGCGAGCGAGCCGTCTGCAAATGCGGGTCAGGGCGTGCACCACAAGCCGCTGGTATTGCGGATGGCCCCTGTGCGCGTGGCGGCCGGGCAGTCGGTACGCGTACGCTCCCAGCTGTTGGATCGATTGGTGAACGAGGCCGGGGAGGTGCTGATTGCCCGCTCCCGCCTGGACATGCGCCTGTCCAACATCCGCTCGTCGATCAAGGACATGTCGGCCAATCTGGAGCGCTTGCGCAGCCTGCTGCGTGACGTGGAGGTGCAGGCCGAGTCGCAGATGCAGTCGCGCATGGCGCAGGCCAAGGATACGGACTCGGGCTTTGATCCGCTCGAGTTTGACCGCTTCACCCGCGTGCAGGAACTCACCCGCATGATGGCCGAATCGGTCAATGACGTGGGTACCGTGCAGCGCAACCTGCAGCGCACTGCCGAAGGGGCAGAAGACGACCTGATCGCCCAGGGGCGTCAGGCCCGCGAGTTGCAGCGCGATCTGCTGCGCACGCGCATGGTGGAGTTCGATTCGATTTCCGAGCGGCTGTATGCCATCGTGCGGCAGATTTCCAAGGAACTGGGCAAGCAGGTCAAGCTGGACATTGCCGGTGGTGCGATTGAAATCGACCGCGGCGTGCTCGATCGCGTGACGCCTGCCTTCGAACACTTGCTGCGCAACAGCGTGGCCCACGGCATCGAGTCGCCCGAGCTGCGCAAGCGCCAGGGCAAGCCGGCCATCGGCACCATTACGGTCGATGTGAAGCAGGAAGGCAACGACATTGCGGTCTCCTTCAAGGATGACGGCGCGGGCCTGCAACTCGAAAAAATCCGCCAGAAGGCCGTACAGCAGGGTCTGGTCACGGTGGAAGAAGCGGTCGATGTGCAAAAGGCGGCGCAGCTGATCTTCGCGCCTGGTTTCTCCACGGCGGCATCGGTGTCCGACATTTCGGGCCGAGGCATCGGCATGGATGTGGTGCGCACCGAGATCCAATCGCTGGGCGGCCATATCGTCACCACATCGGACCAGGGCCGTGGCACCACCTTCCAGATGGTGATGCCTTTGACCACGGCGGTCACGCAGGTGGTGATGATGCGTGCTGGCAGCATCAAGTTTGGCGTGCCGGCCAACCTGGTGGAGTATGTCCGCCGGGTATCGCAGGACACGATAGACCAGGGCCATTCCAGCGGCGTCTACCAGGACAACGAAGACGCGCTGCCGTTCTACTATGCCGGCGCACTGCTGCAAGGCGATCTGCGCAGCAACGAAGTGCCGGAAAAGACCAGTGCGGTGGTCATCCTGCGCTCGGCCGCCAAGCGCGTGGCGGTGCATGTGGACGAAGTGCTGGGCAACCAGGAAGTGGTGGTCAAGAACCTCGGGCCGCAACTGGCGCGCCTGCCGGGTCTGGCGGGCATGTCGGTACTGGCATCGGGCGCGATCGTGCTGATCTACAATCCCGTGGCGCTGTACACCGTGTATGGCGACCAGGTGGCTGAGCGCATCGCCAAGGCGGCAGTCCATCCTGAAGTGGCCAAGGCGCCAGTGCGGGCGTTGGCAGAGCAGGTGGTGCAGACGCCTCTGGTGCTGGTGGTGGACGACTCGATCACCGTGCGCCGCGTGACGCAGCGCCTGCTGCAGCGCGAAGGCTACCGGGTGGCCCTGGCTGCCGATGGCCTGCAGGCTCTGGATCGGCTGCGGGAAGAGCGGCCTGTCATGGTGCTGTCCGACATCGAAATGCCGCGCATGGATGGCTTCGAGCTGGTGCGCGAGATTCGCGGCGATGATGCGCTCAAGGACCTGCCCGTGGTGATGATTACATCGCGCATTGCCGACAAGCACCGTGAGCACGCGGCCAGCCTGGGCGTTGACCACTACCTGGGCAAGCCCTACGCCGACGAAGTGCTGCTGTCGTTGGTACGCCAGTATGTGCTCGACAGCGAAATCAAGGCCGCCGATGCTGCGGAAGGCTCGGCCCACCATGGGGCCTGACATTGCCTCCGGGCGCTGATGCCATCCACAGGGGCCGCAGCAATGCGGCCCTTTTTTGCGCCCCCGCTCCTGGGCATGAGCAGGAGGTGCTTTGTCAGTGGCAGTAGGCCCGTTCGGGCAGATTGGCCCGTGGACGGACAGAGGGCTTGCCGCCTCAGGGCGGACGGGCTGCCCGTACAATGGCTGCATGAGCGCCGAGACCGAGACTTCCGAGACCCTGAACCTGACACACCATTTCCTGATTGCCATGCCTGGCATGCAGGACGAGATGTTCAACCGCAGCGTAGTCTATGTCTGCGAGCACAGCGACAAGGGGGCACTGGGCATCATCATCAACAAGCCCTCGGATATCACCATGGGAAAATTATTCGACAAGGTGGATCTGCTGCTGCGCCGTGATGATCTGCACCAGGAGCCGGTGTTCCAGGGCGGGCCGGTGCATACCGAGCGCGGTTTTGTGCTGCACGACCGTATCGTGCTCGACGCCAGCGCGGGTGATGAGTCGGCGTACGCTTCCACCCTGACGATCCCCGGCGGACTGGAGATGACCACTTCGCGTGACGTGCTCGAAGCCCTGTCCACGGGAGCCGGCCCCCGGCGCGTGCTCGTGTCGCTGGGCTATTCGTCATGGGGTGAGGGCCAGCTGGAGTCCGAGATCACCGAAAACGCCTGGTTGACGGTGAATGCCGATACCCAGGTCATCTTCGACACACCGATTGACCAGCGCTATGACACGGCGCTGGGTCTGCTGGGCGTTCAGCCCTGGGCGCTGTCGGCTGCGGCGGGGCGCGCATGAGCGACGCCACCAGCCTGGCTGCAGCCCGGCAGATGCAGAGCTTTATCGCCTTTGACTACGGAATGAAGCGCACGGGGGCTGCTTACGGTACCCGCATGCTTGGCACGGCGCGACCGCTGCCTACCATCCAGGCGGAAGGCAAGGCGCGTTTTACCCCCATGGAAGGTCTGATCCGCCAGTGGCAGCCCGATGCGCTGGTGGTGGGTGTGCCTTACCACCCGGATGGTGCGGCGCATGAAAACACCGTCAACGCCCTGCGTTTTGCCCGCCAACTGCGTGGCCGCTTTGGGCTGCAGGTGTTCGAGGTGGACGAGCGCTACAGCACCACCGAGGCCCTGGCCAATGGCGCACGCGATGCCGACGCTGCCTCGGCATGCATCATTCTGGAGCAGTTCATGCGTAGCCTCGATACGGCTGCAGCACTGCCTGCATCAGATACCTCTAACGATTGACGGGACGGACAGGCATGGCAGGTTGGCGTCGCAAGGTGGTTGGGGTGGTTCGCCTGGGTCGATTGGGCGTACACATTGTTTCAGGGGTCTTTACCATCTGGAGCCGCTTTGGCCGGCTGAGCCATGCAGAGCGCAACCGGGAGGTGGAGCGCTGGGCCGGACAGATGTTGCGGCATGCGGGGGTGGAGTTGCAGGTGCTGGGCCCGGTGCCCAGCCAGGGGCCGCTGCTGCTGGTGGCCAACCATCTGTCGTGGCTGGATATTCCGGCCATCCATGCCAGCAAGCATTGCCGCTTTGTGTCCAAGTCGGATGTCAAGGCCTGGCCTGTCATCGGCAGCCTGGCAAGCGCGGCGGGCACTCTGTTCATTGAACGCACTTCGCGCCGCGATGCCATGCGCACCGTGACCCGCATGGAAGAGGCCATTCGCAGTGGCGACATGGTGGCGATCTTTCCTGAAGGCACCACGGGCGATGGTTCGGAGTTGCTGCCGTTTCACGCCAATCTGCTGCAGGCAGCCATTGCTGCCGAATCAGCCGTTCAGCCCCTGGGTCTGTGCTTCTACGACAAGCGCACCGGTCAGAGGAGCCGTGCGCCGAGCTACGTGGGCGATGAAAGCCTGCTGGGCTCGATCTGGCGCACCGTGACTGCGCCGCCGCTGGTGGCGCAACTGCACTACGGCGTGCCGCAGGATGCGCAAGGCCGCAATCGCCGCGACTGGTCAGACGCCCTGCATGGCGAGGTCGACCGGCTTCGACAGGTACAGGTGCAGCGCTGAATGCTCTCTATTTTGAATGCCTGGTGCGCACCAGTTATGCATTGCAAGCATTTTTCAGGTGATTTCCAGATACCTCTCGGATACCTTCCAGGTGCCTTCTAAGTGTTGCCGGGAAAGCGCACCAGATTGATGGGCCGCGCCTGCAAGCCAACGCGTGTGCCAATGGGGTGGTCGATCTGGCTGGACACCTGGGCATACACCTGCAGCTCGTCCGTCAGCGCCAGGGTGTACAGGTACTGCGAACCGCGAAAGGATTTGCGCAGCAACGTGCCCTGGTAGGGTGAACTGGCATCCAGCACCACTTCGCTGGCGCGCAGCAGCACATCGCAGGGTGCCTCGGGTTGCGCCGTCTGCCCGGTGGCAATGGGCCCCAGCGGCGTTTGCAGGTGCCAGCCTTGCGGCCCCTGCACCGGCGAGGCAGGTACAAACGCACCAAGGCCGATGAAGTCGGCCACAAAACGGCTGGTGGGTTGCCGGTACAAGGTGGAGGCGCTGGCCCATTGGTGCAGGTGGCCATGCTCCATGACGCCAATCTGGTCTCCAATGGCAAAGGCTTCCAGCTGGTCGTGCGTCACGAACAGTGCGGTGGCGCCTGCCGCCTTCAGAATGTCGCGCAGCTCATACGCCAGGCGTTCACGCAGATCGACGTCCAAGTTGGAGAACGGCTCGTCGAGCAGCATCAGCTGTGGGCGCGGAGCCAGGGCACGCGCCAGTGCGACGCGCTGCTGCTGGCCGCCCGAGAGCTCGTGCGGGTAACGCACGGCGCTGCCTTCCAGGCCTACCAGGGTCAGCACTTCATGCACGCGCTGCAATTGTTCTGCCTTGGACAGGTGGTGAATGCCAAACGCCACGTTCTTGCCCACGCTCAGGTGCGGAAAGAGGGCGTAATCCTGGAACACCATGCCGATGCGGCGCTTTTCAGGCGGCAGGCTGCCCGCACTGGAGCTGACGATGGCGCCATTCAGCCGGATCTCGCCGTGGCTGATGGGCTCCAGCCCTGCCACCGCTCGCAACAAGGTGGTCTTGCCGCAGCCCGAGGGCCCGATCAACACACCAATGTCGCCAGCCTGCAGCTGTAGCGACACCTGATTGACAGCGGCCTGCGCGCGGCCGGCATAACGCACATCGAGTTGAGAGACCTCTAGAAACATGGTTTGCATTGTAGGGGGCGGCCACCATGGGCGATTGCCGGCGGGTAGAATCGCCAGCTTTTATTCAGGTTGATTCGCATTTGCAAAACCTCGCCCGCATCCGCCGCCAGTGTCTGCTGCTCGTCATCGCATTTGCGCTGGTGCTG
This sequence comes from Comamonas odontotermitis, assembly GCF_040396735.1. Classification (GTDB taxonomy): domain Bacteria; phylum Pseudomonadota; class Gammaproteobacteria; order Burkholderiales; family Burkholderiaceae_C; genus Comamonas; species Comamonas odontotermitis_C. Next base: position 34,459 of record NZ_JBEBNZ010000004.1, read on the forward strand.
CCGGTCGTCACCGTTTTCAGTGCGTGGCTGCCCGGAATCGGCAATGACGCCGATGCCTTTGCCATCGTGCGCGAGATGTTTGCCACGGTATTGCCGGGCTATCTGCAGACCACAGTAGCCTTGGGCCTGATGGTGGCGGTGGGCGCGGCACTGGTGGGTACAGTGTGCGCGGCAGTCGTCACCCTGTTTGATTTTCGGGGCCGCAAGACCTTTGAATGGCTGCTGCTGCTGCCGCTGGCCATGCCGGCGTATGTTACCGCCTACGCCTATACCGACTTTTTGCAGTTCAGCGGGCCGTTGCAAAGTGGTCTGCGCACCAGCTTTGGGCTCGAAGGGCGCCTTCTGCCTGAAATTCGTTCGCTGGGCGGTGCGGTGCTGGTGTTCGTGGTGGCGCTCTACCCCTATGTGTATCTGCTGGCGCGCACCGCATTGTCCGAGCGCGCCGCGCACCTGATGGAGGCGGCGCGCCTGCTGGGCGCCCCCATGGGCAGGCGCATCCGCACCGTGGCCTTGCCGATGGCGCGGCCTGCAGTGGTGGCAGGGGTTGCGCTGGTGGTGATGGAAACACTGGCCGATTTTGGCGTGGTCAGCTATTTCGGTATCCAAACCTTTACCACGGGCATCTACAAGGCCTGGCTGTCGATGGAAAACCGCACAGCTGCCGCGCAACTGGCCACCATGCTGCTGGTGCTCGTGCTGGTGGTGTTGCAGATGGAGTTGCGCGCCCAGCGCCGCATGCGCTTTGTGACAAGCGGTGTGGGGCGGGCATCGTCAGCAGAGGCGCAGCCCCAGAAGCTGACGGGCATGCGCAGTGCGCTTGCATGGCTGGTGTGCGGGCTGCCGGTACTGCTGGGTTTTGTGGCGCCGGTGCTTTTCATGCTGCGGCCGCTGGCGGCCGACTGGTCGGTCATCCCGTTTGACCGCTTCCTGCAATGGGCGGGCAACAGCATCCGCTTTGGTGCCATCACTGCGGTACTGGCTGTGGCGATTGCGCTGCTGGCGGCATTTTCGGCACGGCGCAGCCGCGATTGGTTCACGCGTGCACTGGTTGCACTCGTCAGCCTGGGCTACGCGGTGCCGGGCGCCGTCATCGTGGTGGGTTTGCTGCTGCCCGTTGGATGGGTGCAGCAATGGGCGCCGCAGTGGGGCTTTCCAGCCTGGATCACGGCCACCGCTGCGGGCATCGTCTGGGCCTACCTGGTGCGATTCACGGCGATTGCGCTGCAGTCGCTGCAAAGCGGTTACACCCGTATCCCCAGCAGCCTGGACGAATCGGCGCGCATGCTGGGAACCGGCAGCCTGGGCCTGCTCACACGGGTGCACTGGCCGCTGCTGCGCCGCTCGGCCTTCACGGCCGCGCTTCTGGTGTTTGTCGATGTGATGAAGGAGCTGCCCGCCACCATGGTGCTGCGGCCCTTCAACAGCGACACCCTGGCCGTGGTGGCCTACCAGCTGGCACGCGATGAGCGGCTGGGCGAGGCAGCCTTGCCGTCGCTCGCACTGGTCCTGGTGGGGCTGGTGCCGGTGGTACTGCTGATCCGCACGATCCGTACCGAAAAAAGAGGATGAAGCTTGATGTATATCAAGTGCTGTTTATAAAAAATCTCCATTTGTTTGTTTTGTAACTATTTACTTTTTAAAAGAGTATCAAAATACTCTTTGTGTCGTTTCCGCTTTCTATAATCCGGGGAAATTCAGCGGCTGGTGCTCGGCGGGCGGTACCGGTTTTCATGCTGTGTGCCCGGTGGACCAAGAAAGCGCCGCCCTGCGGCATAGCACGCGTGTCTGAACAAATACCTGTTCTGGAAACAGACAACTGGGGCGTGGCCTATGGAGACAAGGTCATCCTCTCGGCGTTGAACCTGCAGATGGCGCCACGCTCGATCACGGCATTGATGGGGCCTGTGGGCGGCGGCAAATCGAGCCTGTTGCGCAGCCTGGCGGGGGTGAATGACGACAATCCGCGTTTTCGCCAGTGGGGCGGTGTGCGCTATGCGGGCCAGCCCCTCACAGAAGCGCATCGCCCGCGCATGGTGCGCCAGCACGCACGGCTGATGCTGGCGAGCGTGCAGGATTCGCTCACCGAGTTCCGGCGCGCGGGTTCGCAATCGGTGCAGGAGCGCCGCCAGTGGTGCAATGATTTTTTGGATGGCATGGGGTTTTCGGAGCTGAAAGCCCACTTGGCCCTTCCCGCCGTGGAGCTGCCTGCAGTACAGCAGCGCGCCATCGCCATTTTGCGCGAGGTGGCCGCAGACCCTGATTTGCTGATGGTAGATGAGCCCACAGCCGATCTGGACGAGTACGACGCCTACCTGCTGCTGGAACTGCTCAAACGCATAAGGCAGGAGCGGGCGGTCCTGTTCGTCACCCACAACCAGCGCCACGCCGCAGCCGTGGCGGACCGGGTGCTGCTGCTGGCTGGCGGAACGGTGCAGGAATCGAACGCGGCCGAGGCCTTTTTTGCCGCACCGTATTCGCCAGCCGGCCAGCAGTTTGTGCGCAGCGGCAGTTGCTCGGTGCTGGTGCCGGAGATCACCGTGGAGCAGGCCATGCAGGCTGAAGCGGTGCAGGCGCCCCCGGTGCCAGCAGCCGCAACGGCGGAGCAGGCTGCGCGCCTGAGCCAGCGCGCTGTACTGCCCGACCTGGCATTGGCCAACCCTGTTTTGGCTGCCGAAACCTTTGTTCCGGTGTCGCGCGGCCCGCGCGGATTTGCCTGGCTGGTGCCCGGCAAGCTGGCAGGCACACCGTTGCCGGGCGTTGTCAATGCCATCGACATCGACCTGCAGGCACTCAAGCGCTGTGGCGTGACCGTGCTGGTTTCGCTCACTGAAAAGGATGTGGACCAGGTCGCGCTTGCGCGCAATGGGCTGCGAAACATCCATCTGCCCGTGTACGACCGCGAGCCGCCCACGGTTGCGCAACTGCAGATGCTGATGCTCAAGATGAAGCGCCTGCTGCTGGGTGGCGAGGTGCTTGCGGTGCATTGCCTGGCGGGCCTGGGCCGCACAGGCACGGTGCTGGCGGCCTGGCTGGTGTTCGAAGGCATTACTGCAGAGGAGTCTTTGCGCCGCGTGCGCTCCGTTGAATCGCAGTTCGTGCAGTCTGAGCCGCAGGAGAACATCCTGTTCGCCTACGAAGCCATGCTGCTGGAAAAAATGGGTTAACGCACAGAGGCGAGGGTGCAGCGCTGGCAGGGGCTGGCGGCATGCGCGCGCCATGTTTTACGAGAAGGAAAGCTATATGTCGATGGATGCAGTTCTACAGAAGGTCGCATCGTTTGTACCGGAGTGCCTGGCCGCAGGCTATGTGGACGTGGCCAGTGGCATGCTGCTGGCCATCCGGACCGTGGATTCCCACCCACGTGAGGTCATCGATCTGGTTGCCGCTGCAACGGCAGATCTGTTCAATGGCCCCAATGTCTCGATGATTGAGCGCATGTTCAAGAAGTCGCGCGGTCTGCCCGATGACGGCCACCACTACTTCCAGGAAATCATCGTCAACAGCGACAACCTGCTGCACATCTTCATCCGTGGCAAGACCAACGAAGAGTATGTGGCCGTCTTTGTGTGCCGCCGTACGGCCAACCTGGGCATGGCGCTCACCAAGGCGCGCATCATCATGCCGGAGCTGGAAGCCTCCTTGTAATAAGATGGGGCCATGCCCCCAATTACCGCCACCATCTATCACAATGCGCGCTGCAGCAATTCGCGCGGCGCGCTCACCCTTTTGCAAGAACGCGGCATCACGCCGCACGTGGTGGATTACCTCCAGCAACCTCTGGATGTACTGCAATTGGCGCAATTGATTGCGCAACTGGGCGTGCCCGTGCGCGATGTCATGCGCAGCAAGGAGGCCATCTACCAGGAGCTGGGCCTGGACGATCCCACATGGAGCGACGCGCAGCTCATTGACCACATCGCTGCGCACCCGATCTTGCTCAACCGCCCCATCGTGGTGACTGACAAGGGCGCGCGCCTGTGCCGCCCGCCGGAGCTGGTGCTGGAACTGCTGTAGCAATACGCGCCCTATCAATAATCGCCAAAGGTAGATTCATCGATTACACCGGAATCGGTGGTCGTGATCGTACTCGCTGCACTTGCCGAGACTTTGGATCAGCGCTCAGGCGCTGGTTGAGGCGTGACCGAGGCATAGCATGCCGACACGCTGGTCCAACTTTGTTGAGCCTGGCAGAACACCTCTTGGGCGCCCGTAAGCCGATCCACGCGCACTGATTTGTCGCTGGTGTATTCATAACGGAAGAACGAGCCGGCCACCACGGCTACTACGAGCAGTACGACCAGGCGCAATAGCCAACGGTTTGAGGATTTCACAGCGATTTTCCAGCAAGAGAACTTGGCCGTTGGTAGCCCCGGACAGGGAGCGGAAGGTCTGCCATAAGCCTATCTCACACCTGCGGCGCTCCGCCTGAGATGGCCAAAGAAAGACAGGTTCACAGCAGGGCGAGCCTGATTCTAAGCCAGTCGATCGAACGGACTGTCTGCGAGAAGGCTCTGCTGCGGGTGGATCAAAATTTATTGCCGGTCCCGTGTAAACCCTACCAAATGTATTTGAGTGTGAGTATATGCTTCTGCGCCGGCAATCGATTTTGATGTTCCGGCTGCTTTCCCTCGTAAAGGTGCAATGATGGCTAGTAGTTCTTCCTGGCGCGGACGTGCCTGCTTTGTCTTGGGGGCGTTGTTCGCCGTGCTGGGTACCTCGTCTGTCCAAGCCGACATATTGATCGGACAGACCACGGCCGTCACCGGGCCTGTAGCGGCCAGCGTGGGCGAGACACTCCAAGGCGTGAACCTGTACCTGAACAGCGTCAATGAAAAAGGTGGAGTCAATGGCGAAAAGATCAAACTGATCACGCTGGACGACAAGTTTGAGCCAAAGCTGGCAGGAGAGAACGCACAGCGGCTGATTGAGCGCGACAACGTGATTGCGCTATTCATGAGTCGTGCCACGCCCCACACGCAGACCATCCTCCCTCACCTGGCAAAGCACGGTGTTGCCCTGGTCGCCCCATCCACCGGGGCAATGGTGTTTCATCAGCCTGTGAATCCGTTGGTATTCAATGTGCGGTCCAGTTACCAGGCAGAGACAAAAAAGGCGGTAGAGGCACTCCATACGATGGGCTACCTGCGCGTTGCCATGGTGCATGTGGACGACAGCTTTGGTGAAGACTGTCTAGCGGGAGCGATGCAGGGATTCAAAAAGACCAACTGGGAACCGGCAATCGTCATCAAGGCCGACCGCAACAAGCCCGATTACGAAGCCATCGTGCCTCAACTTGTGAAGGCAAACATTCAAGCCGTCATCTGGATCGGCTCCAGTGTGGCCGTGAGTGATGGCGTCAAGGCGCTGCGCAAAACGGATTCTGCCAAGCACATGCAGGTGGTGACAGTCTCCAACAACGCGTCTTCGGGCTTCATCAAGCAGTTGGGCGACGCAAGGCGCGGGGTGATCGTGACGCAGGTTTTTCCCAGTGAAAGGGCCATGGGCTATGCGATCAACCGAGAGGCTGCTGCACTGGCCAAAGCCAATGGAGATGTTGCGCTCTCTCCCTCGGTGATGGAGGGCTTTGCATCGGCAAAAGTGCTTGTGGAAGGCCTGCGCCGTGCGGGCCCCAAGCCTACGCGCGAGAAACTGGTTGCCGCGCTTGCCGGCATGGAATACTTCGATCTGGGGGGCCTCGAAGTTGGCTATGGACCCAATGACCGCACCGGCCTGAGTTTTGTGGACCTGTCCATCATTGATGCCAGCGGGCAGTTCATGCGGTAGCCTGGGGTGACCGTCTGCGACGGAATCACCGGGCCTGCAGTGGTCGCTGGGCGGTACCACTCGCCTGGGGACTGCTACCGGCTTGAAAAGTCCCGCTACCTCAAATCCGAAGCCGCTGCAAAGCGGCTTTTCCGATTCTGGGGCAGCTACACGGTCTGGCAGCAGGCCGTCTTCATCGACTTCATCCACAACAAGGGGGAGGCCGCGCTGGCTGGATCTTCGCTGCTGCGCAAGGCCAATGCCGGTGATGTGGTGGCCGCATGCCGGGAAAACGTGCGCTGGAACGTGGGCACGGTCAATGGCGTGAAAACTGTTCTGCCTGGTCTCAGGACCCGAGGCGACGCGAACGGCGAACTGTGCGAGGCAGGTCTATGACGGTGCGAATCTATCCCTATGTGGCTGCGCTTCTGGTTGGCCTATTCATCGGTGGCGTGGCTTCCTGGCAGGTGCAGGCCTGGCGCTTTGGGGCCAAGGTTGCTCAAGTGCAGACCAGCGAAGCCGAGGGTAAAGCCTCCCGAGCAGAAGCAGCCCGAGCTGACGAAACCCAAACTGCCCAACTGGAAAGCAAACATGCACAAAGCACGATCTACAACGCTGACAAGTTGGCCAGCCTCAAAACTGGCATTGCTGTTGATGTGCGCTCTGAGCTTGAGCGCGCTCACCGCCTGCAGCTCAGCGCCGACAGCCGAGCCGCCACTTATCGCGCGCAAGCCGAAGCCGACACCACTGCCCGCAGCGCTCTTGCGGATATTGCCTCAGCCCTCGACCGCCAGCTTGCAGAAGGCGTCGGAGTGGTCGCGGAACTCGGAGGCGCTCTTAAACAGCGAGACGCCGAAGTAGCAGCGCTGTGCGACCAGGTGAACACCGAGCGCAGATTGAACGGTGATGCGGGTGATCAGGCGTGCAGCTCCAAATAGAAAAAGCCTCCCCAGTGCCATATGCGGCGCCTTAGAATATTTTTGGGACAGCTTTACAAGCTAATAAGCTCTTCGCATGCGTTGCCTATTGAGCTACCACACAGAAAAGGTTTCCATCGGGGTCCTCAAGAACAATTTAATCTGCATCCGGCTCATACACCCAGGGGTAGACTCGTGCGCCTAGTCCAATTAAACGAGAAATTTCCTTCCCTTGATCTTTTGCATAAAGATCTAAATGTAACCATCCTCTGGTTTTGGGGATGCCTTTACGGGCGTTGAACGACAAATTGGGCCCTTTTTTTGCGGGGTCACACAAGACAACCCAGCCATCGCTAGCAGGTTCTCTTGCGACATAGTCAAGTGCAGCTTGCCAAAATGAAACCATCTGATCGAACTCTTGGCACAGAAAAACAATTGATCCAATTCGGAGGGGTGCCATTATCTAGATCCTGATTGGTGCTTGAAAAGGCAACCTTCTTGAGAACGCCCGGCTTCTAGTTCAAGATGGTTTTATTTTCAGCTGATTAGTCCGTTCTTGATTGCGTAATAAGTTAAGTCGCAGTTGGAAGCAAGCACCATCTTTTCCATTAGCCGTGTACGGTAAGTGCTAACGGTCTTCACGCTGATGGCTAGCTGTTCGGCCACAGTGGTTGCAGTCTCCCCCCGGGAGAGTTTCAAGAAGACCTGAAACTCTCGCTCTGATAGCTGTTCATGTGGCGAAATGTCACTCTTTCTCTTTACTTGATGTGCTAGTAGCTCGGCAACTTGTGGTGTGACGTACCGGTTACCCATAGAGATCACGCGGATTGCTTCCATGATTTCACTAGGATCACAGTCATTGCCAAGATACCCGCTAGCGCCTTGCTTAAAAACGTTTACTACGTAATGTTCAGCTGGATAGCCACTCAGAACTATGATGCCAACATTAGGCGCTTGATCCCGCAGGTCTGCCATGGCATCGATGCCACTATGTCCCGGCATTGAAATATCCTTGATCAAAACGTCATTTGGTTGTTGCGAACCAATTCCTGCGCTTCTATTCCGTTTGCTGCCACTCCCACCACTCGCATATCGACGTTCTCACTAAGGAACGGGTCAGACTAGTTCGAACGATTGCGTGGTCATCAACAATGCCCACCTTGATCATGCGTATCCCCGGGTCAGTTTTCAAAGATTGAGGCGTAATGATGCTAGTGAATTCACACTTGATGACATTCCAGATGCCTCATAAGTTTGTCAGTCCACTCCTTCAATCCGTCAAGAAAATCTCAACATTTAAATGTATTTCGGGATGCTCTTATCCAGATAGATCAGATCGCCATTGCCATACTCGGGGGCTGCTGCCTTGCTGTCTCAGGCGCGCTTGTAGGCTTTCATACGGTGGACTTGTATCTTCGGCATGCTCAGTCAGCCGTTCTGGTTTTATGCCTCTTGGAAGGCTGAGCAGTGGGGCATATTTTCCGTGAGCGTGCTCTAAGCCCTGGCCTGGATGAAAGGGCTATGGAACCATTGGATTCGGCCTACACCCAGCAGCATCGCGGCAGAGATAATAGGCACCATTCAATTCGTCCCCGAAGTGAAAAAATGATCCAGAGCCTGCACATTGAAAAAAGCGCGCCCGGTCAGTATCTGGCCCGGGTCATGAATGAACACTCAGAAGCCTTGAGCTTCACATCCGGCACCATTGCGGGCGCGATCCGAGACGCCGCCCGCATGCTCCCCAAGGCCAAAGCATTTCACATCTGGTATGAGCATGTGAGCGTCGGAACAACCCCCATCCAGCACATGCAGAACGAACCGGAGACGCTGGCATCTAAGCTAAAGCTCTTGCATGGGCAGTTTTGGGGCTGAAGGTTGACAATACCCCGGCTATGGTTGATGAAGCGCCGCCGTTAGGTTGACAAAACGCGGGATTTGCAAGATTCGTTGGTTGACAAATCGCGCTTTTTGCAAGGTTGGCCAAAACCGGCAGTTTGCACCGAATCGCAAACCGGCACTGTCGAGCACCACTCGACACCCAAATGTTGATTTTTCATGCCTACAACGGTGCTCAAGGGAATCAACATTGGGAGCATCCTGCTATGAGCAATTGAAGGGCAGATTTCTTCAAATTGATACACGCCGTGCGCAGGGTGTGTGGCTAGAGGACCTTTTTCATCGACGGCGCAGGATGAAGCACGAAATTTCGACTCTCATAGAACGCGACGGCTTCTGGTCTTGCGTCGAGAAATACAGTACTCATTTCGCGTGCGCGTGCATCAGCTTCGGCGTACTCCATCAGCGCGTGCCCTGCACCACTTCCTCGTGCTTCGGCCGCGACCACTAAATCATCGATATGTAGATACGCACCGCGTGCCAAGGTGTGGACTGGTCGCATTCCCAAGACGCCGATAAGTTCGCTGCCCCTGAAGGCTCCGACCAACTCATACCCGGAATACGATTGTCTGAGGGTTCGTCGGAGAAACTCAGCTTCTTCAAGTTTGCGCAACTCCGAGATCACACAGAAGGCTTGCGGCCAGTCAACGGAGGAAAGACGTCGAATGACGATAGCGGCGCTGGAACTCGTATTCATGAATTAGTTAAGTTTGAGTAGAGGTGTAATTTTTGCACATAGTCGCCTATTTTCTCTCCCATCAAATGACCGGCCTGAATGGCGTGAGAAGGCGACATTGGCCGATAGCTGTCATCACTCCACCAGAGATGCAGGTCAATCCCCGCAAAGGGTGGGGGCGTTGCCCGGTATGGCCAGCCAATACCGGCGAAGGATAGGGGGTCTCGCCGGGTTAGGGCGGCAGTTACCTCGCTCTCCAGCCGTGCGAGAGCGACAGTACCTTAGCGCTGGCGCCGCCACAGAGCGGCAATAGCGGCGCCGCTTCTGCCGCGAGCCGCGTGAGTGCAGCATTGTGCTGACGCTGGCGCCGCTCCAGAGAGGCTGTTGTGTTGCTTGGGGGCCGCGTACAAGTGATTGTTGGCGGCAGTTCACGGCGAAAGAAGCGGGAAAAACATACCAGAAGCGACCTGTAGAAATAAGTCTAAATAGTCTGGTTTTGTCCCGTTCTTGTCCCGTTTGTGTTTTTGCACTGCTTATGTGCTTGATTTCATTAAGAAGTCCCCGACAGGAATCGAAAAGTGGCTAGAGCTCTTATGTTTGTAGTGGTTCTTGATTTATAGATTGGTGATGTACCAACAAAAATACCAACAAAATAAAAAGTACCTATGCAATGAGCAAGCACCTCGCGCGGGTCCCTCGGTTCTCAACATTCGTGAAGACCTTTTGAGTCTCGAGGATGCTGTCGGCGCACTAGGCGTATGGTTGTGCTGTACCAATCCCGAAATGAATTTTCTAACTTGGCAGCGCAAAAGTTTGGTTCCAGTGTCGGTTCTGGCCAGGATTAGGTGGACTTTTGGTACACCCTCGGCCTTGTCGGCGTTCACCTTCGCCTGTATAGCCCTGGTTAAGCACTTCGGCTAAATGATGACCATGGCAGACTTTGTGCGCGTACCTTGCTGCGTACCACACGTTGCGTACCTACGGGTCCCGTCAAACAGAGAAACAATGGCGCTCACGCGCGCGTACATCTCCAAAATGGGTATTTGGCACGACTCCAGGGAGACGCGCCATGATGGATATCATAACCATCGGAGCTGTGACCACCGCAGTCACCAGCGGCCAGAGATAGAGAGGTGGCTCCCTTCCTTGCACATGGCATACGGATAGATGCCCTTGGTGGTCAAATACAAACGCTGTGTTGCAGCTTGCCAGCGCTCCCCTGCCTTGACTCCTAAAGCATCCAGTGTGGCTTCTTCGTCAGACCCGGCAGGATGGATGTTAAAGCTTTAACAGCAATCAAACGGGAATCAACAAATCAAACGAATTCAAAGAGCCCTCAGAGCCAGCATCCATGCGGGCTAGCGGGCGATTGATTTGCTGATTGTTTGATTTAACGAATTCATACGGGGAAAATTTCTGCGCGTGAGGAACAGTGCGGTGTCCAGGGAAGAGGCCTATAGGCCTTTTAGGCCCCCCTCCCTCCTGCACACTCCGCAGTCATTTTTCCTGGCTCGTCTGGACCGCAAAGCGTGAGCACACGGTCGGGGTTGGGGTGGAGTCGTATCGCTGGCGATGTTAAGTTTTGCTAAGGTCTGAGCGCCCATCCTCGCTTGCGAGATAACCTGTGAGTGGCCCAGCATGCATTTAGGCTTAACTTCATATTTCGCGGGCGTATAAATGCGATGAGCAGGTCGGTTTCACCAACGCGCTCTACTAGGTTGTCTATCTCCCCCCCCCCACCTTTTGATTCCGCCAGGATAGGTCAAGCAGCGCAGGTGACGCGATCACTGCGTAGCAGCATCAAGAATGCGCTCGTGGGCATAGCTAACGAAGTGCTCTAAAAACAACATAGTCGTGCTCCTGCCTGCCTCGATTCACCCCGTCCGGCTGCTCTCCTTGGGTTACTACCAGTATCCCACTGACAGGCAATTGGAAAAGAATTCCTGATAGTCAAAATGGATTTGAAATAAGCATTCACTTTGTACGGCAGGAGTAAACTTAATTCAAGTTGCTCCTGGCAATCTGGATAATTATTTCTATATGCATGAGTATTTAATAGGGATTGTTTTTAGACGGCTATGAGAAATAAAATAATATTCGCAGCAGTAGTTATTACCTCTTCTGGTATCTATGCTGCCCAGCCACCTCAATGGTGTGATTTGAAAATTGGCAATACCTATGCCAATGGCTGTGATCAGTACTTTAATTCAAGACAAGAGGCTGCTGAATATTTTTCGGAGCTGCGAAAACCTAATATTCCTACATTTGAATTTACTTCGTCGCTTGCTATTCAAGACTACAAAGGTGCAAATCCCGTAAATTGGTATAGGAACGGAAGATATTTAAATGAAGGGTACAATGTCTGGGTTAAGTACGATGTATCTGGTAATATTTTTGCATATTGCCCACCTATAGAGAAGGGGCGCAGATACAACGCTGGAGTGGATGAGGCTATCGCATGCGGAGGGAGCGAGATATCCATAAATGGCCCTTCCTTAACAACTGCACTCCCCCAAGGCCCAAGCCTTCCACAAAAGATATCTATTCTTACTGGCGGATATCGACCATTGGCAGATAATGCCTTTTCTTATGAACTCATTGAAGATGGAAAAATAATATTTCAAGAAACTATAAAGACTGATTCTAATGGGGGAGCATTTTTAAACTATGTTCCACCATATTTTCTTGATGCGAAAATAGAAATTAAAGCAACTTGTAGCGAATGCACAAACGATGCATTACAGGAGATATCTGTTCAAGGCTTACCACTACCCACTTCAGGCGAAGAGCCTCAAATGTGTAGTCGCTAATTAATTTCATGCACTTCCCTGCAGATATTCATATGTGCATAAGAAAAATCTTTGCTGTACCTTTAGTGCTTGTGTTTTTGAGTCAGTCCGCACAGGCTGAAAAGCTCATACCGGGGTGGATATGGAATCAGTCCCCGGAGTTTGGAACGCCGGAGGAAGTGTGTCAGTATGCAATATCCATGAATACAGATCCTACTTCAACATGGCGATTCAAGGATGCTACATATTACAATTCAGAAAGATCTAGGTATTGCCGGGCATACAGAAATAACGACATGGTTAATATATATATTTATACAGTCGTTAGTCAAAAAGAGTGCCCCACAATTCCAGCTTATGTAATGAAAATAGAACCAAGTGGATTGCTCTCATGCAATAGATACACTATTGGGGTTAGTGGTCCGTCAAGTACAAGTGCATTGCCATCCCAAGTCGGGCCAATTGATCAAGTGGTAACAATCACATCTGAGGATGGTCCAGTTGCATCAGAGGTGTTTTCGGTTGAAATGCGCGTGAACGGTGTAATTGCTGGTGCCAGCCCTCAAATCACAGATCAAAATGGAAAATCCGTAATAACTTATACTCCGCCTTATTTTTACGGATTAACCGTTGATCTAACTACTTCATGTGTTTATTGTGAAAACACTGCTAGCAAATCCATCACGGTGTTGCCTACTGATGTGAACCAATCAGAAGAGCCGCAAATGTGCCGCCGCTAATCTGGCATCGTTAAATGGAGTTTATCTTATCTAAAGGTTATGAATGAGATTGATAATCTTATTTTTAGTAGCCTGTCTGCTCTCCTTGAACACTCACGCTTATGAAGCAGATTTTATTGTTTGAAAAATGGCTGGAATGGCACTTCCGTATCTGAAACTATTGATATATGAAGCTAGGAGTCACAAGAGCCGCAAGCGTGTCAATGCCAAAATTAATGCCTATTTTCAAAAAAAATCCAATTTAAATGATGAATAATATTTCTTTCAGGTATTTTATATTTTCTACTGTCTTGCTTCTTTGTAGGGTTTCAAATGCAAATTATCTAGTACCAGGATGGGTTAGCAATGGGGCTAAGGGGCAGGAGTTTGAATCTCCAGAGAGCACTTGCAAAGCTGTGGCAAGCAATGCCGGATCGGAATGGTCATATGCCAGTATTGCCAAGATAAAGGACTCCACTGGATATTATTGCAATTTATTCAATCCTAATAATTACCCTCAAGTAGGTGTTTATGCATTGGTTGAGCAGGCTACCTGTCCTACTGATCCCAGATGGGTAACATCATATTTCTCGGATGGAATAAGATATTGCAAAATGTTTAATATTAATATATCTGGTCCAAATGTTACCAATGCACTGCCGTCGAAAAATGGACCGATAACGCAGTCCATAAAGATTACATCTGTTGATGGGGTTGAGAAAAATGTCCACGTTGTTTTGAGAACAAGGATTGGGCAAACTGTCGCTGGATATACAGATGATGACGGGGAAGTTTCTTTTATTGTTGTCCCTTCAGATTTGGTGGCTGCAATGATTGAAATATCTGCAAGTTGTTTACATTGCGAAAACACTGCTAGCAAAACTATCACGGTATTGCCTACTGATCTGAATCAGCTAGAAGAGCCGCAAATGTGCCGCCGCTGATCCCCTATTGCCTTATTGTCTTCTCACCATTAACGAATACCAGCCCGTACCATGACCATTGATCTGCTCATCCGGCGCAAGCTGCTGCCTTCCTCTCTCAAGCCCGCCTTGCGCGCCCTGGTCGCTTTTGGTGCTCTAACCACTCTAGGCACCTTCACCTTCATGTCTGGCCCGGCCCAGGCCCAGAGCATCCCCAACGGCCCCGAGAACTTCCAGGCGCAGACTGACTGGGTTGACCAAAGCCCCAGCCCCCTCACCCTGGGCCACATCTACCGCAGCTTTGGCGACCCCGATGAAGATGCGGACATCGGCATGGGCAAGGGCTGGATGCACTCTTGGTCGGGCCGCATCAAGCTGCCCAAGTACTACGACGCGCGCTACCCCTCCAGCCTTGCAGTGATACTGCCCGATGGCACCTCAGCGCTATTTCTCAAAGAAATGGGAGAGCAGTCCCCGTGGCTGGCGGCAACTGGGGCGGACTGGATTCAGGGCTCGGTGGGAGGTGCCTGGCAATACCACCGCGCCAGTGACGACAGTATTTGGAAGTTCGACAACAAAGGCTGGCTCACCAAGATCACCTTGCGCAATGGCTGGAACTACAGCATCTTGCAAACCAACGGCAAGGTCCTGTCTGTTGCCAACTCCTTTGGGCGCGGGCTGAACTTTAGCTACCGGACCGATGGCAGGCTGGGCTCCGTCACCTTGCCCGACGGCAACGCCGTCAACTACGACTACAACGCCAAGGGAAGCCTAAGCTCCGTCAAGGTCAACAGCTACCAGACCCACGCCTACAGCTATGGCAACACCACCTTCCCGGGCCTGGTCACTGCCGTGGGTGATGCCCAGGGCAACCAGATACTGGGCTTTAGCTATAACCCTGATGGCTCGCTCAAAGAAACCACGCGGGCAGGGGTCACCGGTGCCTACCGCGTCTCCTATGCGGGCGCTGCCAGCGTCGGCTCCGCTGGCATGCTGGTGGCCGCAGGTACTGATGATCCCAACTGGTACAAAGCCTCGGTCACCACCACCGACCCCAATGGCAACAGCACCACCCGCCAGTACCAGGGTACGGCCTCTGGTGTGCGCCTGGTTGGGCAAAGCAATGCGCGTTTCTGGGACAAATTCAAGGAAGAGCTCAATGCCGACTTGCTGCCTGCCTCCAAGGAGGACTTCAAGGGCAACAAAACCACCTACCAGTGGAACACCAACCGCCAACTGATCACCCAGGTGGTGGCTGCCTCCAACCGCCCAGAAGCCCAAACGGCCCAGATCGAGTGGCATGACGCCATGTCACTGCCCACCAAGATCACCGAGGCGGGGCGCATCACCCAACTGAGCTACGACGATGGCGGCAACCTCGTGGGCACCCTGGTCACGGACACGGCCAGCGGCAAAGCCTACTCCAGCGCCTGGGCCTACAACCCCAACGGCCTGCCGTACTCCTACACCGATGCCGGTGGCCAGACCGTGTTTGGTTACGACACCAAGGGTAACCTGAGCAAGGTCACCGACCCCCAGGGGCGCATCAGCCAGTACACCCACGATGGCGCAGGCCGCATCCTCACCGCCACCGAACCCTCAGGCCTTGTGCGTGTCTACAGCTACAACCCCAAGGGCCAGCTCACCAGCTTCAGCGCAGGGGGCTTGCTCACCACGCTCAGCTACCTGCCCAATGACAAGCTGGGCACCGTCACATTCGCCAACGGCTACGCCATCACCTACCAGTACGACGGCGCCCTGCGCACCAGCAACTGGAGCGACAACCGGGGCAACTCCGGCCAGTACACCCTCGACGCGCAAGACAACGCCACCAGCGCCACCGTCAAGGACAGCGCGGCCATTACCGCCTTGCAGGTACAGCGCACGATCAACAGTCTTAACAAGGTGGCGAGCGAGACCCGAGGTGCCAACCAAAGCACAAGCCTGAGCTATGACGCCAATGGCGACCTGGCCACGGCCCGCAATGGCCTGTCTCAAACCACCACGCTTGCAGTGGACGGGCTGCGCCGCCTGAACAAAGTGACCGACCCGCTGAACAACGCAGCCACGCTCACCTACAACCAGCTGGACGCCATCACCTCTGCCAAAGACTTCAAAGGCGTCACCACCAGCTACACCCGCGATGCACTGGGCAACGCCAAGCAAGAGGTCACCCCCGATGCAGGCACCGGCAATGCCACCTACGACGTGCGCGGCCTCCTGGCATCGACCACCGACGCCACAGGCCGCACCATTGGTGTGGAGCGCGACGCCCTGGGCCGCATCACCAAGATCAACTACAACAACGGCACATCATCTGTGCTGCGCTACGACCTCACCGGCACCACCTACAACACCGCTGCTGCGCCCAATGCCAGCATCGGGCACTTGAGCGAAGTGCAGGACCCGGGCGTCACCACCCAGTACCAGCGCGACGCCCTGGGCCGCGTGCTGCGCAAGACCCAGATCCTGGCAGGGGGCGAGACCCGCTCCATGGCTTACAGCTACGTGCCAGCAGGCCAGGGCGGGGCAGGCAGCGTGCAAAGCATCACCTACCCCTCGGGCAAACAGCTCACCTATCAGTACGACAGCACGGGCCTCATCACCGGCATGCAGTGGAACGGCACGGCACTCCTCTCAGGCCTGACTTGGAGCCCACTGGGCATGCCTACGGGCTGGAGCTGGCCGGGCATCCTGGCTGCGGCAGGGGCCAGCAGCACGCTGGCAGAAGCGCGCAGCTACAACACGGCAGGCCAGCTCACCCACACCGGCATCCTTGATCTGACCTGGGACGCGGCAGGGCGCGTGTCTGCCATCGAGCAAAGCCAGATGGTGCCCGCCGCTGCAAGCGCCGGGGGCGCAGCCACCACCACCGTACAGGCCCGCATCGCCAGCGCCTACACCTACGACGCAGCCGGGCGCATGACCGCCAGCGGCCACAGCCTCCAAAGCACGCCCACGGTCAACTGGCCCCGAGTAGGCACCTTGGCCACGAACCTTCTTGATGTTGCTGGCTACAACTCCATGGGCTATGCGTACGACGCCAACGGCAACCGCCTCTCGGCCTCCATCGTCAAGACGCCTGCATCGGGTAGTAGTGCTACCACCACCCGCACCTACAGCCTGACCGCTGGCACCAATGTGCTGGCCAGCATTGCCAGCACCACCACTCCGGGCAACGCAGCGAGCACCAAAACCTACCAGTACGACGCAGCAGGGGCCATCACATCTGCCACCACCAGTGGCACTACCAGCGGAGCCCAATACCTGCACTACGGCGCCAATGGCCGCGTCGCCAAAGTCACCGGCACCGCCAGCAGCACCGACCCCAGTGCCGTCAGCTACCTCTACAACAGCGCGAGCCAGCGCCTGCTCAAAACCGATGCACGGCAAAGCACCACGGCCCCGCGCACCGAGCACACCCTCTACAGCGAAGAAGACAGCGCGCAACTGCTGGGCACCTACAGCAACCAGCGCAGCGCAAACTCGGCAGCGCCTGCGGGCGAAATGGACAGCACCGAAGTCATCTACCTGCCCACCGCCCAAGGCATGGTGCCGGTGGCGGCCCAGATCAACGGGCGGCTCTACGCCATCCACGCCGACCACCTGAGCACCCCCAGGCGCCTGACCAACCAGCAGGGCCAAGTGGCCTGGCAGTGGCTGCTCACCGGGTTTGGCGAAGTAAGCCCGACCACGGGTGCGAAAGGCTATGTGCAAGCGGACAGCGCAGTCGCTGGCAGCCTGCCCAGCTACGCGCCAGAGGTGACGTTCAACCTGCGCTATCCGGGCCAGCAGTGGGACGAAGAGACGCAGCTGAGCTATAACGTTTACAGGTACTACGATGGCGCTATTGGTGGATACACCCAAATGGACCCCATTGGGCTTGCGGGGGGATGGAATCGCCGAGGATATGTAGGAGGCAACCCGCTCAACGGCACGGATCGACTAGGTCTGTACGAAAGCTCGCCATGGCTGCGCGCCTTTGTTCCAGGCCAGGTGACGTTTGATCATGGCATGACTGCCTGGGAGAATGGCAACTACGGTCAGGCAGGGCTGCTGTTTGGCGCTATGTTGGGTGAGCAGGCTCTGACGGTTGTAGGTTTTAGAGTGCCACCGATTGTGGTGGCGCCTGTTGTGACACGGATGGCTCCGGTGACGGCTGAAGCGGGAGCTACCTGTGTTCCTGAAGGGATCAAAATCACGTCAAAGGGCTTGAATTTGGTCGAACAAAATCTTTCTCGCTTTGACCTATGGGAACCCAATGCGGCTATGGTGCAACGACTGAGAGATAGCCTTCAGGCCGGAGAGAGACTAACTGGTGCCGACGCAAATTTCTATCTGCACGAAATTGCAGAAAATACAGGCCGATTAAAAGGGCTCGGATATGATGAAGCTCATGCTGCTGCTTTGAATAAATATGGCGTATCGAATTTCTCCATCTATCATCCCGAAGTTATTCAAAATTTCCCTAGCGAATTTAACAACGCATGGAGAAGCTACTGGGGAATTAAATGAAAGAATTTAAGCTATCCAAAGAAAGGATTGCAAGAGTTTGGGTTAACGAATGGCCCATCTCTAAAAAGGACTCTCCAAAAATAACAAGCAATCATTTTATTGAAGCGGAATGTAGAGGGTCATTAATATGCATTCATAATACTATTGTTGTGGAGCTCTTAGTGCCTTTAGGAGGGAAATTTTCTTATGGAATGCTGGGTGTTACGACTTTGGGTGAGAAATCATTTAATCCGAAAATCGAATTGTGCGACTCTTTGGATCTGATGAATGACGATGTTTCTTCTGCTCTTGCGAATTCCATTGATACAATTGAATCATATATTGGCAATGAATATAGGGATTCAATTTTGATTGGGGCTCGTGATTCTGCTCAAGAATACTTAGATCTACCTGAGATAATTAGATTTTTTGGCGGACGGCAAGGCGCATTTGGTTCCTCGCAAAGTCTTTTCAAGAAGTTGGCATTTATTTGTTTGAGACTCTTATCATCCCCGAAAGAGAACATGAAAGAAGAATTGGAGAAAACCTTGTAGTCGTTTGTTTTTATTGCTGTACTATTGTCAAAGGAGTAATCAATAGAAAAAACCTTCCGAGTGTCTCATTGACTTCTGGAAGGTTTTTGGTTTCGAGGGCATTTCTGGAGTGTGTTGGTATATTGAAGTGAGGACGACCTCGCGCGCGCGTACTGGTCTCAAAACCGGGCACTGTCGTGGCGTGTTCCTACCCTTCACCAACAGAATCGTTTTGCGCTCCAGGTGCCGGGTAGTCGGCCTTGAACATGCGCAGCAGCTCCTCTCGGTGCTCTGGCCTGGTCTCTAAAATCTCCAGGCGCATCTGCTCCCGGGCCTTAGGGCTGTCTCCCCAGAAGTCGCAGGCATTCATTGCCGCTGCCATCAAGGCAATGAGCAGTGGATCGGAGATTTCATCGTTTGCACAAATGCGCCCTGAGCAGCCCCCCAAAACCCCCGAAACCTCTTGTTGTTTTTCATAAACGAGAGCGGAGCAGGCCCCCGTAACCCCCAAAAGGAGGGTTTTGGGCGTTTTGGGGGTGTGCGCTTCGCTGTTTTGCAAAAAATGTGATTTCGCTTTTGCCAGCCATGAGGTCATTTTGCCCCCCTCACTTTGGGGTTGATGATGTAGCGCGTGGTGGGGCGGCCAACCTCAGGCATGTCATCCATGCTGATGAGCCATGCATGCTCTTCCAAGATGGAGAGAGCGGCCTCGGCGTCGGCGGTCGTCTTGATTCCGCCCCAACCTTTTTTCCAAACCTCACGGGCAGTGAAACCGCTCGGGAGCTTGCCCTCGCCCAGACGGCGAGAGAGCATCTTGGCGGTCGTGGTCTTGGCGGTCTCGACCAAGCCGTAAATACGCTTAGCGTGGCCCTCCAGGTATTCGCACCAGGCGGCAGCCCGGATGGCGCATGACTCGCCCACCGGCCCGAGCTTGCCCTCTGCCAAGTGCAGGATCAGCGCCAGCGCACAAAACAACTTCTCAAACTTACCCAGGTGCTGCTTCACCATGGGGTTGGTCTCACCCGGAATGCGCTGCACATTCAGCTCAGTCGCCCACTCGATAAAGACTTGCTGGGCTTCGTCATCAAAGCAAAAGTGCGGCAGCTTTACGAAGTCGTCGGCAGGCATTGCACCGTCCTGCATGGGGTCGAATTCCGCCAGGCGATCAAACATATCCCGTACGGCCTCCCGCGCCCCTTTGACGGGGTAGCGATCCGTCCAGGCCCAGGTAGGCTGCTCGGGATACACCAGCACTTGAAACCGTTGGATACGGCCATCGTTATCCATGCTGTTGACGATGCTTGCGAGATAGCGCTCCAGCAGATCGGGCTGGATACCGCCAAACACCGACAGGCACAGCGACTTGATGAATTGGCTGCCTCGCCCAATGCGGTCAATCGTGAAGCTGCCCGTACCATTCCAGCCTTCCAGATAGAACGCCTTGTCGCCTTCCCTGCCTTCACGCTCCCAGCTCGCTAAAAGACCCATCAACTCATCACGGAACACCAGCAGGCCTACAGGATTTTTGGCAAGAATGTCGCCCAGCTTCTCAACGGTGGCGTCGTTTGACTTGAAGCGGCGCGCATGCGGCTCTTCGGGTTTGTCCAGTGATTCCAGATCGTGCTGGGCGGCACGCATCTTGTCGTGGTCGGGTTTGCCGGTAGCGGCCTTTTTCATATTGGCCTTGATAGCCGATTCGTGCGCTTCAAACGCTGCTATTTCCGCCTGGTAGGTTTTGAGCTTTTCCTCCAGAAGTTCAGCCTCCCTCACCTCCAGGCGATCCAGAAAGCGCATGACCGTGCCGATGGTGGGCGACTTCTTCGCGCTGGGGTCTCCAACAACACCGCCGTAAAGATTGGGCGTCACGATCCAGTCGTCACGGCGCTTGGGCTTGATGGCGCACTTGGTGCCAATCACTGCGCCAATGGCAACGATCAAGGCCGCGGCCACAAAGTCAGGCGCAGCGCACATGCGGTCGGCCTCATCCTTAACGAACTCAGCCAGCGCCTTGGGCAGCAGTACATCTGCCTCAAACGCCGGTGCCGGGGGCAAATCGCTCTTGATGGGCAGCGGGTCGGGCCAATGTTTGTTACCGGTTTCGGAGTCGGTTACCCCCTCCAGAACAGCAAAGGCCGGGGCTGCGTTATTGATAGCATTCTCTACGAGGTTCATTCCATCACCTCCACGCGCCCGGCAAGGCGCTGCAAATCGTTGAAGTAGGTGTCACCGCCTTGGCGATCTAGGCCCGAGAAGTCAGGCACGGCCAGCAGACCACCGACAGCATGCGCAGCAGCCGATGCCGCAGTCAGGCCGGGATTGCCCTCGGTTGTCCAGTCGTCATCAGCGCACAGCACCAACGTCAGGCACGGATATTTCGCTCTGAGCATTTGCGCAACAGGCAGTAAATTGCCGCAGTTGAATGCAACTGCCACCGCGTACCCGGTCTGCTCGTGAAGGGTCGCAGCAGTGGCGTAGCCCTCGGCAATCAGCAACCGCCCAGATGCCTGTCCAATGGCGTGATAACAACCCTTGGTACGGCCCCCAGGCATGAAGTGCTTGCTGCCATCGGGGGCGATGGATTGCAGGCTGTGTATGTGGCCTTTGCCATCGCGCAGGGGGATCAGCAGCGTATGCCCGGCCTCTACCCGGATGCCGTGGGGTTTGATGCCCTTCGCGCTCAGGTAGGGATGGTCAAGGGCAGGTACAGATGCAAGCCAGCGCTGGGATGCCCCGGCCGCTGCTCGTGCCTGCCTCTCGCGCTGCTCTGCGTCGTGCTGTTTGCGCAAAGCATCCATGCGGCGCTTGTAAGCCCGGCGCTCAACTTCTGACAGCTCGCGTTGGTCTCGCTTGCTGGCAATCAGTCCGCACTTGAAGCAATGGGCAATGCCGTGCTCGGGCGAGAGGATGGTAACGCCCATGTCCTTTTTGCGTGGGCTGGTGCCGCAGGCGGGGCACAGGATTCTGTGGTCGCCGATGGGGTATTCGCCCCAAAGAATGCTGTGGGTCATTGCGCACTGCCTCCTTGGGTGAAATGGCAATAGCGCCAATGACATTGGGCTGCAATTGAAGCTGCATAGAACACTGCACGCCTCACTTTCCGGCCTGGGCATCACGCCAGGCAATCAGCTTGTCGGCGGGAATGACCGTGCAGCGGGCGGATAACCGGATTGGTTGGGGGAAATCAGGGCGGCTCTTGATCCAGCGCCAGAGGGTTGCAGTACCAATGCCCAGCAGCTCGGCTGCTTGCTTTGGGCGGTAAGACTGAATTGATGCCATGTATCACTCCATTTGAACCCGCGTTGCATCATGTGCTGCGGTATGGGGTGACTTTCGCTTTTATGAAATCTTCAGAGAAGACGGTTTGCGAGCAAATCCCGCCCCGTGCTTGCAGCCTATAACAAGATGCAAGCAGAGCTCGGGATATGCATGCATACCATGTGGTTTGCTAGCAGAACCCAAGCACCTTACGCGCCCTTCAACCAATCTCTGATGGTTGAAAATTCAAATGGAAATTCTTTCGTAAATGCGATAGCGGCACTGTCTTTGCTGGAGTATTCTTCTCTCTCATCTTTGTATCTGGCCACCACTTTTTCACGAATTGCCTGATTAGGTGCATGCCTTGCTTCTGCTGCAGTCTTCGCCAACAACCTACGCGCCGATAGTGCAGCTTTGCTATTTGGATCCGACTCCATTTCCTCAATAGAACATTTAAAGCCTTCATCCCACATATGCAGTCCGCTGGATAGCGCACTCGCTTCACCAGCTTCGTACAGGTATTCAAGGAATTTATCACGATCAAGACTTGGATCACTTGCCAGCCACAACCAATGTAACTCCAATGCCAACAAGACTCGGTGATCGGAAGGCTTGTTTTCTAGCCCATACCTCTCAGACATTGCTTGATAAAGTAAGTGGCGATTCAACTCCCCTTGTTTATTGTAAATGGCATAGGACCACCCCTCATGGAGAGCGTAGCCTTCAGCAGTGCATCTTGATCGAGTGAAATCATTGTCAAGTACAACACCCTGCTCAATCGAATGCATATACCAATAGGCGCCGTCCCAACCGGCTACCCACTTCATCCATTGCGCGTAGGCAAACAACGCTGGCAATCTGCCCATAAATTCTTCTTGAAGAATGTCAAAAGTTCGCGTGTATTGAGCATTCGCTCTTGGATGCAAGCCTGATATTTCCCGAGGCAGAATAATCTCATTCTCCAACGCCATTAGCTCCACTTTTTTCAGGGAATCTCTCCAAGCTAAGTCGGCAACTTTTTCCGCTCGTTCAATCCATTCTTCTCGGGTCATTTTTCCGTGATTATCTTCATTGAAATCATTACTCATTAAAAATCCCATAAAAATGACTAGACGCCCATCGCCATAGTCTTCTATAAATAAGCTTCAATAAATCTTCAGCGGTCAAAACTAAAACTTATGCCGGTTTAAACTGGATCACATCGGCACCGGATTTGAGTTTATTCAGGTAGTCGGCCCATCGCTGCATCATTTCGTGGCGTGCCGCAAGGTGGGTTGTTCGGTTGTAGGCTGTTCCATTTGCATCCTTCACTGCATGCGCTAGCTGATGTTCGATCAAATCCACCCGCTCGCCCATCACTTCATCCATGATTGTTCTTGCAGTGGCTCGGAAACCATGGGCGGTCTGCATGGTGTTGTCGTATCCCAAACCACGCAGGGCAGCATTGATGGTGTTGTCCGACATTGGCCGTTCGCCGGTGCGGATGCTCGGAAAAATATACTGGCCATCTCCTGTGATTGGGTGAATTTCTTGCAAAATTGCCAGCGCTTGCTTGGATAGCGGGACGATATGGTCGGTTTTCATCTTCATCTTCGAGCCGGGAATGCGCCATTCGGCTTTGTCAAAGTCGATTTCCTTCCATTCGCCAGTGCGCAACTCGCCTGGGCGTAGAAAAACGAGTGGCGTTAAGCGCAGAGCGCAGCGGCTGTACAGGTGACCGGTGTAATTGTCTATTGCTCGCAGCAATGGAGCGAGTTGCGATGGCTCTGTAATGGCTGCGTAGTGCTTTTTCTCGGCTCTTTTCAATGCGCCCTTGAGGTCTACTGTGATGTCGCGTCCTACAGTGTGCTCAGCAACGGCAAAGCGAAAAACTTGCCCGCAAATCTGAACAAGTCGCTTGGCGCTATCGTGCGCGCCACGATCCTCCATTTTGCGAGCCACAGCTAGCACGTCACGCGGCATGATACTAGTCATGGGTAGTTTCCCGATGCTGGGGAAAATGTCCTTCTCTAGCCAGTTGCGTACCTTTTGTTGGGTGATTTCCTTGCGGTCGGCGGCAGTCTTTTCGAGCCACAACTCCGCCACTTTTTGGAATGTATTGTCTGCAGCAATCCTTTTCGCCAGCTTGTCGGCGCGTTTGGCGACTCCAGGGTCGATGCCATCAGCCAACAATTTCCTAGCGTCTTCGCGCCGCTTACGGGCTTGCGCGAGACTCACCTCCGGGTAGGTCCCCATCGCCAAGGTTTTCTGCTTGCCTGCAAAACGATAGGCCATGCGCCAGTACTTGCCTGCACTTGCTACCAGTAGAAAAAGTCCATAGCCGTCTGAGTGCTTGCTTCCGGCTGACTTGGTGGGGTCGGGCTTCACCTGCTTCACAAAAGTGTCTGAAAGTGCCATATCGCGTCCTGTTGGTATGTTGGTGTGTTGATATGTTCAACTACCAACAAAAGTACCAGCAAAATGTTGGTATGTCCATAGATCACCTGAGGCAAGGTTAGACACAGAAAAACCCGCTATGCTTCTACACATACGGGTTTTTGGCTGTTCTGAGACTATCTGAGTCTATGTCCTGGTCCCCCCGACAGGAATCGAACCTGTATCTAGCGCTTAGGAGGCACTCGTTCTATCCATTGAACTACAGGGAGTGAGACCAAGCAGCTATTGTAGGTGGTGTTCGGTAGGTGCCGGACAAACTCCGCTGTGTGTTGTGGCTGTCCTAATCAAAACGCAGCGTGTAGATCAGATCCAGCGCGCTGGTTACGCCTGCCGATCCGCGCAACTGCAGGTTGCGGGTGAAATCGTAGAAGATGTAGAGCGCACCCAGGGTGCCGCCCAGACCGGCTTCGTAGGTCACATACAAGTCCTTGGAGAGGCGCTTGCCCAGTGACAGGCCGGCAGAGCCGTTGTCGCCGCCCAGACCGATTTCATCCAGGCCCAGGCCCTTGGCGATGTTGCCGGTCAGGCTCTCACCTGATCCGCCACCCAGCAGGGCGAGGGCGGCCTGCTGCATCATGGCGCTGCTGGCGCCGCCGCCGGCGGGGTCGCGGCCCATGACGACCCATGATATTTTCTCGGCATCGGGCATTTCCGGGTCGGAATACAGGCGCACGCGCGGCGCCATGGCTGAGCCGCTCACCTGCACGCCGGCCTTGACCGAGATGTTGGGGCGAAGCGCCAGAATTTCGAGCGATGGGTTGTTGTAGGGGCCGTTGAACCGGATCTGGCCGGTTTCCACATTCAGCACCTGTCCCCAGGCACGGTATCGGCCTTCCTCTGTGGTGATGACGCCGGTGATGCGGGGCATGCCAATGCCATTGCCGCCAGCGTTCTGTACATTGAGCGTGCCGCGCAGGCGCGTGGTAATGCCATAGCCCTGCAGCGCAAAATCGTTGCCCAGGTCCAGCTTCACATCCAGCAGCATGGGCTTGGCAGGGGTGATGCCGCCGGCGGGCTCGTTGAGCTTGCCATCGGCAGCTTGGGCCGCCTCCTGCTTGGCCTTTTCGGCAGCGGCGGCACGACTGGCCTTGGTATGCACCACCACATCGCTGCCCAGGGTGGGCGAGGATTCGTTGGCCAGCATGATGCTGGCGCGGTCTACGCGCAGGTCGCCGGTGATGCGCATCTGGCCTTGTTGGAGCTGGCTGCGCACATCGCCCGAGATGCTGACCTGCCGGTCGGCGCGCACCAGTACCTGCAGGGCCTTGGCCTGGGTGCGGATGTCCATGGTGATGTCGGGTTTGCCGCCATCGTCGGGCATGCTCCAGCGGATCGTGCCTGTTGCATCCAGGGTGCCACCGTCTGCGGGCGCTGCAGTCAGGTTGCCGCTGTAGCCGATGATGCGGGCGCGGCTGCCTTCACCGCCGTCAAAGTGCAGGCGCTGCAGTGCGAGTTCATTGCCATTGAGCTGGGCGCGCAGGGTGCCGTTGCGCAGATCCACGCCATCGAGCTGCGACTGAATATGCATTTTGTCGGCCGACAGGCTCCCGCTCCAGCGCGGGTCGCGTAGGTTGCCGGCCAGTTGCACGTCTGCGCCCAGGCTGCCTGCCACGCGCCATCCAGGCGGGGCGAAGCTGGCCCAGATGCCCAGGTCAGGCATCTGGGCCTTGATGGCGCCGCCGAGCGGGGCGTCGGGCGCGACGGTTGCAGCCAGATAGTCTTTGCCTTCAAACTGCAGCGCGGTCTGCAGGTCGGCAGTCAGCTCGCCTGCGTTGGCCGAATCCCAGCGCACATTGGCGCGCACCTGGCGGTCCTGTACGGTCAGGGCAACGGTTGCGGTACGGATGCCGGCGGTGATGGTTTCCTTTTGTTCTGCAAAGGCCTTGGCGAGGCTGCCCTGTTTGCCGCTGGAGTGGAAGGTGACGCTCTTGGGTCGGCTGCCCTGCACATGCAGGCGCAGGTCGCCGCTTGCCCGCTCCACCTGTAGCTTGGCGTTGAGGCCATTGGAGGTGTTGATGTCCCACCGGCCTTGCACGACGAGGTCCGAATCGAGCGGGCTGGTGCCCTGGTTCTGGTTGGGGTCAGGCTTTTGGAAGGCGCGCGCCCAGCGCAGTGGCAGGCCTTGCACGCTGCCGGTGCTTTGCAATTGCACGGATTTGTCTGCGCCCTGACTGAATTGAAGCGGGTTCCACTGCAGCATAACGGTGCCTGCCTGCGGGCCGGTGAGGTGCAGCTGTCCTGTTCCGGTACTGGCGGTCAGTGCTTGTTTACCTTGGGGCAACTGCAGCTTGAAATCGAGCGGCTGTTGCAGCGCCAACTGCCATGGTTCCTTGTTGGGTGGGAGCGTGGCGCGTGCCTGCAGCTGGCTCAGGCTGCCCGTCCACTGCTGCTGTGCATTGCTGCTGGCTGCCAGCTTGATCTGGCCGCCAAACTGTTGCTCGCCATGGCGCGCTTCGGTTTGCAGATCGGCCTGCACCTTGGCCAGGTTGCCGGTCAGCGCCAGCTGCGTGTTGCGCAGTTGCCAGTTGTCCTCGGCATGGCTGCTGGTGCGCACGGTCAGCTGCGGGGTGTTGATGGTTGCCTCCAGCGCAAACGGTTGCGCGCCCTTGGTAGTCATGCCCTCGGGAATCTTGGCGAGAAGGCCGGCTTGCTGCAGCTGGCGCAATGCATCGCCATAGCCACCGCTGTAATGCAGCTTGGCCTCCAGGCTGCCTTGTGCGCTGAGGTCTGCAGGCAGCGCCTCGGCAACGCGGGGCACCTTGCGCAGCCACTGCATCAACTGCTCTGCACTGGCGAGCTTCAGACTCACGTCGCCCTTGCCCTGGGCCGGCGTGGCCTGGGCCTGGATGTCCAGGCTGGCGCCGGGCACCTGTGCAGCAACACGACCGGAACCGCTCTGCTGCTCAATATTGGCGACCAGTTGCTGGGCGCTCAGGTGCGCGCCGAGCGCGTCGATCTGCGCGGTCTGCAACTGCAGTTCGGGCGCTTTCCAACGGCCTTTGGCGATGATGTGATCGATCGGCAGACGGGCCGGGTCTTTGGCGTTCTTGGTTCTTTTGGCGCTTTGGGCTTCTGGCGCACGGTTGGAACGTATGTCGCTGTCAAAAACAATAGCATCATCCTGCGACTGGACAGTGAGTTTGCCTGAGAGCGGCGCGCTGTCTACGCGGGTGTCGATGAGCGCCGGGTTCAGCGCCTGCAGCTCCGCTTGCAGCGCGGCATGGTGGTCTGCCAGCCGGTAGTGGCCTGCGGCTTGCAGGCGGCCGTCGCCAAGCTGCACGGTGGTGCCATCGAGCACATCGACACGCTGGCCGTCAAACAAGGCCTTCGCTTGCAAATGCTGGATGGGCAGGCGTTGCGCGTCCAGCGGGCCCGGCAGCGCATTGCTGATATCGACGGCGATGTCGAGGGGCACAGGCAGCAAGGCGGGTGCAGGGGCATCTTCTGGCGCCTCGGCAGGCGGGGCGACCAGGGCGGGCGCTGGGCTGTCTGCCTGTGCCTTGGCCAGTGCATCGGCCGGGGCTTCGGTCACCGCGATTTTGCCGTTGAGCAAGGTGGTGGGCAGGCCGGGCATAAACGCTGCCAGGTTGACGCTTTGCACGGTGGCCTGCGTGGGGCCCACCGGCCAGGGTTTCCAGGGGTAGATGGTGGCATCCACATCGGCCTGCATGGGCGGGGCCATGGACAGGGCCTGTGCGGTCTGGTCCTTGCCACGGCGCGCTGTATTGCCTGCGGCTTTGGCCGAGGCGTTCTTCGGTGCGGCAGTTGCGCTGTCTGCCGGCGATGGCGGCGCAATCTGGGGCTTGAGCTGGGCCACCACGCGCAGGCTGGCTTCAGCGCCTGCCAGGTTGCCGGTGACGCTGGCCGTGGCATCGGCCAGCACGGCGGGCAATTGGTCGGTGGCGGGCTGGTCCACATGGGCTTGCAACTGGGCATTCAAGTCCATGGGCGCCAGTGCACCCAGGGTGAGCTGGGCCTGGTAGCTGCCGTTGAAAGCCTGCACGCTGGTGACCTGCAATTGGTGTTTGTCGTTCTGGTACAGGTAGTGGCCTTGCAGTCCGGCGATGGTGATGGGCTGGGCAGCGGCCCAGACGATTTCATCCACCGAGAAGGGAATGTCGAGTACACGCAGCGGCAGCGGCAACTGCTCCAGCGGTTGGGTAGGCTCCTTGGGTTGCTCGATGCCGGATGGCGTGATGGTGAGCTGGGCAATGTGGATCGGCGCCAGGCGCACTTCACGATCCCAGATATTGTCGAGGGTCCAGCCAATGGTGGCGCCGCTCATGTCGACGCTGATGGATGGGTTGCTCCACTGCAGATTGCCGATGCTGCCGCCTTGGCGCAGGCTGCCGCGCACATCGGTGGCCTGCAGCTTCTGGTCTGCAGGCAGGTAGCGCTGCACGATGGCGATAACACGTGCGAGCGAGTCATCCTGCCCGCTCCACCACCAGGCACCGCCCAGCAATGCAGCGATTGCGACGAAGGTCAATACAAAAAACCATAGCAGCCAGCGCGCAATGCGTCTGCCCCAGCTAGCCTTTTTCTGTAGAGGTGGGGGTGCTGGCTGGGTGCCCTGTGGCGTGGAGATAGAAGTGTCTGCCATGGTCAAAAGCTGTATCCCAAGCGCAAATGCAGGCGAAAGCGTTGGTCTTTCAGCCCGTAGGCCACATCGGCCTGCAGTGCGCCCACCGGGCTGCGCCAGCGCAGGCCCGTACCAATGCCCCAGTAGGGGGTCATGTCGCCGACCTTGTCGGCCACCGAGCCAACGTCGGCAAACACGGCCGATTCCCAGTCGCTGACTTCGCCATTGCGCACCAGAGGGCGCTGGTATTCAACGCTGCCCACGTACATGTAGCGGCCGCCGTAGACCTTGTCGCCGGCAACGCTGGCGCCAATCTGCTTGTAGCCATAGCCCCGCACGGTGGTGTCGCCACCGGTGATGAAAAGCTGTGTGGCAGGAATGACGGCAGAATTCTTGGCCAGGATGGCTCCCCCTTCGGCCCGCAGGGCAAGACGCGCTCCGCGCGAGCTGCCATTGGGCGCGGTCACCGTTCCGGCGGGGACAAAGCCCTGCCAGCGCAGCAGGGCGCGCATGAATGGGTCGCGCTGAGGCGTAAGGGTGACACCCGCGCCCAGTTCTGCCGCAATGCCGTAACCCCGCGTGGGATTGGTGTTGTTGTTGAAGTAGCGGCCTGTCCAGCCGTAGTTGGCACTGATGGCGCTACTGGATGGAATCTTTTCCAGGCCCTGTGCGGAAGACGAGAAGTCATACTGCAGGAATGCACTGCGGTCGATATGGTCGGTGCTTTTCTTGTGGCCACCGCGGATCTGGGCCGAGTTGATGGTGAAGTCGCCGTTGATTTCGCGCTTGACCTCGCCGCCCGCAAAGTCTGCCCAGCCGTCTTCGCCGGGCAGGTCGGTCCACTCCGTGCTGATCAACTTCTTGTCGCGCTCGAACGAGAGCTTGCTCACCGCGCGCCAGCCCAGCAGGGGCATCTTGTTGTGGATATGGTCGAGGCTCAGGCGCGGGCCGGTATCGGTGGACATACCGATACCGAAGACCACCTTTTGCAATTTGGCCTCGCGTACCTGGGCAATCACGGGCGCGGCCTCGGGTGTCTGGGTGTTGGTGTCCAGCGTCAGAAAGACAGAATCGTAGTAGCCGCTTGCGGCCAGTCGCGTCTGCGCATCGAGCATGGCGGTTTCGCTGTAGTCGCGGCCGGTGGGCAGGCGCGCAATGCGGGCGGTGCCAACCGGGTCGTAACGCTCGGCGCCTTCAATCGACAGGGGGCCAAATTTGTACAACGGCCCGCTGTCGTAGTGCACCGACAGCCGGGCCTGGTTGGTGTCGCCGTCAATATCGGCCTTGCTGGACTCGATCTTTGCAGTGGGGTAGCGGCGGCGCTGGAGGGCGCGCAGGCCTTCGGACTTTGCACTGTCCCAGCCTTTCTGGGTGAACCCGGTGCCCGGCGGCAGGTCCCAGTTGCGCAGCAGCCGCTCGCGCCGGCTGGCGAAGTTCTTCTCCTCCGTCACGGCGCCGCTGTAGTCCAGTGCCACATCGGCCACCTTGGTCTGTACGCCGGGCGTGACAGAGATGACGATCTGCGGGCGGGCTTCGCTGTCTGCCGCAGATATTCCGCTGCCCGCAGGCGCCGCACCTGTATCGAATACATCAATTTGTATCTCGGGGCTGAAATAGCCCAGCGTGCCCAGCAACTCGCGCACGTTTTCGTCGGCACTGCCCAGCAGCCGCGTCAGCTCGGTCAGCTGCAGGCCGGGAAAGCTGCGGTAGCGCTTGAGGTCGATGTACTGCTCCAGGTACTTTCTGACATCGTCGGGCGCTTTCACGGTCAGGTCGAACGCGGGCTGGTCGTTGTCGGCATCGTGGCCGTCGGAATTACTGTCTGCCGCGGTTTCGGTGCCCTTGGCGCTGCTCTGTGCGTCCTCGCCACTGGCGCGCGGTGTGCTGCTGCAGCCAGTCAGCAAGGCGGAAAAAACAATAAAAAACGCCGGCAGGACCGGCGTCGTCAGGCGATATCGCATGGTCACTTTGACAGCAACCGCATGGTGTCCTCCAGGCCTTTCAATGACAGGGGAAACATACGGTCGCCTACGAGTTGTTGTATCAGGCTGATGCTCTGGCGGTATTGCCAGACACCTTGCGGTTCGGGGTTGATCCAGGCGTGCCTGGGAAAAGCGTTGGTCAGGCGCTTGATCCATTCGGCACCCGGTTCTTCATTGTTATATTCAACCGAGCCGCCCGGTTGTAGGATTTCGTAAGGACTCATTGTGGCATCCCCCACAAAGATCAGCTTGTAATCCTTGTTATATTTTCTGATGATGTCCCAGGTCGGAAATTTTTCGGCATAGCGGCGCTTGTTGTTTTTCCACATGTAGTCGTAGACGCAATTGTGGAAGTAATAGAACTCCAGGTGCTTGAACTCGCTCTTGACGGCGGAAAACAGCTCCTCGACGCGCTGAATGTGGTCATCCATCGTGCCGCCCACATCCATCAGCAGCAGCACTTTCACGTTGTTGTGCCGCTCGGGGATCATCTTGATGTCCAGATAGCCCGCATTGGCGGCGGTGGCCCGGATGGTGTTGGGCAGATCGAGTTCGAGCTCGTTGCCGTCGCGGGCGAACTTGCGCAGGCGGCGCAGCGCCACCTTGATGTTGCGCGTGCCCAGCTCCTGCGTGTCGTCGTAGTCGCGGTAGGCACGCTGCTCCCACACCTTGACCGCGCTGCGGCTTTTACCGGGGCCGCCAATGCGGATGCCTGCGGGGTTGTAGCCGCCGTGACCAAACGGGCTGGTGCCGCCGGTACCAATCCACTTGCTGCCGCCTTCGTGGCGCTCCTTCTGCTCTTCGAGGCGCTTTTTCAAGGTCTCCATCAACTCATCCCAGCCCATGGCCTCGATCGCTGCCTTTTCCTCGGGGCTGAGCTCGCGCTCCAGCACCTGCTTGAGCCAGTCTTCCGGCAGTTCCTTCTTCCAGTCGGTGAGCAGCTCCATGCCTTTGAAGTAGGCGGAGAAGGCCTGGTCGAATTTGTCGAACAGCTTTTCATCCTTGACCAGGCAGGTGCGGGCCAGAAAGTAGAAGTCGTCCAGGCTCCAGGCATTTTCCGATCGTGGACCGGCCAGGCCTTTTTCCAGTGCCTCCAGCAGGGTGAGCAGTTCCTTGACCGAAACCGGCAGCTTGGCCGCGCGCAAGGTGTAGAAAAAGTCGATCAGCATGGGGTTGTAAACAATTGGTAACAGAAGCGGGCTAGTCTTTCCAGTCTAACGGGACTTGGGGAGCATGCTGCCATGGTGATGATCAAAACGGACAAGGCCAGGCAGGCGTTGCGCAACCGTGCCAGCCTGTCGGTGCAGGAGCGGCAGATCCTTATCTTGTGTGATGGCATCCGCTCCCGTCAAGAGATCGCGGGTTGGCTCGGTGACACCGCCCTGGCACTGATGGACAGCCTGCTGGCCCAGGGGTATCTGGTGCAGCGCCCGGTGGAAGGGCAGGCCTGGACGACGCGTGACTCCCATGACGCGCTGCGCCTGGCATCGCTGGCGCCTTCGCCGGCAGCAGAGCAACGCGAATCCACGCTGATGCCGGTGGGCATCGATCTGCAGCCCTCGCGCCCGGCGCCTTTGGCACCTGTGTTGGCGCCTGCACGGGAGGCGCTGTCCTCATCCGCTGCCAAGCGTTCTCTGGCCGCATGCAAGATGTATGCATCGGGCATCCTGCAGATGCAGCGCGGCGGCGATGCCCAGCACATGCTGGCCCAGCTCAATGCCAGCCAGAACGAGAGCGATCTGGTGGCCAACCTGCTCAAGGTGCTTCAATTTCTGAAGCAAAAAACCAACGCCAGCTATGCGGATAACGTGAAAAAGCACATGAGCAATATCCTGCCCGAGCAGCACCTGCCTGCGCTGCAGGAAAGCCTGCTGAGCAGGCTGTGAACGGCGTCCGCCGGGGCACAGGTGCCGCTGGATGCCGTGCTAGCATGAACCATCTGTATTGGCGGGTTCGTCGAATCTTATGCACAGCAATCTGCTTCCCCAACTGTGGACAGGCTCTGTTTTCATCTTGCATCTGCTGGTCGCGGCCCGCGCACTGACGCGGGCCAACCGCTCGCCCGCCTCGCGTGCAGCGTGGGTGGCGGTCATCATGCTGGTGCCGCTGGCGGGTATTGCGGCCTATCTGTTGCTGGGCGAAACCAGCATCGGGCGCTCGCGTGCGCGGCGGCTGCGCCGGGTGCAGACCACTTTGCAACGCCCGGTGCAGACGCCTGCCCAGGTGTCGGGGGCCGCAGCATCCCTGGTGGCCCTGGCGCACTCCATCACCGGTTTTGATGCAGTTGCGGGCAACCGCATCGTGCTGCTGGGGGACGCGGCGGCGGTACCGGCCCAGCCCATGGTCAACTCCAAGGCGGCCATCCACCATCTGATCGACGACATCGCGCAGGCGCGCCAGCAGGTGCATATCGCCTTCTACATCTGGCTGGCCGACGATACCGGCCAGCGCCTGGCGCAGGCGGTGGCGGCTGCTGCACGTCGCGGCGTGCAGTGCCGGGTGATGGTGGATGCGCTCGGTTCGCGCGCCTTTCGTGACAGCGCCCTGTGGCGGGAGCTGGCGCAGGCGGGCGTGCAATTGCTGGCCACGCTGGATGATGTGAGCCGCCTGCGCCACATGGCGCTCAGCCGCGTGGATTTGCGCGACCACCGCAAGCTGGTTGTCATCGACAACCGCATCGCCTATTGCGGCAGCCAGAATTGCGCGGACCCCGAGTTCCGCATCAAGGCAAGGTACGCCCCATGGATCGATGTGCTGCTGCGCTGTGAGGGGCCGGTGGTGCGGCAGATGCAGACGCTGTTCTTGAGCGGCTGGATTCCAGAGACCAATGAAGCCGGGCTGGACGACCTGCCCAATGCGCCGGTGGCCGCTGCGGATGCCGCGCCGGGCAACTGCGTGGCGCAGGCGGTGGAGACAGGCCCCACGGCGCGGCACAACGGCATGTCCGATCTGTTTGTGGCCAGCATGTACGCAGCGCGCCACGAGCTGCTGATCACCACGCCATACTTTGTACCGGACGAGGCCTTGTTGCGCGCCCTGTGCGCTGCGCCCCGGCGTGGGGTGGCCACCACCCTGATCGTGCCCGCACGCAATGATTCATGGCTGGTGGCGCAGGCCTGCCGCAGCTGCTATGCCGACCTGCTGAGCAACGGTGTGGCGCTTTATGAGTATCCGCTGGGGGTGCTGCACGCCAAGACCTTGACCCTGGACGGCGAGATCAGCCTGGTGGGATCGGCCAACATGGACCGTCGCAGCCTGGAGCTGAACTACGAGAACAACCTGCTGATCAGCGACCACGAGGTGACGGGCAGCATACGCGCGCGGCAGCTGGGCTACCTGTCCGTGTCAAAGGCCGTGGATGTGGCGGCGGTGCGCGCGTGGCCGTTTCATACCCGGCTGGTACACAACGTGGTGGGCATGATGGCGCCGGTGCTGTAGTTTCGCAGCCATTGCGCCTGCCGCCCACAGGCACCAGCCCGCTTGACGAAAATCAACGAGGCTTGTTCAGCAGGTACAGCAGCTGTGCTTTGGCCTCGGGCCACTCGCCTGCGAGCATGCTGTACATCACGGTGTCGCGCACGGTGCCATCGCGGCGAGGCGCGTGGTGGCGGATCACGCCGTCCTTCCTGGCGCCCAGCCGCTCAATGGCCCGCTGGCTGGCAAAGTTGAAGTTATCGGTTCGCCAGCCCACCACGGCAGCGCCCAGGGTTTCGAACGCATGCGTGAGCAAGGTCAGTTTGCAGGTGGTGTTGACATGGCTGCGCTGCACGCTCTGCGCGTACCAGGTGTAGCCAATTTCCACGCGCTTCAAGGCCGGCACGATGTCGTGGTAGCTGGTGCTGCCCAGCACCTTGCCCGTGGCTTCATCGATGACGGCAAATGGCATGCGGTTGCCCGCTGCGCGCATGTTCATGGCCTGCTCGATGTAGAGCCTGGTGTTTTCCGGCTCGGGAACGGAGGTGACGCGGATCTTCCAGAGTTCGCCATCCTGTGCAGCGGCACGCAGGCCGTCCTCATGCGCAAAGTCCAGGGGCGTGAGCAGCACGCCGTTGCGGCGCAGATCAATGGGTTCCACAAAAGCCATGGTTTTCCTGAAGGTGTTGAATTGGATAGCAGATTGCGCTTTGCCGCAGGGCGTTTCAGCGTGTTTCTATCTGGATTTGCGCCAGCGCCTGGCCAGTTGAAGGCCCGCCCCGCCGCCCAGGCCCACCAGCGCAATCGCGGCAATGCTGCCCGCGCTGTAGCCGTCTTCAAACAGCGGCCAGCCCAGCAGGTGCGAAATACCCCAGCCTGCCAGCGCACCGGCCAGAAAGCCGATGGCGTCCGTCAACCCTTCGGCCAGCAACTGCTGTGG
The DNA here is from genome assembly GCF_040396735.1 of Comamonas odontotermitis. Lineage (GTDB taxonomy): Bacteria > Pseudomonadota > Gammaproteobacteria > Burkholderiales > Burkholderiaceae_C > Comamonas > Comamonas odontotermitis_C. Next base: position 69,778 of record NZ_JBEBNZ010000004.1, read on the forward strand.
CGTTGCCATGCGCTGCCTAGCGGTTGCGCTGGTTCATGAAGACCAGCTTCTCAAAGAGGCTCACGTCTTGCTCGTTCTTCAAAAGCGCGCCCACCAGGGGAGGCACGGCAATCTTCTGGTCGGCAGTCTGCAGCACTTCGGGCGGAATGTCTTCGGCAACCAGCAGCTTGAGCCAGTCGATCAACTCGCTGGTCGATGGTTTTTTCTTCAGGCCTGGCAGGTTGCGGATTTCGAAGAACACCTTCATGGCCGCCGACAGCAGCTCCTGCTTGAGCGTCGGGAAATGGACCTCGACGATCTGCTTCATCGTCTCTGCGTCGGGGAACTTGATGTAGTGAAAGAAGCAGCGGCGCAGGAAGGCATCGGGCAGCTCCTTCTCGTTGTTGGAGGTGATGAACACCAGCGGGCGGTGCTTGGCGCGGACCATCTCGCGCGTCTCGTAGCAATAGAACTCCATGCGGTCGAGTTCGCGCAGCAGATCGTTGGGGAATTCGATGTCGGCCTTGTCGATTTCATCGATCAGCAGGGCCACGGGCCGGTCTGCGGTGAAGGCCTGCCACAGCACGCCCTTGACGATGTAGTTGTGGATGTCATGCACGCGGGCCGCGCCTTCCACATCGGCAAGCTGGCTGTCCCGCAGACGACTGACCGCATCGTACTCATACAAGCCTTGCTGCGCCTTGGTGGTGGACTTGATGTGCCACTGCAGCAGCGGCATGTCTAGCGCCTGCGACACTTCTTCCGCCAGCATGGTTTTCCCTGTGCCGGGTTCCCCCTTGACGAGAAGCGGTCTTTGAAGGGTAATTGCCGCATTGACCGCGAGCATCAGGTCATTGGTCGCAACGTAGTTCTGTGTGCCTTGGAATTTCATGAAAGAGAATGCAGAATCGAGGTGACAGGGTCTGTTTCAGCGTTGACTATAAACTTAGACACCGCCTAGACGCGGTAGCTTTTCCACACGATTGTGCGCGCAAAATGAATAAAACATTGACCACGGTATTTGCATTGGCTGTCGCGTCTGTGACGGGTTGGGCGGCGGCCCAGGAGGTGAAGGGTGATGCCAAGGCAGCCGAAGGAAAAATTGCCATGTGCATTGGCTGCCACGGTATCGTGGGCTACAAGGCCAGTTTTCCCGAGGTGTACCAGGTACCGAAGATCTCGGGGCAGAATGGCAAGTACATTGAGGCAGCGTTGCATGCCTACAAAAAGGGTGACCGCAAGCACCCCACCATGCGCGCCATTGCTGACTCGCTGACCGACCAGGACATTGCCGATCTGGCCGCGTATTACGAAAAGCACACCACCGGTGATGTGACGGTGGCCGAAAAGCCATCGAGAGAGCCGAGCACCAAGACTGCTGAGCTGCTGAAGAAGGGCACCTGCGCTTCGTGCCATGGCGACAATTTCTCCAAGGCCATCGATCCTACCTATCCCAAGCTGGCTGGACAGAATGCCGACTATCTGTATGCGGCGCTCAAGTCCTATACCGTGGAGAAGAACGGGTACATTGGCCGTTCGAACCCGGTGATGGGGGCCATGGCCAAGCAGTTCAACCATGCGGAGATGAAAGAGCTGGCCGACTATATCGGCAGCCTGCAGGGTGGTTTGCAGACCGTGCCGGAATCGCGTTTCCGCAGCAAATAAGGCAGCAATGGCGGGCAACGCAGCAGTTGCCTTGCCTCAGCAAAAACGCCCGGCATTGCCGGGCGTTTTTGCTTTGTCAGGGGGGGGGAGAGCGGGGCTCAGTCCTTGGTGGCGTTGCGCTGCACGGCCGCCACATAGGCATCTCCATCAGGGGGGCGGCCCGAGCGCTGGCTCTCCCACAGCATGGTACCCAGGCACTCCATGGCGACATGGTGTGCATCATGCAGCGAGCCCAGCCGCTTGGCGAGCAACTCTACCGCCTGGCGGATGCCGCGCGGCTGGTCGATGCTGCATTGCTCGCTGATCGACAGGTGCATGGACAGATGCAGGAACGGGTTGGTCTTGTCAGGCGTCAGGTCGTAGTTGCGGGCGATGGCCGCATCCACGTCGCTCAGGTCTTCGCGGTACTCGGGGTGCTCGGCAATCCACAGGCCCGCCAGGGTTTCGATGGCTTCCATGGGCTGGCTGGCTTGCTGCTTGGCATGTGCGGCGCAGAAAAAGCGCCGCACATCGGCTTGGGAGGGGTTGAACATAGGGCGCAAAGCGTAGCACGCAGCCGGTGGGCTGCGTGCGCCTACGGTCAAATGTGACTCTGCGGATCGTCCGGCTGATGCGGGTAGGGACTGCTGGGGGCCTGCTCGGCCTCCTGCGCCTGGGCCTGGCGTTCCTGGCGCTCGCGCATCATCTGTTCCACCAGTTGATCGCGGCCCTGGCGGCCCACGGCCAGCATGGTTTCGCGGTCGTTGCGGTGTTCGTACATCTTGTTGGTCAACTCGATGTTGTGGGCACGGAACACCGTGACCACGTATTGCGCGTCCTCAGGGGTGTAGCCCATCAGCTCCAGCGTTTTCTCGGCCGTCTGCAGGCTGGAATCGAACAGCTCGCGGTCCACATACTGCACGCCCATGTCACGCAGGGCAAACCAGTGCGCCACGTCCTTGGCCCGCGTCACGATCTTGAGGTGCGGAAAGTGCTGCTGCACCAGCTTGACGATCTGGTTGGTCTGGCTCTCGTCGTCGACCGCGATCACCATGACCTCGGCCTTCTCTGCCCCGGCGATGCGCAGCAGATCCTGCCGGGTGGCATCGCCATAGAACACACGGTAGCCGAAGTTCTGCGCCACCTGGAGCATTTCGACGCTGTGGTCCAGAATGACCGCCTTGATGCCCTGGCTCAGCAGCACACGGGTCACGATCTGGCCGTAGCGGCCGAAGCCGGCGATCAGCACGGACGCCTCCTGCTGCTCGTGCAGCTCTTCCGGCGCATCTTCGCCGGAGGCGAGGTTGGCAAACCGTGGCATGAGCCAGCGGTCCATGGCCGCCACCATCAGCGGCGTGGCCACCATGGAGATGGCCACTGCGCCGATCAGCAGCGAAGAGTGCTGCGGACTCACAATACCCTGCGCCTGCGCAGCGCTGAACACCACGAACGCAAACTCTCCGCCCTGCGCCAGCAGCAGCGTGAACAGCGGGCGCTCCTGCAAGGGCATGCGCAGCACGGTGGCGAGGCTGTAGATGACGACGGATTTGATGAGCAGGAAAATCACCACCAGCGCCAGCATGGCCAGGGGTGACGACAGGATCACCGAGAAATCGATGCTCATGCCCACGGCGATGAAGAACAGCCCGAGCAGCAGACCCTTGAAAGGCTCGATGTCGGTCTCCAGCTCGGCGCGGAATTCGCTGTCGGCCAGCAGCACGCCAGCCAGAAAGGCGCCAAGGGCCATGGACAGGCCGATCTGCAGCATCAGGTAGGCAATGCCCACCACCAGCAGCAGGGCGGTGGCGGTCGAGATTTCGCGCGAGTCGCTTTGCGCAATCCAGCGCAGCACGGGGCGCAGCAGATAGCGGCCACCCACGATGACGGCAGCAATGATGGCAAGGGTTCTGCCAATTTCCAGCAGCATGTTGCCGTCGTCCTGCGCAGCCTGCTGGCCCACGGCCAGCAGGGGCACAAGCGCCAGGATCGGGATGGCCGCCACGTCCTGGAACAGCAGGATGGCAAAGCTCGTCTTGCCGCTGTTGGTGGACATGAGGTTACGCTCAGCAATGCTTTGCAACGCAATTGCGGTGGAGGACAGTGCCAGGCCCAAGGCCGCAATCAGGGCCATGTGCCAGTCAAACCCGAGCAGCCAGGCTGCGGCAAACAGTCCTGCGGTGCACAGCAGCATTTGCGCGCTGCCCACACCGAAGATGGGGCGGCGCATGCTCCACAGGCGGCTGGGTTGCAGTTCCAGCCCGATCAGGAACAGCATCAGCACCACGCCGAACTCGGAAAAATGCAGGATGTCCTGCACATTGCTGACCAGCTTGAGGCCGCTGGGGCCGATGATCATGCCGGCTACCAGGTAACCGATGATGGTGCCAAGGCCGAGCGCGCGTGAAATCGGCACGGCGATGACGGCGGCTGCCAGGTACAAAAAGGTGTAGGTCAGCCAGAGAGGGGCGTGCGCTTCCATGCGTGCAAAAATGGTGTTGTTGTAGGTGCTTTGGGGATGAGGTTACGTTTTTTTTGTGATTTGTGGGAATTTATTGCATTTTTTTGCGTTCTGCGCATACCCAGCAAGCGCAGGCTGCTATGAAAAATATGTGACAGCCCTCAGTGGCGGTACTGGCAAGGGAGCGCAGCCTGGCGCGATAATGGCGGCTTTGCCCGTTGTGCCGAGCCTACAAATTGCGGCCTGCCCAGGCGCCAAGGGGGCGCATGGCAGGGCGCAGTGAAGCGTGGTCGTTGGCATGGCGAGGCCGTTTCTGGATCGATCATGGAATTTCACACCTGGCTGGCCTATCTGGTGGCGGCCATCATCATTGCGGTTTCACCGGGCTCGGGCGCCGTGCTGTCGATGAGCCACGGCCTCTCCTACGGCGTGCGCAAGACCAGCGCTACCATTCTTGGGCTGCAACTGGGCTTGCTGCTCATCCTGCTGATTGCGGGCGCGGGTGTGGGGTCGCTGCTGATCGCGTCCGAGACCGCATTCAACATCGTCAAGATCGTGGGCGCCTGCTATCTGATCTACATCGGTTTTCAACAGTGGCGCTCGACGGGCGGCCTGGTGAGTGACGCGGCCACGCAGCAGCCTGAAGGCAGCTGGAAAAAGCGTACCTTGAGTGGCTTCCTGACCAATGCCACCAATCCCAAGGGCATCATCTTCATGGTGGCGGTGCTGCCGCAGTTCATGACAGCCGATCACCCGTTGTGGCTGCAACTGCTGATCCTGTCCGTCACCACCTTGGCAGTGGACACCATCGTGATGCACGGCTATGCCGCAAGCGCGAGTGTTCTGCGCCGCCTGTTGCGGGACAGCAAGGCCATGCGCATCCAGAACAAGGTGTTTGGTGGCCTGCTGATGCTGGTGGGCATGGGCTTGTTCTTCGTCAAGCGCTCACAGAACGCCTGAGCCCCGGCGGCACATCTCTTTGCTATGTAAATGAGAGCATTTGGCGCGCATCTGTTGTGCGCCAGTGGCCATTTTTCTCAAATTTTTGTTATTGGGCGACACCGCCGTCAGGCATGGCAAAGCCGTTCTGGCGCCATGCTTCAAAGACGGTCACTGCCACGGCGTTGGACAGATTGAGGCTGCGCTGGCCCGCCACCATGGGCAGGCGCACACGCTGGGTGAGGGGAAAGCTCTCGCGCAAGGCAGGGGGCAGGCCGCGGGTTTCGCAGCCAAATACCAGCCAATCACCCGGGTGAAATTGAATGTCAAACGCAGGGCTGCTGCCATGCGTGGTCATGGCGAACATGCGGTCTTGCGCTGGCTGCATGGTGTCGACAAAGGCCTGCCAGCTGGCATGGCGCTGCGTGGCAGCGTACTCGTGGTAATCGAGGCCTGCGCGGCGCATGTAGCGGTCTTCCATGGAAAATCCCAGCGGCTCGATCAGGTGCAGGCGGCTGCCGGTATTGGCGCACAGGCGGATCACATTACCGGTATTGGGGGGGATTTCTGGTTCGACCAGGACGACGTTGAACATGGGATGCAGTGATAGGAAAATGCGCGCGGCGCGGGCCGCCAAGGCGTGCCAGTTTAGTGATGCGTCCAAATGCCTGCAGGCTGCTGCGTTTTATTCCGGCAACGGAGTCCTTGCAAAAACCATAGCATCTACCGCAGACGCACCGTGCGCCAGCAGCATGTTTGCCACTGCAGCCAGCGTGGCGCCCGTGGTCATCACATCGTCTACCAGCAACACCTGCCTGCCGCAAATCGCTGCTGCATGGCGCGGCTCGACGGCAAAAGCGTGGCGCAGATTGCGCAAGCGCGCTGCGCGGCCCAGCTGCGCCTGCGCCGGGGTATCGGCCAGGCGCAATAGCCAGCCAGAATGAAGCACGGGGCCGCCCGGTGCCAGGCGCCGCAGGGCGCGGGCCAGTTGCAGGGCCTGGTTGTAGCCCCGCTCGCGCAGCCGCGCGGCCGAGAGCGGTACCGCAAGCACGAGATCTGCCTGTTGCAGCCATTGCCGCGCATGCGGCGCCTGCAGCATCAACTGCGCCATGGGCCTTGCCCATGCCAGATGCTGGTGATATTTGAACTGCTGCACCATGCCGCTCCAAGGCGGGCTATAGTCCACCGCTGCATGGCAGTGCCGCAGCGGCAGCGGGTCGAGCAGGCAATTCGGGCAGACCTGGCTGGTGCCGGGCAACGGCAACGCGCAATGATCGCAACGCCTTGTGGCAGAAGGCGCGCAGATGGCTGCGCAGTCACTGCAGAGCCACGGGCTGGGCCGGCGCTGGCACACCAGGCAGGTGCTGGGAAGGTGCTCGCACAGGTGGTTTGCAAACCGGGTTGGCCACTGTTGCCACCATTGCCAATGGTGCCAACGTGGAGCCGAAACACCGCTTTCGCTGCTGACTATTGCCATGCCGTTCCTTTCAGAAGACATTTAACCCACGCCCTTACTGCGTAGCGGGCTTCCCCATGGCTGAATTTTCCACTCCCCCGACGATTGACCCGATAGCCGCCACGCGCTGGCAGAGGCAGGCGCCTGCGCACAGCCCCTGGCTGCATGACGAAGTAGGGCGGCGCATGGAGGAGCGTCTGGCGTGGATTATGCAAAAGCCCGCTGCCTGGTGCAGCTGGGAGCCGCTGTACGGTGGCCTGGCAGCGCACCAGCGTGTGGCCGAGCGTTATCCACAGTCTGCGCTGAGCATTGTCGAAACCCAGCCAGGGCACGAAGCTGCGCTGCGCGAACACCTCTCCAGCCCCTGGTGGAGCATGGACCGGTGGCGACAGCCCCGGCTGCACTGGGGCCAGCCGGCAGCGGGCAGCGTGAACATGCTCTGGGCCAACATGGCCCTGCACAACCACCCCAATCCGCAGCACCTGCTGCAGACCTGGCACCAGTTGCTGGCTGTGGATGGGTTCGTGATGTTTTCCTGCCTGGGGCCGGACACATTGGCGGAAGTGCGGGCCGTCTATGCACAGCAGGGCTGGTCGGCTGCAAGCCACGAGTTCACCGATATGCACGACTGGGGCGACATGCTCGTCCAGGCAGGTTTTGCCGAACCGGTGATGGACATGGAGCGCATCACACTGTCGTATTCCAGTGCGCAGAAGCTGCGCGCAGAACTGCGCGAGCTGGGGCGCAACCTGCACCCCCGCCGCTTTGGCGCCCTGCGGGGGCGCAACTGGCTTGAACAGCTCGACCTATCGCTTGCGCGACAGCTGGCCCGCGCCGATGAGGAAGGGCGGCTGGTTGTCACCTTCGAGATCATCTACGGCCATGCCTTCAAGCCGACTCCGCGCATCAAGCTGCAGGGAGAGAGTGTCATCAGCGTGCAAGACATGCAGCAGATGCTGCGTCAGGGACGCATGCAGGGGTAAGTGACCGCTGCCGCGCAAGGCGCTGCCGATATGGGCAACCGGTGATGTACCGCCAAGGGCACGGGCCACGCCGGAGACAAGCCGGTACCGGGGCCTGACGTGGAACGCCAATTGCGGCGGCTGTCTAGTGCCTGAACGGCTTCTGTTGTGAAAGCCCTATGATCCCGGGATTGCATGGGTTGCAATATTGCGCAGTTCACGCCATGCTCGGTTTGATGACAAAGTGGCATGAGTGCAACCGCAGGTGCGCTCGGCAAAAGGTGCACCACGCGGCCCCATGTTTCCCCCACATGGTGCCTTGCACTTCATAACGATGAGACGTTGAGAAGTAAGTGACAACTATGAAAAGTGTTTCTCAAAAACTGGCTTCTTTGCTGTTGGTGGCTGGCGTAGGTTTGGCAACTGCAGCGCACGCTGTGCAGAGCCTGCCGGGCGGTCCTGCAGTCGGGCAGATGAATCTGCCTCCCCCGGTTACCAAGATTGCCGAAGAACAGCACACCCTGCACTGGATGATGCTGTGGATCTGCACCATCATCTTTGTTGGTGTGTTTGCGGTGATGTTCTATTCGATCTGGAAGCACCGCAAATCCAAAGGGGCCAAGGCCGCAGACTTTCATGAATCGGTCACGGTGGAAGTGGCCTGGACGGTTCTGCCTTTTGTCATCGTCATCCTGATGGCCTTGCCTGCCACCAAGGTGCTGGTGGCGCAAAAGGACACCACCAATGCGGACCTGACCGTCAAGGTGACCGGCTACCAGTGGAAATGGGGTTATGACTATCTGACCGGCGAAGGTGAAGGCCTGAGCTTTGTCTCCACCCTGGACAGCAGCCAGCGCGCCATGTCCAACAGCGGCGATGTCTCCAAGGCGCCCAATGACTATCTGCTGCGCGTCGACAACCCGCTGGTGGTGCCCGTCAACAAAAAGGTGCGTGTCATCACCACGGCTGCGGACGTGATCCACTCCTTCATGGTGCCTGCCTTTGGCATCAAGCAGGATGCGATCCCCGGCTTTGTGCGTGACACCTGGTTCCGCGCCGAGAAAACGGGCGATTACTATGGTCAGTGCGCCGAGCTGTGCGGCAAGGAACACGCCTACATGCCCATCCACGTGAAGGTGCTGTCGGCTGATGACTATTCCGCATGGGTGGCAGACCAGAAGAAGAAGCTGGCTGCCAAGGCGGATGATCCGAACAAGGTCTGGGTGCTGGCCGATCTGGTGGCCCGTGGCGAGAAGGTCTACGCAGCCAATTGCGCAGCCTGCCACCAGGCCAATGGCAAGGGCGCAGGCCCCATCAAGGCGCTTGACGGCAGCCCCGTGGTGCTGGGCCCCACGGCAGACATGATGCATGCCGTGCTGGAAGGCCGCGCCAATGGCGCCATGCCCGCCTGGAAGCAGTTGAGCGATACCGACCTTGCCGCCGTGGTGACCTTTGCCAAGAACCACTGGAGCAACAAGACCGGCACCATGGTGCAACCTGCCGAGTTCGTGGCTGCACGCGGTGGCAAGTTCCCTGAGGGCGGTGGCTCTGCGGCGCCTGCTGCTGGTACTGCAGCCCCCGCACCCGCTGCGCCGGCTGCAGATGCACAAGCAGCCCCCGCTGCTGCCGCACCGGCAGCGGAAGCCGGTCCGTTCCAGGTATTTTTCGGCAGCGGCAAGAGCGATCTGGATAGCGACGCGCAGGCCACCGTCAAGAAGGCGGCGACCGCGCTGGCTACCCAGGCTGGCAAGGTGGTACTGTCCGGTTTTGTCGATTCCACCGGCAATGCCGACCAGAACGCCGAACTCGCCAAGCTGCGCGCCCAGGCAGTGGCCAAGATGCTGACAGACAACGGCGTAGCCGATGGGCGCATCGAGATGCGCAAGCCAGAAACCATTACTGCAGGACAGGGCGCTGACAGCCAGGCGCGCCGCGTAGACATTGTTGCTGCGCCATAACGCCCCACCAGTCCAGCACACGAAGAGCTATCGGAGTCAAGAACTATGAGCGCCGTTCTCCCTACAGACCACAGCCACACTGGCCACGGCCATGATGCGCATGGCCACGATGACCACCACCATGGCGCACCCACCGGTTGGCGCCGCTGGGTGTTTGCCACCAATCACAAGGATATCGGCACGCTGTACCTGCTGTTCTCGTTCACCATGCTGATGGTGGGCGGCGTGCTGGCGCTGCTGATCCGCGCCGAACTGTTCCAGCCCGGCCTGCAACTGGTCAACCCTGAGCTGTTCAACCAGCTCACCACCATGCATGGCCTGATCATGGTGTTTGGCGCCATCATGCCGGCCTTTGTGGGCTTTGCGAACTGGATGATTCCGTTGCAGATCGGTGCATCCGACATGGCCTTTGCGCGCATGAACAACTTCAGCTTCTGGCTGATGATTCCTGCAGGCCTGATGCTGGTGGGCTCGTTCTTCATGCCCGGCGGCGCGCCCGCTGCAGGCTGGACCCTGTACGCACCGCTCACGCTGCAGATGGGCCCGTCCATGGACACCAGCATCTTTGCCATGCACGTGATGGGTGCCTCGTCGATCATGGGGTCGATCAACATCATCGTCACCATCCTGAACATGCGCGCTCCCGGCATGACGTTGATGAAGATGCCCATGTTCTGCTGGACCTGGCTGATCACCGCATACCTGCTGATTGCCGTGATGCCCGTGCTGGCAGGCGCCATCACCATGACCCTGACCGACCGCCACTTTGGCACGAGCTTCTTCAACCCTGCGGGCGGCGGCGACCCGGTCATGTACCAGCACATCTTCTGGTTCTTCGGCCACCCCGAGGTCTACATCATGATTCTGCCGGCCTTCGGCATCGTGAGCCAGATCGTTCCGGCCTTCAGCCGCAAGAAGCTGTTTGGCTATGCATCGATGGTGTATGCCGTGGCGGCCATTGCCATCCTGTCCTTCATCGTCTGGGCGCACCACATGTTCACCACCGGCATGCCGGTGACCGGCCAGTTGTTCTTCATGTACGCGACCATGCTGATCTCGGTGCCGACGGCCGTGAAGATCTTCAACTGGGTGGCCACGATGTGGCGCGGCTCGATGACGTTCGAGACGCCGATGCTGTTTGCCGTGGGCTTCATCTTCGTGTTCACGATGGGCGGGTTCACGGGTCTGATCCTGTCGATGGCACCCATCGACATCCAGTTGCAGGATACCTATTACGTGGTGGCGCATTTCCACTACGTGCTGGTGGCGGGCTCGCTGTTTTCGATGTTTGCCGGTTATTACTACTGGGCACCCAAGTGGACCGGCGTGATGTATTCCGAAGCGCGCGGCCGCATCCACTTCTGGGGCTCGCTCATCACCTTCAACATCACCTTCTTCCCCATGCACTTCCTGGGTCTGGCCGGCATGCCGCGTCGCTACGCCGACTACCCCATGCAGTTCGCCGATTTCAACATGATTGCGTCGATCGGTGCATTCGGCTTCGGCCTGATGCAGGTGTACTTCTTTGTGTTCGTGGTGTGGCCAGGCATGCGCCACCGTGGCGAAAAGGCTCCGCAAAAGCCGTGGGAAGGCGCTGAAGGCCTGGAGTGGGAAGTGCCCTCGCCAGCACCATTCCACACCTTCGAAAACCCTCCCAAGCTGGACGCCACGGCCACCAAGGTCATTGGCTGATTGGATCTGTAGATGACAACGCCTGAACAACGCAAGGCAAATATCCGGCTGGCGCTGATTCTGGCGTCGGTGGCGCTGGTCTTCTTCATCGGGTTTCTGGTGAAGATGACGGTGCTGTAGGCAATACGGCGAGCAAACAGGAGCGAGCAAGAGTGCGACACGCAGACAACGTCAAGATGGTGGGCAAGCTGGCCGTCGTAGCCTTGGGCATGTTTGCCTTTGGCTATGCGCTGATCCCGCTGTACAAGCGCATCTGCGAAGTCACCGGAATCAACATTCTGGCCTTGACCGAGCGCGATGTACCGGGTAACGGCACTGCCGGTAAAAACGTCAAGCTCAATACCCAGGTGGACGAGAGCCGCACCATCACGGTGGAGTTCGATGCCAATGCACGTGGCCCCTGGAGCTTCAAGCCCGCCGTGGCGTCGATGAAGGTGCACCCAGGGGAGCTGAGCACGGTGATGTACGAGTTCCGCAACGAGCAGAACCACCGCATGGCGGCCCAGGCGATTCCCAGCTATGCGCCCAAGCAGGCCGCTCCCTACTTCAACAAGCTGGAGTGCTTCTGCTTCAACCAGTACACGCTGGATCCGGGTGAGAGAAAGGAATGGCCGGTGGCTTTCGTCATCGATCCCAAGCTCTCGAAGGATGTGACGACGATCACCTTGTCCTATACCTTTTTTGAAGTGGGCGGCAAGACACCGGGTGCTCCGGTGGTCGTACCCACGGCGGCTGCTGCGGCAGCGGAACCAGGGTCGTCGTAATGCCAGTACCCAATCCGACTCCGCAACCCGGACGGCGCAAAGGCAGTGTGTGGCGCACGGTGCAGGCGGTGCTGTGGTCTTTGCTGGGCGTTCGCAAGGGGTCGGAGTGGCAGCAGGATGGCGCGCAGGTCACGCCGCTGCAAGTCATCGCCGTTGGCCTGGTGGCCCTGGCTTTGTTTGTGCTGGGCCTGATGGCCCTGGTGCATTGGTTGGTTTGAGTAGAGTGTTTCAGTAGCAAGAAAACAAGATATCAGGAGCTGAGATGAGTGCGACACCCCATGGCGCTACGCCGTACTACTTTGTTCCCGCAGAATCGCGGCATCCGGTGATGGCGGCCATCGGCCTGGGCCTGATGATCGTCGGAGCAGGCAATTGGGTCAACGGCCACGACTGGGCCAAGTACGTGCTGCTCCTGGGCACGGTCTGGTGGCTGTTTGTGCTGTACCAGTGGTTTGGCGATGCCATCCACGAAAGCCAGGCAGGCAAGTACAGCCACCGCATCGATATGTCCTACCGCTGGAGCATGAGTTGGTTCATCTTCTCGGAAGTCATGTTCTTCGGCGCATTCTTCACGGCACTGTGGTGGGCGCGCGCGCATTCGGTGCCCACGCTGGGCAGTCTGGACAACGCCTTGCTGTGGCCCGATTTCAAAGCGGCCTGGCCCAGCGTCTCGCCCGGGGCCACCGCGTCACCCGCAGGCACGGTCGATCCATTCCAGACCGTAGGCCCCTTCTGGCTGCCTACGATCAATACCGCGTTGCTGCTGACTTCGGGCGTCACCCTCACCATTGCCCACCATGCGCTGCGGGACGACCACCGTGCCAAGTGCATCAAGTTCATGTGGATGACGGTGCTGCTGGGCGTGATCTTCCTGTTCGTGCAGGGCTACGAGTACCACCACCTCTACACCGAGCTGAATCTCAAGCTCAATTCGGGTGTGTATGGTTCTACCTTCTACATGCTCACGGGCTTTCACGGTTTGCACGTGTTTGTCGGCATGCTGATGCTGCTGGTTATCACCTTGCGGCTGCAAAAAGGCCATTTCACCGCCAAGAAGCATTTTGGCTTTGAAGGGGCTGCCTGGTATTGGCACTTTGTGGACGTGGTCTGGCTGGGCCTGTATATCCTGGTGTACTGGATGTAAGTTGCATCCAGTTCAGCAAAAAAGCGCCTCATGGCGCTTTTTTGCTGATGGGGTGATGGGGGCGGTGGTTCAGGAACTCACGGGAATTCCATGGGGTTGGATATAGCCCAGCTTCCAGGCAATCAGAATGCACAGGAACACCAGCACCGAGATCCCGATCCGTACGGTAAGCGCCCAGGCCATGCGTTTGTTGCCGGGGTCATCCGCCCGACTGCCGCGCATCATGAAGATAAGGGCAGACGCCAGGCTGGCAATGATGACGACAAAGGCCAGTGCGATGATGATCTTCATGGATAACTCCGGGTGTTGTGACGCAATGCGCTTTTATTTTGATAGCAAAAGCGCATGTCCCTCAAGCGCCAATAAGCAGTCAGACCTCCATTCTTGCGCAGATGCAGCGCCTGCGCCATCCGCTATCACCCGTGCTACCGATCCGGTGCCTAGGGCAGGGTATAACCATGGAGATGAAAGCCAGTCGTATGGCTGTTTCTCGAATGTTGCAGGAATCGTTTGTATGAACAGCGCATTGAAGGAAGCCATCAGCCATGGGTGATGTGCCGGATGCCAGTGCTGCCAGCAGCGCCCGCAAGGTGCGCCTGCGTTTTGCCATCATCACCATGGCAGCGGTGATCGCCATGCTGGTGACGGCATCGCTCGGCCGCTGGCAGCTGCGCCGCGCCGCTGAGAAAGAGGCCTACCAGGCCCAGCTCGATGCGCGCGCTGCCATGCCCGCGTTGGAAGGGCACAGCCTGCTGGCACCGCTCGCGCCTTCTGCGCAAGAAGAATTGCTGCACCGCCAGGTGGTACTGCAAGGCGAATGGCTGCCGCAGCACACCGTCTATCTGGACAATCGCCAGATGCAGGGCAGGCCCGGCTTCTATGTGTTGACGCCGCTGCGCCTGGCAGGGCCAGTTGGGCAGGTCGGGCAGGTTGGGCAGAATCTGGTGCAGACCGTGCTGGTACAGCGCGGCTGGGTGCCGCGCAATTTTGAGAACAGAGCCGCGCTGCCAACGGTACAGACGCCCTCCGGCCGTGTGCAGGTACAGGGGCGTATCGCCAGCCAGCCTGCACGCCTGCTGGAGCTGCAGACGCCAGCCAATGGCTCAGGGGTATCCCAGATCCGTCAGAATCTCGACACTGCCAGTTTCTCCCGAGAGATCGGCGTGCCCCTGGCCGCATGGACGGTGGTGGAAACCGATGCGGCCTCCGATGGCCTTGCGCGCGACTGGCCCGTGGTAGGCAGCGGCGTGGAAAAGCATTATGGTTATGCGTTTCAATGGTTTGGCCTGTGTAGCCTGATTGCCATCCTTTATGTCTGGTTCCAAATTGTCCAAAGTGTCCGCAGGCGCCGCCGCCACCCAAGCCCCGCCACCGGCGGATGAGGAATTGCTGGGCCTGACCGTGCACAGCTTGCCCGCCGCCCAGGCGGGCGATGCCATCGATGCCGCAGAGCGCTCGCGCAGTGGCCGCATCAAGATGTTCCTGGTGCTGCTGGTGTGCGCAGCGCCGGTGATCGCTTCGTACTTCACCTACTATGTGATCCGCCCCGAAGGCCGCCGCAATTTTGGTGAGCTGGTTGTTCAGCAGCCCACCCTTCCTGCGATGCAGGTGCAGACGCTGGATGGCAAGGCATTTGACCTGCAAAGCCTCAAGGGGCAGTGGCTGCTGGTGAGCGCATCGCCCGCCGCCTGCGACGACATCTGCCAGAACAATCTTTATCTGCAGCGCCAGTTGCGCGAGAGCATGGGGCGAGAGAAGGAGCGGGTGGACTGGGTATGGTTGATCACCGATGACGCCGAACCCCCGCAAAGCATGCGCCCCGGGCTTTCGCAGGCCACGGTATTGCGCATGCCGCAGGCGGCGGTGGCGCAATGGCTGGCACCGGCTTCTGGTGCCAAACTGGCAGATCACCTGTACGTGGTGGATCCGCTGGGCCACTGGATGATGCGCTTTCCCGCCAGGCTGGGCCAAGGCGATGCAGCCAAGGCCCGCAAGGATCTGGAAAGGTTGTTGCGCGCCTCCTCCAGCTGGGACAAGGAGGGGCGTTAGCGTGCCCATGGCCCCTTCTCTTGCTGATTGGCCTGTGGGCCCGCCGGATGGCTGGCCTGCGCTCCAACCCGCTGCGGCTGTTTTCCGTTCGATGCATGCAGTGCATCCCTGAGTTTTTGAGAGTATGACTTCGCAGGATCTGTACGATTTCGCACCGCTGGCGCGGGTATTGCTCACGGGCGCCATCATTGCGCTGGGGCCAGTTGTCTGGATCTGGTGGCGGCACCGGGGCGCAACCCCGCTCAAGCGCCTGCAGGTGCTGGCGGTGCTCACCTTGTTTTTGTCGTTTGATCTGGTGATGTTTGGCGCCTTCACACGCCTGACCGATTCGGGCCTGGGTTGCCCCGATTGGCCGGGTTGCTACGGCAATGCCAGCCCGATTGGCGCGCACGCCGAGATATCGGCCGCGCAGCAGGCCATGCCCACGGGCCCCGTCACGCACGGCAAGGCCTGGGTGGAGATGATCCACCGCTATCTGGCGACTGCGGTCGGAGGCCTCATCATCGTGCTCACTGCCAGTGCATGGGTGCGCCGCAGGCGCCAGGAGCACGAACCCATCAGCCCCTGGTGGCCCACGGCAACCCTGGTGTGGGTGCTGATACAAGGTGCGTTTGGCGCGTTGACGGTGACGATGAAGCTCTTTCCGGCCATCGTCACCTTGCATCTGCTGGGTGGCACGGTGCTGTTGATGCTATTAACCGTGCAGGCAACGCGCCAGACGCAATTTGCCGATAATCTCGGGTTAGTCCCAGTGCCGCAGGTGCTGCGCTGGGTGATCGCGGCTGCCGCGGCGCTGGTGTTCGTGCAGGTCACCCTGGGTGGCTGGGTGAGCACCAATTACGCGGTGCTGGCCTGCACCACCTTTCCGCAGTGCAATGGTGCCTGGTGGCCAGCGATGAATTTCGATGGTTTCCAGCTCTGGCGCCCTCTGGGCTTCTTGGCCGATGGCTCGCACATCAGCTATGAAGCGCTGGTTGCCATCCACTATGTGCACCGGCTGTTTGCCTACCTGGTGATTGCTGCCTTGCTCTGGCTGGGTTGGCATTTGCGGACCGTGCCGCAACTGGCCTCGCAGCGGCGGTGGCTGATCGGGTTGACGGTGCTGCAGTTTGCCACCGGGCTGTCGAATGTGGTGCTGGACTGGCCTATCGTGGCTGCCGTGTTGCACACCGGCGGCGCTGCGGCCATCATGGTGGTGCTGACGTGGACATGGTGCAGCACGCGCCATGAGATCCGCCGTAGCGAAGCTGCGGCCTGAATTGCTGTATGGAACAAAGACTGAGTGCTCCGATGACCGAACTTGCCGCTGCCCCGATGCCGAACCGCTTTGCGCAGTTCTACGCATTGACCAAACCCAAGGTGGTGCAGCTGATCGTGTTTTGCGCGTTGATCGGCATGGTGCTGGCAGTGCCGGGCATGCCTTCGGCGTCTGAGTTGTCGCTGATGGCTGTTGCCTGTGTCGGTATCTGGCTGGTGGCCGGCGCTGCGGCGGCCTTCAATTGTCTCGTGGAGCAAAGCATCGACGCGCGCATGAAGCGCACGGCCTGGCGCCCCACGGCGCGTGGCGAGCTCTCCAACAGCCAGACCTTGCTGTTTTCTGCAGCGCTGTGTGCTGCGGGTTCAGCCATTCTGTATTTCTGGGTCAATGCGTTGACCATGTGGCTCACCTTTGCCACCTTTGTGGGCTACGCCATCGTCTACACGGTGATCCTCAAGCCTCTGACGCCACAGAACATCGTGATTGGCGGTGCATCCGGCGCCATGCCGCCCGTGCTGGGCTGGGCCGCGATGACCGGCGATGTCGCGCCGCAATCGCTGCTGCTGTTTCTCATCATCTTCCTGTGGACGCCTCCGCATTTCTGGGCCCTGGCACTGTACCGGGTGGAGGACTACCGAAAATCGGGCCTGCCCATGCTGCCCGTCACGCATGGGAACTATTACACCCGTGTGCAGGTCGTGCTCTATACGGTGGTGTTGTTCGCCGCGAGCCTTTTGCCCTTCATCATTCAGATGAGCTCTTGGATCTATCTGGTAGCCGCCGTGGTGCTGGGCGCAGGCTTCTTTGGCTATGCTGTCGCGTTGTGGCGCAGCTATTCCGACGCCCTGGCCCGCAAGACCTTCCGCTTTTCGCTGGTCTACCTGAGCGTGCTGTTTGCAGCCTTGCTAGTCGACCACTACGTAACCTGGTGATATGTGATGAAAAAGCGTGATGCTCTTCGATGGATGGCTGCAGGCGCCCTGGTGGCGGGAGCTGCAGGTACCCTGACTGCGTGCAAACAAAGCCAGCCCAAGGCCAGCTTCAATGCGATCGATCTGACAGGCAGCAAGGAATACGCACAGGATTTTGCGATGCCTGACCAGAATGGCCAGCGCCGCACCATGGCTGATTTCCAGGGCAAGGTGACCTTGTTGTTCTTTGGCTATACGCAGTGCCCGGACGTGTGTCCCACCACCTTGAGCGATCTGGCCGCCGTCAAGCAAAAGCTGGGTGCCAAGGGCGACAAGCTGCAGGTGGTCTTTGTCTCGGTCGATCCCGCACGCGATACGCCCGAAATGCTCAAGTCCTACATCGCCAATTTTGACCCGAGCTTTCTGGCGCTGCGCGGCAGCGACGAGGAGCTGGCCAAGATGGCCAAGGACTTCAAAATCTACTACAAGAAGGTGGATGGCCAGGCTCCAGGCAGCTACACCATGGACCACACCGCTGGTGATTACATCTTCGATCCGCAAGGGCGTCTGCGCCTCTACAGCCGGTATGGCACACCGGTGGACACCTTGGCCAAGGACATCGAACTCCTGATCGACGGCGCCTGATCTCTTCAGCGCGGCAGGTGCGACATGTTGCCCAGGCCTGAAAGGGCGGTGCTACATCGACCAGATGCGGGGCGTTGTGCCGGGCAGACTCCACAGCTCGCTGCGCCAGTGCGCCCACACGGTCTTCCACAGCTGCATGAGCGGCTCCACCACAGGCGCGAGACCGCGCAGTACCAGCATATGCGCGTTGGGCGCAGTAACGCCGCAGATGACGCCTTGGGGCGCTGCTTGCAGCAGGGCGTGCGTGCTCTCCAGCAGTGCTTCGCGCAGGGGGCGGGCAAGCGGTGTGCCGCTTGCAAAAATCAGGCTGCCCATGCAGCGTTGCCCAGACAAACCCAGGGCGCCATCCAGCAACAGAGGGTCTTGCGCGTTGAGGATGCCGCGCTCCAGAAAGAGGCCGGGCCACTCCATATGCTGGGTGAAGCGCCCGCATGCAAAAGGCTGATTCGCCATGGGCAGACCCAGTGCTGTCACATCCCAGGTCAGCAGTTGGGCGCCTTTGGCAAGCTCAAACTCCAGGTGGTTGGCGGCATCGCAGGCGTTGTAGGCAATGGCTTCCAGCGGCAGCCATTCCAGCCTTGCCCCAGTCTCTAGCACGAGCCGGGTGCGCTGCAGCGCGGACTGGCCATTGCTTTTGTAGAAGCGTGTAGCGCCTGGGGTGGTCACCAGGGCATGCGCGCCTTCCCGCACCTGTACGCTGATATCAAGCACATCGCCGCCAACCAGCCCTCCCGGAGGATGTACCAGCACGTTGTGGCAGATGCCGGCGCCTTCGGGGTAGAGGCTCTTGAGAATGCGCAGCGGGCCGTCGTGCGTGAAGTGCAGGGCGGTCTTGTCTTGCTGCTTGCGGTAATCAAGCGCCAAGTGCGCATGCCAGGCCATGGGTCAGATTGCCACCAGTTTCCGGATGCCCTTTTGCTGCATTTCATTGCCGGGGCCTGCGGCAATCACTTCACCGCGTTCCATCACCACATAGTGGTCGGCAAGTTCTTCGGCAAAGTCATAGTATTGCTCGCACAGCAGAATGGCCATATCGCCGCGGTCGGCCAGCATGCGGATCACGCGGCCGATGTCCTTGATGATGCTGGGCTGTATGCCTTCGGTAGGCTCATCGAGAATCAGTATCTGGGGCTGTGGCGCCAGCGCGCGTGCGATGGCAAGCTGCTGTTGCTGGCCGCCCGAGAGATCGCCGCCGCGCCGGTGCAGCATCTGCTTCAGTACCGGGAAGAGCTCGTACAGCTCGCCCGGTATCCGGGTACGCGCAGGGCAGTATGACAATCCCATGCGCAGATTGTCTTCTACCGAAAGGCGCGAAAAAATCTCGCGCCCTTGCGGCACATAGCCGATGCCGCTGCGCGCACGTTCGTAGGGCGTCTTGCGCGCAATGTCCCGGCCCTGCCATTCAATACGGCCGCACTTGATGGGCACCAGGCCCATCAGGCTCTTGAGCAGCGTGGTCTTGCCAACGCCGTTGCGGCCCAGCAGTACCGTGATCTTGCCGATCTCCGCTTTCAAGCTGACGTTACGCAGAATGTGCGAGCCGCCGTAGTACTGGTGCAGGTTGTGAACTTCAAGCATTTTTTGCGTCCTGCGCCCGGCTATCCAATGCGGGCAGCGACTGTTTTACAGAAATCAGCGGCCAAGGTACACCTCGATCACGCGCTCGTCGGCCTGCACCTGAGCGAGGGTGCCTTCGGCCAGCACAGCGCCATCGCAGAGCACCGTGACTTTCTCGCTGATGGTGCCGATGAAGCCCATGTCGTGCTCCACCACCATCAGCGAATGCCTGCCTTTGAGGGTGAGAAACAGCTCCGCCGTGCGCGCTGTTTCCTCGTCCGTCATACCGGCAACGGGTTCGTCCAGCAGCAGCAACTGGGGCTCCTGCACCAGCAGCATGCCAATTTCCAGCCACTGCTTCTGGCCATGGCTCAAAAGGCCTGCCTGCCGGTTCACGCTGCCTGCCAGGTGAATGGTGTGCAGCACTTCGGCAATGCGGTCCTTCTGCGCGCCATGGAGGGCAAAGCGCATGGATGCCGCAATACCTTTGTGTGTCTTGAGTGCCAGCTCCAGGTTCTCGAACACGGAGAGCTGCTCGAACACCGTGGGTTTCTGGAACTTGCGGCCAATGCCCATGGCGGCGATCTCGGGCTCGTTGTAGCGCAGCAGATCGATGGTGGAGCCGAAGAACACGGTGCCGCTGTCGGGCCGCGTTTTGCCGGTGATGATGTCCATCATGGTGGTCTTGCCTGCGCCATTGGGGCCGATGATGCAGCGCAGCTCGCCAGGGGCAATGTCGAGGTTCAATCCGTTGATGGCCTTGAAGCCATCAAAGCTCACATGCACATCCTCCAGGTAGAGGATGCGGCCGTGGGTGGTATCCACTTCGCCGGCCACCACGGGCCGCGCCATGCTCGCACTGCGCCCGCCCGATTCGGTGCGGCCTTCGCTGCGACGCTCCGTGCGGTACTGCTGCAGGCGTTCGCTGCCCGATTGCATCAGGTCGGGGGTCATGCCTGTACTCCTTGCAGGGAGGCAGATGGCTGCGCCAGTGCGCGGCGCTTGTTCTTCCATTCGCGGATCTGCGTTGGAAGACGGATCAGGCCGCCCGGCATGAGCAAGGTCACCACGATGAACAGTGCGCCCAGCACATACAGCCAGTACTCGGGGGCTGCGACGGTGAGCCAGCTCTTGCCACCATTGACGGCGAAAGCACCAATGATGGGGCCTGCCAGACTTGCGCGTCCACCCACAGCCGTCCACACCGCCATTTCGATCGAGTTGCCCACGCTCATTTCGCTGGGGTTGATGATGCCAACCTGGGGCACATACAGCGCACCGGCCAGGCCGCACATCATGGCCGAGATGATCCAGATCGACAGCTTGTAGGGCAAGGGGTTGTAGCCGCAGAACATGGTGCGTGATTCGGCATCACGCACGGCCTGCAGCACGCGGCCGTACTTGCTGCGAATCAGCCAGCGCGAGAACAGAAAGCAGCCCAGCAACGCCAGCCCTGACAGCGCAAACAGCAGCACATGCATGGCTTGCGTGTTCAGCGAATAACCCAGCAGGGTCTTGAAGCCGGTGAAGCCATTGTTGCCGCCAAAGCCAGTCTCATTGCGGAAGAACAGCAGCATGGCCGCATAGGTGAGCGCCTGGGTGATGATGGAAAAATACACGCCCTTGATGCGTGAGCGGAAGGCGAAATAGCCGAACACGCCGCCGATCACCCCCGGAACCAGAACCACCAGCAGCACGGTGGCCACAAAGCTGCCCGACAGCGCCCAGTGCCAGGGCAGTTCCTTCCAGTCCAGAAAACCCATGAAGGCAGGCAGCGCATCGGGGCCTGCGGCTTCGCGCATGAGGTACATGCCCATCACATAGCCACCCAATGCGAAGAACAGGCCATGGCCCAGGCTCAGGATGCCGGTGTAGCCCCAGATCAGGTCGATGGCCAGGGCCACGATGGCATAGCACATGAATTTTCCCAGCAGGCCCACCAGATAGTCGGACAGATGCAGCGCACTGCTCTCGGGCACCAGCAGGTTGAGGACGGGTGCTACAGCACATACTGCGATGAGCGCGGCCAGAAAGATGGCCCAGCCCCGCGTGCCGAGCAGAGGCTCTGGCCTGGGCAGTTGCAGGGAGTTTGGCAGATCGGTAGTCATAGGCATGGATCAGGCTTCGGCGCTTCGGCCCTTGAGGGCGAAAATGCCTTGCGGGCGTTTCTGGATGAACACGACGATGAAGAGCAGCACGGCAATCTTGGCGAGCACTGCACCGGCCCAGCCCTCGAGCAGCTTGGACAGCACGCCCAGGCCCAGGGCTGCATACACCGTGCCCGCCAACTGGCCCACACCGCCCAGTACCACGACCAGGAAGGAGTCGACGATGTAGTTCTGGCCCAGGTCCGGGCCCACGTTGCCGATCTGGCTCAAGGCGCAGCCGGCCAGGCCCGCAATGCCGGAGCCCAGCGCGAATGCATAGGTGTCGGTGCGGGCGGTGTTCACGCCAACGCACGAGGCCATGGAGCGGTTCTGCGTGACGCCGCGCACGAAAAGGCCCAGCCGCGTTCGGGCGATCATGAAGGCCACGGCGCCCAGCACTGCAAAGGCAAACACGATGATGGCAATGCGGTTGAACGGCAGCGTGAGATTGGGCAACAGCGAAACGCCACCGCTCATCCAGGCGGGGTTTTCGACCCCTACGTTCTGCGCTCCAAACAGGCTGCGTACCGTCTGCTGCAATACCAGGCTGATGCCGAAGGTGGCCAGCAGCGTCTCCAGCGGACGGCCGTAGAGAAAACGGATCACGCCACGCTCCAGCACAGCGCCTACCAGCGCGGCGACGACGAAGGACACTGGCACGGCCACGACCAGATACCAGCCGAACGCGGAGTCAGGCATCCAGCGCTGGAACAGCACCTGTACCAGGTACGTGGCATAGGCACCGATCATGATCAGCTCGCCATGCGCCATGTTGATCACGCCCATGAGCCCGTAGGTGATGGCCAGGCCCAACGCTGCCAGCAGCAGCACGGAGCCCAGGCTCAGGCCGCTGAAGATGGCGCCCAGCCGTTCGCCCCAGGCCAGTGACTCGGCAATGGACGACAGCGCGGAGCGGATTGCCTTCTGCACTGCGGGATCGCTCTCGTCGGCCAGCCTTTGGTTCAGCAGCAGCTGTGTCTCCGGGGTGTGGATCTGCGCCAGTTGCTGCACAGCCTGCAGGCGCTCGGCAGAATCCTCGCTGCCCAGCAGGCTGGCGGCCTTGGCGCGCTCCAGCATGGCTTTGACCTGTGCATCCGGTTCACCTGCCAGTACCTTGTCGATCAGTGGCAGGCGAGCGGCATCGGGTTCTGCCGCCAGCTTTTGCGCCGCTGCACGGCGGGCCTGCACATCGGCGCTGTTCAGCGCCAGTGCAGCCTGCGCGGATTCGATCACGCCGCGCAGGTAGTTGTTGTTGACGATCTCCTCGGCATCAGCGGGCAGTGTGGTGACTGCACCAGTGGCGGGATCGATGGCACGCTCGCCCTGGATGACAAAGGCCTTGCCACCGGCTGTGCGCACAGCGTCATCGGCAAGCGCCTGCAGATAGGCCGCCAGCCTGCCGCCGTCGTCAGGCTCCAGCACGGCGGTGTTGATAGCCGCAGCGCGCGCATCATTGTCTTGGGCAGCCGCCATGGCAAAGGTCTGTTCGGCGGTCAGCGCGTGGCAGGACAGCGACAGCAGCAAGCCCAAGGCTGCGGCCATGGCTTTGTGCAGGATGTTCATGGTTGAATCAACCTTCAGCGCTTATCCATTAAGCGCCATTAGCTATTGTTTTGATACTTGATATTGCCCGGTCTGCATTGCGCAGACCGGGCAGCATGCAATCACGAACTGCTCTTGCCGTCCGGCTCGTCCTTCTTCTTGTCATTGCCTTCGATATAGGGGCTCCAGGGCTGTGCCTTGATTGGGCCCTTGGTCTTCCACACCACGTTGAACTGGCCATCGGCCTTGATCTCACCCACCATCACGGGCTTGTGCAGGTGGTGGTTCTTCTCGTCCATCTTCACGGTGAAGCCGTCTGGTGCAGCGAAGGTCTGGCCGGCCATGGCAGCGATGACCTTGTCGGTATCCGTGCTCTTGGCTTTTTCGACGGCCTGCTTCCACATGTGGATGCCGATCCAGGTGGCTTCCATCGGATCGTTGGTCAGGGGCTTGTCCTTGTGGCCTGCAATGTTCTTGGCCTTGGCGTAATCGCTCCACTGTTTGATGAAAGCGGTGTTGGTGGGGTTCTTCACGCTCATGAAGTAGTTCCACGCTGCCAGGTGTCCCACCAGCGGCTTGGTGTCCACGCCGCGCAGCTCTTCCTCGCCCACGCTGAAGGCCACCACGGGCACATCCTTGGCCTTGAGGCCCGCATTGCCCAGTTCCTTGTAGAAGGGCACGTTGGAGTCACCATTGATGGTGGAGATCACAGCGGTCTTGCCGCCGGTGGAGAATTTCTTCACATCTGCGACGATGGTCTGGTAGTCGCTGTGGCCAAAGGGGGTGTAGGTTTCCATGATGTCGGAATCCTTCACGCCCTTGGATTTGAGGAAGGCGCGCAGAATCTTGTTGGTGGTGCGGGGGTAGACATAGTCGGTGCCCAGCAGCACGAAGCGCTTGGCACCACCGCCTTCCTTGCTCATCAGATACTCGACCGCAGGAATTGCCTGCTGGTTGGGGGCCGCGCCGGTGTAGAAGACGTTCTTGGACAGCTCTTCGCCTTCGTACTGCACCGGGTAGAACAGCAGGCCATTGTTCTGCTCGAACACGGGCAGCACCGACTTGCGCGATACGCTGGTCCAGCAGCCGAAGACCACGGCCACCTTGTCCTGCGTGATCAACTGCTTGGCCTTTTCCGCGAACAGCGGCCAGTTGGAGGCAGGGTCCACCACCACGGGCTCCAGCTTCTTGCCCAGCACACCGCCCTTGGCGTTGATGTCGTCGATGGCCATCAGCACCGTATCCTTGAGCACGGTCTCCGAAATGGCCATGGTGCCCGACAGGCTGTGCAGCACGCCGACCTTGATGGTGTCCTGTGCATGCGCAGGAGACGAGAAGAAGTAAGCCAGGGAGACCGAGGCTGCCAGTACGTTCAGGGTTCCACGACGATTCATTGCACCACTCCAACAAAAGGGTTCGATCACGATTGACCGTGCTTGCTGCAGTGCAATAGGCGTGCCAGTTTTGAAATCTACTCGTGGATGGCTGCCTGGTTCGCGTGCGCTGCGGCGATATGGGGCGCGGCATCGCACTGCTGTAGTGCGTGTGCACCAATTGGGTGTTGTGAGGGGTTGGTCTGCAGGTTTTGGTGCGCCCAACTTCCCTGGAATGCCTGCCTCTGGTGCCTGTGCTCCAAGGGTGTGCACGGTTGGCCCGAATATTGCACGGTGTCATTCCATAGGTTGGGCACCGGCGCGCGATGGCGTGTACCGGCACATCTTCAGGATACGGAATCAAGCACCCATGGAACTCACTCCGCGCGAAAAGGACAAGCTGCTGATCTTTACGGCGGCGCTGCTGGCCGAGCGCCGCATGGCCCGGGGCCTCAGGCTCAACTACCCCGAGGCCGTGGCGCTCATCAGCGCCTTTGTGATGGAAGGTGCGCGGGATGGCAAGACCGTGGCCCAGTTGATGAGCGAAGGCCGCACGGTGTTGACGCGCGCGGATGTGATGGACGGCATTGCCGAGATGATCCCGGACATCCAGATCGAAGCGACCTTTCCCGACGGAACCAAGCTGGTCACCGTGCACGAACCCATCCTCTGAAATCCCTCGAGTCCCCCTAGCCATCCAATCCAAATCGTTATGAAAAAAGTAACTTCCATCACCCTTGCGGCACTGCCGATGCTGCCTGCCATGGCACTGGCCCATGGCGGAGATCACTCGCACACACATGGTCTGGCGGACAGCTTTGTGCAGGGCCTGGTGCACCCGTTCACTGGTCTTGACCACCTGGCAGCCATGCTGGCAGTAGGTGTGTGGAGTGTGCTGGCTTTTCCCAAGCGTCAAGCGGCCTGGCGCATACCGGTCGCTTTTGTGGCCATGCTGGTGGCGGGCGCAGTTGCGGGTTTTGCCGGGCTGCGGGTGCCGGGGGTGGAGCCCATGATTGCGGCCTCGGTGTTGGCGCTGGGCCTGCTGGTGGCGGTGCAAAGCAAGATGCCTTGGGTTGCGGCGGCGGCGCTGGCAGGGGGCTTTGCATTCTTTCATGGTGCAGCGCATGGGTATGAGCTGGCAGGCGATGGCGGCCTTGCGGCCCTGGGTGCGCTGGCAGGCATGGCGTTGGGGTCGGCCATTTTGCACATCACCGGCATGGGGTTGGGCCATGGGCTGATGCAGCGCCACCAATGGCTGGCGCGGCTGGGTGGCGTGGGTACTGCGCTGCTCGGCGCTTTCCTGCTGATTCGTCTGGCCTGACGGGAGGCGCCATGATTCCCGGTGAACTCTTGATTGACGAGGGCGCGCATGCGCTCAACCCTGGCCGCCGCACGGTGACACTGGTGGTGCATAACGCCAGCGACCGGCCCATACAGGTGGGCTCCCACTACCACTTTGCCGAGACGAATGCGGGTCTGGCGTTCGACCGCACGGTAGCGCGCGGCATGCGGCTGAACATTGCCAGCGGCATGGCGGTGCGCTTTGAGCCGGGGCAGCAGCGCACGGTTGAGCTGGTGGATATTGGCGGCAGCCGAGAGGTGTATGGCTTTCGCGGCCTGGTGCAAGGAGTGCTCTGATGGCTACGATGGACAAACGCGCCTACGCTGAAACCTATGGCCCCACGGTTGGTGACCGTGTGCGCCTTGCCGATACCGATCTGGTGATTGAAGTGGAGCAGGACTTCACGCTGCGCGCAGGCGGTTATGGCGAGGAAGTGAAGTTCGGCGGCGGCAAGACCATCCGCGACGGCATGGCGCAGAGCCAGCGCAGCCGCGCGCAAGGCGCCATGGATACGGTGCTGACCAATGCCTTGATCATCGACCATTGGGGCATCGTCAAAGCCGACATCGGCCTCAAGGATGGACGCATTGCCGCCATCGGCAAGGCAGGGAACCCCGATACGCAACCGGGTGTCGACATCATCATCGGCCCGGGTACCGAGATCATCAGCTGCGAAGGCAGCATTGTCACGGCAGGCGGCATTGACACCCACATCCACTTCATTGCGCCGCAGCAGATCGAAGAGGCCCTGACCAGTGGCGTCACCACCATGATTGGCGGAGGAACAGGCCCTGCCACGGGCACCTTTGCCACCACCTGCACCCCCGGCCCCTGGAACATGGAGCGCATGCTGCAGGCGGCTGATGCCTTTCCCATGAACCTGGGCTTTCTGGGCAAGGGCAATGCCAGCCTGCCGCAGGGGCTGCATGAACAGATTGCGGCAGGCGCCATTGGCCTCAAGCTGCACGAGGACTGGGGCAGCACGCCCGCAGCCATCGACAACTGCCTCACCGTGGCCGAAGACACTGATACCCAGGTCGCCATCCATACCGATACCCTCAACGAAAGCGGCTTCGTGGAAGACACGGTGGCCGCTTTCAAGGGTCGTACCATCCACACCTTTCACACCGAGGGCGCAGGCGGTGGCCACGCGCCCGACATCCTCAAGGTGGTAGGCGAGGCCAATGTGCTGCCCAGCTCCACCAACCCCACGCGCCCCTATACGGTGAACACGCTGGACGAGCATGTGGACATGCTCATGGTCTGCCACCACCTGGATGCAGGCATTGCCGAAGACCTGGCCTTTGCCGAAAGCCGCATCCGCAAGGAAACCATTGCGGCGGAAGACATCCTGCACGACATTGGTGCCATCAGCATGTTCAGCTCTGACAGCCAGGCCATGGGCCGCGTGGGCGAGGTGATCCTGCGTACCTGGCAGACCGCGCACAAGATGAAGCAGCAGCGCGGAGCCCTGGCGGGCGATGGGGCGCGCAACGACAATTTCCGCATCAAGCGCTACATCGCCAAGTACACCATCAATCCTGCGATTGCGCATGGCATCAGCCACGAAGTGGGCAGTCTGGAGGTGGGCAAGTGGGCCGATATCGTGATCTGGAAGCCCGCCTTCTTCGGCGTCAAGCCTACGTGCATTCTCAAAGGCGGCTTCATTGCCATGGCGGCCATGGGTGACCCCAATGCCTCCATCCCCACGCCGCAACCCGTGCACTACCGGCCCATGTTCGGCAGCTTTGGCGGCGCGTTGGCGCGGACATCGCTCACCTTTGTTTCGCAAGCCGGGTTGACAGCCGATATTGGACAGCGCTTTGGCCTGCGCAAGGCGCTGTCTGCCGTCAAAGGCATACGTGGCGTGAAAAAGAGCGATATGGTGCATAACGACCTGGCACCGCACATGGAGGTCGATGCCCAGACCTACGCGGTACGGGCCAATGGCCAGTTGCTGACCTGTGAGCCTGCGGCCTGTCTTCCGATGGCGCAGCGGTACTTTTTATTCTGAGTGTGTGAATGATGCAGCTTTATTTCGTTCTGGACCCCGCGACCGATCCACTGGTCATCCGCTTTTTGCAAGAGCATCTCGACGACATGCGCAAGGTGTCGCCACCAGAAAGCGTGCATGCACTGGATGTGGAGAAACTGCGCCAGCCGGACATTCGGTTCTGGACTGCATGGATGCAGCAGCCGGATGGCCCGGTGCTGGTAGGCACCTGTGCACTCAAGCAACTGGACGCCACCCATGCCGAGCTCAAGACCATGCGGGTACAGGGCGCATACCGTGGCAGCGATGCCGCCCAACGGATTCTGGCGCATGCCTTGGATGAGGCACGAGCCAGTGGAGTGGAACGCATCAGCCTGGAAACCGGTACCGAGCCGTTTTTCACACCAGCGCGTAGGTTCTATGCACGCCACGGCTTTGAGCCGTGTGAACCGTTTGGAGGCTACCAGCTCGATCCCCATAGTTGCTTCATGACGCGAGCCATCCAATGAGGCAAGGCATGCTGCAGGTATCCAAATGCATTGTGTCAGGCAACGGCCTGGCGGCGGTGTTGCTCAAGCGCGCGGCCACGGTGGAGCTTGACTGGGATGTGCGCCAGAAATCACGTTTTTCTGCGGTTGACAGCCAGGGGCGCGAGCTGGCCGTTTTCTTGCCGCGCGGACAGGCGGTGCGCGGCGGCGATGTGCTCGTGGCAGAAGACGGATCGTTGATCCGGGTGCTGGCCGCACCGCAGAAGGTGCTGCGCATCACGGCCTGCGCTCTGCACGGAACTCCCTTTGATTTGATGCGCGCCGCGTACCACCTGGGCAACCGCCATGTGCCGATCGAGCTGCAACCCGATCACCTCAAGATCGAGCCCGACCATGTGCTGGCCGACATGCTGCGCAGCATGCATATGGAGGTGGCGCAGGCCGATCTGCCTTTTGAGCCGGAAGGGGGCGCTTATGGTGGGCATGTCACCCATGACGGGCACGGCCACCATCACGCGCACCACCATGGCAACGATCATGGGTACGACCACTGAAGTGCAGCCTGCACCGCTGGCACACAGCTTTCTGCAGCTGATGTGGCTGGCATCGCCGGCGCTGCCGATTGGCGGGTTTTCGTACTCCGAAGGTCTGGAGGCGGCCATCAACGCGGAGTTGGTCACAACGGAAAGCGAAGCGGGCGACTGGCTGGTGCAGCAGTTGCATCTGAGCCAGTCGCGCGGCGACATGGCCGTGATCGCCCAGGCTGCAAGCGCCTGGCAAGCCACGGACCTGCCGCGCATTGCCGAATTGAACCAATGGGTGCGCACCACGCGCGAAAGCAGCGAGTTGCGGCTGCAGACCGAGCAAATGGGGCGCTCCCTGGTGGAGTGGCTCCGCAACCGCCATTCCGATCAGGCGGCGATTCTGGACACTGTCACCTGGCTGGCCGCACAGGATGCGAGCTACCCGATTGCCTTTTCATTTGCCGCGCATTGCGCGGACGCATCGGCCCATGACGCATTGCTGGCCTACGCCTTTGGCTGGGCAGAGAACCTGGTGCAGGCGGCGGTCAAAGCGGTGCCGCTGGGCCAGAGTGCAGGGCAGCGCATTCTCGCGCGGCTTGCGCAGGAAATTCCGCAGGCCGTTGCCTGCGCCCTCGCGCTGCCAGACGAGGCACGGCAGGCGTTTTCTC
This sequence comes from Comamonas odontotermitis, assembly GCF_040396735.1. GTDB lineage: Bacteria > Pseudomonadota > Gammaproteobacteria > Burkholderiales > Burkholderiaceae_C > Comamonas > Comamonas odontotermitis_C. The sequence goes on from NZ_JBEBNZ010000004.1 coordinate 99,271, forward strand.
CCATGCTGGCGATTCTCTCGGCCCAGCATGAACACCAGTATTCAAGGCTTTTCAGATCATGAACACATCCGCATTGCACCATATTCCCCATCGCAGCAAGAAGCTGCCGCCGCTGCGTGTCGGCATTGGCGGGCCCGTAGGCTCGGGCAAGACCACGATCCTCGAAATGCTCTGCAAGGCCATGCGTGACAGGTGGGATCTGATTGCGATCACCAACGACATCTACACCAAGGAAGACCAGCGCCTGCTGACCATCAGCGGCGCGCTGCCAGCCGAGCGCATCATGGGGGTGGAGACCGGAGGGTGCCCGCACACCGCCATCCGCGAGGACGCGTCGATCAATCTGGAGGCCATCGACCGCATGCTCAAGGATTTTCCCGATGCCGACATCGTCTTCATCGAATCGGGTGGAGACAACCTGGCCGCCACCTTCAGCCCCGAGCTCAGCGACCTGACGATCTATGTGATCGATGTGGCTGCAGGCGAGAAGATTCCGCGCAAGGGCGGCCCCGGCATCACCAAGAGCGATCTGTTCGTCATCAACAAGACCGACCTCGCGCCGCATGTGGGCGCCAATCTGGACATCATGCGCAGCGATACCGTGAAGCAGCGCACAACCGCCAAGGGGCTCAAGCCGTTTGTCATGACCAATCTCAAAACGCTGGAAGGGCTGGACGAGGTGGTGGCTTTCATCGAGAAGCAGGGGCTGCTGGCGGCCTGATCTGCTGATTCTTCGGCTTTCTTCAGGACTTCTGCGTATTCAGCGTAAAGCGGTCGCCAGGATAGGTGCGCCCCTGGCGCCGGTACCAGGCGAGCCAGTCGCGCACGGCCAGCACAGGTTTGCCAGATACGGTGGGTGGCAGGGCTTCATAGACCAATACACTCAGGGAGCGCTGGCTGCCATCCGTGCAATGCACCACCAGGGGGTGCACCTCCTTGGTGTACTCGCCTACATCCTCAGGCCAGATGCCTTCGATGCGGTCCATGGCCTGTTCCAGTGCCTCGTCGATGGGGTAGACCTCGGCCAGCACCTGCTGGGTGCCCTGCAACTGCAGGCCCGGGTACCAGTCCAGGTCATACAAGGTGCCGGTGAGCGTGGTGTGGCCCATGCAAACGATATCGGGGTCCAGGCGCGCAATGTCGTTGATGCCGCCAGCGCGCAGGGTGCCGTACACGGCCACATGGCGGGCGCCGCAGGTGGCCCAGGGAGCAGGGGGTGAGAAGGGCTTGGGTATGGAGATCACAGATGCGTGAATGGGTTTGTCATGGCTAGGGCTTCAAGCAAGAAACCTGCCATTCAGAACAGATTCAATCACGGTGCTCCATCACGCGCTCGGCAGCTTGCTTCACCCTGGCCATCTCACGGCTGGGCAGCGGCGTCTCTCCGGTTGCCATGCGCATCAGCAGGCAGTGCAGCATTTCGGTGGACAGGCCATGCAATACCAGCCGGTGGCCCGCACGCAAGGTGGAAAGCGGTACCAGCGGGTGCTTGTTGTTCAACATCACCAGATGCTCGGGCGAGGACAGGATCTTGGCGGCATAGATGGCCACGGTTTCGTCCAGCTGTAGCGAGTTGCTGGCGCGCCAGAAATCGTTGTCGGTCAGCAGCAGTTGGTACACCGGGGTGTAGACCTCGATGGCGCTTTGCAGGTCGAGGATGTTGAAGGCACCGCGCGGCATGTCTTCCAGCCGCAGCGGCGGCTCGCGCAGCATCGCAAAATCGGGTTCGGGCACGGGCCCGATGTGCTGGCCGTGGGCACGCAAGGTCTTGTTCAGGCGAATGACGAAGTTGAACAGGTTCAGGTCGTGCTTGAGGAACAACTCGTCCTTGATGTCGTCAATCGATTCCGGCTCCAGCGGGTTGGTCGCCACCTTGGTGGGTGCGTTGCCGCCGATGAAGGCGAGGATCTGTGAGCCCAGATGAAAGTGCCGCATGATGAGCCAGTTGGCCTCGGGCGAGACAAAGCGGTTCATGCTGAAGGCGAGGGTACGGTGCAGCAGCCTGGAATGCGCCCAGGTCTTGGGCAGCAGCACTTTGAGGATCTGGATCAAGATGATGCTGGTGCGCGCCAGGGGCCGCAGAAATGGCAGCAGGAACTGGCGCGAGCGGCTGCTGGAATCCTTGAGCCATGCGGCCTTTACATGGTCTGGCACTGGCGTGCTGTCGTCCAGGTACAGGGCCAGCCACGGGCTGGGATCGCGTTCGTCGTGTGGAATGTCGCGGAAATCGGTCATAGCGGGTCCGTGGCCGCCCGGTTTGGGGCAGCGTCTTCCAGAATATGTGCAAACTGCATCAGGTACAGCTGGGCCGTGTGGCGCGCGGTGGCCGCAATGGCGCGCGGGGCTTCACCCGTGGTGTCCAGTGCCATCACCATCTGCACAGCTGTCAGCCAGCGCTCCAGGTGGTTTTCGTCATTGGCGCCGTGGTATTCCAGAAAGCGGAAGCACTCCGGCCCCAGATCGAGGCTTTGGCGCAGCAGCGGCAACAAACTGGGCACGATGCGCTGGCCCGTACCTTCGATGATGTAGATGGCACCCAGCAAGCCAATCGGATTGGTGGTGGCCGCCAGGCTGTGCAGGTAGCTGTTGAGCGCCTGGCCGCCCGGGTTGCGCTGCAACTGGTCGATGTCGGTGATGGTGCCGCCCGCATTCAGATAGTCCTGGTGCAGGATCTTGAAGTCGTTCTGTTCTTCGCCCGCATGCACACCCATCAGTGCGGCAAGCATTGCGTAGTCGCCAGTGAGCGAGGCTGCGCCCTCGCGCATCCACAGGCTGCCTTCACGCACCTGCGGAATCCACTGGCGCATCCAGCAGAGGTAGTCGTCCGTCTTCATGTGGCCGCTGCGAATGCGCCGCACCAGTGGCGTGCGCCAGACCTGCGAGCGGTAGTCGTGCCAGATGCTGGCCAGCTCGGTCAGCAGCGGCGCCAGGGCCTGCGGCGCGCTGGCAGGGTCGTGGGGTGGCGCGATCAGCGCGGAGTCAGCGGCAGAGGCGAGGGCATCTGTCGCAGGTGCAGTTTTTGGAGTGAAACTGCTGGCCGGTGCTTGACGGGATTGCGCCGCATGCTCCAATTCCAATAGCATATAGCCTGCGGTGAAGCGGCCCGATTCGGGCACAAAGCACAGCATGGTGTCGCCGGCTTTGAGCTGGTCGTGGTGGGTCTGCAGGTATTCGGCCAGCATCACGAAGATGGAGGCTGCACCGGTGTTGCCGCGCCAGGCCAGGTTGCTCCACCAGCGCTCACGCGGGATGGACAGCTGTGCCTTGTTCAGCAACTCATCGACCACGGGAATGAATTTTTCCGACGAGTAGTGGCACAGGAAATGATCAATGCCACGCTCTGGCAGCCAGCCCTGGAGGGCGATGCGGGCGTACTCGTGGATGCAGACGTCAAACAGGTGCGGCAGCAGCCGAATATCCTGCCGCAGCGCCAGCGCGCCTGCGGCTTCGGCGTCCGTCCATGATGGGAAATCGAGATGGCTGCGGGCGCGGTCGTGCGTCAGCCCCAGCTGCATGCATACCGGGTAGTCGCCAGCAAAACTGCGTTGGTGCGTCCAGTGCAGTTTCAAGCGCAGATCGGGCCGCTGCGGAATGGGCGTTGCGCGGCCCAGCAGCACGGCACCGGCACCGTCGCTCAGCATCCAGCGCAGAAAGTGGGCGTCGAAATCCGTGTCATAGCCCTGCGCGGCGTAGCGCGAGCGTTTGAAAAGGCGCGAAGGCATCTCGCTGGCCACGGCCATGGCATGGGCGTGCTGGCCGTGCTCCACCGCCAGAGCCGCTCCCTGCAGTGCGCCCACGCTGGCCGCGCATACGCCGTGTACGCTGAGCAGCTCCATGGGCGGGGCTGCCATCTCGCCCTGGATCATGCTGGCAAAGCCAGGCATCAGTGCATCGCCGCCAGAGGAGCCGCTGGCCAGAAAGCCGATGTCTTCCAGGCTGCGGCCTGCTTGCTGGAGCGCAGACTCAATGGCGGCCTTGGCCATCTGCGCGTTGCTGAACACGGTGCTGCCGTCGGGTGCAATGGCGTAGTAGCGCTTCTGAATGCCGTTTTCAGCCAGGATGCGGCGTTTGATGCGTTCCGACAGCCGGTTGAGTGGCGCCACATAGGCGTCCATGCCATCGTTGGCAACGGGTTCGCCGGGCATGAAGAGACCGGCAGACTGGACATAGACCTGTGAGTAGGAAACTGGCATAGACGATTACTTTTTCTCCATCGGTGGCATCAACGACCGGCTGCGTGCCGGGCGCCACACGAGCCCACCCAGAAACACCCGCGCCATATAGGGCAGCAGGCCACCTTCATTCAGCGCCGGATCAACCCGGCTGCGGTAGATGCGGTCATGCAGCCCCGTCAGCTCCGACCAGTGGGCGTGCGGGCATTCATGGTGGGCCGTATGCAGGCCAATGTTAAACAGCAAGGGGTTGACCAGGCCTTCGAAATTGCGTGCGTAGTTCAGCATGCTCCCTTCGGTATCACGCTGCGCCCGGCTGAGACGCCTGCCGTCGGCATGGGCGTGCTGCAGGTAATTGGTGGCCAGCAGCCAGTGCAGGCCATGCAGTTGCGGAATGATGACCAGGACCAGCGCCTTTTTCCAGTCGATGAGCAGCAGCGCTGTCCAACTGCCCAGCCACAACCCATACTGCCCCATGCAATAGCGAAAGGCACCAGGCCAGTGGCGCCGTAAGTTGCCCAGCCAGCGGATGAACAGCGGATAGAGCACCCAGGCCGCCTGCACCGGGTGGGCCAGGTAGCCCCAGAGGTGGTTGGTGTCGCCGCCAAAGCGGTAGGTACGGGCAATATCACGCTCGCTGTGCCGGTAACGGTGGTGGTTGCCTACATGGGCTGGCCAGAAGACAAAGGTGGGGTGGCCCTGCAGCACGGTGAGCCAGTAATCGGTGGCGCGATTGGCCCAGCGGCTGTGCCTGCCGCGCCACATGCGCAGATGCGTGTGGTTGTGGTGGATCACACCCACGCCCAGGGTCAGGAACAGTTCCACGGCATACAGCCACCAGACCCAGCCGTGCTGCCACTGCCACAGCACGATCAGCGGCAGGGCGGCAAGGTAGAGCAGCGACTGCCAATCGCGCCAATGGCGCAGGCGCAGGGGGGTGGATGAGGGCGGAATGCTGGCGCTGCGCGGCATGCAGGGTCGTCAGGGTGCAGAGTGCGTGGAGCGCGCCGGTGCCGGGCGTATGGGCAGCGGATCGGCTTCACTGCGAAGCCAGCGGTCCATGAACGCAAAGGCAAAGCCGTAGTTGCCTGCAGGGCGCGCATGGTGCAGATGGTGGCGGCGGCTGGCGGCGAGCGGGTGGCGCGGGCCGACGGAGGGGAAGAATTCGTAGTTGGAGTGGCCAATGGCATTCAGTACCAGGCTGAAGACGGGCACCGACGCCAGAGACCAGAAGGCAAAGTCATGCACCACCATGGGCAGCAGAATCACATTGCCCATCATCATGGCCTCCACCGGATGGAAGCTGTAGGTGGACCACGGCGTGACCACCACGGAGCGGTGGTGATCGCCATGAAAGCGCTTGAACCAGCGCGTGTGCAGCAGCCGGTGGTTGATCCAGAAGTGCACATCGTTCCAGATCAGCAGCACCCAGATCTCGATGGCGATCTGCCAGGCCGACGGGTTGACGGCAAAGCGTGCCCAGCCCACCTGTACAAAGCCCCAGGGCACGATCATGCCCAGGCCGAAGATGAGGATCGAGTGGAAGGACTGGCGCCACTCGCGCTGCAGCTGATCGGGCTTGAGCGGCCGCGTGTCCAGCACCTTGCCGATGCCAAGTCTTTGCAGGAAGCGGGTGAGTGCGGTCATGCCCAAGCCGCCCGCCAGGTACAGGGCCGTGAAAAACAGCAAGCCCCAAGCCATCACCTGCCAGGCGCTGAGGTTGGTAAAGACTTGGGCTGCGGTCATGGGCGTTTATTGTGCGCGGATGTTCTGTTCCTTGATGATAGTGCCAAGGGCTTTCACATCGGCATCGATGCGGTTGGTAAGCCCTTCGGGCGAGCTGCCCACGGCCTGCCAGCCCTGCGCGGCGAGCCTGGCGCGCATCTCGGGGCTTCGCACGATCTCGCCCACTGCAGCAGCCAGCTTGTCGACATGGGCCTTGGCCATGGATTTGGGCGCAGCAACAGCGTTCCAGATTTCCAGGTCGTAATTGTTCACGCCCAGCTCCTTGAGGCTGGGCAGGCCTGGGGCGAGCGGGCTGCGGGCGGCAGATGTCACGCCAATGCCGCGCAGCTTGCCTGCCTGGATCTGCGCCATGGCGAGCGCCGGGGGAAGCATGGACAGTTGCAGGTCGCCGCCCTGGATGCCGTTGAACACCTGTGGGTAGCCCGCATACGGAATATGCTCGGGCTTGAGTTTGGAGCGGCTCTTGAGCAGTTCCATGCCCAGATGGCCGACGGTGCCCACGCCCGGTGAACCATAGCTCCACTTGCTGCCAGCCTTGGCTGCGGCGTCAAAGAACGCCTTGCCTTCGGGGGCAGAAGCAGGCGCCACCAGCACCAGTGGCGCCACGCCGATCAGGCTGACCGGCTGCAGGTCGGTCAGCGGGTTGTAGCGCACAGCAGGGTTCAGCAGCCTGGCAATGGTCATGTTCCCATTGATCATCACGCTGAAGGTGTGGTCGTCGGCCTTGGCCACGTATTCGCCGGCAATGTTGCCGCCCGCTCCCACCTTGTTTTCCACAATGATGGTCTGGCCCAGGGCTTTTTCCAGCGGCTCGGCCAGGGCACGTGCCGTCAGGTCAGGTGACGATCCTGCTGGAAAGCCCACGATCAGGTGCAGGGGCTTGCTGGGCCAGTTGTCGGCAGCGAAGGCGCTGGTAGCCATGCAGGTGGCGGCCAGGGCTGCGGTCAGCAGGCTGCGACGGGGCAAGGTGAAAGTCATCGAAAACTCCATAGGTAAACCGGCTTGCTGAGGTGGAGGTTTATGCGCTTATACGTCCGCCGAATCCGCAACAGGCCACAAAAAAGCGCACAGGCCTGGCAGCCTGTGCGCTTTCGATTATCGCCAATTGCGGCACATTTGTGCGCCGCCGCTTTGAGGCTTACGCGTACTCGGCCAGGGCCTTGCGCATTTTCTTCATCGCGGCCGATTCGATCTGGCGGATGCGCTCGGCGCTCACGCCATACACGGCAGCGAGGTCGTGCAGCGTCATGCCGCCCGAGCCATCGTCGTTCACCTTGAGCCAGCGCTCTTCCACAATGTGGCGGCTGCGCTCGTCCAGGGTGGCCAATGCCTCCTGGATGCCATCGGTGGCCAGGTAATCGCGCTGGCGCGATTCGAGCATGGCGGTGGGCTCATGCGAAGCGTCGGCCAGGTAGGCAATGGGGCCAAAGGCCTGCTCGCCATCGTCCGAGGGGCTGGGGTCCAGCAGCACGTCGCCGCCCGACAGGCGGGTTTCCATCTCGATCACGTCTTCACGCTTGACGTTGAGCTGCTCGGCCATCTGGTCGATCTCGCTCTCGGACAGGGTTTCGCGGTGCATGACACCGTCTTCCATGCCCGCGTCGGCCTTGAAGCCCTGCTTCATCGAGCGCAGGTTGAAGAATAGCTTGCGCTGGCTCTTGGTGGTGGCCACCTTGACCATGCGCCAGTTCTTCAGGATGTACTCGTGGATTTCGGCCTTGATCCAGTGCATGGCGTAGCTCACCAGGCGCACGCCCTGATCGGGGTCGAAGCGCTTGACGGCTTTCATGAGGCCCACGTTGCCTTCCTGGATCAGGTCGCCATGTGGCAGGCCGTAACCCATGTATTGGCGGGCAATGGATACGACGAGGCGCAGGTGCGAGAGCACCAGGCGGCCAGCGGCATCCACATCGCCAGTGGCCTTGAGCTTTTTGGCGTAATTGAGTTCTTCCTCTGCAGTCAGCATGGGAATGCGGTTGGCTGCGGAGATGTATGCGTCCAGATTACCCAGGGGTGGTACCAACGACCATGGGTTTGCAGGAGCCAATGCGGTAGAGGTGATGGCGGCTCCAGTATGAGTTGTCACGCTAGAAGTCCTTTCGTCTATGCGATGCATAGTAACACCGGTGAGATTCCCTGAATTTGGTGGGAGTTCCCGCCGCAAGGATGGATTTCGCCATCCTTTGATATGGATGAAAAATCAGCTTTACGCTTGCCCATCAAGCGCAGAAAGCTATGTTTTTGGGAGTGCTTTATAGTTCTTTACCAGGCGCCGTTGCCATGTGTTGCCCTGTGGCTGGCCTGGCCTGTCGGTTATGGCTTACACAGGCAGCGTGTTGCCTGACCGATAGGGAGTAAGCGATATATTTGCATGGGAGATTGGAGTGCAGGCAGGGCCCAAAAGTTCCGGCTTTGCCTGCAAAATAACTGGAAATTCTTACAGTGACCCCCATATAGTGCGGACACTGATGAAAGCCTTGCTGGTGCCTATGGAGTATGTGCAATAAGCTCTTTTATTGATAGCAATCGAGGGCTGACGGCTTCCTGTACCATTGCTGCCATGCAGATTCCCACCCCCCACCCCACCACCATTGCCTGGCTGTGTACGACCGTGGACAGCGAGGCCGCCGCCCAGCGACTGGCCGCCGCAGGCGTGCATGCCCGGTTGGCGGCTTGCGCCCAGGTGGAGGCGATCCAGTCGTATTACTGGTGGAACGGTGAGTTGCACAACAGTGCCGAATGGCGCATCACCTGGAAAACCACGCTGGCGCAGCAGCCTTCGCTGCAAAAATTGCTCAAGCCTCTGCATCCTTACCAGTTGCCCCAGTGGCTGTGGGGCGACAGCCAGGCAAGTCCCGCCTATGCAGCCTGGGTCGCCGCAGGGGTAACCGCGCCGCTGCAGGTGTGAAGGCTCATACCTCCACCACCTGCACGCCCTGCGCCCGCAGGGCAGCCAAGGCCGCCGCATTGGGTGCCGATGCATTGGTCACCAGGGTTTGGTTTTCGGGCGTGGCGGCCACGGCATAGCGCCCACGCACGCCGATCTTGCTGTCGTCGGCCAACACGCAGAAGGCGGTAGATTGGGCCACCATGGCGGTGGCAAGGCTGGCTTCGTGTTCGTTGGCAAAGGTCACGCCGTCCTGCGCACTGATGCCGACGGGGGAGACCATGGCCAAATCCGCACGGTAGCGGCGTATTTCGTTGAGGGTGACTTCGCCATAGGTGCTGGGGATTTCAGGGTTGGTGTCGCCGCCCAGCAGAATCACCCGTCTGCCCTTGCCGTGCCCGCCATTGGGCTGCGAAGGGGCCAGCTTGAGCGCCACGGTGATCGAATTGGTGACTACCACGAGGTGGGAGAGCAGGCTCAGCTCCTCGGCCAGGATGGCCGTGGTGGTGCCGGCATCGATGAACACCATCTGCCCCGGCTGCAGGCGCTTGACGGCTGCCTTGGCAATGGCGCGCTTCTCGGCCACGCGCATCGCCTGGCGCTGCACGAAGGGCGGCTCCTGCTGGGTGACCCCGGCCACGCCACCATGCACGCGCCGCACCAGCCCCATGGATTCGAGGGCCAGCAGATCCTGCCGAACGGTTTCACGCGATACCTGCATGTCCTGAATCAAGTGTTCGGTACTCAGCCGACCTGCAGCGCTCAGCAGCGATTGGATCCTGGTAAATCTGTCTTCTTGCAGCATGGGAGAAGATCCTTGGGGATGGCAAATGGCGCCGATTCTGCGCCCGGGTGATTGTAAAAAAAGTGGCCCATCAGGGCCACGGTAACACGGATAGAAAGGCGGAGGCAGCCAGCGCATTGCGCTGGCAGTGCATGCCGGTCAGCGCTTGCGGCGCTGGCGCCAGCCTGCGGCACCTGCCAGCAGGGCAGAAGCCAGCAGCAGGGCCACAGGGTGGCCCACCGGCACAGGGGTGGGCTGGCCTGTTCCGGGGTTCGGATCTGGGTCGACGGCTGCAGGGGTGGCTACCAGCACCGGATCGAGGATCGCGCCGTTGGTCTTGCCATCCTCATCCAGCGCGCCGCCGTCGGTGATGGTGTAGCTCACGGCATTGCCGGAGATGCTCGCCTGGCCCGTGATATCGGTGGCCACGGGCTTGCCGTCTGCGCCGGTGCTGACCTTCATCACGCGGCTGTTGGCAGGCAGGTCCTTGGGCAGGGTGAGCTTGACCTGGGCACTGAAGCCCTGCTGGTTGCAGTCGGCAATGGCAAAGGACACCAGGCCGGTGGCCGCCTGCAGGTTGCGCGGCAGCAGGCCTGCAGGCACGGCGGCGGCGCTGGACTGGGTGCTCTGGCAAGTGGCGGAAGCCTGTACCTGCAGACCAACGGCGGGCTGGCCGCCTGCGGAGCCGGGGAGCTGAACGTTGATCAGATCCTTGACCGGTGGCTCTGGCTCCGGTGCCGGGTTGCCAAGCTCGAAGGATCCGGCAGCGCTCCAGTCCGACCAGTTCAGGTGCTCGTCGCGCACGCGCACACGCCAGTACCAGCGCTCGTCGGTGCCCAGCTTCAGCACCTCAGGGGTTTTGCCCCCAAAGGGGTCGAAGGCCGAACCCTTGCTGCCATCGCCTTGCAACAGGCGGGCAAAGCACTGGCGGCCGCCCTGGCGATCGGGCCCGGTATCGCCGTTGTCGTCCCATTTGTAGGCACAGCTCCAGCGGTCAAGCAGGCTGTTGCCGCCGGCCACCACGGCGGTCATGACCTTGGCCCGCGGGGTGGCAGCGCCCACGTTCGGGTACACGCGCTTGGGGTTGGCCAGCAATTGGCCCAGGGCCAGGGTCGAGATGTCCACGCCGTTCTGGGTGTTGGTGCGCACACCGTTGATATAACTCCAGTTTTCGCGGCGCGTGTCGTTGCCCCACACGTCGTACACCGGCTGCGCCTTGCCAAACTGCGCGTCCTTGGACAGCTGCCATTGGGCTTCGTACACACCGGGGATGCCTGCGGCGTTGTAGGACAGCTGGACCGATGCCGGATCGACCTTGCCCAGCTTGGCCTGCGCCAGTTGCGGTGCCACGGCCCACTTTTCGCTGGTGATGGAGATGGCGTCGTCGGGGGTGGTGCTGGTGGCGGATGCACCCAGGTCATAGCGCTTCCACGCCAATGCGGGGGCCGCACCGCCAAAGCGCGCTTCAAGCGTGCCGTAGCCGAAGGTGAGCTTGGTGTTGGCGATGACATCGAGGTCGCTGTCGTCTTCCTGCTTGGCGCTTTCCAGGTTGCCGCTGCCCGACGCGACGTTGAGCCACAGGTGGCGGCTGTCCATCGAGTTGCCACGTTCATAGAAGTGCACATGGCCGTTGAGGTTGACGGTGATGGCGCCGGTGCTGCGGCCATAGTCTTCCATCTGCGAGATGAAATCGCAGGCCGCCATGACCTCGCCCTGGCGCCATTTCTCGCTCAGGCAAGGGTGGTGGTTGAGCAGCACCATGTAGGGCTTCCTGTCCTGGCGGGTCTGCTGCATCAGGCCGGTGAACCAATCCAGGTGCTCGCGCATGTAGTCGGCGCGGAACAGGCCGCGGCCGTTGTCGTAGCTGTTCCAGCCGCCGGTGTTGTGCATGGCCGATGCCGGGTTGAAGTCGCTGCCCACGATGCGCATGTCCAGGTAGTCGAGCGAGTACCAGTGCAGCGGGTGCCTGGTCGATCCGTTGGCTGGCATGCGGTTGAAGTACTTGCGGTAGGTCTTGGCCCAGTTCTTCTCTGCCCCTTCGCTGGCCTGCTCGTTGGCAAAATACTCGTGGTTGCCCGGAGCGGGAATCAGCGGTACATAGGCGGAGATGGCGCTGAGCGGACCGAAGAACTGGCTGGCCCAGTGGCTGCGGGTTCCGCCCGAGTTGACCAGGTCGCCCGGCACCATGAAGCCTGCCACGGTCTGCGCACATTGTGCGGAAACGCCTGCGCAGTCGTTGTTGATCACGCTCTGGGTGATGTTCTTGAAGCGGTTGGCCAGGCCGTCCTGGGTGTCGGAGACGACGGCAAACTTGGCACTGGTGACGCCATCGCCCTCCTTGGGCCAGGTCTTGAACTGGAAAGGCCCGGCCAATTTGGGCGCCGCGCTGGTACCGGTCACCACGGCATATTCATACAGCGTGTTCGACTGCAGACCCTTCAGGTCGGCAAAAAAAATGCTGTTGTCGGCAAAATCGCCCACTGGATTGATGGCTGGCACCAGTGTGTACGGGCCCGTGCTGCCGGCCTTGCGCAGCCAGACGGTGGGGGCGGGTTCAGTGGTTTCCAGCATCACCGCCATGTGGTCTGGGCCGGGGTTCTGCAGGGTGGGGCCGACGCTCAGCGTGGGCTTGGTGGTGGTATCGGGCAGCTTGGCGGGGTCGAAAGGCGCGGGAGGCGCGCTGATGTCTACGTCCAGCAGCACATCGTCCACACCCCAGTACCAGTTGTTGGCGGTGCTGCGGTAGTTCCAGCTGATCTTTGCGGTGGTCGCATCGGCAGGCACGGTCAGTGTTTTTTGAAAGGCCTGATTCAGTGTATCGGCAGTCAGGGCAAAAGTCTGGGCGCTGCCCTTGTCGAAGCTGACGATCACGTCGGCGGTCTGCGGCGCCTGGCCCTGGCGGTAGTGGGTGTTGAAGCTCAACTGGTACTTCTTGCCAGCGGCCACATTGACGGCAGGGCTCTCCAGCGTTGCGCTGTAGACCTTGGCAGCCCGCGAGCCGTCCGACTCGATCAGTGCAATGCCATTCGATCCCAGGGAAAAGTCACCGCGTTTGGTGGAGGCGTTGGTGGTTTTCTGGGCAGTCCAGGTGCTCTTGTTCAGAAATTTCCAGCCCAGCCAGGTGGCAGAGCCTTCCGTCACCGCCACCGGGCCTTCCGATCCATCGCTGTAATAGGTGCGCACCGTCCAGCCGACAGGCGGGGTGGCGCCGACCGTGTTGTCGACCGCCACAGCGTCGAAGTTCTGGGACAGCGTGGGTGCCGCCTGTGCGCTGCCCAGGCTGGCTATGGCCCAGAGCCCGCTGGTACACAGTAATTGCCATCTTGATTTCATGCATCCTCCTGCCCGCAGGCATTGTTTTGGGAACCGATTGGCTCATACCAATAAAGTGCAAAAAATAGCAAATTTGCATGAAATTACAATGACAGGACGCCACGGAAATGCGCTTGGGTGAAGTAATGGTGAGCGCCTGCTTTCGGTGCCTTTCGTGCATTGGAGTGGTTGCGCTTGGGCTTGCGTGCCGACGCGGCCTTGCATGCGGCAAAGAAAAAGCCCCGCAGTGCGGGGCTTGGATGTGCGGTGTCTGCCGTGTATTCAGGTCAGCAGGGCCTGCGCAAATTCCTTGGCGCTGAAGGTCTCCAGGTCTTCGACCTTTTCGCCCACGCCGATGAAGTACACGGGAATGGGGCGTTCCTGCGCAATGGCGGCCAGCACGCCGCCCTTGGCGGTACCGTCGAGCTTGGTCACGATCAGGCCCGTCAGTTGCAGGGCATCGTCAAACGCCCGCACCTGGTTGAGCGCGTTCTGGCCGGTATTGCCGTCGATCACCAGCAGCACCTCGTGCGGCGCCGTGCCATCGGCCTTGGTCACCACGCGCTTGATCTTCTTGAGCTCTTCCATCAGGTGCAGTTGCGTGGGCAGGCGGCCTGCGGTGTCGACCAGCACCACATCCTTGCTGCGGGCCTTGCCGGCGGTCACCGCGTCAAAGCTGACGGCTGCCGGGTCGCCGCCTTCCTGGCTGATGATCTCGACCGTGTTGCGCGTGGCCCAGACGCCCAGTTGCTCGCGCGCGGCAGCGCGGAAGGTGTCAGCTGCAGCCAGCAGCACGCTCTGGCCCGCATCGGCCAGGTGCTTGGTCAGCTTGCCGATGGACGTGGTCTTGCCCGCGCCATTGACGCCTGCGACCATGATGACGGTGGGGCTGTGCTCGCCAATGACCAGTGGCTTTTCCAGCGGCGCCAGCAGGTCGGCCAGCGCGTCGGCCAGCAGGCCCTTGACGGCTGCAGGGTCGGTGGTCTTGCTGTCCTTGACGCGCTGTTTCAGATCGTCCAGCAGGTGCTGGGTAGCCTTGACGCCGGTATCGGCCATCAGTAGGGCCTCCTCCAGCTCCTCGTACAGTTGATCGTCTATCTTGGTGCCGGTAAAGACGGTGGCAATGCTCGAGCCCGTCTTGCGCAGGCCGCTTTTGAGCCGGTTCATCCAGCTGCCACGGTCGCTCGCAGGTTCGGGTGCTATAGTGATAGGAGCTGTTGGCGCTTGCTGGGCGGGCGCTGATGGCGTATTTTGTTCTAAGGAAGCGGGCGCCTCAGCCTTGCCGCCCATGCCCAGAGCACTGCGCAGCCAGCCGGGCTTGGCCGGTTCGGCCGCAGGGGGGGATACTGGCTGGGGCGCAGGTGCGGGCGTGGGTGCCGGGATGGGCTCGGCAACGGGCGCTGCATCAGCTGTGGCAGGTGCTGCGTCGGCAGCAGGAGATTTTTTCTTGAAAAAACTGAACATTGTTGGCTACGTAGAATCAGCCTATTCTATGAAACGTTTCTTCACTTTGCTGGCCGTGATGGCCTCCTTGGGCAGCGGGGCATCGCTAGCGCTGGCCACGTCGCCGCCTCCGGTGCCCGTGATCACCCAGAACGCCGCCGGTGCGCAGCAGTTCACCCTCTCCAACGGCATGACGCTGATCGTGCAGCCGGACAAGCGTGCGCCAACGGCCGTGCACATGGTCTGGGTGCGCGTGGGCAGCATGGACGAGGTCGACGGCCGCTCGGGTCTCGCCCACGTGCTGGAGCACATGATGTTCAAGGGCACGCCCACGGTGCCACCGGGAGATTTCTCGCGCAAGGTGGCGGCGCTGGGCGGGCAGGAAAATGCCTTCACCAACCGCGACTACACCGGTTACTACCAGCAGATTCCGGCTGGCAAGCTCGAAGATGTGATGCGCCTCGAATCCGATCGGTTTGCCAACAACCAGTGGCCCGACAGCGAATTCAAAAAAGAGATCGAAGTCATCAAGGAAGAGCGCCGCATGCGCACCGATGACAACCCGCGCTCCAGCCTGATGGAGCAGCTCAACGCCGCCACCTGGCAGGCATCGCCTTACCACCGCCCCGTGGTGGGTTGGATGGGCGACCTCGATTCGATGCAACCTGATGATGCCCGTGATTTCCACAAGGCCTGGTATGTGCCGGAGAACGCCGCCGTCGTGATCGCAGGCGATGTGGATGTCGAAAAAGTGCGCCAGCTGGCCGAAAAATACTATGGCAGCATCCCCAAGCAGGCGCTGCCAGAGCGCAAGCCCCGCCCCGAGCCGCTGCAAAAAGGCATGCGCCGGGTCGATTTCAAGGCGCCGGCCGAGCAGGCCTATGTGCTGATGAGCTTCAAGGTGCCTGATCTGCGCAACATCGTGGCGCCCCAGGCGGGCGACAAGGATGCGATGGCACTGCTGATGCTGTCGTCGGTGCTGAGCGGCTACGACGGCGCGCGCCTCGACCGCCGCCTGACGCAAGGCCCGGCGCGTGTGGCCGATGCGGCCTTCAGCGGCGCGAGCGTGGTGGCGCGCGGGCCGTCCACCTTCATGCTGGGCGGTGTGCCTTCGCAGGGCAAGACTGCCAAGGAGGTGGAAGATGCGCTGCGCGCCGAAGTGGCGCGCGTGGCCAAGGACGGCGTGAGCGAGGCCGAACTGGCGCGCGTGCGCACGCAGTGGCAGGCATCGACCGTGTATGAGCGCGACTCGGTGTTCGGCCAGGCCAATGACCTGGGTTCGAATTGGGTGCTGGGCCTGCCGCTCGACAGCAATGATCGCCTGCTCGCCCTGCTCAAGACGGTGACCCCCGCACAGGTCAAGGATGTGGCGGCGCGCTACTTTGGCGACGACCAGATGACCGTGGCCACCTTGCTGCCCCAGCCCTTGACCGATGCCGACCGCGCTGCCCAGAAGCGCAGCGCCGGGCAGGGCAAGGATGGTGCGGTGCACTGACCAGGAACGATGGAATATGGCTTGCGCAAGCAGCGATCAGACAACATGCTTCTCCAAAGGTGAAGCCTTGCAGATCGCAGCTGGCGCAGTGACTACTGAATTGATAGCGTGTGGCGCGCACCAGTTGCGCGCCTCAGGCTCACAGCAATGATATTTTGCCGTGCATGCCCTGGCAGCACGGCCTTGGCAGGTGAGAAACCCATGCACAAAGCTTTTTGCAAATCTCTGATCGGCGGCGCCGTTGCGCTGCTGGCTTCGCACTCCGCCTGGGCACTGCTGCCCATCGAGCACTGGACGCAGGACAGTGGCGCCCAGGTCTGGCTGGTGAACAGCCCCACGATCCCCATGGTGGATGTGCAGATCAATTTTGACGCCGGCAGCCGCCGCGACCCAGCCGCCCAGGCAGGTCTGGCCAGCGCGGCCGCGATGATGGCCGCCAAGGGCGTGAAGGCGAATGGCGCCCAGCCTGCGCTGGACGAAAACGCCGTCGGCGAAGCCTGGGCGGATCTGGGAGCCACGTTCGAAGCCGCGGCCAGCAACGATGCGCTGAGCTTTTCGCTCCGTTCGCTGACCGATACCAGCCTGCTGGGCAAGGCGGCCGACCTGGCAGCACGCCAGATGGCCCAGCCCAGCTATGACGACAGCGTCTGGCAGCGCGAACGCGAGCGCTGGAACGCATCAATCAAGGAGGGTAACACGCGCCCGCCTGTGGTGGCGGCACGCGCCTTCGGCAAGGCCGTGTTTGGCTCGCACCCTTACGGCCAGCGCGCAACGGAAGCAACCCTGGCCCAGATCGACCCCGCTGCCATGCGCCAGTACCTGGCCCGCTCGGTGGACGCCTGCCGCGCCAAGGTGACCATGGTGGGTGCGCTCGACAAGGCGCAGGCCGATGCGCTCGTCAAGCGCCTGCTGGCCAAGATGCCTGCAACGCCCCGGGCGCAGTGCACGCCGCCGCCAGCGGTTCCCGCTGTGCAGCCCCTGGCCAAGGCGGAGGAAATCCAGATCGCGTTCGATTCAGCCCAGGCGCAGGTGCTGATCGGCCAGCCCGGCATCCGCCGTGCGGACCCCGATTTCCTGGCCGTGATGCTGGGCAACCAGATTCTGGGCGGTGGCGGTTTTGCATCGCGCCTGATGGAAGAGGTGCGCGAAAAGCGTGGCCTGGTCTACGGTGTGTATTCCACCTTCAACCCCGGGCTGGATGCGGGCGCCTTCCAGATCGGCCTGCAAACCCGGCCTGACCAGGCCGCCGAGGCGCTGAAGGTGACGCGCGAGGTGCTGGCCACCTACATTGCCGAGGGGCCTACCGACAAGGAACTGCGCGACGCCAAGGACAACCTCATCGGCGGCTTTGCGCTGCGCGTGGACAGCAATGCCAAGCTGCTGAGCAATGTCACCAACATCGCCTGGAACGGGCTGCCACTCGATTACCTGGACCACTGGACCGACCGTGTCGAAGCCCTGAGCAAGGATGATGTGCGCAAGGCCATGGCACGCATGGTGCAACCGGACAAGGAAGTGACCGTGGTGCTCGGGGCCAAAGCCGGTACCAAGACCGAAGCCAAGGCAGAAGCAGCTGCCGCAGGCGTGCAGCCAGGAGCCAAGCAGTAATGGGACGCAGCACCATCAAGGACGAGCGCAGCCTGCGTGCGCTGCAGGCGTTGGCCAGCCAACCTGCCCCCGCCGCTGCAGCACCAGGCAGCAAAGCCTCGGGCGCAAGCCGCTCGGCGCGCGTGGCCGCGTCAGCGGCGGGCGAGATCCGCATCATCGGTGGCCAGTGGCGCCGCACCAAGCTGGCCGTGCTGACCAAGCCCGATTTGCGGCCTACGCCCGATCGTGTGCGCGAGACGCTCTTCAACTGGCTGGGGCAGGATCTGGCGGGCTGGCGCTGCCTGGACGCCTTTGCCGGTACCGGCTCGCTGGGGCTGGAGGCCGCATCGCGCGGCGCGGTACAGGTGCGCATGGTCGAATCCGATCTGCAACTGGCGGCACAGCTCAAGCAACTAGTGCAGAAGCTGGGCGCTACCACCGTTGAGGTATCGCGTGGAGATGCGCTGGCAGCTTTGCAATCGGGCAGCGGCCGCTGGGATGTGATCTTTCTCGATCCGCCGTTCTCCGGCGCCTTGTTCGAGCCCGCGCTCAAAGCCGCGCACCAGGCACTGGCCGAGGAAGGTTTTGTCTACCTGGAGGCCCCCGAAGCCTGGAGCGACGAGCGCCTGGCACCGCTGGGGTTCATGCTGCAGCGCAGTATGAAGGCGGGTGCAGTGCACGCTCACTTGCTGCGAAAGCGCATGCCGCAGTCCGCGTAATGAGCATTCGCCTGCGTGACAGCTTCGCCGCGCAGACCTTGAGCGAACGCCAAAATCGTTTATGCTGCGCTGCAATGCACCGGGTGGCCCGGTGCCGCTTTGCAGTGACAGCAGGAGACAAGCATGACCCTGGCCATCTACCCCGGCACTTTTGACCCCATGACCCTGGGCCACGAAGATGTGGTGCGCCGCGCCTACCAGTTGTTTGGCAACGTGATCGTGGCGGTGGCCGAAGGTCACCACAAGAAGACCATGTTCTCCCTCAAGGAGCGGCTGGAGATGGCACGCGAGGCGGTCAAGCACTACCCCAGCGTGCAGGTGGCCAGCTACTCGGGCCTGCTGCGCGATTTTGTGGTGGCCAACGGCGGCAATGCCATCGTGCGCGGCCTGCGCGCCGTGACGGACTTCGACTACGAGTTCCAGCTGGCGGGCATGAACCGCTCGCTGATGCCCGATGTGGAGGCGGTGTTTCTGACGCCAAGCACCCGCTACCAGTTCATCAGCAGCACCTTTGTGCGCGAGATTGCGATGCTCAGTGGTGAAGTGGATAAATTCGTCTCGCCCTATGTGGCCGAGCAACTGCTGCGCAAGGTGGCGCAGCGCAAGGCAGAGGAGCAGGAGCCGCGCTGATCCTTTTTTGCGGGTGATTCCATTGTTCTTGGCGCTTTCTGGAAGCGACGCGGCGCCAGTATATTTACTGAGTTTCTCCCACCCCGTACTGCCGTGTGAGCCAGTGCGCGATGCTGGCGCCCACGGCCTGCGGATGCTCCATGGTCAGCATGTGGCCGCAGCGGCCCACCCACTGCAGCTGGGCGTGCGGCACCAGATCGGCAATTTCCTGTGCACATTCGGGGGGCGTCAACTGGTCGCTGTCACCGCACAGCACCAGCACGGGGCAGGTGCATTGGGGCAGATGCAGGCGTGCATCGGGGCGTTCGGTGATGGCGCGGTTCTGGCGGGCCAACTGCGCGCCGCCAGCGCCAAGCACCATGTCCAGATAGGTGCGCACCAGGGCTGGATCGGCTGCGCCGTCGGCATGGAATGCCATGGCCACGTTGGCGCGAATCAGGTCTTCAAAATCTCCAGCCTCGAACATCTCGATGGCGCTTTCGCGCAGCGCACGCATCTCGGCGCTTTCGGGCCGTGCATTGGTGCCGCACAGCACCAGGCCTGCAATGCGGTCTGGCGCCTGCCGCAATGCCTCCATGGCGATGATGCCGCCCATCGACGCACCACACAGCACCAGATGCCCCGGGTTGCCTGCCAGCAGGCGGGTGGCCATGGCTTCGATGCTGCGCTCCGCCGGGTCCATATGGGGCAGGCTGATGGTGACTTGCATGCCACGCGGCAGATGTGCCGCTACCGGCAGCCACAGCCGCTCATCGCAGCCCAGGCCCGGAACCAGAACGAGACTGGGCTGGTTCATGGCGCCTGCAGCGGAGGGGAGATGGGTGACAGCACGCCTGCGCCAGGGGCGTGGAGCGGGTACGGGCGGCGCACCAATTCATGGACATAGCGCAGCTTGTGCAGCGCTCCGCCTGAGAGTGCGAAGGGGTACGCATCGACCTGGCCCAGGCTGCGGCTGAGGCTATTGAGCAGCAGGGTTACCGGCACCCACTGAGCAACCATGGTTTCAAACGAAGGCGCAGGCTGCGAAAAAGGGTCCTCTACCTGAATCGCCGGAGCACGTGCGGTTTCAGGCACGCACAGCCGGGTGTGGTAGCTCGCTGCGGTCTCCAGCAGATCAACCAGATGCAGGTAGTGCGCCCAGGACTCTGCCCAGTCTTCCCAAGGGTGGGCACTGGCGTACGCGCTGACGAAATGCGGGCTCCACTGCGCATAGCTGGGCGGGTTGGCGTAATAGGCTTGCAACGCCTGATGGTAGTCCTGCCGTTCATCGCCAAACAACTGGCGAAAGCTCTCCAGCTCACCGCCATCGCGCACCAGCTTGTCCCAGAAGAAGTGCCCGGACTCATGCCGCAGATGGCCGAGCAAGGTGCGGTAGGGTTCGTGCAACGCCACCCTGCGGCGCACGCGTTCGTCATCGTCCGCTTCAGCAATATTGATCGTGATCAAGCCACTGGCATGGCCGGTGATGACGGGCACTCCAGGCACATCGGCCAGAAACTGGTAATGCGGCGACCAGCCAGGCTCCTGCGGATGCAGGCCCAGCCGTGCCAGCGTGTAGTACAACTGGCGCTTGGCGGCTTCCAGCTTGCGCCAGCGCAAGGTATTGCCATCCACTGACAGATCGGGCAGTACCAGGGTCTGCCGGCAGGCGCTGCACAGGGCGTGCGGATCTTCGGCCGGAATCGCGAAGTTGCAGGCCTGGTACTGCAGACGGTTGGCGCACATGCGGTAGTGCTGGGTCTTCTCGGGCACTCCAGTCTGGGCCGTGGCTGGGGTGGCCAGGTTGCGATAGCGCTGGTAGGAGCCGGTCGTGGCATCTGCTGCTGAATCCAGCTGCAAGGCTGCGACTGTATTGCTGTCGGGCAGATAGGCCAGTACTGCGCCGCAATGCACGCATTGCTCGCTTTCAAAAAAAACAAGGTGACCGCATTGGTCGCAATGAAACATGCGCATGGATCAAGCTTAACCGAGATGGCCCATGACACCAAGGGAGTGCGAAGTGCTGCGTGACACGGAGCTGCACCCTGGCGGCCATAAAAAAACAGGCCCGGAGGCCTGTTTCTTGAAGGCGAAGATCGCTTATTGCTTGACGATCAGGCTGTTGCGCACTTCGGTCACGCCCTTGACGGAGCGGGCCAGTTCGCCTGCGCGATCCTTTTCAGCTTGCGACTTGGCAAAGCCGGACAGTTGCACGATGCCGCCGTCGATGGTCTTGACGTTGATGCTGGAGGCCGAGGTGCCTGCATCATTGGCCAGCTTGGCCTTCACGGCGGTGGTTACGGCCGATCCGTCGATGTACTCACCCACGGTTTCCTGCTTGCGGGCTACGGAGCAGCCAGTAGCCATGACCACGGTTGCACCAGCCAGAGCGGCGATAGCGATAGCACGGGACAGATTCATACGATTTCCTCGGTTAGATAAGGTGCTTTGACAATCAATCGGCATGTGCACCCTTTGTAATTCAGTGCCGATAGATAACTCTGTAACTAGGTAGCTTGAAGCAGGGCTCAGTCGCGGCGGCGGGTTGCCATGATGACCAGGGTTGCCAGTGCGGCACCTGCTGCCATGGCGATGGCCATCGACTTGCCGGGCTGATCCGAGACATACTCATTGGCGCGCTCTTGCGCACGGTAGAACTGTTCGCGGGCACGGTGGGAGGTGTCGGCAGCATGGCGAATGCCACGTTCGGCGAAATGCTGGGCGCGGGACGCAATGTTGTCGATCGAGTGGCGCTTTTCATTGCCAAACTCATCAATGGCGCGCTCTGCCTTGTGCGCTGCCGAATGAACCGCCTTGCGGGTGGAATGCACTGCGCTTTCTGCACCGTCCAACACGTCATTGGCAACGTCGTGTGCTTTGTCTACGGCTTCCTGTGCAATTTTCTCAGTACTCATGTGAGCCCCTTTCTCTGTATTCAATGGTGATGGTGCAGTGTAGGTTGACCTGCGGCAGCAACTCAAATGTATCCGGAGGTGAGCCGGGCTTCAAGCGCTGCCGCTGCTTACTTCTTTAACAAGCCTGCCAGGAACGAAATCACCGCCAATACGATGAAGACAAAGAACAGGATCTTCGCGATACCCACGGCCCCAGCGGCGATGCCACCAAAGCCAAACACGGCGGCAATCAGTGCGATCACCAGAAATACAACAGCGTAATGCAGCATTGTCTTCTCCTTTTTTCTCTGCGCTACTTCTACAAAAGAGCGATGGATTGATTGTGCAAAGGTGTCGTGATGGCCCGTGCCGGTCAGGGCGGGGTTAGGGTGTAGGAGGAATCTTGCAGTTTTTCCAGCAAGCCGCATGCGCCGCCCATGCACGGGCTTGGGAATCGAGCAGGAACGGGCCTTGCAAGGAGAGGCGGGGCATTTGCATCAAAGCCTATGGCGCGCTGATCTGGCTGGTTTTTTCACGGTGGCCGGCCGACTGCGGCAGCACGGCTTCCACCAAGGTCCCTCGCTGCGGGGTCGAGCGAATGTTGAGCCTGCCGCCCAGCGCTTCAACCCGGTGCCGCATGCCCGCCAGACCGTGC
The DNA here is from genome assembly GCF_040396735.1 of Comamonas odontotermitis. Classification (GTDB taxonomy): domain Bacteria; phylum Pseudomonadota; class Gammaproteobacteria; order Burkholderiales; family Burkholderiaceae_C; genus Comamonas; species Comamonas odontotermitis_C. The sequence continues at coordinate 121,574 of NZ_JBEBNZ010000004.1, forward strand.
GATGTCGGATTGACGGACAGGGGGTCAAAACCGACGCCGTTGTCCTGCACCTGTATGGCAATGTGGGAGGGGTGGTTCTGCAGATGGACCTGCACCTGCGTCGCCTTGGCGTATTTACCGATATTGGTGAGCGATTCCTGCACGAGACGGTAGATGGTCAGCTGCGTGGCCTCCGGAACATGGACGGCCTCCAGATCCAGATCCACGGCGATATTGCTGCTGTCCGAGAATTCCTTGCCCAGGATCTCCAGGGACGGGGTCAGGCCCAGGTTCGAGAGCGAGGAAGGGCGCAGGTTTTCGATGATGCGGCGCTTGAGGGCGATGCCGCTGTTGAGCGTCTCGATCAGATGCTGTATGCGTTCCTGCACATCCGGCATCGACATGTCGACCTTGGACTTGAGCCGCGCGACATCAAGCTTTGCAGCGGTGAGCAGGGCGCCGAGTTCGTCGTGCAGTTCGCGCGCCAGGTGGGCGCGTTCGTCTTCGCGCACCTGCTGCAGGTGCGTGGCCAGTTCGGTCAGCGAGGCAGTGCGCTGGCGTACCTGTTTTTCCAGTTGGTCGCGCTCGTCCTGCAACAGCTTCTGCTCGCGCAGCATCAGGTCGGTCAGGCGATTGGATTGGCGCAGATACAGATAGAACGCAATCAGGCCGATGACACTGACCACGGCAATGCCGATGCGCGACAACGCCAGAGACCGGACGATCTCTGCTTCATTGTGCGCACGTCGTTCATTGCTGTGGGTCACCAGTTCAGATCCCAGACTGCGCACCCTGTCCATCGATGCCTTGCCATCGGGGCTGTTGATGAGGTGGCGCCAGGCACTGTCAAAGCCTCCCTTGCGCAACTGCACGCTCAGATCCATTTCGTTGATGCGCTTGGCCACTTCCCGGCCCAGCAGCGACGATATCTGCAGGTCTTCTGGAAACAGGCTGTAAATGGCGCGCAATTCGTCGACGGCGTTGTCCACGTTGGTGGACGCCTGTTGGTATGTGTCGAGGTAGCGTTCTTCGCCGGTCAACAGATAGCCGCGCACGCTGGTTTCGGCATCGGCCATCTGCTGCATCAGCTTGTCCAGCGTGGTGCGGGTCTGGAAGGTGATGCTGAGGTTCTGCAGCGAGTCGTTGGAGCGGTAGTAGCCGACTTCGTTAATGCCGATCAAAACCAGTGCGGCCAGAAAGGCAGCAGGCAGGCTGATGGCCCATTTGCGCAAGTGCGACCAACGCATGAGCATCCTTTTCTTTCGAGTTTGGGTATATGCTATTCATAATAGAGCAATTGCTCTGCTGTGTACGCATGGCAGCGATTCGTAATACCTGTTGCCGTGCGCAATACAAGGAGGCTTATGATCAAAGTTGGAATCGTGGACGACCACGCCATTGTCCGTTCAGGCCTGAAGCAGTTTCTGGCTGAGCATGTGGATCTGCGTGTGGTGGGTGAGGCGGCCAATGGCCGTGAAGCCATTGACCTGGTCCGCAATGAAGAAATCGATGTGCTGATCATGGACCTGTCGATGCCCGGGCAAAGCGGCATCGATGCCCTGGCCATGCTGCGTGCCAAGGCGCCAGACATGGGTATCCTGATCCTGAGCGGTTATCCGGAAGAGCACTATGCGATCAATCTGATCCGGCAGGGCGCAAGCGGCTATCTGAACAAGGAATGCGATCCCGCCGAGATCGTCGAGGCTCTGCGCACCATCTCTCTGGGCAAGCGCTACCTGACCCCGACGGTGGCGGATCTGCTGGCGCAGCAACTGCACCGCAAGGACGATGTGCCGCCGCATGAGCAGTTGTCGGAGCGCGAGTTCCAGGTGTTCCTGAAATTGGCGCGGGGCGAGACGGCAGGCAATATCGCCGATCAGCTCTCGCTGAGTGTCAAGACGGTGAGCACCTATCGCACCCGCCTGATGGAGAAGATGGGTCTGTCGTCCAACAGCGACCTGACCTATTACGCGCTCAAGAATGGCCTGATCGACTGAGCGTGAAAGTCTTGAATCAAAAAATGCGGCAATTGCCGCATTTTTTGATGAAGACAGGCTGCTGTCAGCGAATGTTGGACGAGCGCTCCATGCAGTAATCGATCAGCGCATCGATGTCCTGTGATTTGTCGAACACACGATTGGCACCCAACTGCGTGCAGCGCTCGCGCATATTGGGTGTCGCGTAGTTGCTCAGAACCACCAGGTGTTTTGCAGGCTCGCGCTTGCGCAGCTTTTCCAGCACGCCCAGGCCACTGCCTTCCTGCAGGAAGATGTCGACGATGGCCAGGTCCCAGTCGGCGGTGTTGTCCTGCAGCCAGGATGCGGCAGCGGACTCGGTACTGGCATGGCCTACCGTTTCCACATCCGCCAGATCTTCCAGAGTGGCGATCAGGTTTTCGCGGATCGTCTTGTTGTCTTCTACTAAATAGGTTCTCAATCGGCGTGGCATTGTTCTCGAACACAGGTTTGTGACGTGCTGTAACAATGATACCAAGGCCAGCGGAACATGCCATCGGTGCGCAGGGCAGGTTCAAGTAGGACAACTTCGACAAAAGCCGGGTCTGGCGTTGACTTTGACACGGTCTGGCAGCTTGCCGCGCGGTCTTTGCGCGTGTCTACCCTGCATCCGTATGGTGTGCCTTGCATACGGGGCATTGCGGGTTGGCGCGGACATGCATGGTGTTCCATTCCATGTGCCGAGCGTCCAGCATCATCAGCCGGCCATCGAGTGTGGTGCCTATGCCTGCAATCAGCTTGAGCGCTTCGGCAGCCTGCATGGTGCCGATGATGCCCACCAGAGGCGAGAACACGCCCATGGTGGAGCAGCTGATTTCCTCGAACTGTTCATCGGGCGAGAAGATGCACGCATAGCAGGCCGCGTGGGCATGGCGGCGGTCAAATACGCTGATCTGGCCGTCAAAACGGATGGCCGCGCCGCTGACCAGTGGCTTGCCATGCGCCACGCAGGCCTGGTTGATGGCCTGGCGCGTAAGGTAGTTGTCCGTGCAGTCCAGCACGACTGTGGCGTTGCGGATATGGTGTCCCAGCGTGTGCGCATCCACGCGCTCGGCCACCGTATGCACGGTGATGCCAGGATTGATTTGCGCCAGGGCCGTAGCGCATGACGAGACCTTGGACTGGCCGATGCGTGCGGTGGTGTGGGCGATCTGGCGCTGCAGGTTGGTCAGGTCCACGCAGTCGTCATCGATCAGGGTGATGGTGCCCACGCCGGCGGATGCCAGATAGAGCGCTGCGGGACTGCCCAGACCGCCCGCACCCACGATCACGGCATGGGCAGCCAGAAATCTCTCCTGCCCTTCGATGCCGATGTCGTCCAGCATGATGTGGCGGGAATAGCGCAGCAGTTGGTCGTCGTTCATAAGTGGCTATTGTCGGCAAAAACAAAGGCCGGAGCAGGGTATCTGCTTCCGGCCTCGATGTGCTTTCAGGTTTTGCTCCCCCGGATTTACTCCTTGGGCTTGCCGTCTTCCTTCTTGGTGTCGGGCTTGTCCGATTCGCTCTTGTCGCCGTCCTTCTTTTCTTCGGGACGCTCGGTCTTGGTCTTGCTCACCTGCACGGGTTCGCCCTTCAGCTTGTGCAGGGCCTGCTGCAGCTGGAAGTCCTTGTCTGAGCCAAACTCCGGTGGGCGACGCTCGGATGCGGGCTTCTTGTTTTCCTCGTCCAGGCGCTTCAAGGCTTCCTCACGCGCCTTTTCACGGGCCGCGTCCTTTGTCTCGGGGCCCTGGCCGCTGGCCAGATGCTTGTCCAGATCGGCTTCGCGTGTGCGCAGTGCCGCAAACAGGTCGCCTTCCGCGGTTTCGTCCACCATGATGTCGGGCACGATGCCCTTGGCCTGGATGGACTTGCCGCTTGGCGTGTAGTAGCGCGCCGTGGTCAGCTTGATGCCGGTATCGGGGCCGAGTGGACGCACGGTCTGCACCGAACCCTTGCCAAAGGTCTGCGCACCCATGATGACGGCACGCTTGTGGTCCTGCAACGCGCCGGAGACGATCTCGGACGCAGAGGCAGAGCCTTCGTTGACCAGCACCACCAGCGGAATCTTCTTGATGGCGGGAGGCAGCGACTTGATCGGATCACTGCCACGGCGGGCATAGAACTCGGGCGACGCGCGGAAGGTGGCCTTGCTTTCGGCCAGTTGGCCGTTGGTCGAGACCACCGTGACATCGGGCGGCAGGAAGGCTGCCGAGATGGCCACTGCTGCATCGAGCAGGCCGCCAGGGTCGTTGCGCAGATCCAGAACCAGACCCTTCATGTTCGGGTCCTGCTTGAACAACTCGTCCACCTTGCGCACGAAGTCGTCCACTGTGCGTTCCTGGAACTGTGACACGCGCACCCAGCCATAACCGGGCTCGACCATCTTGGCCTTCACGGACTGGGTCTTGATTTCGGCCCGGGTGATGGTGACGGGGAAGCTGCGGCTCTCATCCTTGCGCAGGATGGTCAAGGTCACCTTGGTGTTTGGTTCGCCGCGCATTTTCTTGACGGCTTCATTCAAAGACAGGCCCTTGACGGCGGTGTCGTCAATCTTGGTGATCAGGTCGTTGGTCTTGATGCCGGCCTTGTCGGCAGGCGAGCCTTCGATCGGCGAGACAATGCGGATCAACCCGTCTTCCTGGGTGATCTCGATGCCCACACCGACGAATTTGCCGCTCGTGCCTTCCTGGAATTCCTTGAAGGACTTCTTGTCGAAGTACTGGGAATGCGGATCGAGGCCCGAGACCATGCCGGAGATGGCATCGGTGATCAGCTTCTTGTCATCCGCCGGCTCGACGTAATCGGTCTTGATGAGGCCAAACACGGCAGACAGCTGCTGGATTTCCTCCAGAGGCATCGGAGACATCACCCCCCGCGCCACGGTCTGCAACGAGACGGTTGTGAGCGCGCCGGCGACCACGCCCAGTGAAACCCAGCCGGCAATCTTCAATTTTTGGCCCATATGCTCAAAACTTTCTATAGCGCGCCAATATACACCGAAGCGCTTAGGCGGGGCTTAGCCCTGCGGGCTTTCGCAGTGGTGTGACAAGTCTTTACTTTCCACATGACACGCGGCGACCTGATCGGCTTGCGGCAGGAATTCAGTGAAATATGGGTCTATCCATTACAGGACGGATGCCATATGCTATCAAAAATGAAAAAGGCTGTCTTCCTGAAAGAAGACAGCCTGCAGATGGGGAAAGAGCGAATGTCGCGGGCCGTGGCGCGGGCGCTGTTTATGCCTTGCCCTGCGATGCCACGGCAGCAGCGGCCTTGGCAGCGGCTTCGGCATCGCCCAGGTAATAGTGGCGGATGGGTTGGAGCTTCTCGTCCAGCTCATACACCAGGGGAATGCCATTGGGAATGTTCAGGCCCACGATGTCGTTGTCGGAGACGCCATCGAGGTACTTGATCAGCGCACGGATCGAGTTGCCGTGCGCAGCGATCACCACCCGCTGGCCGCTCTTGATGGTGGGAGCAATGGTCTCGTTCCAGAACGGCACCACGCGCTCGACCGTGTCCTTGAGGCATTCGGTCAGCGGCACATGGCTTTCGGCGCCGGCATAGCGGCGGTCGCTCTTTTCGCTGCGCGGGTCACCGGATTCCAGTGCGGGTGGCGGTGTGTCGTAACTGCGGCGCCAGACCAGTACCTGCTCGTCGCCAAACTTCTTGGCGGTTTCGGCCTTGTTCAGGCCTTGCAGGGCGCCATAGTGGCGCTCGTTGAGCTGCCAGCATTTCTGCACGGGCAGCCAGGTGCGGTCCATTTCGTCCAGGGTGTGCCACAGGGTGCGGATGGCGCGCTTGAGCACGCTGGTGTAGCAGACGTCGAAGTCATAGCCGTCGGCCTTCAGCAGCTGGCCAGCTTGCTTGGCCTGGGCAACGCCGGTGTCGGTCAGGTCCACATCGGTCCAGCCGGTAAAGCGGTTTTCCAGGTTCCAGGTCGATTCGCCGTGGCGGATCAGTACGAGCTTGTACATGGTGTCCTCATGCAATGATAAAAACTAGGGTTGCGACCGCCATGAAAGAACCAGCTGCTATGCTTTTGATTGTCTTATCGGCACAGGCAGCAAGCGGGGCGCACAAACATTGGGGCCGATTGTAGGGCGCAAGCGAATGCCCGCAGTGCGCAGTCTGCCAGTGCGGCACGCCGGACAAAAGGCTATTGCCTCCCACTGGCATGGCAGCGCTTTTAAAATGGTCGGCTGTTCTCAATTCAAGAAGACAAGGGTTTGGTGTGAACTTTATTCTCGACAACTGGTATCTGATCGTGCTGGCGCTGGGTTCGGGGGCCTTGCTGGCGATGCCTGCCATGAAAAGCGTGGGCGGCGGAACGCTGGCGCCCAGCAATGCAGTGCAACTGATCAACCGTGAAAAAGCCGTGGTGGTGGATGTCTCCGAGCCGGACGAGTACGCGGCCGGCCATGTGACCGGCTCCAAGAACATCCCGTTTGCGCAACTGGATGAGCGCCTGCCCACCACCGTCAAGAACAAGGCACTGCCATTGATCCTGGTGTGCGCACAGGGCAAACGTGCCCAAGGTGCCGTGGCCGCTGCAACCAAGTTGGGTTACACCAACGTGCAGGCCCTGGCCGGAGGCATGAAGGCCTGGCGCGCTGCGGACCTGCCCGTGGAAAAGGCCTGAGACCCGGGCACAGTCCGGGGAAGGCCAGGGATCTTCTCTGCGGTTTCGGGCTTGTTTTTCGGGCTGCAGACCCCATCTGCCACGTATTGAGGGTGCTGGCCGGCCTGGCCCAGCACCTTTGTTTTTATCTGCGTGCCGCATCTGCTGCGGCGCGCCAAGCGCAAGGACCTTCCCATGCAAGCCGTCAAGATGTATACCACCGCCGTCTGCCCCTATTGCATTCGTGCCAAGCAGGTGCTCAAGTCCAAGGGGGTGGAGAACATTGAAGAAATTCGCATCGACACCGATCCCGCGCAGCGCGAGGTGATGATGCAGGCCACGGGCCGCCGCACGGTGCCGCAGATCTTCATTGGCGATACCCATGTGGGCGGATGCGACGACCTGATCGCGCTGGACCAGCGTGGCGGGCTGATGCCGTTGCTGGGCGCCTGAGCGGGCCTACCTTCAACCGCCCGGAAACACAAGCCTGGGCATTTTTCTCACGGCAGCCAGCCATTGCATAATGGCAGGCTGCATGCGAGAGGGGCGCACACCGTGCGGTGCTCGTACAGCATTGCACGTTCACCCGATTCACTTTTTCAAGCGAAAGACAGACCACCATGGCGGATCAAGAAAATCCAGTGTTCCAGATTCAACGCGTGTACCTGAAGGACGCATCGCTGGAGCAACCCAATTCTCCAGGCATCCTGCTGGAACAAACCCAGCCAAGCGTGGACATCCAGCTGGGCGTGGAAGCCACTCCTGTGGCCGAAGGCATTTTCGAAGTGGCCGTGACCGCCACCGTGCAGACCAAGATCGAAGACAAGACCGTGTTCCTGGTGGAAGCCAAGCAAGCCGGTATCTTTGAAATCCGTGGCATCCCCGAAGAGCAGATGGGCGCCGTGATCGGCGTGGCCTGCCCACAGATCGTCTACCCCTACCTGCGTGGCAATGTGGCAGACATCGTGACCCGCGCTGGCTTCCCGCCCGTGCACCTGGCAGAAATCAACTTCCAGGCCATGTACGAGCAGCAGCAGGCCCAGGCCGCTGGCGCTGGCGACGCAACCGTTCAGTAATTGACCCCGACGGACCAGGTCTGCACAGCAGCCTGCGCCATAGAAAGGCCTTGCCACCCCCGGGTGCAAGGCCTTTGCCGTATCCGCTTGTGGTAAAAATTGTGAATCACCCTTGATCGGTATCAGTAGTTCGCTATGAAAATTCTAGTTATCGGCGCTGGCGCCTGGGGTACGGCCCTGGCCATGAATGCGGCCGCTCGCCACACGGTGCACCTGTGGGCACGCGATGCTGCGCAGGCTGCCCAGATGCAGGCGGCCGGAGAGAATACCCGCTATCTGCCCGGCATCCCTTTTCCGGCAGGGCTGCAGGTAGCCAGCGGCGATGTGCAGCCGCTGGTGGCTGGCGCCGATCTGATCGTGCTGGGAACCCCCATGGCCGCGTTGCGAAGTGGCCTCGCCATGCTGCACGACAGTCTGCAGGGCCGCCAGGTGCCGGTGGCATGGCTCAGCAAGGGCTTTGAAGCCGTGCCGGAGGGCGCGCCTGCAGGCAGCCACGGTCTGCTGGGCAACGAGGTCTGCGCCCAGGTGGCGGCGCAGCTGCACGCCGGCGTATTGAGCGGCCCCAGTTTTGCGCAGGAGGTGGCGCGCCATCAGCCAACCGCCCTGGTGGCTGCCAGCAGGCATGCGGATGTGCGCGATGCCCTGGTGGCGGCCTTTCATGGCAACAACCTGCGGGTCTACGCCAATGACGACATCACAGGTGTGGAAGTGGGCGGTGCCGTGAAGAACGTGCTGGCCATTGCCACCGGCCTGTGCGACGGGCTGAACCTGGGCCTCAATGCGCGCGCGGCGCTGGTGACGCGCGGCCTGGCTGAAATGACCCGCCTGGGCGTGGCTCTGGGCGCACAACAAGACACCTTCATGGGCCTGTCGGGCCTGGGCGATCTGGTGCTGACGGCGACAGGTGATCTGTCGCGCAACCGCAAGATTGGCTTGCTGCTCGCACAGGGCAAAAGCCTGCACGATGCAGTGCAGTCGCTCGGCCATGTGGCCGAAGGCGTGTACAGCGCGCGCACCGTGCTGCAGCGCGCGCAGAAGCTGGGCGTGGAAATGCCCATCACCGAAACCACCGTGGCGTTGCTGGACGGCAGCATGCCGGTGCGCGATGTGGTGCAGGCGCTGATGGGGCGTGAGCCACGCGCTGAATAGCTTTTCCACTATCAAAAGAAGAGCAGCTAGTGCTTGCGAAATGGGCGCCAGCGGCTTTTTTATGCAAACGTCCAAGGCGGGAGGTAGTTTTGCCATGGCCTGTGTCAGTGCGTAGGCAGCACGCGCATTATTGGAATGAAAAATGGAACAATAAATTCTGATTTGGCATATTTATCGAAAATGGTCTCGTGCATACACTGAATACATCGATCAACGAGAAACATACACGGTGATGTCACCGCCCCGTTGAGCGAACCGGCCTGCCGCAGGGGCCCGCCGGAACCTCTCAAAGGAATCAAGATGAAGAACGCACGTAACTTTTCGATGGCCGCAATGGCTGCTGCCCTGGTAATGGGCGCTGGTGTGGCACAGGCCAACCCATTTGAAGGCGACCAAGCCATTGCACCCAAAGCCGTGGCCAGCACGCTCAGCCGTGCCCAGGTGCAGGCCGAACTGGTTGCCGCGCAGCGCGACGGCTCCATGCCTCTGGTGGGCGACCGCATCAATACCTACAGCGGTGAGCGCCAGACCTCGGCCCTGAGCCGCGCCGAAGTGCAGGCCCAGGCCCACCAGGCCTTGATCGCTGGCAAGCTGCCCCAGGGCAATGGCTCCTTCGGCGAGTAAGCTGCACCGCCGGGCCCATGCCCGGCTTCAATAAAAACGCCCACCATCCAAATGGTGGGCGTTTTGCTATGCAAACAGGAGTTACTGCGCGCTTGTAGCCTGCGCTGGCGGCCAGTTTTTCGTTAATCCATCATTATCATTGCCGGGCCAGAAAGCCGATCAGCTCGGGCAGCATGGCGTCGCCATGCTGGGCTTCCACCTGGCCGTTGAGGGTGGCCGAAGCGGCGTCGGCCACCTTGCTGGCGGCCCGGGCGTCGTGTGCCATCGTGGCGTAGTAGCTCAGGTCCTTGGCGGCGTTGGAGATGGAGAAGGCAATGCCCGAGGGGTCGTCTGCGAGGATGAAGGACTTGAGGCGCTCGAGCGCTACACCCGCGCCGCCGCCGCCTGCCAGCACATCGCAGAAGGCCTGCATGTCCATGCCTTCCTTGCGCGCACAGGCGGTGGCCTCTGCCAGCAAGGTCATCTGGCCGACCGAGACAAAGTTATGCAGCAGCTTCATGCGGTGGCCGTCGCCCAGGTTGCCCACGTGGGTGACCTTTTCGGTGAAGCTCGCCAGCACCGGCTGCACCTTGGCCAGCACGGCCGCATCGCCGCCGACCAGCAGGTTCAGGGTGCCGTCATGCGCGGCCTTGGAGGTCTTGGTCATCGGCGCGTCGATGAACTGGCCGCCAGCAGCATGCACGGCCTGCGCCATGCGCACTGTGGATGCAGGAACGGCGGTGGAGCAATCCACCACCACCGTGCCGGGCCGGATGGCCGACAGCACGCCATTGTCTCCGGTGAGCACGGCTTCCACCTGCGGCGATCCGGTCACGCACAGAATGATCACATCGCACTGGCCCGCCAATTCTGCAGGCGTCTGGCAGGTGGTAGCGCCCAACTGCAACAGTTCGGTCAACGGCTGGTTGCCGGGGTGCTCCAGCACCACCAGCGGAAAGCCTTTGGCCGCCACATTGCGGGCAATGCCGTGGCCCATCAGGCCCACGCCGATCAGGCCGACCGTTGGTGTTGTTGCTTGCGAAGCCATGCCAATCTCCAGGTTTATTCAATGCCGCACAGCGTAGCGCATTGCCTGTGCAAGAGCGCCGTGGCAGGCAGGGTGCCAGTCAAATAGGTGACGGGCTGCGCTACGCAATGGCGGCTGCTGTCCGCAGAATGCAGTGGAGGAGCCGTCGATTTGCCGCTTCGGTATGCAAATTGACGGCGCCCCATGACCCAGAACCACACCAAGGAGATAAAAACATGGCCTTTTCCAAACGCGCGCTCGCTGTTGCTGCCTGCGCCTTGCTTGCCACGGGCGCCCAGGCCCAGGTCGGCGCCAAGACGCCCGAGCAAAAGCGCTTCTACACCATCTACAAGGAGCTGGTCGAGATCAACACCACCAACTCGGTGGGCAACAACACCGAAGCGGCGCAGGCCATGCAAAAGCGCCTGGCGGAAGACGGCATTGCCGCAGCGGACATGCAGATCTTCGAGCCCTTCCCCAAGAAGGGCAATCTGGTCGTCAAATACAAGGGCAGCGGCCAGGGCAAGCCGCTCCTCCTGATGGCGCACATCGATGTGGTGGAGGCCAAGCGCGAAGACTGGAAGAGCGACCCATTCAAGCTCAAGGAGGACGATGGCTACTTCACCGCGCGTGGCTCCTCCGACGACAAGGCCATGGCTGCCGCCTTCGTCTCGATCCTGGGCCAGCTCAAGCGCGAAGGCTTTACCCCGAGCCGCGACATCGTGCTGACCCTGACTGCCGATGAAGAACAGGGCGATGTGCCCAGCAACGGCGCGTTCTGGCTCGTCAACAACCAACGCCCATTGATCGATGCCGAATACGGTATCAACGAAGGCGCTGGAGGCCAGTTGGAAAACGGCAAGCCGGTGCTCAACCGCATCCAGGTGGCCGAAAAGATGTACGCCACCTACCAGCTTGAATCCACCGACAAGGGCGGGCACAGCTCGGTACCCACCGCCACCAACCCCGTGTATGCCTTGAGCGCCTCGCTGACCGCGCTGGGCAACTACCATTTCCCGGTCAAGCTCTCGGACGTGACCAAGACCTATTTTGCGCGCAGTGCTGGCTTTGCCCAAGGCCAGCAGGCCGACGACATGAAGGCCGTCGCGGGCGGCAACCCCTCGCTAGAGGCTGTGCAGCGCCTGTCGGCATCGCCGTTGTACAACGCCACCATGCGCACCACCTGCGTGGCCACCGAGGTGAACGGCGGTCATGCGGCCAACGCCTTGCCGCAGGCCGCGCGCGCCACCATCAACTGCCGCATCCTGCCGCACGACGATCCGGCGGAAGTCGAGGCGCAGCTGCGCAAGCTGGCCGAGAACGATCGCGTCAAGCTCAAGGTCATCAACCAGCCGCTGCGCAGCCCTGCTTCGCCCATGCGGCCCGATGTGATGAAGGCCGTGGAGGGCTTGACCGAGAAAATGTGGCCGGGCGTGCCCGTGGTGCCGGTGATGAGCACGGGCGCCACCGACAGCCGCTTCATGCGCAATGCCGGCATTCCGATGTATGGCGTCTCGGGCATCTTCACCGAGCCGAGCGACGCACGCGCCCACGGCCTGGACGAGCGCGTGGCGATTCCGCGCCTGTACGACGGGCGCGAGTTCCTCTACCAACTGGTCAAGGAGCTGTCGAAGTAAGGTTTTGCCGGCTGGATTGCCTGCTGCGCTTCATTGGCGCTGCAGCTTCACCTAAACAAAACAGCACCTTTGCGGTGCTGTTTTGCTTTGTTTTTGATAGCTGCCGGCGCTTTACTGGCGTTCGTCAGGTATCAAAACAGGGTGTTCCCGTTCAATGGGGCGGCGCTGGTTCACGTCGAACGCCTGCGGCTGCGCGCAATGCCGAATATCGCGAGCAAGGACGACAGGGCGATCAGCCCCAATATGCCCAGCGACGGCACCGGTGCAGCCCCGGCCACTGCTTGCGAGTCATCATCCTTGACAACGACCTGTGCGGGCGAGCCTGACACGGTGTAGGCATCGGCAAGCGTAGGCGCCGCAATGGACAGCTGTGCAGTGACATTTCCATCGCCGGGCGTCGTGTTGGCCGTCGCAGTGATGGTGCAGGAAGCAGAAGTTGCATTGGCCGCCACGGTGATGGGCGAGGCACAGGTTGTGCTGTAGCGCGGGCTTGCAGTCGGCAGATTCAGGTTGACATCCATGGCCTGCGCAGGGGCCAGGCTGAGCGTCACGGTGCAGGTACTGATCTGGTTGGCGGCATCGGTCAACTCCGAAGGCGTGCAGGCCACACTGGCTTGCGGTGCAGGAGCGGGCGTGAACGTCAAGGTGATGGAACCATCACCGCCGTTGGTCTGAATCGCTCCTCCATTGGATGCGACTGCAAAGGAGATATTCGCCCCCGCAGAGACGCTGCCTCCTCCTCTTCCTCCGCCGCCACCCGATGAGATGCCTCCACCGAATCCGCCACCACCACCACCAGCCTGACTGTTGACGGGATTCACACCTCCTGTTCCCGTCCCGTTGCCAATCCCACCAGCGCCACCAACCCCGTCGCCACCCAAAAAGTTGCCATTTCCTCCAGGTCCGCCATTTCCTGCGGCACCAGGCCCGGGACCACTGAGGCCCGGAGTGGGGTTTGCGCCAAATTGAGAACTCCCGCCGCCGCCGCCGCCAGCGATGACCTGGTTGCCGATGGCTCCTGCGTTCACATTGCTTGAGCCACCGCCGCCAGCTCCTGCGTTGAATCCCTTGCCGCCGCCTCCAACAAACAGCGGCAGGTTACTTCCTGGGGTGACCGAAATGGTTCCGACAACGATTGCGCCTGCTGCGCCCGCCTTGCCTACGCCGCCTCCACCGCCACCGCCCGTGGCAGAGACCGAGATGGAGCTGACGCCCGCAGGTACCTGGCAATCGTTGGCGCCCACCGTGGTGTACGGAACGCCGCTGACGCAAGGGGCCGCAATCGACGATCCGGAGGCAATGCCCAACGCCGAAGCCAGCGCGCCATAGACCGCAATTCGGTTGCAGCGAATGCCAAAAATAGAGAAGTGACTCATGCTAGTTCCCGCCGTACGTAGTACGCATGACCAATCGACTTGATCGCACTAAGCGATCTCCGGTTATTGAATCCATCGATTAAATTCGATAATCGATAATGGAGAATCAATAAATTGCAATCAATTGCCACTTGTGGGCTGGAGGCGCCAGACAGGGCTTCCTCGGGCACATGCACATGTGTGCTGTCAATTGGAAATTCTAGCGGTGCACTTGTTGAATGTAAACAAATGCTTCATTTTGGTGCGCCTGTCCGGCGGAATACGGACCCATGAATGCATGTCTGCACAACCGGGTAAGCGCAGTTTTTGGGGGCCCTCTGGCCGTTTGCCGGCGCGTTGGCATCATGAGCGGTCATGGTGCTCATGCATGCCCCCGGAAGGTTGCCTTATAAGCCCAGCTCCAGGGCCAGCAATTCATCCACCGTCTGGCGGCGGCGGATCAGGCGGGCGTTGCCGCCATCGACCAGCACCTCGGCCGCCAGCGGGCGGGTGTTGTAGTTGCTGGACATGGAGGCGCCGTACGCGCCGGTGTCGTGGATGACGAGCAGGTCGCCCACTTGTGCATCGCCCAGCGAGCGCGGCAGCACCACGCCGCCGTCACCCTGGGTGAATACGTCGCCCGATTCGCACAGCGGGCCAGCCACCACGGCGTCGCGCGCGCCACTTCCTGTGTTGGGCAGCACGCCCACGCCACGGCGCTGGATGTGCATGCCATGGTAGCTGCCATACATGCTGGGGCGCATCAGCTCGTTGAAGCCGGTGTCGACCAGCACGAAGTGGTTGCTGCCCGCATTTTTGGTGGCGCGCACCGTGCCCAGCAGCACCCCCGACTCGGCCACCAGAAAGCGGCCGGGCTCCAGCTCCAGCCCCAGGTGGTGGCCGACAATGGCCTCGGCCTGCTTGCGCGCGGCATCCCACAGGCCAAAGTAGTGATCGGTGTCGATGGTGGCATCGCCTTCGCGGTAGGGAATGGAGAGGCCGCCCCCCGCCGAGATGGCTTGCAGGTCGTGGCCTGCGGCCTGGGTGCGTTCCACCAGCTGCACCATGGCGCCGCACACTTCCTGCAGGTGGCCGTAGTCCACGCCCGAGCCGATGTGCATGTGCAGGCCCGCAAGCCGAAGGCCGCGCTCGGCAATCACGGCCAGCGCCATGGTCAGGTCGGTGTGCCAGATGCCGTGCTTGCTGTGTTCGCCACCGGTGTTGGTCTTGTTGCTGTGCCCATGGCCAAAGCCGGGGTTGATGCGCAGCCACACCACGTGGCCTGGCGAAGCCTGGCCCAACTGGTGCAGCATGTCGATGGAGCCTGCATTGACGGGCACCTGGTGCTGCACCACGGTGGCCAGCGTGGCTTCGTCCATCACGTCGGCTGTGAAGACGATTTCGGCAGGCTCGCCAAACCCGGGCTGAAAGCCTGCCGCGATGGCGCGCAGCACCTCGCCGCGCGAAACGGCATCCACTTTCACGCCTTGCTGGCGCATCAACTGCAGGATGTGGATGTTGGAGCAGGCTTTTTGCGCAAAGCGCACCGTGTCAAACGCCTGGAGCTGGGCAATGCGGTGGCGGATGGTGGCAGCGTCATACACCCACAGCGGCGTGCCGAATTCATCGGCCAGTTGCCACAGCAGATCGGGGGCGAAAGGAGTGCTCATGATGTTATTTGCTCTGAAAATGAGAGCTTGCAGCGCCTGCAGGATAAACGCTGGAAGCCAGAATTCTTGAAAAACTGAAGCACCAACGGACTCTGCCATGGCACCAGAAAGCTGCAGTGTGCCTGTACATATCCATCCAGTCGAATACTTGTTTTTCAATGAGTCATCCATAATGGATATGGATTCAATCCCGCCACCATTGCCATGCCTCGCCATTTCCAGGCCGACTCCACTGCCGAGCCCTCCATCGACACCGCCAATTCCACGCCCGAGGTGCCCCGCATCCAGCATCGCCATATCGAGGTGTTCCGCGCCATCATGCTGGCCGGGGGGGTGACGGGTGCTGCAGGCCTGCTCTTCACATCGCAGCCTACGGTGAGCCGTGAGCTGGCGCGGCTGGAGCAATTGCTGGGCTATGCGCTGTTCGAGCGTGTGCATGGGCGCCTGCGGCCCACGGCGCGCGCGTTGGCGCTGTGGGACGAGGTGCAGCGCTCATGGCAGGGGCTGGACCGGGTGATCGAGCGCGCCGCTGCACTGGGCAGGCCGCAAGGTGCGCGCATCAGCGTGCTCAGCATGCCTGCGCTCAGCCACGCCCTGTTGCCCCTGGCATTGGCCCGCATGCAGGCTGCGCATGGGCCAGTTGCCGTCAGCGTGGCCACCCAGGAGGCGCCGCTCCTGCAGGAGTGGATGGCCGCGCAGCGCTACGACCTGGGCCTGACCGAGCAGGGCGAGGTGCCGCCCGGTGTACGCATGGTGGCTTTGCCTGCGGTCGATGAAGTGGCCGTGCTGCCGGCAGGGCACCCGCTGGCTCGCAAGACGTGGCTGCAGCCGCAGGATTTTGCGGACCAGCCCTTTGTCAGCCTGGCCGAAGACGATCCCTACCGCATGCAGATCGACCGCGTATTTGCCGAGGCCGGCGTGGCGCGCCAGATGCTGCTGGAGGCGCACAGCGCCATTGCGGTCTGCGCCATGGTGCAGCAGGGGCTGGGCGTGGCCGTCGTCAATCCGCTCACGGCGCGGGCCTGCGCCGGGGCTGGCATGGTGGTGCGGCCGCTGACGTTTTCGATTCCGTTCGAGCTGCAGGCCTTGCTGCCGCTGCACCGCGCCGCCGTGCAGGAAGTGGAATGGCTGGTGGAGGCGCTCAGGCAGTCGATGGTGCCAGAGCCTGCCTGAACGGCTGCTGCACACCTACAATCTGCGCATTTGCCCGTCGGAGATATCCATGCGCTTTCGCTCCTCTTTTCTGGCCCCGGTGGTGACTGCGGCCTTGCTGGCTGGTTGCGCCAGCACAGACCGTCCCTCCCAGGCCGCTAGTGCCGCCAGCGCCACCAGCGCTTCCCCGCAGGCCCAGCCTGTGCAGGTCAAGGTGTTCGTAGCCGCCATGTTCGAGATCGGCCAGAACACGGGCGACCGGGCAGGCGAGTTCCAGCACTGGTACGAGCGCTACTTCCGCAATGCCAAGCCCATCACTGTTCCTGGTGCGCTGAACCCGGTGTACTGCAATACCGATGGCGTGTGCGGCAGTGTGCTGGGCATGGGCAAGGTCAACTCGTCGGCATCGATGCAGGCGATCGTGCTCAACCCGCAGTTCAATTTTGACAAGGCCTACTACGTCATCAGTGGCGTGGCGGGCACGCCTCCTTCGCGCGGCACGATTGGCGATGTGACCTGGGGCAGCTGGCTCGTCGATTACGACCTGGGCCACCGCTGGGCACCCGAGGAAGGCCAGCCCGGTGCCCCCGTCTTCGTGCCGCGCAAGGGCTACGAGGACTACCGCCGGTTTGCGCTGAACCCGGCCCTGGTGCAGGCGGCATACGCAATGACACGCGCCGTGCCGCTGCAGGACAGTGAATCGGCCCAGCGCTACCGCACGCGCTACCCGGACGCTGCCGCGCGCAAGGCGCCGAGCGTGCACGTCGGCACGCACATCACGGGTGATACCTTCTTCCATGGGCCGGGCCTGTCGAAAGAAGCCCAGTACATCGCCAAGCTGTACGGCGCAGACGACTACGTGGCCACCGAGATGGAGGCTGCGGCGATTGCGCTGGTGCTGAAGCGCACGCATGGCACCGACCGCATCCTGAGCCTGCGCGGCTCGGTCAATTTTGACCAGGGCAACCCCAAGGAAACCACGCAGGCACACCTGGACCCCAAGCCGGGTGAGACCGCTGGCGGCTTTGCCGAGACCGTGGCCAATGTGGCGGTGGTGGGCGGCACCTTTGTCGATACCGTGGTGAAAAACTGGCCGCAGTGGCAAAACGGCGTGCCAGCGCAACGCTGATCCGGCAGCGCAGCCCATCAGCACACGCCAGAAGTGTAAAGAGCCGCAGATACTGCGGCTCTTTTGCTGATAGCCAGCCCGTTGGCCGGGCGTACTGCCAGATATCACTGCCAGGGCTGGGTCAGGATGTAGGTCAGGCTTTTGATGCCGTCGAAATAATTGCCCAGGCGCATGTTCTCGTTCTTGCTGTGCTGGTTGTTGTCGGCGTTGACCATGGGAACGATCACGAATGGTACTTTCAGCGCCTGCACCGCCGCGCCCGTGGGCACGGTGCCGCCCATCATGCGGATCTGCACAGGCGTCTCACCCCATGCCTGCTGCATGCCCTGGCGCAGCCAGTTGCCGATGGGCGCGCCCAGATCGGTGCGCACGGCGGTGGACGATGCGGACACGCCCCCCATCTTCAGGCTGGCCAGCTTGGGGTATTGCGCGCGCTGCGCTGCGGTTGGCTCGCCATCCACCAGCTGAAAACCCTGCGCTTCGATATGGGCCTTGAGCAACTGCTGTAGGCGCTCGGGTGGCGTTTCGGGCACGGTGCGCAGGTCGAGTTCCGCAACGGCCTGTGCCGGCACCACGGTACGGGCCTTGGCGCCCACGTCGGCAATCTGCAGGCCGCGCACATTGAGCGAGGGGTACTGCATGGCTTCCTGGTAGTTGGCGCCTACCTTTTCCGCCTGCGCAATGCCCAGGCGCTTGCGCAGCGCGGCTTCATCGTCGGGCACCGCCTTCATCACGGCCTGGGTCTGCGCATCCAGCGTGATGCCATCGTAGTAGCCCTTGACCAGTACGCGACCATCAGGTGCCTTCATCGAGGTGAGCAACTGCGCCATCGTGAACGCGGGGTTGGCGGCGTAGTTGCCATAGTGGCCGCTGTGCAGGTCCTGGCTGGGGCCATAGACCGTGAGCGTAGCCTGCGCAATGCCGCGATTGCCAAACACCAGGGTTGGGCGGTTGCTGGCGTGCATGGGGCCGTCGAGCACCAGCAGGGCATCGGCCTGCAGATCGGTCAGATGTTCCTGGATGACCTGGCCCAGCGTGGGCGAACCCTTTTCCTCTTCCGAATCGAGCAGGATCTTGATATTGGTGGCGGGAGGCAGGCCCTGCTGCTTCAGGGCATCGAGTGCGGCCATCAGCATGATGATGGGAGCCTTGTCGTCTGACGAAGACCTGCCGAATACGCGCCACTCGGGGTTGGGCTGCGCGCCATACAGTTGGTCGAGTGCAATCTCCTTCCAGGCGCCATCGGCCTGGCGCTCCTTGAGCACGGGCTTCCAGGGGCTCTCCTGCTGCCATTCGGCGGGGGTGACGGCCTGGCCATCCATGTGGGCATAGAAGAGCACGGTCTTGGTGGCACCCGGCACTGGTGGCAGCGTAGCCAGCACCATGGGCTTGCCCTGGTTGGGCAGCAGCTTGGCGATAAAACCGCGTTTTTCCAACGCGGCCTTGAACCAGTCCGCGTTCTTCTGGATATCGGCGGGCACGTTGGAATCATTGGGCAGCGCCAACACATCGATCCATTCGCGCAGGCTGGCGTGGCTGGCCTGTTGTATGGCTGATACAGATGGGGCGGCGGCCTGGGCCAGGCCTGCGGCGCACAGGGCGGCTATGGCCAGCGAAAGGGTGGAAAACTGCATGCAAAAGCTCCGAAAACAGGGGGGGAAAGCAGGGGGCTATGCGGCGCAGTATCCCTGAGTGCGTGCTTGCATACGCGCTGTGCTTGTCGCGTGGGAGGCAGGTCGCGCCAGTCAGCGCGGGGCCCGCAACCGCAGGTGTTGCGCAATCAGCCCGGCAAAGGATTGCTGCAGTGCCTGGAGCTGCCACGCCTGCGCAGGCCAGCCTTCCAGTGCCTGCAGGGCATGCGTTGCGGCCTCCATGGTTGACAGCTGTCCCTCCTGCTGCGCCTTGCGGATGGTGTAGGCCGCGGGCTCTGTATCGGTCAGCGCCAGGCGCGGCAGCTGTGCCAGCAGTGGGTTGGCATACAGCATCTTGCGGCTTTTGCGCCACGTACCGTCGATGACGACCAGACGCAATGGCATGGCCCGGGCTTGCGGGTTTTCGGGGGAGAAACTGGCAACGGGCTCGCCGGGCGTCTGCGGATACAGCAACACCGCCTGGCGCGGCGCATCGTTGGCGCCCCAGGGCTGGTGCAGCCAGCGCTGCAGCTCGGCTTCGTCAAATGTCTCCGCCACCACCAACTGGCTGGCGGGAAGGCTCAGGTGCAGCAGGCGCGCCGTGCCCTTGGCTTCATGCACTTCCAACGGGTGTTGCAGGATCAGCACTTGCGTGTCTGTCGGCACCGATGGGGCCAGCGCACAGATGCAGGCACTCCGGGGGCGCAGGCATCGGGGGCAAACGGCACGGCGGGTGGACACGCGGATGAGGGAGGTGAGAACAGCAGGAGCGCTATTGTGACGCAAGCGCGTGTGGGCAGCGCCGTGCACAGACCATGAACACGCTCTAGGGACATGGTTGCGCCGCTATGCTGGCGCCACCATGGAACAGAGCCTTTCGTTTTTTGCCCAGATCGATATGGGCCAGCCCCTGCACGGCGACGTAGAGCGTCTGCAGGTGGCCTTTTGCGCGCCTTTGCGGGTGCTGAGCGCGCACGACGCGGATTCGCTGCGCACCGTATTGCATGCAGTGGAGCAGGCCGCTTTGGCGGGCTGCTGGTGTGTTGGCGGCTTGCGTTATGAGGCGGCCGGCGCCCTCGATCCCCACCTGCCCACCCAAGCTCCGGCCGAGCCCGGGCCCGGGCCGCTGGCCTGGTTTGCCGTTTGCGATGCAGCCAGCGTGCAGGCGGTGCAGCAGCCCCATAGTTCGGCAGCTACGCCGCTGCTGTCGCCGTTGCATTGGCACAACCCGCTGGCGCGCGATGCGTTTGATGCGCGCATCGCCGACATCCACCGCGCCATTGCCGACGGGCGCTACTACCAGATCAACTACACGCAGCAGCTGCAAGGCCACAGCGACGCAGCTTGCGATGGCGCTGCGCTGTTTGCCGCCTTGCAGCGCGCGCAGCCGGGCGGCTATGCCCTGCATATCGACATGGGTGGCGAGCAGGTGCTGTCAGTGTCGCCCGAATTGTTTTTTGACTGGCACCGGCCAGCCGGCGGTGCGGGCGATATCCTGACCCGGCCAATGAAGGGCACGGCCCCGCGCGGCCCGACGCCGCAGCAGGATGCCGCGCAGGCCCAGGCACTGTGCAGCTCCATCAAGGAACGGGCCGAGAATGTGATGATTGTCGACTTGCTGCGCAACGACCTGGGGCGCTTGGCCGAAGTGGGATCGGTGCAGGTGCCGCAGCTGTTTGCGCTGCAGGCCCTGCCCACGGTGTGGCAGATGACATCGGATGTGCGGGCACGCCTGCCAGAGGGAACGCGCCTGCTCGATGTGTTCACGGCGCTCTTTCCCTGTGGCTCGGTCACCGGCGCGCCCAAGCGGGCGGCGATGCAGGCGATTGCCGATATGGAGAGTGGGCCGCGCGGATGGTACTGCGGTGCGCTGGGCGTGGTGCGCCCCGATGGCGCAGGCGGAATCCGCGCGACGTTCAATGTACCGATTCGCACGGTGGTGCTTGGCGGCGGGCAGCTGCAATGCGGCATTGGCAGCGCCATCACGGCAGACGCCACTGCCGAGGGCGAATGGCGGGAATGGCGGCACAAACGGGCTTTTCTGGAGCGGGCCAGCATGGCATTTGATCTGATTGAGACCCTGGCGCTGGAAGCGGGCGAGCTGCGCCACCAGGAGCGCCACCTGCAGCGCGTGGCAGGCGCTGCCGCGCACTTTGGCTATCCATGGAGCCTGGCAGAGGCGCAGGCCGCGTTGCAAGCTGTGGCGCAAGCGCATCCGCAAGGTTTGTGGCGAGTGCGCCTGCTGCTGGGCGCGCAGGGCGTTTTCACCTGCGAAGCCTTTGCCTGCCCACCTTCAGCCGCACAGGTGCAACTGCAGTGGGCGGGGGCTCCGCTGGCTGAGGCGCACAGTGAATGGGTGCGCTTCAAGACCAGCCGCCGCGCGCACTACGAACGCTGGGCACCGCAGGACAGCGCGGTGTTTGATACCGTGCTGTGGAACGAGGCGGGCGAGATTACCGAAACCACACGCGGCAACATCGCTGCACAGATCGATGGGCGCTGGATCACGCCGCCGCTGCATTGTGGCCTGCTGCCGGGGGTGGGGCGGGCCGTGGCGCTGGATGCGGGCCGCGTGGAGGAAGGCGTGATCCGCCTTGCGGATGTGCCGCGCGTACAGGCCTGGGCGTTCATCAACAGCCTGCGGGGCTGGATACCGGCGCAGGTAAAGGGAGACACCCCTGCTTTGTAGCGCCCGTTCTGCCATGGGGCGAAAAAAAGGCCGCTTGTGCGGCCTTGGCAGGTGTGCGCAGAGGCCTGCTTACAGCGTGCCCTTGTAATAAGCCGCGCGGTCCATGTCGACAATATCGACGCTCAGTTGTACCAGCATGCCTTCAGGGTGGGGCGTGAGCTCGCGCAGTACGGCGGCAATGCGCTCGGACAGGTCGCGCTTCACTTCGGGCGTGCGGCCTGCCAGCAGGCGCAGCTCGGCATGCACAAAACCACGCAGGGCAGTGGGATCGTTGCCGATGACGAACTGCTCGGTACGGATGGTGCGGCTTTTCAGATCCTGCTCGTACTGCACCTGGCCGGTGGCGATGATGGTGGCATTGAGCGCGTCGAGCGCATGCGCTTCGGGAAAGCCTTCCAGATTGCTGCTGTACTCAACGATCAGATGGGGCATGGTGGTATCTCCGTAATGTACTTAAAAAGTATAGCGTTCAGCGCTTTTGTAATGGGCGCTACAGGGTGCTTTTATACAAAAAAGCGCATGGCTCACACAGGCGTGTACGACAGGCGCACATAGATGGGCGCAAAGGCCTCCGCTTGCGTGATCTCGATTAATGTTTCTTTGGCCAGCTCCAGCAGCGCGATGAAGGTCACCACCAGTACGGTGCTACCCTTTTCGGGCTCGAAGATGTCTTCAAATTCCACAAAGCGGCGGCCTTGCAGGCGTTTGAGAATGGCGCTCATGTATTCGCGCACCGACAGCTCTTCGCGTGTGATCTTGTGGCTTTGCACCAGCTTGGCGCGCTTGAGGATGTCGCGCCACGCCGCCTGCAGCTCGTCGATCTGTACATCGGGAAAGCGCGGCTGCAGGGCCTGCTCGATGAACACCTGCGCCTTGATGAAGTCGCGCCCGTACTGCGGGGCAGCGCCCAGGCCCTGGGCGGCCAGTTTCATCTGCTCGTATTCCAGCAGGCGCCGCACCAGCTCGGCACGGGGGTCTTCCGCTTCGTCGCTGCCTTCCTGCTTCTTGGGCGGCAGCAACATGCGCGATTTGATCTCAATCAGCATCGCCGCCATCAACAGGTATTCGGCTGCCAGTTCCAGGTTGCGGCTGCGGATTTCGTCCACATAGCTCAGGTACTGGCGCGTGACACCCACCATCGGAATGTCAAGAATGTTGAAATTCTGCTTGCGGATCAGGTACAGCAGCAGGTCGAGCGGGCCCTCAAAGGCCTCCAGAAAGACCTCCAGCGCGTCGGGCGGAATGTACAGATCGGTGGGCAGCGCAAACAACGGCTCACCGTACAGGCGTGCCAGGGCAACCTGGTCCACCACCTCGGGCATGGCACTGGCAGAGGCCGCAGCGGCGGCCGAATCAGCAGTGTCCAGATCGCCGGAAGTTGACATGCGAGATGTTGTTTGCTATCAAAACAGGAGCTGATTGCAGTTGCCAGTCATGCGCTGGCTGCTGCCTGGCATGCAATGCTGCAGCCGACAGCCTGCGCTGATCAGTCGTGGTTGGTCTGGTAGACGTAGGGCTTCTGGGCCACGCGGCTGGCCTTGAAATCAGCCTGCTCTTCGCGGTCGAGGTCCTTGTCCCACAGCAGCGAGCGGCCTTCGCGTTGGCCAGCTTCCAGATAAGGCTTTTGCTCTTTGAGCGTGTTGATGAACTGGGTGACTTCGGATTGGTAGTCGGGGCGGCGGAAGAATGACATGGCTTATATTTACCTCTTTCCCTCGATTCTACCGAACCTGACCATGTCCCTCGTCACCAAGCTTGCAATGGCCGCTGCCGCGGTGGCCGCTACCGTGTTTTTGGTGGGCTGTGACCAACAGCGCATCAAGGAACTGGAGGAGTTTGTCTCGACCGAACAGGATGTGCGCGAAAAATTTGGCCCGCCCAACCAGATCTGGGACGAAGCCGACGGCTCGCACACGCTCGAATACACCCGCCAGCCCATGGGCGCACAGAACTACATGATCACCATCGGCAAGGATGGCAAGATGACTGCACTGCGCCAGGTGCTGGCGCCGGACTATTTTGCCAAGGTGCGCCCTGGCATGGACCAGCAGGAAATCCGTCGGCTGCTGGGCCAGCCCGCCAAGCGCGCCAGTTACCCGCTCAAGAACGAGGCCGAGTGGGACTGGAACTGGATCGATCCGCCCAATACCAAGATGCTGTTCACCGTGGTGTTTGATGCGCAGGGCAGGGTAGTGCGCAGCGGCAGCACTGTGGTGCTGCAGGACCGCTAAGGTACCGCTGCCCGGCGGGGCAGGCCAGGTGGAGATAACCTGACACCTTTGCCGGTGCGCGGCGTCAGGTCGCCACGGCAGCGGCCGTGGCGCTTGCCACATCGGGTTGCAGATCGGCCCGCAACCGATCGTACAGGCCGGTGCGCCGGGCAATATCGAGCGGTTGGCCTACCAGGCCCGAGACAATGAGCCTTACCTGCCGCGCGTTGCAGGCCTTGCTGAGCGCTTCGAGCGCCTCGGCGCCGGTCGAATCGACGTAGATCACGTTCTTCAGGTCCACTACCAATGCCCGCGCGGGCAGATGGTCTTCGAGCGACTCGATCAGCTTGGTTGCGCCAAAGAAAATGGCGCCATGGAGCCGCCAGACCTGAATCTGTTCATCCAGCCCCGCCAGCAAAGGCTGCTCGGCAGCCGTCAGACGTTCGGCACGCGAGAGGCTGGAGATACGGTAGATGAAGGTGATGCAGGCTGCGAAGATGCCGAACTCCACGGCGACCGTGAGGTCGAACACCACGGTCAGCAGGAAGACCGACACCAGCGTGATGCGATAAGGCAGGCGATAGGTCCTGAGCCGCGCAAACTCGCGCCATTCGCCCATGTTCCAGGCCACGAACATCAGGATGGCGGCCAGCGTGGCCAACGGAATGGATCCTGCTAGCGGCGCGGCCACCAGAATCACCAACAGCAGAGCCAGCGCATGCACTATGCCAGCAATGGGGCTGGTAGCACCGCTTTTCACATTGGTCACCGTTCGCGCAATGGTGCCGGTGGCCGGCATGCCACCGAAGAAGGGTGTGATGAAGTTGGCAATGCCCTGGGCCATCAGCTCCTGGTTGGGGTCGTGCCGGTCGCCAATCATGCCGTCGGCCACGCGGGCGCACAGCAGCGACTCGATGGCACCCAGCAAGGCCAGCGTGATGGTGGGCATCAGCAGAAAGCGTGCCGATTCCCAGCTGAATGCAGGCAGCGTGAATGCGGGCAGCGCCGCCGGTATGCCGCCAAAACGGCTGCCGATGGTCTCCACCGGCAGTCCAAAGCCAGCCACCACGGCCGTGGCCAGTACCAGCGCAACAATGGAGCCGGGCACCCGGGCAAGCCGTGCAGCCCATCGCTGCACGCCCGCATTCCTGCCTGCTGCCGCTGGCAGCCAACGCTGCCAGTACACGACCACGGCGAGCGACACCACGGCCACACCGGTCGCCCACGGGTTGATGGTGGACAGTTGGTTGCCCAGCGCTCCCAGGATGCCGAAGAAATCGCCCGGCATCTTGGATATGGAAAGGCCCAGGAAGTCCTTGACCTGCGACAGTGCAATCAGCACCGCAATACCGTTGGTGAAGCCGATGATGACCGCCACTGGAATGAAACGAACCAATGTGCCCAGCCGCAGCAACCCCATCACGAACAGCAGCACGCCGGACAGTGCTGTGGCAATGATCAGATTGGCCACGCCATACTGTTGCACGATGCCGTAGACGATGACGATGAAGGCACCAGCGGGCCCGCCGATCTGTACCCGGCTGCCACCAAGCAGCGCAATCAGGAAACCCGCAATGATGGCGGTGAAGAGGCCCGCTTCGGGTTTGAGGCCACTGGCGATGGCAAAGGCCATGGCCAGTGGCAGGGCGACCACGGCGACCGTGAGACCGGCGCCCATGTCCTGCAGAAAACGGATGCGGTCGTAGCCGCGCAATGCCGCAAAGAGGCGCGGCCTGAATGAAAAAGGGACGTGCAATCTGAACTCCGGAGAAGTGGAACTGAAACAGCGGGGGTTCAGAGCTTCGCCGGGGGGCCGCAATGGTGCAGCCGGGTGATGAAACGCCTGCGGCGCGACAGCGGCAGGATCGGTGCGTGGAACATGGCTGAATCAGTGTACACCGCTGGGTGGGTCGAAGTTTTTCGCAGATCGATAGCCGAAATTCGCGTTTGTGTGGAGGCAACGGTCTTCGTAGCATGACGGCTTTCGTAGGAGGATCTGCCTTTCATGCTCCAACGCCGCCATTTGCTGATGGGCGCCCTGGCCGCGCTGCCCGCCCTGCGCATCGCGCAGGCTGCCGAGACCGGGTGGCCGCGCAAGCCGATCCGGTTGGTCGTGACATTTCCGCCCGGTGGCGCCAGCGACATCGCCGCGCGCCTGCTGGCGCCGCTGTTGTCGGCCCAACTGGGCCAGCCGGTTGTCATCGACAACCGGCCCGGTGCGGGCTCCACACTGGGCGCTCAGGCCGTGGCGCGCAGTGCGCCTGATGGCTATACGCTGCTGCTGTCCAATTCGGCGGCGCTGTCGATTTCGCCACACCTGCTCGCGCAGGCCCCCTACGATGCCGCGCGCAGCTTCACGCACCTGGGCTATATCGGCTCGGTTCCCACGGCATTGGTGGTTCGGCAGGATCTGCCGGTGCACAGCTTTGCTGAATTGGTGCAATGGTTGCGCAGCCAGCCGCAGGCCGTGCCCTATGGCAGTGGCGGGGCGGCATCGGTGGGGCATCTGGTAGGAGCGGAGCTTGCACGCCTGCAGGGCTTGCAATTGGCGCACGTGCCTTACCGGGGAGCAGGGCCCATGCGCTCGGACCTGCTGGCGGGCCACATTTCGCTGGCCATTGACGCATTGCCGCAGAACCTGCCGCTCGCCCGCGAGGGCCGCGTGCGGCTGCTGGCGGTAACGGCGGTGCAGCGTGTGCCGCAGGCGAGCGAAGTGCCCACAGTGGCTGAACTGGGCTTGCCGCAGTTGGTGGCCGACAACTATGTGGGTCTGTCGGCACCGGCAGGCCTGCCCGAGCCGGTGGCGCAGCGCCTGGGGACTGCGCTGCAGCGGGCGCTGACCGATACCGCTGTGCGCCAAAGCTTGGCTGCACAGGGTTTTGTACAACCGCCGCTGGACGCACAGGCGTTTGCCCGCCTGGTGCAGGATCAATCACAGGCCTGGGGCAGTGTGGCCCGGGCGACGGGAGCGACATTATGAACTTTCTGGCTCGCCGCCCCCGCGTGGCCGTTGCCTTGTTCGGCCCGCAGGGGCAAGGCAGTTTCAACGAAGCCGGATTGCAAGGTGTGCAGCGCGCCCTGGCTGCCGGCCACGATGTCACGCCTTTGTGGATTGCGCCGCGCGACGAAGCCGCGCGCACGGCAGCGGTGGAGCAGTTGTGCGCGCAAGGGTTTGATCTGATCGTGGCCCATGGTGGGCAAGGCGATGTGCCGGTTGCGCGTGCGCTGCAACGCTGGCCCAGTCAGCGTTTTGCCATCACCCAGGGCAGCCTGCAGGCGCCGCAGGTGGCGTGCTACGAGGTGCAGCAGGAACAATCCGCGTTTCTGGCCGGCGTGCTGGCGGCGCTGTACAGCCGCTCTGGCGTGGCCGCGCATTTCTCGGGCGAGCGTGTGCGCCCCGGCCTCCAGGGCCGGGCAGCCTATGCGCATGGCCTGCGCGTCGTAGGCTGGCAGGGACGGCTCTTGACGCAGTTCTGCGGCCACCAGCACCAGCCGCAACTGGCCGAACTGTGCGTCCACACCATGGCGGATGCGGGTGCCGACGTGATGTTTGCCATGATTGACGGTGGCCGCAGCGGCGCAACGGCAGCCTGCCGTGCGCGCGGCATGGCGCAGATCGGCAATGTGCTCGATTGGGTGGCGCGCGACCCGCAGGTGTTCGTGGCCTCGGCAGTGGCCGATTCGGGCGAGGCCATTTTCCGTGCTCTAGCCGACTTTGCGCGCGGCGAGTTGGCGCTGGGCAGGAAGCGGCGCTTTGGTCTGGAAGATCCCGCCCTGGTGCGCCTGCAACTGCGCGGTGACCTGCCGGCCTCGGTGCGTGTACAGATCGAGACCTGGGGCCACCGTCTGTGCACCGGAGAGGTAGTGCCGGACAACGAGTACGCCGGAGAGGAATGGCCGGTTCCGCAGGAGGCGGTGCCTGTCTAAGGACGTATTTACGATCTCCTCGCGCCGCGACAGTGGCTTTTTGCGGGGCGCCCCCAAACCCACTGTCCCTCTGGGTTGGAGTGAAATCGGGCGATTTCTGCGCGCTCGCCCTTGCTTGCACCCCGGTGCAAGCTGCGGCCCATCGCTTCGAACTCATCCCGATTGCACTCCAACGCGGCTGCGTAGAGATCGTAAACACGTTCTAAGGCCTACGGCAATGCTTCTTCGGGTGGGCGCGAATTGCTCGCACCGGGGCCGGGCTGGTAAGGGTGGTTGGGATCGCTTTCGCGGTATTTGATGGAGATGCCGCTGTTGTCCGGCTTGTCATCGGTCATTGCGCCATAGGCGGCGCCTACGCCCTTGCCAGCCAGCTTGGCCGTGCCGATTGCCACATCCGCTGCCACGCCGACTGCAGCGGCTCCCACCGCCACTACCGTACAGCCAGACAATGCCGTGCACAGAAGAAGAGCTCCCAGGCATGTCCACCGCGCAGCGCCGCAGGCTCTCCAACAGCTGCCTTCCGCCTTGGGGCGATGCGGCATTGAAAAAGCCCCTGCAGCCGCGTGGCGCAGAGGCTTGGCCGATGAACGGTGCTGCGTCATCAATGGATGCGCATGCCGGGTGTGGCGCCGGGGAAGGGCTCCAGCACATAGATGCCGGGGTTGGCCTTTTCATCCGCATGGCTGGCCGCCAGCACCATCCCTTCGGACAGGCCGAACTTCATCTTGCGCGGCGCGAGGTTGGCAACCATCACCGTCAGCTTGCCGACCAGTTGTTCGGGCTGGTACATGCTGCTGATGCCGCTGAACACGTTGCGCGTCCTGGGATGGCCGTTGTCGTCTTTCTCGCCCACATCCAGCGTCAGTTGCAGCAGCTTGGTCGAGCCTTCTACCGCCTGGCATTCCAGAATCTTGGCAATGCGCAGGTCAATCTTCGCAAAGTCGTCGATGCCGATGGTTTCGGCCAGCGGCTCTCCACCGGGGGCGTTGGGGTCGATCACCGCTTCGGCCTTTTTCTCGGCCTTCTTGGCTTTGGCAGGAACTTCGGCAGCCGGAGCGGCCTGGCCGGCTGGAGCCTCAAACAGTGCTTCGAGCTGCTTGGGATCGACGCGCTGCATCAGGTGCTTGTATTCGCCAATCTGGTGGCCCTGGCCGAGTGGCTTGGCCACATCGGCAAAGGTCTCGGGTGGCACGATGAGGAAGTTGGCCACTTCGGCAGCCACGCCGGGCAGGATGGGCTTGAGGTAGATGGTCAGAATGCGGAAGGCTTCGATGCAGGTCGTGCACACATCGTGCAGGCGCGCCTCCATGCCTTCCTTCTTGGCCAGCTCCCAGGGCTTGTTGGCATCCACATAGCTGTTGACCTTGTCGCACAGCAGCATGATTTCCCGCGCGGCGCGGGCAGTATCACGGGTTTCGTAGGCCGCCACGATGGCGTCCTTTTGTTCGCGCAGCGCCGCCAGCAGGGCAGCGCCGTCTTCGCTCACGGTACCCAGCTTGCCTTCAAAGCGCTTGGTCAAAAAGCCTGCAGCGCGGCTGGCAATGTTCACGTACTTGCCGATCAGGTCGGAGTTGACGCGCAGCATGAAGTCTTCGGGATTGAAGTCGATGTCTTCGTTCTTGCCGTTGAGCTTGGCGCCCAGGTAGTAGCGCAGCCACTCGGGGTTCATCTGCAGGCTCAAATACTTGAGTGGATCGAGGCCGGTGCCACGGCTCTTGCTCATCTTCTCGCCGTTGTTGACGGTCATGAATCCGTGCACGCAGATTCGGGTCGGCGTCTTGCGGCCGCTGAACTTGAGCATGGCGGGCCAGAACAGCGTATGGAAGGTGATGATGTCCTTGCCAATGAAGTGGTACTGTTCCAGATCGGGGTCTGCCATGTAGGCGTCATAGTCTTCGCCCCGCTGGTTCAGAAGGTTCTTGAGCGAGGCCAGGTACCCGACGGGCGCGTCCAGCCACACATAGAAGTATTTGCCGGGTGCGTCGGGAATCTCGATGCCGAAGTAGGGTGCATCGCGGCTGATGTCCCAGTCATCCAGGCCTTCGCTGGTCGTGCCGTCCGGGTTGGTGCGCACGCCGAACCATTCCTTGATCTTGGCGGCCACCTCGGGCTGCACGTGCTGGCCGTCCTGCGTCCACTCGGTCAGAAACGCAACGGCGCGAGGGTCGGAGAGCTTGAAGAAGAAGTGCTCGGAGCTCTTCATTACGGGCTTGGCGCCCGAGAGTGCGGAGTAGGGGTTGATCAGATCGGTGGGCGCATAGACCGAGCTGCAGACCTCGCAGTTGTCGCCGTACTGGTCCTTGGCATGGCAGCGCGGGCACTCGCCCTTGATGAAGCGGTCGGGCAGGAACATGTTCTTCTCGGGGTCGAAGAACTGCTCGATGGTGCGCGTCTCGATGAACCCGGCCTTCTTCAGGTCGAGGTAGATCTGCTTGGACAGCTCGTGGTTTTCGGGGCTGTCGGTGTTGCTCCAGTTGTCGAAGGCGATGTGAAAACCGTCGAGATACTGCTTGCGGCCCGCAGCGATGTCGGCCACGAACTGCTGGGGCGTCTTGCCCGCCTTTTCAGCAGCAATCATGATGGGCGCGCCATGGGCGTCATCGGCACCCACAAAGTTGACCGCATTGCCCTGCATTCGTTGCGCACGCACCCAGGTGTCGGCCTGGATGTATTCCATGATGTGGCCGATGTGGAAGTTGCCGTTGGCATACGGCAGGGCGGTGGTGACGAAGAGCTTTCGTTGAGACATAGGGTTGCGGAACTTTCTGATCACTGAGGGGCACGCGGCGAAGGCCGGGCACCGGTTCTGGCCATGTGAACGGCGAACAAGCGCCGCCTGCGCCCGACGGCGCACCAGAACCGAGGGATTTTAGGCGTTTGTGGTGCCGGGGGGGATTCCTGCGGTTAAGAAAGGCGACTAGCCCTGCAAAACCGCAGCCAGCTGTGCCTGGGCACGAGCGCCCAGCCAGTCGATTTCACCTACATGCCACAGGCGGACCTGGCCTTGGGCATCGAGCACGAAGCTGGTCGGCAGGGCAATGCCGCCCCAGGCGGGCAACTGCGTCTGGCTGCGGTCGAGCAGCACTTCGCCATGAAAAGGCACGGTTTGCAGGAACTGCAGCACGCGCGCAGGCATTTCGCCGTGGTTGACGGCCACCACGCGCAGCCCGTGGGGGCGGTACTGTTCCAGCAAACGGTTGAACTGCGCCATCTCCAGGCGGCAGGGCGCGCAATAGCTGGCCCAGAAGTTCAGGATGAGCGGCGCCCCTGCGTAGTTGGCCAGGCCGCGCGATTGGCCATCCCGGGTCAGCGCCTTCAGCTCCGGCCTGGCCTTGCCAGGGGGCCAGGCGGTCAACTGGCCCACTGCGCGCGGGTCCAGATCCTGCGCCGCCTGCACCTGGCGGCCCACCAGCGTGGCCGAGAGCCAGGCAGCAGCGCCGCCCAGCTGCTGCAGGCAGCGGCGGCGGTGCAGCAGGGCGGGAGCCATGGCCTCAGGCCAGTTTGGCGGAGGTGATGCGGTAGGTGAAATGCGCCGGGTCCAGGCTGTCCAGGCGCCCCTGGGCCGTTTCACCCTGCGGGTACATGAAGAAACCCACGGTCTGGCCAGCGCCGGGCAGGCGCACATCGGCTGCCGTGTTGTAGGCCATCCAGTTGCCCTCCCAGCCGCCAAACAGCATGGCGCGGGCGGCTCGTACCTTGGGAGCATCCTTGGGCAGGCCACCGGGCTGTTCTTCCAGTGCAACCTTGGCCACATCGGCAGGGTCGACAGGAATCCAGCCATAGCCATCGGCGTAGAACTCGGCGCGGCAGTGCTGAGCCTTGGAGATGTCGCCGCTCTTGCCCAGGCTCTTGAAGCCGTGCACCGAGTCGTCGACGCGCACGCCATACACATCACGGGCAGGCACGCCACTGGCGCGCGAGAGGGCGGTGAACAGGCCGTTGAGGTCGGCGCACTTGCCCGATAGATTGCCGCTGGTCAAGGTGTAGCGCACATCACCGGTACCGCAGCCGGCCACCGAGCCGTCGCGGGTGCAGTTGGCCACCATCCAGTCATAAATGGCGCGGGCCTTGCCAATGGCATCCTGCGGCTTGCCTGCTTCGGCCTGGATTTTGTCGGCTGTCTCCTTCACGATGCCATCCAGTGGTGCCAGCGATGTGGGCTGCAGGTAGGGGCGCAGTTGTGCCGCAGGCAGCTTGCGGGCGGTGCCGACAGCGCCCAGGTTGGTGGCACGGTCCAGCACCGCGATGCGACTCTTGACTTCTACCATGTGGGCGCTATCGGCGTCTGCCCACTGCACGGCAATCAGGCGGACATCGGTGCCGGGCACGGCAAACAGCTCGGCCTTGGTAGCGCCCGGGGCGCTGAAGGACACATCCAGGGTGCGCTGGTAGCCCGGCAGTTCGGCGGCGGGCACCGGAATCCAGACCTTGGACTGCGCGGTTTTTTCACTCAGGTCGACAAAGGTGGTGACTTCGAACTGGCGCCAGTTGGCCGCCGCAGCGGGAATGGCTGCAAAGACGGAGCCGAAGCTGCCTGCAGACGCGGCGATGCTGGAGAGTTGGAGAAAGTGGCGACGTTGCATGAACAACCCCTTGCAAAAATAGGTGGGCTTGCAAGGCTGCAACGTGGCTGGCGGCGCGATCACGCGCACGAACGGCGCGCACTATGCGCAGAGGATTCACAGACAGCACCGCAGGACCTGCAAGAGACGGCTTATCGTAACAGGTCTGCCTGCCTGCCATCTGGTTGTGAGTGGCTCCTCAGCGCCGGCTGGGCCAGTCGAAAAAGGCGCGCACCTCCTCCTGGCGCGCCATGGTGTCGGCGCGCCCCAGCGCGATCAGCGCGCGTGTGTAGCCGGGCTCGAACAGCAAATAGCTGGCCAGTGCCGCGCTGCCGATGCTGTGGTTGTGCACGGAGACGCCCATGGCCCCCAGCAGCGCGCGTACCGGGGTAGGCAGCTCTTGCAGGTGTGCCAGCGCAATGGCGTCCAGCGACTGCGAAGGCGTGAAGACCAGCAGATCCACGGGCCGCAATGCGCTGCGTGCCTGCTCCAGGGGCGGAATCAGGCTGAGGGTGTGGTTGATGCGCTGGGCGCGCTCCACGTCCAGCGACAGTGCGTCCAGAAAGATGGTGGACAGGGCATGGCCTGCGACCTGTGCCAGGCTGGGAAAGGGTGGGTGCTCGCCTTGCGGCAGATTGACCACTTCGTGCGAACGGCCAACGCCAACCACCACGATGCGTTGGGCACCCAGGTGCACTGCAGGGGCTAGTGGGGCGGTCTGGCGCATGGCGCCATCGCCCAGATAGTTGTATTGGCCGCGCACATCCAGCTCGGTGGGCGGAAAGATGAACGGAATGGACGAGGAGGCCATCAGATGCTGGTGAGTGATGCGGTCCTGGATGGCGCGGCGCTGCAGGCGCGACCAGCCGGGCACATGCGGGCCGGTCTCGTAGAAGGTGATGTGCTCTCCCGTGGTGTAGCTGGAGGCGGTGATGGCCAGCGCCGCCAACTGACCGTTGTGCAGCAGGTGCGGGATTTTTTCGAGCGGCAACTCGGCCTGCAGCAATTGCAGCAGCGGCGTGTTGTCCAGCAGCGAGCGCGGCTTGCTGTGGTGCCAGCGGGTCAGCGCCCACCCTAGGGTCAGCAGGCTGAGCCAGCGCGCCCCGCTGCGCGCAACACCAAAGGCGTCGGCGCGGTAGACCTGGCTGGTCGAGAAATTGCGCCATACGCGCGAGAGGCGCTGCACGGCCCGATCGAAATGGTCGGCGCCGCAGGCAAGGCCCGCGGCATTGATGGCCCCGGCGGATGTACCCACCGCGATCGGGAAGGGGGTGGGCGCGTGGTCTTCTCCGGCGTTTTGCCGCAGGCGCGACAAGGCCTGGAGCACTCCCACCTGGTAGGCGGCTCGGGCGCCACCGCCAGACAGGACAATCGCGGTGAGGGCGTCATGCGGACTGTGGTGCAATGCGGTCGACATGGCGCCACGATAGCCGAAGTGCGAGCGCGGCGCGGGCAAGCACTGGCATTTTTCAGGTGCGCCAGGCACACATACTGGGCCACATGCGGGCCAGGAATCAAAAAACGCCTCTGGTTGAGGCGTCTGCAATTGTCTGCAATGGCTAGGGTCGGGGCGTTTTGTGCAGAAGTGCCGCCAGTTCGTTGTTCTGTAGCACGGTAATTTTTTGATCGCGCGCAAACAAACGCGCGTTTTCACTCAAATCGCCCTGCAGCAAAACGTACGCGCAGGAAGCACCGTTTTCTTGTGCGGCACTGTGCAGGGCACGCAACGGCTCGATGCCATGCACACCGGCCTTGCTTCGCTTGGTTTGCACCAGGGTGAGCTGGCCATCGCGCGCCAGCTGAATGTCGGCATCAGCCTGCTGGCGCGTGGTAACGGTATAGCCTTCTGCCTGCCACGCTTGCGTGAGCCAGGCCTGCAGGTCGCGAGCGGGCAGGCTGGCGGCACGGGCCAGCAGGGCTTCGGTGGCTGCGCTGCTGGGCGCTTTCCACTGCCGTTTGGCCGCCATGGCGCCGATCACGAAGAATGGCAGGCTGCCAGTAGCGCCTACAAACCGGATGTCCTTGGGCAGCAGGGCCAGGCACAGCAAGACGATGATGGCACCCACCACCACACTGATCCACCACGACGAACGCAGCAAAATCGCAAACACGGAGTTTTCGGCCATCTTCAGTTTCACGGGCGCAGGTCTTTCCATCAGAGAAGTGGGGTTCCGCAGGAGCGGGCAAGTCCGTGATTGTCGCTGCTTCGCAAGGACAAGCCAGCTTCGCTAGACTTATTGCTGTCTCAGGAATAGAAAACACGATGGCAGTAACACAACAGGCGTTGCTGGCCGCATTGGCCAGCGTACAGGACCCGCAAACGGGCAAGGATTTGGTGGCGGCACGTGCCGTGCGCAATGTGCAAATCAACGGCGGCGATGTCGCTTTTGATGTGGAACTGGGCTATCCGGCCCAAACCCTGTTTGCCGGCCTGCGCACCCGGCTGATTGCCGCGGCCCGGACGGTGGAAGGCGTCGAGAACGTCTCCGTCTCCATTTCCAGCAAGGTGGTGGCGCATGCTGCCCAGCGTGGCGTGCCGCTGCTGCCGGGTGTCAAGAACATCATTGCGGTAGCCTCGGGCAAGGGCGGCGTGGGGAAAAGCACCACCACTGCCAATCTGGCGCTGGCGCTGGCCGCCGAAGGCGCGCGCGTGGGCGTGCTCGATGCGGACATCTACGGCCCCAGTCAGACGATGATGCTGGGCGTGTCGGGCAAGCCCGAAAGCACCGATGGCAAGACCATGGAGCCCAAGCTGAACCACGGCGTGCAGGTCATGTCGATCGGTTTGCTGGTGGACCAGGACCAGGCCATGATCTGGCGTGGCCCGATGGCCGTGCAGGCGCTCGAACAGATGCTGCGCCAGACCAACTGGAAGGATCTGGACTATCTGCTGATCGATCTGCCGCCCGGTACCGGCGATATCCAGCTGACCTTGAGCCAGCGTGTGCCGGTGACGGGGGCCGTCATCGTCACTACGCCGCAGGACATTGCCCTGCTCGATGCGAAGAAGGGCATCAAGATGTTCGAGAAGGTGGGCGTGCCCATTCTCGGCGTGATCGAGAACATGGCCATGCATGTCTGCAGCCACTGCGGTCATGTGGAACACATCTTTGGCGCCGATGGCGGCAAGCATATGGCGGCAGACTTCCAGCTTGATTACCTGGGCGCGCTGCCGCTGTCGCTGCAGATCCGCGAGCAGGCCGACAGCGGAACGCCGACCGTGGTGGCGGCGCCCACCAGCGAAGCTGCCGGCATCTACCGCCAGGTGGCACGCAGCATTGCCGTCAAGATCGCGCAACAGGCCAAGGACTTTTCCAGCAAGTTCCCCACCATCACCGTCAGCAGCAATACCTGATGAACCTTCTGGCTGCCATGCGCTACCTGGCTGCGCTCAACGCGCATGGCCATTTTGCGCGGGCAGCCGAGGCCTGCCACATCACGCAGCCCGCGCTGTCCAACGCGCTGCGTGCGCTGGAGCAGGAGTTTGGTGTGGCAATCGTGCGCCGTGGCCGTGTCTTTGCCGGTCTGACGCCCGAAGGCGAGCAGGTTTTGCAGACCGGGCTCGAAATGCTGCAAAAAGAAGAGCTGCTGCGCCAATCCTTGAGCGCGCAAGCGGGTCAATTGCAAGGTCTTCTGCGCATGGCAGCCGTACCCACTGCTATGCCCATGCTGGTGCGCTTTGCCACCATGCTGCGCAGCCAGCATCCTGGCGTTCTGCCGGTGCTGCATTCGATGAGCTCACCGGATATCGAGCGTGGGCTGGAAGCGCTGAGCCTGGATCTGGCGCTGGGCTACAGCGATCGCATCAGCAGCCCGCGTACCCAGTGCCTGCCGCAATACCAGGAGCACTATTACCTGCTGCGCAGGTTGGATGGCGATCAGGCCGGTTTGCATTGGGAGGAGTGCATGCCCTGGGTGCAGGCAGGCCAGCAGGCGCTGTGCCTGTTGACCCCCGACATGCACAACCGGCAGATCGTGCAGCGCGCGTTTGCCTCCGTGGGGGTGCAGCCGTGCCCGGTACTGGAGACCAATTCCGTGCAGGCCCTGTTGCAGGCGGTGCTGGAAGGCGGGCTCGCCAGCATCGTGCCGGGGGCTGTACTGGCCACGGTGCGTCACATGCCTGGTGTGCATGCTGCACCGCTGGTGGAGCCTGTGGTGCACAGCGAGGTCGCCTTCATCTACCAGCAGGCCCAGGTTGCGATGCCTGCTTTGCAGGCCGCGCTGGCGTTGATGGCATTGCCAGCCTGGCACACGCTGTGCCTGCACCATGCGGGTGCATTGCAACATTCTTGAGGAAATCGGCTACAAGTGCTTATCCAGAAAGCGCCGATAGCTCACATTTTTATATTGAATGTCGGCATTGCGATAAAGAATTTGACCATGGTCAAGCTTGCGACTGAAATGCGAGCATTCATTTGCCGATCTCGTTCGTCGGGATGTTTGCCATGCAAGAACAGAAAATTGCCTTCTACCCGGGCCCTGCCGGGGGCTGGGGCGCTCTCAACAGCGTAAAAAATACGCTGCTGAACCAGAACATTGCGCTCAAGGGCGCCAAGACCCTGCTGTCTGCCAATCAGCCCGATGGATTTGACTGTCCGGGCTGTGCATGGCCCGACCGCAACCATGCCTCGACTTTCGAGTTCTGCGAGAACGGCGTCAAGGCCGTGGCAGCGGAGGCCACCGCCCGCCGCGCAGGCCCCGGGCTTTTTGAGCGGTATACCGTGCAGGCGCTGGCTGCGCACAGCGACTACTGGCTCGAAGACCAGGGCCGCCTCACGCATCCGATGGTGTATGACGCGACAAGCGACAAGTACCGGCCAATTGCCTGGGAGGAAGCCTTTGGCATCATTGCCAGGCACCTGAACGCGCTGCCGGACCCGAACCAGGCGATCTTCTACACATCGGGCCGGGCCAGCAACGAGGCGGCCTTTCTGTACCAGCTGTTTGTGCGCCAATACGGCACCAACAACTTTCCCGATTGCTCCAACATGTGCCATGAGCCCAGCGGCACGGCGATGCGCGAGCAGATCGGGGTTGGCAAGGGAACGGTCGAACTGGCTGATTTTGAGAAGGCGGACGCCATCTTCATCTTTGGCCAGAACCCTGGCACCAACCACCCGCGCATGCTGGGCGAGTTGCGCGCGGCGCACAAGCGCGGTGCACGTATCGTCAGCTTCAACCCGCTGCGTGAGCGCGGGCTGGAGCGTTTTGCTGATCCACAGGACAAGCTGGAGATGGCAACACTGGGCTCAACGCCCATCAGCACGCATTATTTTCAGCTGCGCATTGGTGGCGATCTGGCGGCGGTCACCGGCATGGTCAAACATGTGCTGGAGCAGGAGGCCGCAGCGCACGCAAGCGGGCGGGATGGCGTACTGGACCATGCGTTCATCGCTGAACACACCACGGGTCTGGAAGCGCTGGCCGCCAGTGTGCAGGGCGCAGGCTGGGCAGAACTGGAAGCCATGGCGGGCCTGACCGAGGCGCAGATGCGCGCTGCTGCAGACGTGTATCTGGGGGCTCCCAGCGTCATCGCATGCTGGGGCATGGGCATTACCCAGCACGCGCATTCGGTGACCACCATCCAGATGATCACCAACCTGCTGCTGTTGCGCGGCCACATCGGCCGGCCCGGTGCAGGGCCTTGTCCGGTGCGGGGCCACAGCAATGTGCAGGGCGACCGGACCATGGGCATCTGGGAAAAGCCGTCTGCCGATCTGCTGAACCGGCTGCACGATGTGTATGGGTTCGAGCCGCCGCGCGCGCATGGTGTCGATGCGGTGGAAGCCATTGCCCATATGCGAGATGGCAAAGGCAAGGTGTTTTTTGCGCTGGGCGGCAACTTTGCGGCCGCGACGCCCGACACGGTTGCCACCTGGCAGGCACTGCAGCGCTGCGATCTGACGGTCCATGTCACCACCAAGCTCAACCGCAGCCACGTGGTGCATGGGCGAGAGGCGCTGATCCTGCCATGCCTGGGGCGCACCGAAATCGATCTGCAAAACGGCAAGGCGCAAGGTG
The DNA here is from genome assembly GCF_040396735.1 of Comamonas odontotermitis. Classification (GTDB taxonomy): domain Bacteria; phylum Pseudomonadota; class Gammaproteobacteria; order Burkholderiales; family Burkholderiaceae_C; genus Comamonas; species Comamonas odontotermitis_C. The sequence continues at coordinate 160,006 of NZ_JBEBNZ010000004.1, forward strand.
TGACGGTGGAAGACTCGATGAGCATGGTGCACATCTCGATGGGCATCAACCCGCCAGCGTCCGAACACCTGCTCTCCGAGCCTGCGATCATCGCCCGTCTGGCACATGCGACGTTGGGCGCGCGCAGCCAGGTGGACTGGCTGGCGCTGGCGCAGGATTACTCCCTGATCCGTGACGAGATCGAGAAGGTCTTTCCGGATTTTGCCGGCTTCAACCAGCGCGTGGCGGTGCCCGGAGGTTTCCGTCTGCGCAATACGGCCAGCGAGCGGGTATGGACCACTGCCTCGGGCAAGGCAGCTTTCCAGGCGCATGGCTTGCCCCGCAATACGCCGCTGCAGCGTGCCCGCGAGCGCTCGCCGGGGCAGCGCGTTTTCACCTTGCAGAGCACACGCTCGCACGACCAGTACAACACCACGGTCTATGGCATGGATGACCGTTACCGTGGCGTGTTCGGCCAGCGCCGCGTGCTGTTCATCCATGCCGAAGACATCCGCGAACTGGGCATGCGGGATGGCGACTGGGTCAATATCCGCACCGTGTGGGACGACGGCGTGGAGCGCCGGGCCGATGGTTTCAGGTTGGTGGCCTACGATACGCCGCGCGGCAATCTGGCGGCCTACTACCCGGAGACGAATCCGCTGGTGCCCTTGACGGCGGTGGCAGAGCGTGCGGGCACGCCCACTTCCAAGTCGATTCCAGTGGTTCTGGAGCGCGCCGCGATTGCCCATGACGCAGCGTGACGCATTGCCCCTGGCGGCCCAAATCCTGCTGGCCTTGGTGGAGCTGCAGGATGCTCCCGGGGCAGAGGTCTCGCTGCCACGCCTGGCCAAGCATCTGGGGGCCAGTGCCAGCGTGCTGATGCGGGAGTTGAGCCTGATGGGCGACGTGGCCTTGGGCGCGAACGCCAGTGCAGGCCCGGGCTGGGTGAAGGTGCGGCAGGCCGATAGCCGCTGGCTGGTGCGTCTGGCGCTTTCGGGCAGTGCGCTGGCAGAAGGGTTGCAGCAGGTAGGATAGTCAGGGCCTGTTCAAGGCCAGACGAACGTTGCCGGTCAGTGTGAACGCACTGAATTTTTCATCAAGCAGCCATTGCCTGCCGGGCATCAGCAGAAAGTCTTCGCAGTTGGGTGCATTGCAGCGCTGGCTGTCCACCAGTTCCAGCACCACGGCGTCTTCCGTGGCCTTGTCGGTGGAGCGGCCATTGACCCGTACCGCAGCCACGCGACCTTGCTCATCCCATTCCGAGATGGCCCCGCGCAGCAGCACGCGCGACCAATCGCCACGCGTGCGCCTCGCAGGTTGCACCACCGCTTCGGTGGCAGTGCGGGCGGCCGCCATGCGCACAGCCACCAGAATGACCTGCTTGTCGAAGCGGAAAGGGTTCTTTTCCAAGGCTTCCAGCGACACCAGCTGGCCTGCGCCGGTCTTCCTGGCGAAAGTCTGGATACGATCCCGGTTGGCCTGCAGGTCTTTGGCCTCCTGCTGGTCCTGCTGCAGGCGCGCCTGTTGCTGCGAAGCCTCGTTGCGATAGCTGGTCCATTCTTGAGGTTGTTTGCGCAACTGCTTCGTGGCCTGAACCACCCCGCTGGGAATATTGCCATTGGAATCCGGCGACCAGTCGCTGCCCCGCTGCAGGCTGACACGCAGAAAGCCACCCTTGATGCTGCCTGCAGCGCCATCTGGACACAGGGATTGCCAGTGTGCATAGGCCCGATCCAGCCAGTCCTTGGCGAGCGCATCGTCTGCTAGATTGCCGTTGGCCGATACCTGCAGCCCCAGAGGCTGGCAGGCCGGTGCAGGCAGCTTGCCGTCCACGCGGCTCTCCACCCACAGGCGGCCGGGCTGTGCACCTTTGGGCGCGGGCAGGGAGCCCATGTCGAGCAGTACACGGGTGTTGTCCACGCGGCGGGCGCCAACGGTGTGTTTGTTCTCCAGAAACACGCCCTGGCTGAACCGGCCTCTCCAGGTGGTGGGCGGCGCATCGGGAGCGTGGCGAAGCTGCCAGCTGGCGGTGCCCTGGCCTTCCGCAATACCACCCTTGCAACCGCCTTCGTAGCGGTAGAGGTAGTCGCTGGTGCGCATGATGCCTGCAACCACGACTTCGCAACTGCCGCTGCTGACACCTTCGGGCGCGGCCTGCACAGATGGCGCTGCACAGGCGACGGCCAGGCACAAGGCTTTCCATTGCGGCGCGCAAAGCTGGCCGAGTCTGGCAGTGAGGGAGGCTCTCATGCATATTCCTTCCGTGCTTGATAGGCCGCATGCTGCATCCCTTCGTTCAGATCGAGAGGAGTGCCGGTGTGCGGGCTCAAGCTGAGTGCGTTTTTGCAGTATCTCCAGCATGGCTCGGACCAGTTCCTTGGGCTTGTGTGTCTGAAAAACAGGCTGTGTTCATAGTGAAAGCAGCGTATCCATGGAATGAAAAGCGAGAGGGCAAGCGTGCCGCATATCGTAACTGGCTCGCGCCCAGGCTCCAAGGCTCTGCATTCATCACTCATGCACGGGGTTGCAATCCCCCAAAGGGGGGCGCGTCTACCCGTGGGCTGCAGGTGCGGAGTGATCGTTCATCGTGGATATCCACCGGCTGCTGGGGAATAGCTCGCATCAGTTATGTTTCAGTCATGGGACACAAGATTTTCGGAATCGGATGGCGAAACCTAGTGCGTGACTGGCGCGCGGGCGAGCTGCGTTTGCTGCTGGTTGCCGTGGCGTTGGCGGTAGCAGCATTGACCTCGGTCAGTTTTTTCTCGGACCGGTTGCAGGCGGGCTTGCAGCGCGACGCCAGCCAGCTGCTGGGGGGCGATGTGGTCATCGTCAGCGACAACCCGACGCCTGCGGCGTTCTCCAAGAAGGTGGAACAGCTTGGCCTGCAAGGGGTGGCGACGGTGAGCTTTCCCACCATGGGGCGGGCCGCTGACGCGGATGGCGGCGAAACCCGCCTGGTAGGGCTCAAGGCCGTGCAGGATGGCTATCCATTGCGTGGCCGGGTGCGCGTTGCGCAGGCGGTCGATGGGGCCGACGCAGCTGCAGAGGGGATTCCCGCGCAAGGCGAGGTCTGGGTGGACGCGGGTCTGCTGGATGCATTGGGCCTGCGCATGGGTGCATCGCTGTGGCTGGGGGACCAGGCATTCAGGATTGGCCGCATCATCACCATTGAGCCAGACCGGAGCGCCGGGTTTCTGGGATTCGCGCCGCGCGTGATGATGCGCTGGAGTGACCTGCAAGCCACGGGCCTAGTGCAGCCGGCCAGCCGTCTGGTGTATCGCTATGCCGTGGCTGGAGCACCGGAGGCGTCGGCGCAGTTTCTGCAGTGGGCGGAGCAGCAGGTGGCGGCTCCGGACAGCCATGGCGTGCGCGTGGAATCGCTGCAAAGCGGCCGCCCGGAGATGGAGCAGACGCTCAACCGCGCGCAGAAATTCCTGAACCTGGTGGCCCTGCTGGCCGCCTTGCTGTCTGCCGTGGCAGTGGCATTGGCGGCACGCACCTTTGCCAATGCGCATCTGGGCAGTGCCGCGTTGATGCGGGTGCTGGGCCTTTCGCAGCGGGACATTGCCGGAGCCTACCTGGTGGAGTTTCTGGCAGTCGGGTTGGCAGCCAGCCTGATCGGTGTCGCACTGGGCTTTGCCATGCACTATCTGTTCATCGGCTTGATGGCGGGACTGTTGGCGGTGGAGTTGCCTGCAGCCAGCGCCTGGCCGATCGGCATCGGCCTGGGCATGGGCATGACCTTGCTGCTGGCTTTCGGTTTGCCGCCGGTATTGCAATTGGCCAGGGTGCCGCCGCTGCGGGTGCTGCGGCGAGAGCTGGGTGCCATGCGGCCAGCGTCGGCCTCGGTGCTGCTGGTGGGGATGGCTGGTTTTGCTGCACTGTTGATGCTGGTGAGCGGTGATTGGGCATTGGGCGGTATCGCAGTTGGCGGTTTTGCCGCCGCCGTGCTGGTGTTTGCGCTGCTGAGCGCTGCGGCAATTGCCGTGTTGCGCCGCGGTGTGCACGAGGCAACTGCGCCACAGTGGCTGGTGCTGGCGACACGCCAGGTGGCAGCACGGCCCGCATTTGCGGTGGTGCAGATCAGCAGCCTGGCCGTGGGCCTGATGGCACTGGTGCTGCTGGTGCTGCTGCGCACCGACCTGATCCAGACCTGGCGCCAGACCACGCCGCCCGATGCGATGAACCGTTTTGTCATCAACATCATGCCGGACCAGTCCGACGCCTTTCGGGCCGCGCTGGAGCGGGCTGGCATCAGCAAGGTGGATTGGTACCCGATGATTCGTGGCCGGCTCATCCAGATCAACGGCAAGGCCGTGGGACCGCAGGACTATACCGAGGACCGCGCCAAGCGCCTGGTGGATCGGGAGTTCAACATCTCGAACAGCACCGAGCTGCAAGAACACAACCAGGTGGTGCAGGGCCGATGGGTGGCAGGCGACGCCCAGGGCGTCAGCGTGGAAGAGGGCATTGCCAAGACCCTGGGCCTCCAGTTGGGCGACCGCCTGCTGTTCGACATGGGCGGCGTGCAGCGCGAAAGCACCATCACCAGCTTGCGCAAGGTGGACTGGGGGTCGATGCGGGCCAATTTCTTCGTCATGTACCCGGTGGGTCATCTCGATGATGTGGCTGTGACCTATCTGGCCGCCTACCGGGCACCCGATGTGGCGGGCTTTGACAATGCGCTGGTGCGCGAGTTTCCCAACATCACCAACGTCGATCTGCGTGCCACGGTGGCGCAGTTGCAGCGGGTGCTGGACCAGGTCATCCGGGCGGTGGAGTTCCTCTTCGGGTTCACGCTGGCTGCGGGTCTGGTGGTGCTGTTTGCGGCGATCACCGCAACGCGGGAGGAGCGAGCGCGGGAGTTTGCCATCATGCGTGCGGTGGGCGCGCGCGCGCAATTGTTGCGCCAGGTGCAGCGTGCCGAGTTGGCTGGCGTGGGCTTGCTGGCGGGCGTCCTGGCCAGCGTGGTGGCCGTGGCCATTGGCTGGGCGCTGGCCCGCTATGTGTTCGACTTCGCCTGGACGCCCCGCTGGTGGGTGCCTCTGGCAGGAGGGGCCTGCGGTGCAGTACTGGCCCTGCTGGCTGGCTGGTGGGGGCTGCGCGAAGTGCTGCGCCGGCCGGTGGTGGTGACCTTGCGGGAAGCCTCCGAATAGACATTGCGCCGTATCGGATTGATAGCTGCCAGCATTCATCTGTCAAGTGCTGGCGGTATATTTCGCTTCAAACTGACATTGAATTGACCGTGGTATGCAAATTGAAGAAAAGCCCCCATTTGATACGCCGTTTGAATGGATTGGCGGTGAGTCCCGGGTACGCGCCCTGGTGGATCGCTTTTACGACCTGATGGATCTGGAGTCAGGCTATGGGGAGCTGCGAGCCGCCCATGGCAACAGTCTCGATGATGCGCGCGACAAGCTGTTCTGGTTTTTATGCGGCTGGCTGGGTGGGCCCGATCACTACATCAGCCGTTTTGGTCATCCGCGCCTGCGGATGCGGCACATGCCGTTTTCCATTGGCATTGCCGAGCGCGACCAGTGGCTGGCGTGCATAGACCAGGCCATGGGCGACGTAGGTGTTGACGAAAAGCTGCGAACGCGCCTGCAGCAAAGCTTCTTCCAGACGGCAGACTGGATGCGCAACCGGGGTGTCTGACGCCTGGCTTGCACGTTCAGAAGCGTTTGTGCATAGAGGGTGATGAGTGCATAAACGCAACAAAATCCAGGTAAAACCTGATGTACATCAAGTACGAATATTCTTGCTTCGCACAGGCAAGGCTCCATAATGGCCCCACCAAAAATAGAGAGAGGATGGGTGAGGGAACATGAACACAACCTGGATGGTGGTGGCAGCTGTGTTTGCAGTGCTGATCGTGTGGGGCATCGTGGTGTACAACCGATTGATGGAGTTGCGCAACCGTACGGTCAATGCACTGGCGCAGATTGATGTACAGCTCAAACGCCGGTACGACCTGATTCCCAATCTGGTATCGGTTGCCAAAAAGTATCTCGAACACGAGTCGCAGACGCTGGAGGCGGTGATCCGCGCGCGCGGTCAGGCCCAGGCCGCAGCCACCGCGTTGCGCACGGCGCCCGGCAAGCCCGAGGTGGCACAGGCCATGGTGGCCGCCGAGGGCGTATTGGGCGGGGCATTGAGCCGCCTGATGGTGGTGAGCGAGAGCTATCCGGAACTGAAGGCCGATGCCACCATGCGCTCGCTCAGCGAAGAGCTCAACAGCACGGAAAACCGCATTGGCTACGCGCGCCAGGCATACAACGACCAGGTGCTGGAGTTCAACAACGCGTCCAAGGCGTTTCCGGCCATTGTGGTTGCAGCTCTCCTGGGCTTTCCCGCGCTGCCCATGCTGCAGTCCACGCAGAATGCACAAGAACGTGAAGCCATACGTGTTCAATTTTGATAGCTGTCAGCGCGCATCAGCTGTGCGCCATGGTCGGAAAAGCTTTCATTTTTTACCGTGATGAAGTTCTGGGATTTCCAGGTCGATGCACGGCGCAGCACCAAAGGCCTCCTCGGGGCCTTTTTGCTATTGGTGCTGGGTATCGTGGTGTCGGTGCACCTGGCTCTGGCGCTGGTGTTCTGGATTCCGGCGCTTCTCATGGTGGCAACCACGCCGCTGACGCTGGGGCAAGCTGCAGTCACATACCCCACCGGCTTTCTGGCAACCAATGTGGGATTGGTCACCCTGATGGTTCTGGGGGGTGCCTGGATCAAGCGCGACAACCTCAAGCAGGGTGGCCTGCATCTGGCAAGGCAGTTGGGTGCGCGTGAAGTGCGGCCTGCACTGTCGCATGCAGAGCAGCAATACGCCAATATCGTGCAGGAGCTGTGTATTGCCGCTGGTGCCCAGTTACCGCAGGCCATGGTGCTTCCGCGCGACATGTCCCTCAATGCCTTCGCTGCCAGCTGGGAGGCCAGGGATGCGGTCATTGTGGTGTCCATGGGGGCACTGGAGTATCTGAGCCGGGACGAGTTGAAAGGCGTGGTGGCGCATGAGCTGTCGCACCTGCGCGAAGGGGACACGCGGCTCAACATGGAGCTGGCCGGTTATGTGTTTGGCCTGGAGATGCTGTTCAACTATGGCGAGGAATGGTCCGAACGCGGCGTGCCTGTTTTTGGCTGGCCGCTGATGGCCGTGGGGTGGCTGGGCTGGTTGGCCGGCCAGGCGTTGAAGGCGGCCGTGTCGCGACAGCGCGAGCATCTGGCCGATGCCCATGCGGTGCAGTGGACGCGCAACCCGGATGGCCTGGGCCGCGCGCTGCGCAAGGCGCTGTGGCTGCAGGACCATGCGCACGAAGCGGCTGCCATGCAAAGCTCGCCAGGCTTGCGCGGCGGCTCGGGCCTGCGGTCGCCACTGGTTGCGCATATGTTGCTGGTGGATGTGGAGGACAGCGATGCACTGCATGATGCCTGGCACCTGGGTGGTGTGAACTGGCTGGCATCGCACCCCAGCCTGGAAGAGCGCATCGCCCGCATCTACGGGCAGGAGCAGGATGCCTTGCCGTTGCAGGAGGGTGAGCAGCGCTGGGTGAATCCGTTTGCGGCCGCCTTGCCGCAAGCCAGGCACGAGGCCTGAGCCGCCGGGGCTAGCGCTTCTTCGGGCTGCGAAATTGAGCGGCCCAGAGCGCAACCTGTTCCGCCACCGGATCGGGTGCCGGTAGTGGTTGCGACGCGTCCGCCAGCTTCTGCATCTGCAGCAAGGCATCGGCCGCTGCAGCCGCGCCCGTACCGGTTTGCGTGGGCCGCAGCAGCACCACCAGGGCGCCCGCTCCACCTTCTGCCGGGCGGGCCTGCACAAAGGCCAGCACTTCATTTTTCTGCACCAGCCAGCTGTGGACACGACCCTTGAGCACCGGCATGCGTCCTGGCGATCCCAGGCCCTTGCCGTGTACAACGCGCACACAGCGCAAGCCCTGGCGGTGCGACAGACGGATGAAACTGCCCAGCGCCTCGCGCGCCTCGTCGGTCCGCAGGCCGTGCAGGTCGATCTGGCGCTGGATGCTCCAATGCCCTGCACGCAGCTTGTGCACCACGTCGCGGCCAATGCCTTTGCGGCGAAAGCTCAGCTGTTCGTCGGTATCGAGCAGCGTGCTGGCATCGAATTCGTCGCTCATGGCCTCGATCAGCACCCGCTCCTCATCCGCCCAGTGCTGCAGCGGCAGTGGGTCGGGCGGGACGTTGTCCTGAATGACGTGGTTATGGCGTGGCAGGGGGCGCACGGCGCCCACCGCCCTGCGAAAGAGTTCCCGGTCGCGCTCGGCTTGGCGAAGTGCCAGCTGACGCGCCTGCTCCTCGGCCTTGCGCTGCGCCGCCTGTTCGCCTGCAAATGCGGCCAGAGCCTTGCGCAGCTGTTTCAAATCCCTGAGAGATGCAGCCGCTGCTGCTTTCTCCTGTTTGCTCACATCTCACCTTCCTCGGCCATCGACAGCGCGGCGCCAGGCGCAACGATGATATGGTCCAGCACATTCACATCCACCAGCGCCAACGCGGCCTTCAGGGTGTGCGTCAGCTGCCGGTCGGCTTGGCTGGATGCCACCTGGCCGCTGGGGTGATTGTGCGCCAAAATCACGGCTGAACAGTGGTGGTGCAGTGCGCGCAGCACCACTTCGCGTGGATAGACGCTGGTCTGGCTCAGCGTGCCCCGAAAGAGTTCTTCCAGCGCAATCAGCTGGTGGTGGCAATCCAGAAACAGCACGGCAAACACTTCGTGCTGCCTGTGGGCCAGATGCAACTGCAGAAACGCTTTGACGGGGGCAGCGCCGTCCAGCACGGTGCGTTGCTGCAACTGCTGGGCCATGGCACGGCGTGCCAGCTCCAGCACAGCCATCAACTCGGCCCGCTTGGCAGGGCCCAGTCCTTTGACCTCGCGCAAATCGGCGTCGCTGGCTTGCAGCAATCCCGACAAACCTCCAAAACTGTTCCTGGACTGGGGAGTACAGGGGGCCAGCAGTTCATTGGCCCACTGAAGAACGCCTTTGCCCGCCATGCCGGTGCGCAGCACGATGGCCAGCAACTCGGCATCCGTCAAGGCATTGGGGCCGCGTGCCAGCAGCTTTTCGCGTGGCAGGCTGTCTGGGGGCAGGTCTTTCATGGGCAGGCGGAGTTGGTTTTGGTGCAGGGTTTCACCCTACAACCTACAATACGAACCAGTTTATAGGGATTTGCATGACTACTCCGATGGCCCCCGTGACGCCGCTGCCTGCCGATGCGCCAGTGGTACAACCCGGATCGTTTCTGACCTTGCACTACCGCCTGGCCGGCCCGGCGGGCGATGTGATCAATACTTTCGAGGGCAAGCCTGCCACCTTGTCTCTGGGCATGGGCGAGCTCTCGCCCGAGGTTGAAAACCTGTTGCTGGGTCTGCCCGAAGGGGCGCACACCACGTTCCATGTGCCTGCCGGCATTGCCTTTGGAGAGCGCAATGCCGACATGGTGCAGTGGGTGGCACGCAGGCTGCTCAATGAACTGGGTGACCCGATGGAGCAGTACACCCAGGGCGATGTGGTGCAGTTTCCTACGCCCGATGGCAGCGGCACATACGCTGGGGTGGCTCTGCAGGTGCGCGATGACGGCGCCGTGCAATTTGACTTCAACCACCCTTTGGCGAGCCAGCCGGTGACGTTTGAGGTCAAGCTGATCGGGGTGCTTTGAGCATGCTGCGACCGCAAGAAATCGTTCTGGCCGAGCCGCGCGGCTTCTGCGCAGGGGTGGATCGGGCCATCGAGATCGTCGAGCGTGCAATCGAAAAATTTGGCGCGCCCATCTATGTGCGCCATGAGATCGTGCACAACACCTACGTGGTGAACGATTTGAAGGCCAAGGGCGCCATCTTCATCGAAGAGCTGGACGATGTGCCACCGGGTGCCACCCTGATCTTCTCCGCCCACGGCGTCAGCAAGGCGGTGCAGCAGGAGGCCGAGCGTCGCGGTTTCAGCATCTTTGACGCGACCTGCCCGCTGGTGACCAAGGTGCATGTCGAAGTTGCCAAGCTCGCCAAGGAAGGCTATGAGTTCATCATGATCGGCCACAAGGGGCATCCCGAGGTCGAAGGCACGATGGGGCAGCTGTCCGAAGGCATTCATCTGGTGGAAGACGTGGCGGATGTAGCCAGGGTCAACCCCGGGCAGACCGAAAAGCTGGCCGTGGTGACGCAGACGACACTGAGCGTGGACGACGCTGCCGAGATCACTGCAGCCGTCAAGGCGCGCTTCCCGCAGATCCGCGAGCCAAAGCAGCAGGATATCTGCTATGCAACGCAGAACCGGCAGGATGCCATCAAGGTGATGAGCCAGCAGGTCGATCTGGTGATCGTGGTGGGCAGTCCCACCAGCTCCAACAGCAACCGCCTGCGGGAGCTGGCCGTCAAGCTCGGAACACCCGGCTACATGGTGGATAACGCCGATGAGTTGAAGCCGGAATGGTTTGACGGCATTGCACGCGTAGGCCTCACTGCCGGTGCTTCGGCGCCCGAGGTACTGGTGGGGCAGGTGATCGACCGGATCAAGGAACTGGGCGCCGTCAGCGTGCGCAAGATGGATGGCATTCAGGAGACCGTCAAGTTTCCGCTGCCCAAGGGCTTGAAGATCGATGTGGGTGGGCTCGAAATCTCCGCCCGATCCCCGGAGACGGGGCACTGAAAATACTATCAAATTCGTAGCTGCCAGCGCTCTTTGACAGGGCGATAGCGGCCAAAAAACTAAAAGAATTCCCGGTCACGGGCTGCCCACCGGCCCGCCACCGCGAATTGCCAAGCATTGCTAAGAATTCCAAGAGGACACCATGCTCGATATTCAGCTACTCCGAAAAGACCTGGACGCGGTCGTCGCACGCCTGCAGACCCGCAAGAACCCCCAGGCATTTTTGAACGTTGACGCTTTCAAGACGCTGGAAGCGGAACGCAAGACCATCCAGACCCGAACCGAAGAGCTGCAAAGCAAGCGCAACCAACTGTCCAAACAGATCGGCATGCTGATGGGCAAGGGCGAGAAGGATGCCGCCGAGGCCGCCAAGGCCGAAGTGGCCGCCATGAAGACCGAGCTAGAGCAATCGGCTGCGCGCCTTGACCAGATTCAGGCCGAGCTGCAGGCCATGCTGGTGGCCGTGCCCAATCTGCCGCACGAATCGGTGCCTGTAGGCGCCGATGAGGAGGGCAATGTGGAAGTGCGCCGCTGGGGTACACCGAAGGCCTTTGATTTCGAGATCAAGGACCATGTGGACCTGGGCACGCCGCTGGGGCTGGATTTTGAATCAGGCGTCAAGCTGGCCGGTTCGCGCTTTACGGTGATGAAGGGCCAGATCGCCCGCCTGCACCGCGCGCTGGCGCAATTCATGCTCGATACGCAGACCGGCGACCATGGCTACACCGAGTGCTATGTGCCCTACATCGTCAACAGTGATTCGCTCAAGGGTACCGGCCAACTGCCCAAGTTCGAGCAAGACCTGTTTGCTGCCAAGAAGGGTGGCCAGGATGCAGAGCCGGTGCCCGATACCTCGGCGCTATACCTGATCCCGACCTCCGAAGTGCCGCTCACCAACCTGGTGCGTGACGAAGTGCTGGCCGAAGACCAGTTGCCCATCAAGCTGACCGCGCACAGCCCGTGCTTCCGCTCGGAAGCCGGGTCGGCCGGCCGCGACACGCGCGGCCTGATTCGCCAGCACCAGTTCGACAAGGTGGAGATGGTGCAGATCGTCCATCCCGACAAGAGCTATGAAGCCCTGGAAGAGATGACCACCCACGCCGAGCATGTGCTGCAAAAGCTCGGCCTGCCTTACCGGGTGATGAGCCTGTGCACCGGCGACATGGGTTTTGGCGCCGCCAAGACCTACGACCTGGAAGTGTGGGTGCCTGCACAGAATACCTACCGGGAAATCAGCTCGGTGAGCAACTGCGAAGCCTTCCAGGCACGCCGCATGCAGGCCCGCTTCAAGAATGCGCAAGGCAAGAACGAGCTGGTGCACACCTTGAATGGTTCGGGACTGGCCGTGGGCCGCACCCTGGTGGCTGTTCTGGAGAACTGCCAGAACGCCGACGGTTCGATCACCGTGCCGGAAGTCCTGCGTTCGTACATGGGTGGCGTGGCCGTGCTGAAGGTGTAAACCTTTTCGGCTCGCCAACCTGTAAAGCCGGTGCAGCGATGCACCGGCTTTTGCTTTGTGTGATGTTGGCCGAAGTGGCGGTGCGGTGGCGTCGAAGGGAGCCCAGGCGCAGCAGCCCTCCAGGCTTACGCCAGCGCCAGACGCGCCTCTCCCCACGGGGGCATGAAAAACAGGCGGGGGCGCTGCAGCTGCGCAGTCCAGGCGCTGTAGGTACGCGCTGCGATCTGGTGCAATTGGTTGATATGCATGGGCAGCTGCGCCAGTATCTGCGCCCTGGTCTGCACGGCTGGGCCACCCGCTTCGCGCAATTCGGGCGCTCCTTCATTGCACCAGTCACGCACGCTCTGGGCCGTGACTTCCAGATGGCCTTGAAAAGCCCAGTGCGGGCCATGCACAAAGCCTTTGTTCAGACAGTGGCTGCCGTACATGGTGCGGGTGGCGCCTTGCGGGATCTCAAAGGTGTCGTAGTGCCAGTTGAAGATGGTGGCCTGTGCGGGCAAATCCATGCGTGCCTGCGCGTGTGGGGTGATCCACACGCGGCTCCACCCGATATTGGCGCAGGGGTTGCGCCACACGCGCGCGCCCATGGCGCGGGCCAGCATCTGCGCGCCAAAACAATGGCCGAGCACGGGCACGTCACCAGCCAGCGCGTTTTGCAGCAGGCAGCGTTCTTGCTCGATCCAGCGCAGTTGTTCATTGGCGCAGTGGTTGCTTCCGAGCACGACGATGCCGCGATAGTCACGCGCGCGCATGGGAGTTCTACCCTCGTCGCAGGGGGAAATCAGCTCATAGGAGATGCCGCGCTGCCGCAGATGATCGAGCAATACGCCCGGGCCTTGCGAGGTTTCATGCTGGAGGATGGCGACAGGTTTCATACAGGGAGGCTTGGGATGCAAGCCCTTGGTGGAGAGGCCTCCAATGTAGGAACGCTGCCATTTAGCGCGCATCTAGACTGCGCACGGTGCTATCAAGATTGCATCAAGGTACCGAGACCGGGATACTGGCTGAGAGGTACGCCTTGCGCTGCAGGCGAAGTGCATCGCGGTCAATGCTGGCATGCAGCAGCGCCATGTCTGCAGCGCACACGCCGGACTGCACGAAATGTGCCTGCCAACCGTCCACCACCTGGGCTACTTGCTGAACCAGTGCTATGGCGCGCTGCCTTTTGATGCCGAAATCGTTGATTTCGGACAATGCGTTTTCAAGGGAGGACTCCGAGCCCATGCGGCCCACGGCCATCGCTTGGTAGCCCAGGTTCTGCAGGCTGGGCACTACGTCATAGGCGGGTGTCAGGTCGTAGTAGCCATCGGCCAGGTTCAGGCTGATGCTGTGGTTGCGTTCATGGTCGTCGGTGTTGTCCGTCAGGATATTGAACACCATGCGTTTGAACAGCTCTTCGCGCATGGCCACCTGCCGCTCAGGATGGCCCAGGCGCAGCAAGATGGTGGCCAGGGCGCTGTAGCTTTCAGGCAGGCCGGCGGCTCGCAGCGCAGTTTTGGCAGACAGGCAGTGCACGCGGTACGGGCCTGCGCGGTCAAAACGTTCAATGGTGAGTGCATGCCGTGCCTTGCCATGGCGCGAAGGCAGCGGCAGTACACCGGTGGCTGCAGCCCGAATGCCTGCCTTTGCGGCGAGAGTCATGGTGGCGTGCTCGATCAGGGGCGTGTCTACCGGGTCGTCCAGCTCGCTGAACTTGATGACGCAGTTGCCTTGCTCCGTCTGCAGCAAAGCCTTGGGGCGCGCACCACCCAGGGTGACACCGGGCTGCACCAGGCGCCGAATGTCGGGCGTGATGGGCGCCTGGGCCTGCACGTCTTCGACTGCAGCTGCCAACTGGGCCACATCCTGCAGGCGGGGGTAGGGGCCTAGCGCACGCGGAATGTATTCGTCTGCCGAGACGGAAACACCCAAGGCGCCAAAACGGTCGTCGCCAGCAAATAGCAGCATTTCCAGAATCGACAGCCGGGCAGGCCGGTCGATATGCCGGATGATGCGCTCGCCCCAGCGGTCGGGGCGTGCGTCATCCATCGCTCCTGGTGCGCTGGCTGGCTCTCCGGCGCTGAAAAGCTGGTTGGCTACGATGGGCAGGTCTTCGCTGAGCGGAAAGTTCCACCACGGCGGTGCGTAGACGAAGGTGGCGCAATCAGGCACCAGTTGTGACAGGCTCAGCGTACCTACCAGCACAGGTGCTGCAGGGTTCACCAAGGCCCATACATACAACTGGTCCTGCGGCAGGTAGCTGCGGGCATTGATGCTGGGTTCAGCCATCGTGCTTCTTGCTGGTGGATCCGGCCATCAGGGCGGCCAGGCCCTGGGCCGTGGACCAGGCTTTGGCTGGCTCGGCCACTCGGGGTGGGTACTGGCCCGTGATCGGGTTGGCTGCGGGGGCGTTGCGAGCCTCGGGCGCGGAGTATGGCGAATTTGCAGGCCTGCGTTTGGCACGAACCTTGGCCACTTCCTTCTCCAGCGCCGCGTGGTCGTTCAGGGGGGCTACCAGATCGGCCAGGCCCTGGGCCTGGTTGATCAGCCACATGCACATCACGTACGATGCCATGGCAACAGAGGGGTCTCCGCGCTCGATGCGAGCCATGGTGGGCTGGGAGATGCCGAGTTTCTTCGCCCATTGCGCCTGCGATTCCCCGCGGCGCTTTCGCGCGATGGCGATATTGTGCGCCAGCTGTTCAATCTGCTGGAGCACCGCTTGGGGATAGTCAGCGGGCGATGTGTTCTGGCGTGGCATTCATAGATGGTACTATTTTTCTTGTTTTAAGGATATCTATGAATATTTTATAGGAGATCGCTGAATGCCTGATGCGACAAAATATGGTCAGAAATATTCATAAAAGATGATATTCTTAATGAATTAATTCTTCTATGAATAAATTGGTGGTTTTGATTGCATGAATGCAGATGTGCGATGCGCTTCGGCAATTCTTCATGAATGGGTTGGTGGCTTGCCTGCATCTGCTACAGCAGCCCAAAATACCAGCAAGCTGCGGCAGCCAGCCCTGCCATCACCAGTCCGATCAATGCACGCTGGCCTGCTGATATGCCTTGCGTGCGGCCGGGCTCATAGCCCGGTTGTTGCCATGCGGCGCCAGGCGCAGAGTGCGCGTCGCTGGCGGGGCGGGCAGCATGGGTTTCGAGGCCGGTGGCCTGCCACTGCTGCGGATCACCGGATTCAATACGGTCCTTGGCTTCCTTCAGACCGATACTGGTCGCGTCCTTGAGCAATTTGATCGCCGCGAGCTTGTCGCCCCGGGCCAGCGCTGCTTCGATGGCGGGCGCCAGTTGCTGGCGTGTTGCGCCGTCCACTGCGAGTGGCTCGCCATCCAGCATGTCCTCCAGCATGGCCTTGGCTTCTGCCAGACCCAGGCCGGTCGCTTCGCGCAGTTGCTTGATGGCTTGCACCTTGTCTCCACGTCGCCAGGTGGCTTCGATGTCAGGCTGAATGGGTAATGTCATGATCGGTTACTTGCTATTAAATAAGGAGCTGTTGCGGGCATGGGGTGTCTGCTGCAGGCCGGTTTCATCAAGAAGTCTTGCCTTTCGCAAGTCTGGAAGGCTTGTAAAAATATACACAGAGTCTTGTCATCCCCCGGCCAGCCCGCACGTTAGAGTCTCGTCCGTTTCATTTTGAAGGAGTCTGCGCCATGTGGAAGCTCGGTCGCCTGCTGACGATGTTTCGCAAGGAATTGCTGCTTGCCTGGGCTGTGCTGCGGGATCCGCGTGCGCCCAAGGCCGCCAAGCTGGTGACGGTACTGGCGGCGTTGTACGTGATCAGCCCCATTGATCTGGTCTCGGACTTCATCCCCGTGCTTGGCTGGCTGGATGACGGCGTGATCGCATATCTGCTGCTGCAGTTGGCATTGCGGTTTTTGCCAGAGGAGTTGCTGGCTTCGCTGCGTGCACGTGTGGAGGCGCGGACCGCAGCTGCGCGCTGAATGCTCTGCGTTTGCAATCCTGTCAATTGATAGCAAATTGCATCCGCCAGTAAAGCGCAAAGGCCTGCAGAATGACTCAGCAGGCCTTTTTGATCGGGTTTCCGTCTGTGCAGGTTCAACCCGGTGTCCAACCTTTGGGAACCCGCGGCTTGTCAATTTTGGCCAGCTCGCACACCACGTCGGCCATTCCGGAGAAATCGATGCTGCCGTGCTGGCTGGCGCGCGCCAGGCTGTAGCTTTCGTGCACGGCAGCGGCCACCGGCATGGGCACTTTTGCGGCGTGCGCGGCATTCACCACAAGCGACATGTCCTTGTGTGCCAGGTCGATCGTAAATCCGGGCGTGGTGTCACCCACCAGTACCTTGTTGGCAAAGTTCATGCGCAACTGCCCGTTGGTGGCGGAGGTGCCCAGCAGCACTTGCAGGGTTTTGGTAATGTCCAGTCCAAAGCGCTGCGACAAAGCCAGCGCCTCGGCGTTCACCTGCGTCAGGCTGACGGCCACATAGTTGTTGACCAGCTTGGTGCGGCCTCCCGTACCTACCGGGCCGCAATGGTGTGTGGTGGTGCCCATGGCGTCCAGCAGGGGTTTGACCCGTGCAAAATCTGCATCGCTTGCGCCCACCATGAAGAGGGATTCGCCCCGATCCGCATGTTCGGCAAGGCGCCCCACGGGAGCGTCCACCACCGACAGGCCCTTGGCAGCAGCAAGCCGTGCCAGATTGTCGGTTGCCAGCGGATCGATGGTGCTCATGTCCATCAGGATGGAGCCCGGCCTTGCATTGGCAAATATGCCGTCGGCTGCCAGTGCCAGCTGCTCCACTTCGACGGATGAGGGCAGCATGGTGACGACAATGGAGCAATCCCGCGCAATATCGGCCACCGACGCGGCCTCGGCCCCCATGGCTGTCAGGTCGTTCACGGCGGTCTGGTTCAGGTCATGGACCTTCAGCGCAAACCCCTTTTTCACCAAATTGGCCGCCATGGACTTGCCCATGCGCCCCAAGCCGATAAAACCGATCCTGTCTGCCATCGTGCATCTCCTAGTTGCTGTGGGCGGATGATGCGGGAGTGATACCGCTTGCCCCTGTCAAAAACAAGACAGCACCGAGAGGCGCTTGGTGGGTTGCATGCATGGGTGTGCCGAGAAGCGTGAGGGGGCTACACGCTCTTACATGCTGGTGTGGGGTTTGCAAACTTCCACATTTGCAGCGACCACCTTCGTGCTACGGTAAGCCCCTCGGGCGGGAACGGGCCCGTCAACGTACTGGGAAAGGACCAACACCATGAAGAAACTTGCAATCTCCGCCTTTTTGCTGGCTGCCCTGGGCAGCGCCGGCTTTGTGGCCCAGGCTTCGGGGCTGGGCGATGCGGTCAAGGGCCAGTTGAGCGGTGCCACGGGCTCCAGCGGCAGTTCGTCATCGGCGGCCTCTGCGCTGAGCGGTGCACTGGGTGGTGGCGACGCATCGTCGCTCTCGGGCCTGGGTCTGACAGGCTCTGGCACAGCGAGCAATGCCGCAGGCGTCATTACCTACTGCATGAAGAACAACTATCTGAATGCCGATAAGGCAGCGCAGATGAAGAACCAGTTGCTTGGCAAGATCGGCCTGGGCCAGAAGGAAGAGCCCAAGGATGAGGGCTATGCCAGCGGGCTGGCAGGCATGATCAAGGGTGCCAATGGCCAGTCGTTCAGTCTCGACAGCATCAAGGGCAAGGCCAAGGAAAAGGCCTGTGATCTTGTGCTCGACAATGCCAAGTCGCTGCTGTAAGCAGAGGTCAGTCGGGCGCAGGCCTCTGAGAAAAGCAGCCTGCAGGTCGAAAACCGTGCTGGCTTTTTCATGGGGCGGTCGCATGGCGGACCAGCGCACCGGCCATGCAGTTTCTGCATGAAGATCAGCACCCTGGAAATGCATCGGGGTGGAGAGGCTTGCGCGTTCAAGCAAAGGTGGTGATCCTGGTGGCTATCCAGACAGGCGGTGCCTATGAAATTCGAATCGGTCTCTCCCATCTTTTCGGTCACAGACCTGCAGCAGTCGATGGACTTCTACCGGGATGTGCTTGGATTTGACATAGCCTGGTCCTGGGGTGATCCGCCAGATATTGCCGCCGTGTGCCGTGATTGCGTGGAAATCACCCTGATACAGCGCGCAGGAGCCAGTCCTGCTGGTGCTTCGCATGCCAGTTTCCGGGTCTCGGAAGTAGAGGCCTACTACCACGGGCTTGTGGAAGCTGGCGCCAGGATTGTCGTTCCCATTGGAGACCGTCCGTATGGCATGCGCGATTTCCGTATGGTCGACCCCAGTGGCAATGAATTGTCGATTGGGCAGATCATTGCCGGAGAGCATCAGGCCTAGAAGCGCGGAGCAACAGGGTTGGGCAGGGCAGGATCCTTTTCCGGATCGTGAAAAGGCGGTTGCCGTGCCAGCAGGCTTGGGGTGCTTTGCTTTTTGCCTACAATGCTTGCTTTCGGCTGGCTTTGCCCGCCGCTTTGGCGTGCCCGCCGTTGGGAAGCATCTGTTTCTCCGGCCTTTCTATTGTTGTTAGTTGATGCAGCACATTCGTAATTTTTCCATCATTGCCCACATTGACCATGGCAAATCCACCCTGGCGGATCGCTTGATCCAGCGTTGCGGAGGCCTGGCCGAACGCGAGATGGAGGCCCAGGTGCTGGACTCGATGGACATCGAGAAAGAGCGCGGCATCACCATCAAGGCCCAGACAGCCGCGCTGCAGTACAAGGCCAAGGATGGTCAGGTCTACAACCTGAACCTGATCGACACCCCCGGCCACGTGGACTTTTCCTACGAGGTGAGCCGTTCCCTGTCTGCCTGCGAAGGTGCGCTGTTGGTGGTGGATGCCTCGCAGGGCGTCGAAGCGCAGACCGTGGCCAACTGCTACACCGCGCTTGATCTGGGCGTGGAAGTGATGGCCGTGCTCAACAAGATGGACCTGCCTCAGGCCGATCCGGACAATGCCAAGGCTGAAATCGAGGATGTGATCGGTATCGATGCGAGCGATGCCATTCCCTGCTCGGCCAAGACCGGCATGGGCGTTGACGAAATCCTGGAGGCGGTCGTGGCCAAGGTGCCACCACCCAAAGGCAAGCCTGATGCCCCGCTGCGCGCAATGATCATCGACAGCTGGTTCGACACCTATGTCGGCGTGGTGATGCTCGTGCGCGTGGTCGATGGGGAACTGAAAAAGGGTGAGCGCTTCAAGATGATGGCCAGCGGCGCTGCTTATGAGGCCAACAACGTCGGCGTGTTCACCCCTGCCAACCAGCCGCGCGAGTCGCTCAAGGCGGGCGAGGTGGGCTACATCATTGCCGGCATCAAGGAATTGAAGGCCGCCAAGGTGGGTGACACCATCACGCTGGAAAAGAAGCTGCCCAACAACCTGGGCCCTGCCACCGAGGCGCTGCCGGGCTTCAAGGAAATCAAGCCCCAGGTGTTTGCGGGCCTCTACCCGACCGAAGCGTCCGAATACGACCAGTTGCGTGATGCGCTGGAAAAGCTGCAGCTCAACGATTCGTCGCTGCAGTTCGAGCCCGAAGTCTCGCAGGCACTGGGCTTTGGCTTCCGCTGCGGCTTTCTGGGCCTGCTGCACATGGAAATCGTGCAGGAGCGCCTGGAACGCGAGTTCGATCAAGACCTGATCACCACCGCGCCCAGCGTGGTCTACCAGGTGGTCAAGGGCGATGGCGAGGTCATCGATGTGGAAAACCCATCGAAGATGCCCGAAACCGGCCGCATCGAAGAGGTGCGCGAACCCATCGTGACGGTGCACCTGTACATGCCGCAGGATTATGTGGGCCCGGTCATGACCCTGGCCAACCAGAAGCGCGGTGTGCAGATGAACATGCAGTACCACGGCCGCCAGGTCATGCTGACCTACGAGATGCCGCTGGGCGAGATCGTGCTCGATTTCTTCGACAAGCTCAAGTCGGTGTCGCGCGGCTATGCTTCCATGGACTACGAGTTCAAGGAGTACCGGGCCTCCGATGTGGTCAAGGTCGATATCCTGCTCAATGGCGACAAGGTCGATGCGCTGTCCATCATCGTGCACCGCTCGCAGTCGGTATACCGGGGCCGGGCCGTGGTGGCCAAGATGCGTGAAATCATCAGCCGCCAGCAGTTCGATGTGGCCATCCAGGCCGCCATCGGTGCCAACATCATTGCGCGCGAAACCGTCAAGGCGCTGCGCAAGAACGTGCTGGCCAAGTGCTATGGCGGCGACATCACGCGTAAGCGCAAGCTGCTCGAAAAGCAGAAGGCGGGTAAGAAACGCATGAAGCAGATCGGCTCGGTGGAAGTGCCGCAAGAGGCATTCCTCGCGATTTTGCAAGTGGAAGAATAATTCAGAAGAACTATGCCAATCCTGACGACACTGATCCTGGCCGCTTTCGTGGGCTATATGGGCGCCTGGTACTCGGGTGCCATTGAAGGCAATTTTGCACTTTTGCTGTTCCTGGCCACTGTGGTGACGGGTGCCTACTGGCTGGCAGAGCGCTTCTACTTCCTGCCCAAGCGCCGCGCTGCGGCGGCCGCGCTCGAGGCATCTGCGGCAGAGCGCAGCTCGCAACTGGCTGCGCAGGGCATTCAGAAAGTGGATGGCCCGGATGTGGCAGAGGCCAAGACGCGTCTCCTGACGCAGCCCTGGTGGCTGGATTGGACCGCAGGTCTGTTCCCGGTCATTGCCGTGGTGTTCATTCTGCGCTCTTTCCTGTTCGAGCCGTTCAAGATTCCATCGGGCTCGATGATCCCCACCCTGCAGGTTGGGGACTTGATTTTGGTCAATAAATTCACCTACGGAGTGCGCCTGCCGGTACTCAACAAGAAAATCACCGAAGGCAATGCGCCCCAGCGTGGGGACGTGATGGTGTTCCGCTACCCACCGCAGCCCAGCATGGATTACATCAAGCGTGTGGTGGGGGTGCCTGGTGACGAGGTGGCCTACATCAACAAGCGTCTGACGATCAACGGCAAGCCCGTGCCCACGACCAACCAGCCCGATTATTTTGAGCAGGATGCAATGCGCTACTTCAAGCAGATTGAAGAGCAGTTGGGTGAGAAGACGCACAGGTCCATCATCAACCCCGATGTGCCCAACTTCGTGCAGGGTGTGACGGACTTCAAGTACAAGGAAAACTGCCGTTACTCGGTGGAAGGCGTGGTCTGCAAGGTGCCGGAAGGCCATTACTTCATGATGGGCGACAACCGCGACAATTCGTTGGATTCCCGTTACTGGGGCTTTGTGCCTGACGCCAATATTGTGGGCAAAGCCTTTTTTGTCTGGATGAATTTCGGTAACATCAAGCGAATTGGGTCATTTAACTAGAACAGCTTTTTGAGAGGGAATGTCTATGCGAGCCAACCAACCCACAACCCGTAGCCGCCAGCGCGGAATGTCCTTCATTGGCCTGGTGCTCTGGGGTTTCATCATTGTGGCGTTGGCAATTGTGGGCAGCAAGGCCGTTCCCATCGTGATCGAGAACATGAACATCAAGAAGGCAGCCATCAAGGCCGCCCGGCAAGGAACGACTGTTCAGGAAGTGCGTGCCATCTATGCACGGGCACAGGCCATTGATGACATGACTTCGGTCAATGACAAGGATCTGGAAGTGACCAAGGACCAGGAAGGCAAGGTTGTGGTGTCGTACAGCTATGAGCGCGACATTCCGCTGTACGGGCCGGTGTACTTGGTCTTCCGTTTTAACGATAGTGTGAAATAGGTGGAATCAGAACTCAGCCGATTGCAGGAACGCCTGCAGTACTCTTTCTCGAACGGTGCGTTGCTGCAGCGAGCGGTAACGCACCGTAGCTTTTGTGCGGAGCACAATGAGCGTCTCGAATTTTTGGGCGACTCGGTTCTGGGGCTGGCGGTATCGACCATGCTGTTCCAGAAGCTCAAGACCACGCCCGAAGGCGATCTCTCGCGTATCCGCGCCAACCTCGTCAAGCAAGATACCCTGCACCAGATCGCCCTGCGGCTGGAACTGGCCAAGGTATTGCGTCTTGGGGAAGGCGAGGCCAAGTCCGGCGGACGCGAGCGGCCCTCGATCCTGGCCGATGCCGTAGAAGCCATTATCGGCGCAGTGTATCTGGATGCCGGCTATGCCCAGGCCGAAGGAATCGTGCACCATCTGTACGAGCGCGTCGAGATTTCGCAGCATATGCCTGCTGCCTCCAAAGATGCCAAGACGGCACTTCAGGAGTGGCTACAGGCGCGCAAGCAGCCGGTGCCTCTGTATGAGGTGACCGGTACCACGGGTGCAGCCCATGCGCAGACTTTTCATGTGGACTGTACCGTGCCGGCCTTCAAGGCCAAGAGCCAGGGCGCGGGCCCATCGCGCCGCGCAGCAGAGCAGGCGGCCGCCGCCATCATGCTGCAACAATTGCAAACCCAGCACCGCTGAGCTTTTATGACGTCCAAGAAAACACCACCGCAAGTCACTGGCGCAGCGGATGCCTCCCAATTGCCATCGGGCCAGTCCATGGCCGATCTCGATGCCATGCTCGCTGCAGCCAAGCCTGGTTCGGCCGTGGCGCGTTCTGCAGATGAACCGGAATCTGCAGAAGTTGCACCCTTGGGTCCCCAGCGCTGCGGCCTGATCGCCATCGTCGGCAAGCCCAATGTGGGCAAATCCACCCTGATGAACGCCCTGGTGGGCCAGAAGATCTCGATCACCTCGCGCAAGGCGCAGACCACGCGGCACCGCATCACGGGCATCCGCAGCCGGGGCAACACGCAATTTGTGTTTGTCGACACGCCTGGGTTCCAGACCAAGCACTCCACGGCCCTGAACAAATCGCTGAACAAGACCGTCATGGGCGCGATTGGCGATGTGGACCTGATCCTGTTCGTGGTGGAGGCGGGCAGCTTCACGCTGGCTGACGCCAAGGTGCTGAGCCTGTTCAAGCCCGGCATTCCCACCTTGCTGATTGCCAACAAGCTCGATAACGTGCACCGCCGCCACGAGATTGCGCCCTGGCTGCAGGGCATGCAGGAGCGTCATCCGTTTGCCGAGTTCGTGCCCATGTCGGCCAAGAACAAGGGCGATATTGAGCGCCTGTTCGGTATCTGCGAGAAATACCTGCCCGAGCAGGCCTGGTTCTATGGCGCAGATGAGTTGACCGACCGCAGCGAAAAGTTTCTGGCGGCCGAGACCGTCCGCGAAAAGCTGTTCCGCTTCACCGGCGACGAGCTGCCCTATACCTCTACCGTGGTCATCGACAAGTTTGACGAAGAGCCGAGCAAGGCGCATGGCCGCTTCATGCGCATTGCCGCGACGATTGTGGTGGAGCGCGACGGCCACAAGGCCATGGTGATCGGCGAAAAGGGTGAAAAGCTCAAGCGCATCAGCACCGAGGCACGGCAGGAGCTGGAAAAGCTCATGGGCGCCAAGGTGTTCCTCGAAATCTGGGTCAAGGTCAAATCCGGCTGGGCAGACGACGAGGCCCGCGTCAAATCCTTTGGCTACGAGTAAGCAGTGCTGCGTGCCTGTGGCTTCTGTCCGGCAAAAAACATATCTGTTTGCGCACGCCCTTGCTGGGTTTGAAGTAGAAAATACTTTGAAACCCAATATGGGTGTGCATTGATAGCTCTTACTTTGGAAAGGCTGCCAAACAGCAGCGCCCAGTGAAGGCACCCGCGCCGTCTGCCTTTGCATTGAACCCTGCGCGCAGCCCGCAAGCCCATGGCCGTCAAACGCGTCAACGACGAACCTGCCTTCATCCTCCATCGCTATGACTGGAGTGAATCCAGCCTGATCCTGGAGTGCTTCACGCGCCACCGCGGGCGTGTGGCGCTGGTGGCCAAAGGGGTGAAAAAGCCGACCTCCAGCTTTCGCCCTGTGCTGCTGGCGCTGCAGCCGCTCAAGCTCTCATGGGGCATGGGTGGCGACGGTGCGTCCGACATCCACACGCTCAAAAGCGCGGAATGGGTGGGCGGCCACACCATGCCGGTGGCCGAAGGCCTGCTGTCCGGCCTGTACCTGAACGAACTTCTGATGCGCTTGCTGGCGCGTGAAGACCCGTTTGCTGACCTATTCGACATATATGCCGGGGTGGTGCAGGTGTTGGCTACAGGCCACGAAGAAGTGCTAGAGCCTGTGCTGCGCGCCTTCGAGTTGCTATTGCTGCGCGAGCTGGGCCACCTGCCTTCGCTGGCGGTGCAGACCCTCTCTCTGCAGCCGGTGCAGGAGAACGCGCACTATGTGCTGGTGCCAGAGGCGGGCCTGCGTGAAGCCACTCGCAATGACCGGGCCAGCCTCTGCGGCAGCCAGTGGCTGCAGCTGGAGGCTGCGCTGCACACCGCAAATCCTTATCCGCAGGTATTGAGGGCTTGCGTGTTGTGTGCGGGCGAGTTAAAAGCACAATTGCGTGCTGTGCTGCAACACCATTGCGGCCAGCCGGTACTGCGTACCCGCCAGTTGATGATGGACATCCAATCGCTATGACCACCCCCGTGAAAACCGCCTTGTCGGTCAACCTCAACAAGGTTGCCTTGATCCGTAACACCCGCCATCTGGGCATTCCCAGTGTCACCCGCGCCGCGCGCCTGTGCCTGGAAGCGGGCGCCCAGGGCATCACGGTGCACCCCCGCCCGGATGAACGCCACATCCGGGCCGAGGACGTGGAAAAACTGGCCGAGGTCGTGGCCACCTGGCCCGTGCCACGCGAGTTCAACATCGAAGGCAACCCTTTCCACAACCTGATGGAGTTCGTGCGCAAGTACCGCCCGCACCAGGCCACCTTCGTGCCCGATGGCGAAGACCAGTTCACCAGCGACCACGGCTGGAGCTTTCCGCAAGATGCCGAGCGCCTTCGTCCCCTGATTGCCGAATGCAAGGCGCTGGGCGTGCGCGTGAGCCTGTTCATGGATCCCATCCCCGAGCAGATGGCTGCGGTCAAGGCCGTCGGCGCCGACCGGGTGGAGCTGTACACCGAACCTTATGCCGCAGCCTTTGGCACGCCTGAGCAGAGCACGCAGATTCGTCAGTACGCAGCAGCCGCGCAGGCAGCGCAGGCAGCAGGCCTGGGGGTGAACGCCGGGCACGACCTGAGCCTGCGCAACCTC
The DNA here is from genome assembly GCF_040396735.1 of Comamonas odontotermitis. Taxonomy (GTDB): domain Bacteria; phylum Pseudomonadota; class Gammaproteobacteria; order Burkholderiales; family Burkholderiaceae_C; genus Comamonas; species Comamonas odontotermitis_C. The sequence goes on from NZ_JBEBNZ010000004.1 coordinate 185,121, forward strand.
ACACCATTTGTTGCCAATGTTCCGGGCGTGCTCGAAGTCTCCATTGGCCATGCCTTCGTGACCGATGCACTGGAGCTGGGCTACGCCGAAGCCGTGCGCGCCTATCTGCGGTCTCTCGCGGCGCGGCCGGATGGGGTGCTCCTGTAATAATAGCTAATTGCGCTCACTGGTTGGGCGCTGGCGGCTGCTTTTCTTCAGAACCATGATCTACGGTATTGGCACCGACATCTGCGATATCCGCCGCATTCGCGCCACCCTGGAGCGCCAGGGCGAGCGCTTTGCCCACAAGGTGCTGGCCGAGGGCGAGCTGGCCACATGGCGGCGCCGTTCCGAGCGCTGGCCTGACCGCGGCGTGCGCTACCTTGCCACGCGCTTTTCCGCCAAGGAAGCCTTCAGCAAGGCCGTGGGGCTGGGCATGCGCATGCCCATGACCTGGCGCCACTGCGAAATCATCAATTTGGCAAGCGGCAAACCCGCCATTGCCCTGCATGGTGAACTGGCCACCTGGTTTGCTGCGCAAGGGCTCACGGCGCACATCACCGTGACCGATGAGGTTGACTACGCGGCGAGTTTCTGTGTGGTGGAAAAGCTGTAGCAGCCCCTTCAACTCAAGCTATAAAGTCTGTTGGCGTATAACTGGTAAGCGCCAATAGCTATTGTTTTCATAGTATTCATCTGCTTCTTCCTGCTGACATTCCTGCCCATGACCATGCACGCACCACTGATCATCGATATCGCCGGCAAACAGCTCACTGACGTGGACCGCAAGCGTCTGGCCCACCCGCTGGTGGGCGGCATCATCCTGTTTGCCCGCAACTGGGAAAACCGCTCTGCACTGGTGCAGCTGTGCGCCGATATCAAGGCCGTCAAGCCGGACCTGCTGATCTGTGTCGATCACGAAGGTGGGCGCGTGCAGCGCTTTCGCTCGGACGGCTTCACGCACCTGCCGCCCATGCGTGCCTTTGGCCAGATGTGGATGGATGATGGCAAGGGTAGCAAACACCGCGAGGGCAGCGGCGCCATGCGCGCCATGAACGCAGCCACTGCGGCGGGTTATGTGCTGGGTGCAGAGCTGCGCGCCTGTGGCGTGGATTTCAGCTTCACGCCGGTGCTCGATCTTGACTATGGCGAAAGCTCTGTCATCGGCGACCGCAGCTTCCACCGCGATCCGCGCGTGGTGGCGTCGCTTGCCAGGAGCCTGATGCATGGCCTGCTGCAGGCGGGCATGGGCAACTGCGGCAAGCATTTTCCCGGTCATGGTTTCGTCAAGGCCGATTCGCATGTCGACATTCCTGTCGATACGCGCAGCCTCTCTGCCATTCTGGCCGAAGACGCCGCGCCGTACCCCTGGCTGTCCAGTGTGCTCACGGCCGTCATGCCTGCCCATGTCATCTACCCCAAGGTCGACAAACGCCCCGCAGGCTTCAGCGAAAAATGGCTCAAGGACGTGCTGCGCAGCCGCCTGCGCTATGACGGCGCTATTTTCAGCGACGACCTCAGCATGGAAGGCGCCCGCCGCATTGGGGGCAAGCTCATCGGCTACACCGACGCAGCCCTGGCGGCCCTGAATGCGGGCTGCGACATGGTGCTGCTGTGCAACCAGAGCCTGGGCCTGGGTGCACATGTGGACGAACTGCTTGCCGGTATGGACGCGGCGTTGCAGGGCGGCCGCTGGGTGCCCGATGCGGATTCCGAATCGCGCCGCCTTGCTCTGTTGCCCGACACCGAGCCCCAGGCCTGGGACGACCTGATGCACCAGCCTGCCTACCGCAATGCGCTGGACCTGCTGGTCTGATCTTTTTCAGGCGACGACACCCGCTTCCTCGCGCACCCATTGCGCAAAGCGTGCCAGCGCGCCCTGGGCGCCGTCCGCATGGCGCTGGCGGGCTGAGGCAAAGGGCACCAGCCAGTAGCCATAAGGGCTGAGCGTGGGGTCGATGGGGCCGAGCGCCACGAGGCGCCCGTCATCCAGCATCGGGGCAATCAGCTCATAACGGCCAATTGCCACCCCTTGCCCGGCAATGGCAGCATGAATCACCTGGTCGTACTGGTTGTAGCGCAGCATGCGCTGCGTGCCGCTAGCGGGCAAGCCCTGCGCCTGCAGCCAGCCATGCCAATGCAGCCAGGGCCGGTTGGGCAAATCCAACTCCAGCAGCACCAGACTGTCGACTTGTGCAGGTGTTTTCAGCTGTGGTGCGTTCAGTGACGGATGGGCCACCGGCACCAGTGACTCGCCAAACAGACGCTGCGCTCCGGCAGGGGCGTCCTGCGCCGCGCAGTAGCGGATGGCCAGGTCGATATCCGGTGTCTGCGGGCCATGCAGCCGGTTGTCTGCAGCCACGCGCACATCCACATCAGGGCAGCGCTGCTGAAAGCGGCCCAGGCGCGGCAGCAACCACAGCGCGGTGATGCCGATGCTGGCAGAGACAGTGACGCTATGGCGCTGGCCCTGTGCGGCAATCTGCGCCAGCGTGCCATGCAGCGCGTGCAGATGCTGGGCAGCGCTCTGATACAGCCGCTCGCCCGCTGTGGTGAATGCAATGCTGCGGTGGCCTCGCACCAGCAGGGCCACACCCAGGGTTTGTTCCAGCTGGCGGATCTGCTTGCTGACGGCCGATTGGGTCAGATACAGATCCTGGGCTGCCAAGGTGATGCTCATGCGCTGGCCCACGGCAACCAGGGTGCGAAGCAGATCCAGCGAAGGCAGGGGAGAGAGCGGTTTAGGCATTCCTGATATTCATGTGAAGGGGGACGAATATTCGTTTGAACTGGGAACAGCAATCCCCTGTAATAAGGCCACTCTAGCGCAATTTTCAGGTTTTTCATGCGCGGTGAATGTTCGAACTGTGTTGTAACGCCTACGGTCTCACCTTCGCTCGTGCGGTCAGGTTCACATTCCCATCAGCGATGGGAGCCTGCTGGAAAGGACGCTTCTGGTTCGCTGCTGCGTGAGGGGCAGCGAGCCCTGGCAACGCACCGATCAGCCAGCTGCAGCATGCGGCGGCGCAGCCCACCGAGGACAACATGACCACCCATTCCAACCATTTCTCATCTCACTTGCAGGAGGAAGCATGGCGCTACCGCTGGCAGTTGGTGCTGGCCGGCGGCATCATCATGGGCTGCGCATTGGGCATACGCCATGTGCAGGGCCTGTTGATGCAGCCCGTCATTCTGGAGCGCGGCTGGAGCCGTGAAGATTTCGCCTGGGCCGTGGCGCTGCAGAACCTGGTGTGGGGGCTGGCCCAGCCCTTCACCGGCATGGTGGCCGACCGCTTTGGCGCCGTACGGGTCATGCTGGCCAGCGCTGCGCTGTATGCCTTGGGCCTGGTGCTGATGGCGCAATCGCAGAGCACCTGGCTGCTGACCTGGGGCGATGGGGTGTTGGTGGGTATTGCCCTGTCGGGCACGGGCTTTGCGGTGGTCTATGGTGCGCTCAGCCGCTTGTTTTCTCCGGCGCAACGGCCTTGGGCGCTGGGTGTGGCGGGCGCATTGGGCGGCTTGGGCCAGTTTCTGATGGTACCCCTGACCCAGAGCCTGTTGCTGCAGTGGCATTGGCAGCCGGTGGTGCTGGCGCTGGCCGCCGTCATGGCTGTGGCGGCCCCGCTGGCGCTGTTGCTGCGCCAGCGCACACCTCTACCGGCGGGCGGACAGGCGGCGCCTGCCGAACCTGCAGAACCTGCCTTGGACATGCGTAGCGCGCTGCGGCAGGCCTTTGGCCATCAGGGGTTCTGGCTGCTCAATGCCGGCTTTCTGGCCTGTGGCTTTCAGCTTGCCTTCATTGCCGCGCACCTGCCCGCCTATCTGCTGGACCAGGGGCTGGGGGCGCGGGAGGCCGGCATCTGCCTGGCGCTGGTGGCGCTGGCCAATGTGTTTGGTACCTATGCCTGTAGCTGGGCGGGCGGCTGGATGCGCCGCAAATACGCACTGGCGCTGCTGTACCTGGTGCGATCGGCCATCATGCTGTGGTTCGTGCTGACGCCGGTTTCTGCTGCCACTGCCTATGTCTTTTCTGTGGTCATGGGCCTGCTGTGGCTGGGCACCGTACCGCTCACCAACGGCCTGATCGCACAGGTGTTTGGCGTGCGCTACCTCAGCACCTTGTTTGGCTTCGTGTTCTTTGGCCATCAGGTGGGTGGCTTTCTGGGCGCCTGGCTGGGCGGACTGGTCTATGACGCCACCCATTCGTACCTGTGGCTGTGGTGGGCTGCCATTGCCTTGGGAGTGCTTGCCGCATTGCTGCACTGGCCTATCCGAGACGCGGCGCTGGGTGAGGCTCGCGCAAACCGGCTTGCGCCTGTTGCGCAATGAAAGAGCGGGCCCATAGGTACCGGCGCATAAAAAGCTTTGCGGTGGTCAGCCTGCTGGCGGGCCTGGCGGCGACCGTATTGGTGTGGGCCTGGCGGGCCTGGATGGCTCCCGAATTGCTGATGCGCCTGCTGGCGGGCTTTTCGCTGTGCAATTGAGCAGGCCTGCCGGCGCCACATGCCGTCCAAGGCAGCAGTGACTGGTTTTGGAATTTTCATATGACTTAAAAATAGTATTGCATCGCTTTTCATAACCATAGAATTTATGACACGGTTTCGCTCGGTGGCGGAACAGAACAAGGAACGATGCAATGAAGACCGGTGTATGGGCTGCCACTGCGGCGGCGTTGGTATTGCTGACAGGCGTGGCAAAGGCAGATCTGCTGGCAGATATCCAGAAAAAGGGCGAGCTCGTGGTGGGCGTGCTGGGCACGGATGAGCCCAACAGCTTCATCGATCCCAAAACCCGCGAACTGGTGGGCTACGACGTGGATCTGGGCAAGGCAGTCGCGCAGAAGATCGGCGTCAAGCCCGTGTTCAAGCAACTGACAGTAGCTGCGCGTATTCCGGAGCTGCAGCAAGGCCATGTCGATCTGCTGGCCGCATCGCTCACCCACACCAAGGAGCGCGAAGCGCAGCTGGATTTCTCCATCACCACCTTTGTGACCGGCCAGACCGTGCTGGTCAAGAAGAGCAGTGGCATCAATGATGTGCCGGATCTGGCGGGCAAGCGTGTGGTCACGGTCAAGGGCGGCACGCAGGAGCCCAACACCAAGAAGGCCGTGCCGACTGCGACCGTCATCACCTTCGACACCGCACCGCAGGCCTTCCAGGCCTTGCAGCAGGGCAAGGGTGCAGCCTTTGTCAACGATGACAAGAGCGTGGTGCGCGCCCTGGTGCAACTGGGCGACAAGGGCAAGGATTACAAGATTCTGCCCTCCAACCTGAGCATCGAGCCTCTGGCGCTGGGCATCAAGAAGGGCGAGAGTGGATTGAAACAGGTAGTGGACAGCACGCTGCGCGAGTTGGAAGCCAGCGGCAAGGCCGAAGCCCTGTACGAGCAGTGGTATGGGCAGCGGAGCCCCCTCAAGATGCCCAAGCGCAACTTCAAGTTTGACAGTGACCAAGTGACAGAGTGATCGCGCTGCGGTTGCCCGAAAAGTTACAAAGCGCTCGCAAGAGCGCTTTGCCTTTGACGACGTTGTCTCAAAGGTGAGACAGGCCTTGAGTGACTTTACATGACGCGATTTACAAGAAGCCGATAGCCGCTTCCCAGGTTGTAGGCGTTCTGAGAGCGCACATCCCTGCATGTGGACCCCCATATGTGCGTTTGCAGCATCATCGGGTTTGCGAGAGCGCCCGTCTTTCCGGGCCACTGCTACAGTGCTCTTTGGCCTGAAACCGATACGCAAGGTCCATTCCCTGCGTTGGCCGGACATTCAGAGCTGTATATATGACAAGGAGCACTATGAAAAGGCGTGTGTGGGTGGCAGCAGTGGTCAGCCTGGTATGGATGGCTGGTGCGGCGAATGCAGACCAGTTGGCCGATATCCAGAAAAAAGGCGAGTTGATCATTGGGGTCTACGGCTCCAGCGAGCCTTTCAGCTTCATCGATCCCCAGACCCGCGAGATGGTCGGCTACGAAGTGGACATTGGCAAGGCCGTCGCCCAGAAGCTGGGGGTCAAACCTGTCGTCAAGCAGCTCAATCTGGCAGCTCGCATACCCGAGCTGCAGCAAGGCCATGTCGACATCCTTGCCGCAGCACTGACGCACAACAAGGAGCGCGAGGCGCTGGTAGATTTTTCTTTGACCACCTATGTCACTGGCCAGAAAGTCATGGTCAAGAAAACCAGTGGCATCAATGACGTGCCGGACCTGGCAGGCAAGCGTGTGGTGACCGCCAAGGGCAGCACGATGGAGGTCAATATCCGCAAGGTGGTGCCTACTGCAGTGATCGTGACCTTTGACACCTCTCCCCAGGCTTTTGTAGCTTTGCAGCAGGGCAAGGCCGTGGGCTTTGTCAACGACGAGATCAGTCTGGTGCAGGCCAACTACGAGTTGGGCGAGCGCAGCAAGGACTACCGTGTGCTGCCCATGAACCTGAGCACCGAGCCCTTGGCGCTGGGCATCAAGAAAGGCGAAGCCGGTTTCAAGAAAATGGTGGATGACCTCCTGCGTGAGATGGAGGCCAGCGGCGCTGCCAATGCCCTGTACGAAAAATGGTTTGGTCAGCAGAGCAAATTGAAACTGCCCGCGCGCAGTTTCAAGTGGGACAGTGACAAGATCAGCGAATAAGTGAAACAACACAACAAGGAGTTGATATGAAAAGACGTGTATGGATTGCAGCCGTTGCCAGCCTGGTAGCGGCCAGTGGCATGGCGCATGCCGACCAGGTGGCCGATATCCAGAAGAAGGGCGAGCTCGTGGTGGGCGTGCTCGGTACGGACGAGCCTTTGAGCTTTATCGACCCCAAGACCCGTGAACTGGCGGGCTATGACGTCGATCTGGGCAAGGCCGTGGCGGCCAAGCTCGGCGTCAAGCCGGTGTTCAAGCAGATCACGCTGGCAGCACGCATCCCCGAGTTGCAGCAAGGCCACATCGACCTGCTGGCCGCGTCCCTCACGCACAACAAGGAGCGTGAGGCACAGATCGACTTCTCGCTGACCACATTCGTGGCGGGCCAGAAGGTGCTGGTCAAGGCAGGCAGCGGCATCAAGGATGTGGCAGATCTGGCCGGCAAGCGTGTATCGACGGCCAAGGGCAGCTCGATGGAAGTGAACATCAAGAACGCCGTGCCCACCGTGACCGTGGTCTCCTTCGACACTTCGCCCCAGGCACTGGTGGCAATGCAGCAAGGCAAGGTGGCTGCCTTCGTCAATGAGGACCAAAGTCTCGCACGGGCCCTGGTGCAGATGGGTGACCAGCGCAAGGACTATGTGATGCTGCCTACCAGCATCAGCTCCGAGCCACTGGCACTGGGCATCAAAAAGGGCGAAGCAGGCCTCAAGAAGGTCGTGGACGACACCCTGCGCGAGCTGGAAGCCGGCGGCAAGGCCGAATCCATGTACGAGCATTGGTTCGGTCAGCAAAGCGCACTGAAGCTGCCCAAACGCAGCTTCAAGTTCGAGACCGACAAGATCGACTGAACGCGGACCAGCGCTGTGAATGACAAGGCGCTGCTCCCAGCGCCTTGTCATGTTTTTGGATATCTGAGATGACGACTTTTGATGTGCAGATGCTCTTGTCGGGCCAGTACCACGATATGTTGGTGGCCGGCTTCAAGATGTCGCTGCAGTACTTGTTCTACGCCTTCTGGATTGCGCTGCCGCTTGGTCTGGTGATCGCCCTGTGCCGTCTGTCGCCGTTCAAGGCGCTGCGCTGGATCGGCGCCACCTATGTCGAGGTGATCCGCAGCATTCCGCTGCTGGCGCATATGCTGTTCTGGTACTTTGGCGTGCCAGAGCTCTTGCCTGCAGCATGGAAGGAAGCGCTTTACGCCGGGCCCGTCGAATCGATCTGCGCCGTGATGGCCTTGGGTGTTTACACTGCGGCCTACATGGCAGAAGACATCCGCAGCGGCATCCGCGCCGTGCCTGCTGTGCAGATGGAGGCATCGCGCGCGCTGGGGCTGACCTACATGCGCACCATGCGCCTGGTAATCCTGCCACAGGCCTTGCGCTTCACGGTGCCGCCCCTCATCTCGCAGACCTTGAACATGTGGAAGGGCACGTCAATCGCCACCGTGATCGGTGCGGCCGAGATGATGTACCAGGCCGGACAGGTGGAGAGCCAGTCCTTCCGCAGCTTTGAAGCCTTTGCATTTGCGAGCGTGGCCTATCTGGCCGTCTCGCTGGTGATCACCTTTGCCGCCATCTGGTTCCAGCACCGCTATCCGGTGCGCACGATGTAAGGAATGCAGATGCTGGAACTCATCCAAACCTATTGGCTGTATTTTCTGGTCGGGCAGTACCCCAACGGACCGCTGGGCGGCCTGGCGCTGACATTGATTCTGGCCGTCATGGGCCTGCTGCTGTCGCTGCCGCTGGGACTGCTGCTGGGCATGGCACGCATTTCGCCCTGGCGCATCGTGCGCTGGCCGGTCACGGCACTGGTGTACGTGGTGCGCGGCACGCCGCTGCTGATGGTGGTGTTCTGGGCGTATTTCTTTCTGCCCAGCGTGACTGGCCACAAGACCGACCAGTTCTGGACCATGCTGATTGCGCTGGTGATTTTTGATGCAGCCTACCTGGCCGAGATTGTGCGTGCCGGCATCCAGGGCCTGCCCAAAGGGCAGATGGAATGCGCGCGCTCGCTCGGGCTGCCCTATTTCAAGGCCATGCGGACGGTGATCCTGCCGCAGGCGATGCGCAACTCCCTGCCTTCGCTGGTCAACCAGTTCATCTCGACGATCAAGGAAACCTCGCTGGGCTACATCATCGGGCTGGCCGAGGTGACCTTCATCGCCACACAGATCAACAGCCTGGTGTTCACCAAGCCGGCGCAGGTATTCGGCATTCTGGGCATGACCTATTTCGTGCTCTGCTTCGGACTGTCGCGTTTTGCATTTTGGATTGAGAAGCGGCTGGAGCGCAAAGGCTTGGGCAGCCGCCGTGTAGAGAAAGTAGCCGCATGATTGAGCTGAAGAACGTGAACAAGTGGTATGGCGATTACCACGCGCTGGTCGATGTCAACGAGACGATTCCCACCGGAGAGGTGGTGGTGGTGTGCGGCCCTTCGGGCTCGGGCAAATCCACCTTGATCCGCACCATCAACCGGCTGGAGGAAATCCAGTCGGGCACCATCTTGCTGGACGGGCGGGATGTGCACGACCCCAAGTTGAATGTGAACCAGCTGCGCGCGGGCATCGGTTTCGTGTTCCAGCAGTTCAACCTCTTTCCGCACCTGACGGTGCTGGAGAACTGCACGCTGGCTGCGGTGCAGCTCAAGAAGATGACCATTGCTGAGGCCAAGGAGCGCGCGATGGAGCTGCTGCACCGCGTGGGGCTGGCCCACAAGGCCGAGGCAATTCCCAATCAGCTCTCGGGCGGCCAGCAGCAGCGAGTGGCGATTGCGCGTGCGCTTACGCTCAAGCCGCCGATCATGCTTTTCGACGAGCCCACCAGTGCGCTCGATCCCGAAATGGTGGGAGAGGTGCTGCTGGTGATGCGCGATCTGGCCAAGGACGGTATGACCATGGTCTGCGTGACACACGAGATGGGCTTTGCCCGCGAGGTGGCCGATCAAGTCATCTTCATGGACCAGGGCGCCGTGCTGGAGCGTGCCAGGCCTGAGGATTTTTTCCTGCGGCCACAGCACGCGCGCACGCAGAAGTTCCTGGCGGACATCCGCTCGCCATTTGACAAAGCCTGAGTCCTGCATTGTCTGCAACCACACTCTCATGACGACTGAGACTGTTTCCTCCCCCGTGGCCAGCCTGCCGGTGATCGATATTGCGGCGCTGGTCAATCCTGCTGCCGATGATGCTGCGCGGGCTGCAGTGGCGCACGCGATTGGCAGTGCCTGCCGCGAGCATGGCTTTTTCTATATCCGCCACCATGGCATTCCGCAGGAACTGATCGACCGCTTGCATGCGTTGAGCCAGGCGTTCTTCAGCTGGCCCGAAGAGCGCAAGATGCAATGGCGCATGGCCCTGGGAGGGCGCGCATGGCGCGGATACTTCAAGGTAGGAGGGGAGCTGACCTCGGGCTTGCCGGACTGGAAAGAGGGCTTGTACCTGGGCACCGAGCTGGCGGCCGAACACCCGCTGGTGCAGGCAGGAACGCCTGTCCACGGCCCCAACCTGTTCCCCGAACTGGAGGGCTATCGCGAAACCATTCTGCAGTACATGGATGCAGTCACCCAGGTGGGGCACCGTGTGATGGAGGGCATCGCATTGAGCCTGGGCCTGCCGGCTGGTTATTTCTCGCAGCGCTATACGGCAGATCCCCTGGTGCTGTTTCGCATCTTCAATTATCCGAGCATCGATGTTCCTGCAGGTGTGGACGCACCCTGGGGCGTGGGCGAGCATACCGACTACGGTTTGCTGACGATTCTGTACCAGGACCGGATCGGGGGCCTGTCCGTGCACACGCCAAGCGGTTGGGTGGATGCGCCGCCGCTGCCCGGTACCTTTGTTTGCAACATCGGCGATATGCTGGACCGCATGACGGGTGGCCTCTACAAATCCACACCGCACCGCGTCAGGCGCAATACTTCTGGCACCGACCGCCTGTCGTTTCCGCTGTTTTTCGATCCTAACTTTGAAGCGCGCGTGCAGCGCATCGATGGGCTGGCTGGCGCACCCGTGCGCGACGACAGCAGCGAGCGTTGGGACAAGGCCAATGTGCACGCCTTCAATGGCCGCTATGGTGACTACCTGCTTGCCAAGGTGTCCAAGGTATTTCCCCAGCTCAAGGACGAAGTGCTGTAGCCATTCGGAGCATCGCAGCCTCAGACCATCGCTGCCAACACACAAGAAGCCTGCGCATCGGCAGGCTTTTTTGCGTGTGGGTGAAGTGCCTGTCTGCTATGCCACCGCGCCGATGCCTAGCAAGGCCACGACCAGGAAGATCACGGTGATCACGATAAAGATATAGAACAGGATTTTCGCAATCCCTGCAGCGCCCGACGACACACCGGTGAAACCGAAAACGCCGGCGACCAGCGAGATCACCGCAAAGATAATGGCCCACTTGAGCATACAAACCTCCTGTGCAATGGAATGCATTGAGCTTAGGTGTTGGCTGGCGCGGTCTACGTGAGGCGATAGGGAGTATGGCGGTAGGTGTGTGCTGACAGAAATGCAGGTGGTGGGCGAGCAGTGGGCGGATTCGGCGGGTACCTGGGCTCAGGGGGGAGGCGATGAAGAGGGTGCGGTTGCACCAGTTGCAGGTGCCCCGGCAGGTTCGGTGGGCTCGGTCGGCAGCGGCTGTGGCGGCGCGTCCGTCCAGCGGCGCACCACTTTTTGAAAGACATGGGTGTTTGGAATCTGCAGAACAACGCGGTGCGCCGGGCCTGCAGAAAAGTCTTCCAGCGTGGTGTAGAGCATGTTGATGTCGACCACGCGGCCTTTGGCTCCGGGCTTGTCCAGCGCGTCCAGCACTTCGATGTAATCGCCCAGGCGGTAGGGCCGGACGGTGAAGATGAGCAGCGCGCAGAAGAAATTGGACAGCACGCTCCATGCGGCGAAGAACGCCACGGCACCCACGGCGGCAAAGCCTGAGAATGCTGTCCACAGCACAGTGGCACTCACCCCCAGCCGCTCCAGAATCAGCAAGATGGTGCCCCCGATGATGAGCCAGCGCACCAGGCCTTTGACCGGTACCACCAGCTCAAGCGGCCACTTGTAGTGCGCCGCCGCACGGTTGATGAGCTTGCGGGTGAGGTAGTGCAGTGCAATCGACAACAGCAGAACCAGGGCAATCTGAATGGCCGGAACAATGATGTCCATCCATTCGGAGGCCCAGGCGGGGATCAGCGCTTTGAATCGGTACATGGCAAAGGAATCAGGGAGAGGCTGTCGCTACAAAGGCATTACGGCAGCAGGGATGGCATGGCGGCAAGCCGCGCTGATGCGGGCGACGAACCGAGTGCATGGGTCGTCGATCAGCGCACAGGCAAGAACGCACGCTTACGCCACGGGCAGAGCGGTATTGTGGGCCCGGCTGGCCTCGTCGTGCCAGTCCACCAATGGCTGGGCTTCGGGCGCGATCCGGCTCTCGCCCAACTGGCTGACGAACTGGCAGGCGCTGTACTGCGCGGCCTTGTTGTCGTAGTAACGGCTCCAGCGCTCGCGGTCTGCGAGGTGCTTTTCAGTGGTTGGCCAGCGCCTGACCTGTGGGCTGGGACCTCCTATGCCCATGCGCCAGGGCTTGCCGCTGACACGGGCGCGAAAGCATTGCTGCTGCACGCACAGCCGCTGGTACAGCGGGTCTACCTGCAGGGCGGAAAACATGGCCTGCACATCGGCGTCGGCCGATTGCATGGGCCTGTGCGTGACGATGACGCGCAATCCTTTGGGCGTGCTGTAGAGACGCAATCCCCAATCAGGGTGCTGGGCGGAGAATGCCGTGATGCGCTGGATGGCAGCCTCGCGCGGGTCAGCCCGGTTGGCCGCGCTCTGGCGAGCGGTGAGGTAGCGCTTGAACCACAGCAGCAGCACCAGCGCGGCGATTGCGAGCGACACCCAGGCCACCATGCTCCAGCCCTGGGACTGCATCAGAAACCACCAGCCCAATGCCACGACGGCGAGGGTGCCCAAGGGGTGCAGGCTCGGGGGCGGGGCCTCCTTCGGATAGTCGACATCGGCGATGGCAACATGGGGCGTATTGAGACAGTGCGCGCCGTAGCTGTTGCGCGTCATGACGGTCTCGCCGCGTTGCTCCAGAATCTCTTCCCGGATCGGGGTCTCGCCATTGAGGCCATAGTCATTGAGGCCTTCCAGCCGCCGAAAGTGGCCGTCCAGATTGCGTAGCTTGGGCGCGGCGAGCGTCTGGTCCAGCGCTGCCTGCGCGCGTTCGCGGGCATGGGCTTCGGCAGCCTGCTGGCTTTCGTCGGACCAGCCCCAGCGTTGCACGGTCACGCCGTGGCGGATACCGGTCTCATGGCGCAAGCGCGTTTGCGCCCAGTAGTGTGGAATCTGCATGGCCGCCAGTATATCGGCCTCTCCAGCGGGGCTTGTGTGGCACACCTGCCGGTGAGATTCCGTAAGGATGCAGTGAAGGATGTATGAAAAATAGCTTCCAGCGCGTATTGATAAAGCGCTGGAAGCTATTGTTTTGGAAGCGTGCCGAGGAGCACGCCCTGTCTTACTGCTCGCGGCGCAGTGCAGGGAACAGAATGATGTCGCGGATGCTGGCGCTGTCGGTCAGCAGCATCATGAAGCGGTCGATGCCGATGCCGCAGCCGCCGGTGGGAGGCATGCCATATTCCAGCGCGCGCACGAAATCGTGGTCGTAGTACATGGCTTCGTCGTCGCCACCATCCTTGGCTGCGACCTGGGCGTTGAAGCGGGCCGCCTGGTCTTCAGCGTCATTGAGCTCGGAGAATCCATTGCCGAATTCACGGCCGGTGATGTACAGCTCGAAGCGTTCGGTCACCTCGGGGCGCTCATCGTTGGCGCGCGCCAGTGGGCTGATCTCGGTGGGGTGCTCCATGATGAAGGTCGGGTTCCACAGCTTTTCCTCGACCACTTCCTCAAAGTACAGCACCTGCAGGCTGGCCAGCGAGCGGGTGGACAGCTTGTCCTTTTCTTCCTTCATGCCCAGCTTCTTCAAGGCATTGGTCAGCCACTCGCGGTTGCCCACGTTCTCGCCTGCATCGGTGTATTTGACGATGGCCTCGGTGATGGTGAGACGCTCGAAGGGCTTGGCCAGGTCGACGGGTTTGCCGCCATAGGTGAGTTCCAGCGTGCCGACGGCCTTCATCGCGGCGTCACGGATGAGCTGCTCGGTGTAGTCCATCAGATCGCGGTAGTTCCAATAGGCCGCGTAGAACTCCATCATCGTGAATTCAGGGTTGTGGCGTACCGAAATGCCTTCGTTGCGGAAGTTGCGGTTGATCTCGAACACACGCTCGAAGCCACCCACGATCAGGCGCTTGAGGTACAGCTCGGGCGCGATGCGCAGGTACATCTCCTGGTCCAGCGCATTGTGGTGGGTGATGAAGGGCTTGGCATTGGCGCCACCGGGGATCGGGTGCAGCATCGGGGTCTCGACTTCGAGGAAGCCGTGCTCGACCATGAACTCGCGGATGCCGGAGACGGCCTTGGAGCGGGCCACAAAGCGCTTGCGCGCGTCTTCGTCGGTCATCAGGTCGACATAGCGCTGGCGCACCTTCTGCTCCAGATCGGCCATGCCGTGGAACTTGTCGGGCATGGGGCGCAGGCTCTTGGTGAGCATGCGGATCTTGGTGACCTTGATCGACAACTCGCCGGTCTTGGTTTTCATGAGCGTGCCTTCGGCGCCAATGATGTCGCCCAGGTCCCACTTCTTGAAATCGGCGTATTCTTCTTCGCCCACGGCATCGCGCGTCACATACAGCTGGATGCGGCCGGTAGCGTCCTGCACAGTGGCAAAACTGGCCTTGCCCATCACGCGCTTGAGCATCATGCGGCCGCCTACGCTCACAGCCACGGCCCGCGTTTCCAGTGCTTCCGCCTCGGTGGCATCATGCGCGGCAATCAAGGTCGCTGCACGGTCGGCTGGCTTGAAGTCGTTGGGGAAGGCCACACCTTTGCCTTCGCGCTGTGCCTCGCGCAGAGCTTTGAGTTTTTCGCGACGCTCGGCAATCAGTTTGTTTTCGTCCAGCGCAACGGGCGCTGTCTCTGGAGTGGTGTGGTTTTCAGACATGAAGCAAGCCAGCATCGCGCTGGTAAACGGCCAAAACCCGTCATTTTAAGTTTTTTGACCGCGCCTGCGTCCGTCAAAGCCGGAGTGCCCGACTGGGGCGCGGCTTTTCATGCCGTGGCAGGAGGGTTTTTGCATGCGTTTTTTGCCTTGATCCGCATAGAATAGCGCAATAATGCCCGTGTTCATTGGGCTTTTAGCTTCATTTTGTATAGCAATCAGGGCTTCGCCCTTGTGGAATTCCGATGCTTCACCAGATTTTGTCGTTGTTGCTCAATGTTGTCGGGGGCCTGTTGACGGGTGCCTGCCTGCTGCGCTGGTACATGCAGCACCAGCGGGTCTCGTTCAACAACCCGCTCGGTCAGTTGGTATTGGCACTTACCAGCTGGCTGGTGCTGCCACTGCGCAAGATCACCAAGGCTGTGCCGGGTGGGGACTGGGCCAGCGTGCTGGGCGCCTGGCTGGTGCAATGGGTGCAATTCCTGTTGCTGTGGCTGGTGGGCGGTGGCGTGGCTTCGGTGGCCGCCGTGTTCGTGGTGGCAACCATCGGCGTGGCCAATATCGCCATTTCCAGCATGGTGGTGATTCTGCTGGTGCACTGCGTGCTGTCATGGCTGTCTACAGGCAATGCCGTCATCCAGGCGGTGTTCTACCAGCTCACCGCTCCGCTGCTGCGGCCGCTGCGCAAGGTCATTCCGCTGGTGGGTGGGGTGGACTTGTCGCCCATTGTGCTGATGGTGTTACTGCAGATTGTGGCCATCGTGCTGGCGAATCTGCAGGCGCGATTGCTGGTGGCCGTGTAGACAGGAAATAGCGTGTTGGTTGTGTTCGGGGCATGAAAAAACCAGCCGTTCAGGCTGGTTTTTTAGTTGGTGCATGAAGCCGGTATCAGGCCACAGCGTCTGCCGGCAGGCGCTGGAGCATGGCCAGGCTGCTGGAAATGCGGTCGCGCAACTCACGGCGGTCGACGATCATGTCCACGCCGCCCTTTTGCTGCAGGAACTCGGCGCGCTGGAAACCTTCTGGCAGCTTGACGCGCACGGTGTTCTCGATCACGCGGGGGCCGGCAAAGCCGATCAGTGCATTGGGCTCGGCCATGACGATGTCACCCATGAACGCAAAGCCTGCGGACACGCCGCCCATGGTCGGGTCGGTCAGCACGCTGATGTAGGGCAGGCCTTTCTTGGCAAAGCGGGTGAGAGCGGCATTGGTCTTGGCCATCTGCATCAAGCTCAACAGCCCTTCCTGCATGCGGGCGCCGCCGGTGGCGGTAAAGCAGACGAAGGGCACCTTCTGTTCCATGGCGGTTTCCACGCCACGCACAAAACGCTCTCCGACGACCGAGCCCATGGAGCCGCCCATGAATTCGAATTCAAAGCAGGCCGCTACCAGGTTGATGCTCTTGACCGAGCCGCCCATCACCACCAGGGCGTCGGTCTCGCCGGTGTTTTCCAGCGCTTCCTTCAGGCGTTCGGGGTATTTGCGGCTGTCCTTGAACTTGAGGGCATCGACCGGCAGCACTTCCTGGCCGATTTCGTACCGGCCTTCGGCATCCAGAAACTGGTTCAGGCGCGCGCGGGCCGACATGCGGTGGTGATGGCCGCATTTGGGGCAGACGCTGAAGTTCTGCTCCAGGTCGGTCTTGTACAGCACCGCTTCGCATGCGGGGCACTTGATCCACAGGCCTTCAGGGATCTGACGGCGCTCCGCCGGGTCGGTGTGCTGGATCTTGGCGGGTAACAGTTTTTCTAGCCAGGACATGGTTCTTTCCTTTGCTTTTGCGCTCGGTGGGCCGCAGCACCAGAGTGCGAGCGGCCCGAGGGGCGCATTATGCGTCAAGCGCCTTGCGAACGCCGCGCAAGAAGTCTGAAACGATGGGAACGACCTTCTCGTGCGGCTGGGTTTCAATCAGCTGGATGATGCGCGTGCCGATCACCACCGCATCGGCCACCTTGCCGATGGCCTGTGCGGTCTGCGCATCCCGAATGCCAAAGCCCACGCCAACAGGGATGTGCACATGCTCGCGGATCTTGGGCAGCATGGCCTCGACTGCAGCAGTATCCAGCGTACCGGC
Source organism: Comamonas odontotermitis (assembly GCF_040396735.1). Lineage (GTDB taxonomy): Bacteria > Pseudomonadota > Gammaproteobacteria > Burkholderiales > Burkholderiaceae_C > Comamonas > Comamonas odontotermitis_C. The sequence goes on from NZ_JBEBNZ010000004.1 coordinate 201,846, forward strand.
ACCGGTCACGCCCTTAAGCGAGACGTAGTACACATAGCCACTGGCCACGCGCGCCACCTGTTGCATGCGCTCTGGTGTCGATGTAGGGGCCAGCAGGAAGATCAGGTCCATGTCATGCTGGCGCAGATCGGCGGCAAAGGCTTCGCATTCTTCGGGCGGGTAGTCTACCACCAGCACCCCATCCACTCCGGCGGTCGATGCGTCGCGCACGAAGGCGCCTGCACCGCGAAGCTGGTCATAGCGCTCCACCGGGTTGGCATAGCCCATCAAAACGACGGGCGTGACACTGTCCTTCTTGCGGAACTCGGCCACCATGCTCAGCACCTGCGCAAGCCCAATGCCCAGCGACAGCGCCTTTTCGCCAGCCTTCTGGATCACGATGCCATCGGCCATCGGGTCGGAGAAGGGAACACCGAGTTCGATGACATCGGCGCCTGCTTCCACCATGCCGTGCATCAATGCGGGCGTGATGTCGGCGAACGGGAAACCCGCCGTGACGTATGGAATCAAGGCCTTGCGGCCGGCCAGTGTCAACTGGTCAAGCGTGGCTGCAATGCGGCTCATTTGGATGCTGCTCCTTTGACAGTGACGCCGCGGGCCGAAGGCTGGGTATAGAAATCCACGCCCGACAGGTCGGCAACGGTGCCGATGTCCTTGTCGCCACGGCCGGACAGGCTCACGAGGATGGATTGCTCTGGGCGCATGGTCTTGGCCAGCTTCATCGCGTAGGCGACGGCGTGGCTCGATTCCAGCGCAGGGATGATGCCTTCGGTGTGGCACAGGTAGTGGAAGGCGTCGAGCGCCTCCTGGTCGGTGATGCCGACGTACTGGGCTCGGCCGATTTCCTGCAACCAGGCGTGTTCGGGGCCGACGCCGGGGTAGTCGAGGCCCGCGCTGATCGAGTGGGTCTCGGTGATCTGGCCGTTTTCATCCTGCAGGATGTAGGTGCGGTTGCCGTGCAGCACGCCGCTGGAGCCGCGCTGCAGCGACGCCGAGTGTTTGCCGCTGTCCAGGCCTTCGCCCGCCGCCTCCACGCCGATCAGCCGCGTGTTTTCGTAAGGAATATAGGGGTAGAAGATACCCATGGCGTTGCTGCCGCCGCCCACGCAGGCAACGACGGCGTCGGGCTGCTTGGCCGCCATGTTCTGTTCCTTGAACAGTTGGGGCATCTGCTCCAGACATTCATTGCCGATCACGCTCTGGAAATCGCGCACCATCATCGGGTAGGGGTGCGGGCCCGCCACGGTGCCGATGATGTAGAAGGTGTTGTCCACATTGGCCACCCAGTCGCGCATGGCTTCGTTGAGTGCGTCCTTGAGCGTCTTGCTGCCCGACTCGACCGGCACCACGGTGGCGCCCAGCAGTTTCATGCGATAGACATTGGGGCTTTGGCGTTTGATGTCCTCGCTGCCCATGTAGACCACGCATTCGAGGCCGTAGCGCGCGCAGATGGTGGCCGTGGCCACACCATGCTGGCCAGCACCGGTTTCGGCGATGATGCGCGGCTTGCCCATGCGCTTGGCGAGCATGGCCTGGCCGATCACGTTGTTGATCTTGTGCGCGCCGGTGTGGTTCAAGTCCTCGCGCTTGAGGTAGATCTGCGCGCCGCCCATCTCGCGCGACATGCGCGCTGCGTGGTAGACGGGCGAGGGCCGGCCCACATAGTGCGACAGCTCGTACTGGAATTCGCACAGGAATTCCGGGTCGTTCTGGTAGCGGTCGTAGGCCTCGCGCAGTTCGGTGAGCGCGTGGGTCAGGGTTTCGCTGGCGAAGGAGCCGCCATAGGGGCCGAAGTGGCCTGCGGCATCGGGTTGCTGGTATTCAAACATGGAAAGGGTTTTGTGCAAGAAGTGCGTCTGCCGCACGCACGGCGGCGACGAACTGGTGGATCTTGTCGGCGTCCTTGGTGCCCTTGACGGGGTGGCCGTCGGGCCCGGTGGCTTCGACGCCGGAGCTCACATCAACCGCGAGCGAAATGCAGCGCGGCCTGACCTGCACAATGCCATCGGTCACGTTTGCAGGCGTGAGTCCACCAGACAAAACGAGATGAGAGGCTACGTTTGTTGGAAGCAGTGACCAATTGAATGCCTTGCCGCCACCACCGAATCCGTCGACATGGGCGTCGAGCAGAATGGCCTTGGCGTGTGAATATCGATGTGCGTATTCTACGAGGTCAAACTCTGCCGCAGCGTCGCCAAGGGGTATGCGCGCGGCCCGCAGGAATGCGCGGGCGCCGCCCGCCGTGGCGGCCAGGCACTCCTGCGGCGTTTCATCTCCATGAAATTGGGCAATGGCGCCCGGTACATGGTCGCAGGCAGCTATCACTTTTGAAGGCTCTTCGTTCACGAACAGCAGCACAGGTGTCACAAAGGCGGGCAGGCGCAGGGCCAACTCGGCAGCACGCTCCACGCTGACTGCGCGCGGGCTTTTGGCATACAGCACAAAGCCGATGGCGTCGGCACCGGCGGCCACGGCTGCGTCCACGTCGGCCTCGCGCGTCAGGCCGCAGATCTTGATGCGTGTGCGGGCGGGAATGGGGATTGTGTGCATCATGCTTCAGGCAAACCAGTCAAAGGAAACGGCCTGGGTGGGCAGGCCCCACTGTGCATCGTACTGGGGGCCGAGAAAATACAGGCCATCCGGTGAAAAGGTGGGGGCGGCCATTTCACGGCTTCTGGCGTTCAGCACTTCCTGCATCCATTCAGGGGGCTTCACGCCCTGGCCGATCATGATGAGGCAGCCCATGATGTTGCGGATCATGTGGTGGAGGAAGGCGCTGCCCTGAAAATCAAACCGCCAGTAGCACGAGGGCACGCCGTCGCGCGCGCTGCTGGGGCGCATCGGGCTGTGGGCGATGTCGATGGCATACAGCGTCTTGATGGGAGACTTGGCCTGGCAGCCTGCGGCGCGGAACGACGAAAAATCATGCTCGCCCAGCAAAAACTGCACGGCCTGCTGCATGGCGGCAAGATCAAGCGGCTGGAACACCCAGCCGACGCGGCCAAACTCGACACTCGGGCGCACCGGCGATTGCAGCAGCGCATAGCCATAGCGGCGCGAAGTGGCGCAGGCGCGGCTGTGAAAAGCCTCGGGAACGGCGCGCGCCCACTGCACTGCAATGTCCTTGGGCAAAAAAGTGTTGGTGCCGCGCACCCATGAGGCCTCGGCGCGCTCCACCGGCGCGTCGAAATGCACGACCTGCATCAGGCCGTGCACGCCGGCATCGGTGCGGCCGGCGCAGATGGTTGAGATGGGGGAAGCAGCGAAGCGGCCCAGGGCCGCTTCGAGATGGTCTTGGACGGTGCGGCCGGACGGCTGGCTCTGCCAACCCTGGTACGCCTGTCCGTTGTAGGTGATACCCAGTGCGATGCGCATGGCGCCGATCATAACTGGTGATGCCATGCTGGTAGCTGAGCAGGGGCCCTACCAGACCGGGCAAGGGCCGGGCGGCGGGCGAGGCATTCGAGTTGCGCTATTCTTGCCGCATGGCGCTGGCACCGATCCGGCGCGCATCTATTGCTGGAACCCTTCCCCCATGTCAGAGACTTTTCCCCCGATGGACGACGCGTTCATCACCCCCGACAAGCAGGTGGCGCAGCTGCGCATTCCGCCGCATTCGATCGAATCGGAATCGAGCGTGCTGGGTGGCCTGCTGCTCGACAACAACGCCTGGGACCGAGTGGGCGACGTGCTGGCCGAAGACAACTTCTACCGCCACGAGCACAAGCTGATCTTCACCGCCATCGCCAGCATGATCAACGCTGGCAAGCCTGCCGACGTGATCACTGTCTACGAACATCTGCAGGGGATTGGCAAGGCCGAAGAAGTGGGGGGGCTGGCCTATCTGAACCAGTTGGCGCAGTACGTGCCCAGCGCCACCAATATCCGCCGCTACGGCGAAATCGTGCGGGAGCGCTCCATTCTGCGCAAGCTGGTGACGGCCAGCGACGAGATCGCCACCAACGCCTTCAATCCGCAGGGCAAGACGGTGGATCGCGTGCTGGACGAGGCCGAGCAGAAGATCTTTGCCATTGGCGAAGAAGGCTCGCGCATGAAGCAGGGCTTCCAGTCGCTGGATACTCTGGTGGTCGACTTGCTTGACCGCGTGCAGGAGATGGCGGACAACCCGGTCGATGTGACTGGCGTGCCCACCGGCTTTGTCGACCTGGACCGCATGACCAGTGGCCTGCAGGCGGGCGACCTGGTGGTGCTGGCGGCGCGTCCGTCCATGGGCAAGACTTCGTTTGCGGTGAACATTGCCGAACATGTGGCGCTCAACGAAGGGCTGCCGGTAGCAGTGTTTTCGATGGAAATGGGCGCGGCCCAACTGGCGGTGCGTATCGTCGGCTCGATCGGCCGCGTCAACCAGGGCAATCTGCGCACTGGCAAGCTGACCGATGAGGAATGGCCGCGCCTGTCCGAGGCGATCGAGCGCCTGCGCACCGTCAGCCTGCACATCGATGAAACCCCGGGCCTTACGCCATCGGAGCTGCGCGCCAATGCACGGCGCCTCGCGCGCCAGTGCGGCAAGCTGGGCCTGATTGTGGTCGACTACCTGCAGCTGATGAGCGGTTCGGGCGGCGCATCATCGGACAACCGCGCCACCGAGCTGGGCGAAATCTCGCGTGGCCTGAAGATGCTGGCCAAGGAACTGCAGTGCCCGGTGATTGCGCTGTCGCAGCTCAACCGTTCGGTGGAGCAGCGCACCGACAAGCGGCCCATGATGTCCGACCTGCGCGAATCGGGCGCCATCGAGCAGGACGCGGACATCATCATGTTCATCTACCGCGACGACTACTACAACAAGGAGAGCAACGAGCCCAATGTTGCCGAGGTCATCATTGGCAAGCAGCGTAACGGGCCAACGGGCACGGTCAAGCTTTTCTTCCAGAAGAACCAGACCCGTTTCGAGAACCTGGCCGTGGGCGCAGACGATTATTGATGGCGGACCGGGCGCGGCCGGGTGTATTCAAAAACAATAGCGGAAAGTGCCTTACCAGCTTTGCTTTCAGATAAGAAGATGTCTAAAAGCGAATGGAGATAGCCGCTATCAGCTCTCCTTTTAGACCCAGGTGCGTGGCAGCTCGGTAAGGCGCCGCGGGGCTATTCTTCTCTAGAGCCCGCTTTGCTGGCTCTGCGCCACCACCCAGCTCTCAAAGGCCTGCAATGCCTGCGATGGCTCACGGTAGGTGGGGTAACTGAACCAGTAGCTTTGCGTGCCAGGCGAGGTATGGCTGTGGGCTGGCACCACCTGGCCGGCATCCAGCGCGGGTTGCACCAGCACCTCGGGCACCAGGCCCACGCCCAGGCCGGCGCTGGCCGCCATGATCACCATCGAAAACAGCTCGTAGCGTGGCCCGCGGGAGGCCTGCACCGAGTAATCCCAGCCCAGTTGCGCATACCAGTCGCGCCAGGCGTTGGGGCGGCTTTCCAGCCCGATGTGGACGAGATGGCGCCAATCTGCCTCCGCACCCAGCGCGTATTGCTCCGCGTACGCCGGGCTGCACACGGGGATGCAGGCACCATCTTGTGCAATGCGCTGGCCCTGGGTCTGGGCCCAGAGGCCGTCGCCCGAGTAGATGGCGCCGTCAAAACCGCTTTCCTCAAAGGCAAATGGCTCCGAGCGCACCGACAGGTGCACATGGATATCAGGGTGCAGCTTGGCAAAGGCGGGCAGGCGTGGCACCAGCCATTGCGTGGCAAAGCTGGAGACGACGGCCAGATGGATCGCATAGCCCTGGGCGCGGCTGTTGGCGATTTCCTGCGTGTCGCGCTCCAGGCCGTTGAGATGCAGGCGCACCCGCTGGGCATATCGTTTTCCCGCATCGGTGAGCATCACGCGGCGCTTGTGCCGCACAAAAAGCGGCACGCCCAGGCGGTCCTCCAGCGCCGCCACATGGCGGCTGACGGCGCTGGCGGTCAGCGCCAACTCGTTGGCAGCACGGGAAAAATTGCCGTGACGGGCTGATGCCTCGAAGGCCATCAACAGCCCGATGTTGGGGATCGCGTTGCGCATAGGGGTAGGTACTTTGTTCGGAAAACGCAATATGTCTGGCTATTTTCGCATTTTGCTGTTCCTGATTGTTCACATAGCATTTTTAGCTATTGATGGTCTGTGGCCCGGCAGGCGGCAGACCGCGAACCCCAGCCTGCAACGCACCAGAGCAGTGCGGACGGCACAACAGGAGACATCACCCATGCCAATGACCAAGACCCATCGCCTCGGCTCCCTGACTGCCATTGCCGCTGCCACCCTCCTGGCAGGTCCGGTGAATGCCCAGACGGCACAAACCGTCAAGATCGGACACGCCGCGCCGCTGTCGGGGCCCATGTCGCACTGGGGCAAGGACAATGAAAACGGCATCCGCATGGCAATCGAAGAGCTGAATGCCCAGAAGATGGTGATTGGTGGCAAGCCCGTGCAGTTCGAGTTGAAATCCGAAGACGACCAGGGCGATCCCAAGCAGGCTGTGGTGGTAGCCAACCAGATGGTGGATGGCGGCGTGCAGGCCATGCTGGGCCACTTCAACTCGGGCGCGGCCATTCCGGCGGCGCCCATCTACAACAAGAAGAGCATTCCCAATCTCTCGCCCGCCACCAACCCTGGCTTTACCGAGCTGGGCTACAACAATGTGTTCCGCGTGCTGGCAAGCGATGCCGATGTGGGCGCGGCGCTGGCCGAGCTGGCCGTGAACAAGCTGGGCGCCAAGCGCTTTGCCATCATTGACGACCGCACGGCCTACGGCAAGGGCTCTGCCGACGATTTCTCCAAGCGCATCAAGGCCATGGGCGCCGAGGTGGTAGCGCAGGAGTTCACCACTGACAAGAGTGTGGATTTCTCCGCGATCCTGACCAATATCCGTGGCAAGAAACCTGATGTGATCTTCTATGGCGGCATGGATGCCCAAGGCGGCCTGATCGCCAACCAGATGAAGCGCCTGGGCGTCAAGGCCAAGCTGATGGGCTCGGACGGTCTGTGCACTGCTGAAATTCTCAAGATCAGCCAGGGCGCAGTCAACGATGTGCTGTACTGCAGCCGTGGCGGCGAAGAACTGGCCAAGCGCCCCAAGGGCGCAGACTTTGCCAAGCGCTACCATGACCGCTTCAAGGCCGAGGTGCTGACCTATGGCCCCTTCATGTATGACGCGATGATGGTGGTGGCCGCTGCCATGAAGAAGGCCGATTCCACCGACCCCGCCAAATACCTGGCTGCCGTGCGCGATGTGAACTATGAAGGCGTGACCAATACCTTCAACTTTGACGACAAGGGCAACCTGAAGAACCCCGGCGTCACGGCCTATGTGTACAAGGACGGCAAGCAGACGCAGATTTCCTACAAGTGATGAAGGGCTGACCGCCCACGGTTTATAGTGAAAACCACTGCTTGCGCGCACCTACAGGGCGCAGGCAGCTTCTTTTTTGATAGTAGGCCTGCCAAGGCCAAAGCGTAAGGAACGACGAGCGATGAGCACATCCACCACCCGTTTGAACGAGATCTGCAAGCAACTGGCGCTGGATCTGAAACCCCTCTCCGGCAATGACATCACCAGCCGTTCACCCGCCGATGGCGCCACGCTGGCAACGCTGAAGGCGCACAGCGCCGAGCAGGCGAGCGCTGCCATTCAGTCCGCACACAACGCCTACCTGCAATGGCGCACCGTGCCAGCGCCCGTGCGTGGTGAGCTGGTACGCCGTTTTGGCCAGACCCTGCGCCAGCACAAGGCCGCACTGGGCGCACTGGTGTCGGTTGAAGCGGGCAAGATCACCTCCGAAGGCCTGGGCGAAGTGCAGGAGATGATCGACATCTGCGACTTTGCCGTCGGCCTGTCGCGCCAACTGCACGGCCTCACGATTGCCAGCGAGCGCCCTGGCCACCGCATGATGGAAACCTGGCACCCCATGGGTGTGGTTGGCATCATCTCGGCCTTCAACTTTCCCGTGGCCGTGTGGTGCTGGAACAGCGCCCTGGCCCTGGTGTGCGGCGATGCCGTGGTGTGGAAGCCTTCCGAGAAGACCCCGCTCACCGCCGTGGCCTGCCAGCACCTGCTGGAAAAGACCATTGCCGAATTCAACCAGGAGCAGCCCGGTGCCGTGCCAGCTGGCATCAGCCAGTTGCTGATTGGTGCCCGCGACGTGGGTGAAGTGCTGGTGGACAGCCCGCTGGTGCCCATTGTCAGCGCTACCGGCTCGACCCGCATGGGCCGCCAGGTGGGCGTGAAGGTGGCTGAGCGCTTTGGCCGCTCGATCCTGGAGCTGGGCGGCAACAACGCGATGATCGTGACGCCATCGGCCGACCTGGAGCTGGCCGCACGCGCCATCACCTTCGCCGCCGTGGGAACCGCCGGCCAGCGCTGCACCACCTTGCGCCGCCTGATCGTGCACAAGAGCATTGCCGACCAGTTGGTGGCGCGCCTGGAAAAAATCTACGGCAGCGTGACTGTGGGCGACCCGATGACCGACGGCACCCTGGTGGGCCCGCTGATCGACAAGGCATCGTTTGATGGCATGCAGGCGGCCCTGGCGCAGGCCAAGGCAGAAGGCGGCACCGTGATTGGTGGCCAGCGCGAACGCGAAGACCTGGGCGCAGACGCCTACTACGTGCGCCCGGCCCTCGTGAAGATGCCGGCGCAATCGAAGGTGATGGAACACGAAACCTTTGCCCCAATCCTGTACATCGTCACCTACGACGGCAGCTCGGAAGACGCGATTGCCCTGCAGAACGCGGTGCCACAGGGCCTGTCGTCGGCCATCTTCACCAGCGACCTGCGCGATGCGGAGCGCTTCATGTCACCCGCAGGCAGCGACTGCGGCATTGCCAACGTCAACATCGGCACTTCGGGCGCAGAAATCGGTGGCGCCTTCGGTGGCGAGAAGGAAACCGGCGGCGGCCGTGAATCGGGCTCTGACGCATGGAAGGGCTATATGCGCCGTGCGACCAACACCATCAACTACAGCGGCGCGCTGCCGCTGGCGCAAGGCGTTCGCTTTGATGTCTGACGGCACCTGCTGAACCGCTGCGCAGCGTCCCTCGCTCTCCTGTGGGCGGGGGCGTTCTTGGCGGTGGCTCGGTGGCGGGCACGCCCTGGATTGAATTTGTGATCTGTGATCTTTGATCTATGCAAGAACTTCCTATCGTCATCGTTGGCGGTGGTGCCATTGGTAGCGCCATCGCCTATTTTTTGACCCTGCAGAAGCCCGGCTTGCCGGTGCTGGTGATCGAGCGTGACCCGAGCTATGCGCAGGCCTCGTCGGCGCTGTCGGCCAGCTCCATCCGCCAGCAGTTCTCCACGGCCATCAACATTGCGCTGTCGCAGTTCGGCATTGGCTTCTTGCGCAACCTCAAAACGGAGCTGGCCGTTGGCAGCGACCAGCCCGACATCGGCCTCGTGGAAGACGGTTACCTGTACCTGGCGACCCAGGCAGGTGAAGCCGTGCTGCGCGACAACCATGCGCTGCAGCGCGCACACGATGTGGATGTGGCGCTGCTGGACCCCGAAGCGCTCAAGGCCCGTTTTCCGTGGTTGAACGTTGACGACATCGTGCTTGGCTCGCTGGGGTTGTCGGCAGAAGGCTGGTTTGACGGCTACCTGCTGATGCAGTCGCTCAAGGCCAAGGCGGTGTCGCAAGGCGTGAAGTACCTGCGGGCCGAAGCCGTGGGTGTTGCGCACTCCAGGCACGACGGCGTGGCCCATGTGGAAGCCGTGCTGCTCGCAGACGGCACGCGCATTGCCTGCCGCGCCATGGTGAACGCTGCCGGTGCCTGGGCCAAGCCCGTGGCCGGCTGGCTGGACATCGATCTGCCCGTGCACGGCAAGCGCCGCACGGTCTTCAACCTGTCCAGCCCTGCCAAGCTACCCCGTTGTCCGCTGCTGATCGACCCCTCGGGCATCTGGCTGCGGCCGGAAGGCCATGGTTTCATCGCCGGTTTCTGCCCCGAAGAGGGGGATGACGGCAACGACATTCCGCTCGACGTGGAACACGACGCCTTCGAGAACTTTCTCTGGCCGACGCTGGCCGAGCGCATTCCGGGTTTTGAGGCGCTGCGCGTGGAAAGCGCCTGGGCGGGTTACTACGAGATGAATTTGTTCGACCACAACGCCATCATTGGCCTGCACCCCAGCTGCGACAACGCCTATTTTGCCAATGGCTTTTCGGGCCATGGCCTGCAGCAGAGTCCGGCGGCTGGCCGTGCAATTGCCGAACTGGTGCTGACCGGGCGCTACCAGACCCTGGATGTGAGCCCGCTGGGCTGGGAACGCCTGTTGCGCAATGAACCGTTGCTTGAGAAATGCATCATCTGAACCAGACACCCCGGCGTTGCCGGGTGACATAAATCAAAGGGGCTGAGCACCATGCGGAGTATGGTGTCCGGCCCTTTTTCATTGGGTTGCCCCAAAGTGAAAACGCCACCCTCAGAGGGGGAGCGGCCACACGAAGTGGGTGAGCGTGGGGAGCAATTTTTCATCGCCGGGCCGCCCCCAAGATGAAAAGCGCCCCTCTCGGAGGGGGAGCGGCCACACGAAGTGGGTGAGCGTGGGGAGCAATTTTTCATCGCCGGGCCGCCCCCAAGATGAAAAGCGCCCCTCTTGGAGGGGCAGCGGCCACACGAAGTGGGCAAGCGTGGGGAGCAATTTTCTTTCGATTTCAACAAGGAGACAAAAATATGACGCAGGCAAATATCCAGCGCACTGGCGGTCAACTGGTGGTGGACCAGTTGGTGATCCATGGCACCCAGCAGATATTCACCGTGCCGGGCGAGAGCTTTCTGGCCGTGCTGGACGCTCTGTACGATGCACCCATCGACACCACCATCTGCCGCCAGGAAGGCGGTGCAGCAATGATGGCCGAGGCGCAGGGCAAGCTCACCGGCCGTCCCGGCATCTGCATGGTGACACGCGGCCCGGGCGCCACCAATGCGTCGGCCGGGTTGCATGTGGCAATGCAGGATTCAACGCCGATGATTCTGTTTGTCGGCCAGATCGAGCGCAGCGCACGCGACCGTGAGGCCTTTCAGGAGCTCAATTACCGCGCCGTCTTCGGCCCCATGGTGAAGTGGGCAACCGAGATCGATGATGCGGCGCGCGTGCCCGAGATCATTGCCCGCGCATTTGCCGTATCCACCAGCGGCCGCCCCGGCCCGGTGGTGATCGCTCTGCCCGAAGACATGCTGCGCGATACCGTGTCGGTGCCTGATGCCAGGCCGTACCAGGCGGCACCCGCCAACGCCGCAGATGCCGATGTGCAGGCCGTGGTCGCCAAGCTTGCCGCAGCCAGCAACCCCATCATCATTGCAGGCGGCTCGCGCTGGAATGCGCAGGCCCACCAGGACATCGCAGCCTTTGCTGCCGCCCATGCCGTGCCGGTGGCTTGTTCCTTTCGCAGGCAGATGGTGTTTCCGGCCAACCACCCCAATTACGCGGGCGATGTGGGTCTGGGTGTCAACCCCAAGCTGATAGAGCGCGTCAAGCGCGCCGATCTGGTGGTGCTGCTGGGCGGGCGCATGTCCGAGGTGCCGTCGCAGGGTTACAGCCTGCTGGGCATTCCTGCATCGCAAGGCCAGCAGTTGATCCATATCCACCCCGATCCAGACGAACTGGGCCGCGTGTACCAGGCCGATCTGGCCATTGTGGCTGCGCCAGACAGCTTTTGCGCAGCGCTTGCCAGCCAGCCTGCGGCGCACGCCAGCGAGGCGCGCCGAGAGCTGGTAGCGCAGGCCCATGCGGATTACCTGGCCTGGAGCAATCCGGCGCCCATTCAGGTGCCGGGCAATTTGCAGATGGGCCAGTTGATGGCGCATGTGCGCGAAGTGCTGCCCCCTGATACCGTGTGGTGCAACGGTGCAGGCAACTTCGCCACCTGGGTGCATCGGTTCTGGCCCTTTACCAGCTATGGCAGCCAGCTCGCGCCCACCAGTGGCAGCATGGGCTACGGCTTTCCGGCTGCAGTGGGCGCCAAGCGGCTGTGGGCCGATCGCAGCGTGGTCTGCATTGCGGGCGACGGCGATTTTCTGATGCATGGCCAGGAGTTTGCAACGGCCGTGCAGTACCACTTGCCCGTCGTTGTGCTGCTGATCGACAACGGCATGTACGGCACGATCCGTATGCACCAGGAGCGTGACTACCCCAACCGCGTGAGCGCCACGGAGTTGCGCAACCCAGACTTTGTGGCCTACGCCAAGGCTTTTGGCGGCAATGGCATGCGCGTGGACAGTACAGAAGAGTTTGCCCCCGCCCTGGCAGCCATGCGCGCCTGGGCGGCCGAACACCAACTGCCGGTGATCGTGCATTGCAAGCTGGATCCGCAGGCCATCACGCCCTCGCGCAGCCTGGACCAGATTCGCGGTACTGGCGTCTGACGACCTTCTGCCACTCGGCCATAGAAAAAGCACCTGTGGAAGGTGCTTTTTTGATGGTTTGGGCTTCTGGCGATTTGCAGTCAAGCGCCTATAGCTATCGATTGTATAGCAATGACTTACAGCACATCGCTGGCAAAATCGGCCAGGCGCGAGCGCTCTCCGCGTGCCAGGGTGATATGGCCGCTGTGCGGCCAGCCCTTGAAGCGGTCAACCACATAGGTCAGGCCCGATGAGCCCTCGGTCAAGTACGGCGTGTCGATCTGGGCCAGGTTGCCCATGCAGATGATCTTGGTGCCCGGGCCGGCGCGGGTGATCAGGGTCTTCATCTGCTTGGGCGTCAGATTCTGCGCCTCGTCGATGATGACGTACTTGTTGAGGAAGGTTCGGCCTCGCATGAAGTTCATGCTCTTGATCTTGATGCGGCTGCGGATCAGGTCGTTGGTGGCCGAGCGGCCCCATTCACCGGGATTGCCGCCATCGCCCTTGGCCAGGAACTCCAGATTGTCGTCCAGCGCGCCCATCCAGGGGCCCATCTTTTCTTCCTCGGTACCGGGCAGGAAGCCGATATCCTCGCCCACGCTCACGGTGGCGCGGGTCATGATGATCTCGCTGTAGCGGCGCTCGTCCAGCACCTGCGTCAGACCGGCGGCAAGCGCCATCAAGGTCTTGCCGGTACCGGCCGTACCGGCCAGGGTGACGAAGTCCACGTCCGGGTCCATCAGCAGGTTCATCGCGAAGTTCTGCTCACGGTTGCGGGTGGTCACGCCCCAGACGTTGTTCTTCTGGTGGCCATAGTCCTTCAGGGTCTCCAGCACGGCAGTCTTGTCGCGGATCTCGATCACGCGGGCAAACAGGCTGTTCTCACCCGGCGCTTCGTAGTACACGAACTGGTTGATATGCAACTGCTGCGTGATCGCGCCGCTGATGCGGTAGCAGGTGGAGGCGCCAGACTGCCAGCTTTCCACCTTCTTGCCCACCTTGGCCCAGAAATCCAGCGGGAGCTGCAACATGCCGGTGTAGAGCATGTCGCCGTCTTCCAGCGTCTTGTCGTTCTGGTAGTCCTCGGCTTCCAGGCCGAGCGCACGCGCCTTGACGCGCATGTTGATGTCCTTGGACACCAGCACGACGGGGCGTTCCGGGTGGCGCTGGCGCAGGGCTTCGACGACGCCCAGAATCTGGTTGTCGGCCTTGCCCTGCGGCAGGCTCTCAGGCAGATGGTAGTGGAGCGGCTCGGTCTGGAAGAACAGGCACCCGGTCGCGCCCTTCTGGCCGGTGGCATCAAGGTGAATGCCCTGGGCCAGCTGCGATTCCTGCGTGGCGACCAGTGCATCGAGCGTGCGGCTGGCCTGGCGACCGTTGCGGGCCACTTCGGTCATGCCCTTCTTGTGCGCGTCGAGCTCTTCCAGCACGATCATCGGCAGGTAGATGTCGTTTTCCTCGAAGCGGAAGAGGCTGCTCGGGTCGTGCAGCAGCACATTGGTATCCAGGACGAACAGCTTGGCGACACCGCTGCCGGTCTTGCGCACCTTGGCTGGCTTGCTGACAGGCACGACGCTGTCGGCGACTGTGTATTTGGCCGGTGCCGTCGGCGTGTTGGCGGTGGTGGCCTTGGCCGCTGTTTTTTTCGCACGGGCAGGCTTGGCGCTGGCCGGGGCCATGCGCTGCAATGCCTGCGCGCTTGCTGCGATCTGGGTGGGCTCCAACTCCAAGGCGAGCTCAGAGACATCGCCGATCACGGGGCCGGTGGATTTGCGCGTCTTGGTGGGAGCCTTGGCGGCCAGGTCACCGGAAGAGAGCCGGCTGGCGCGTCCGGTAGGTGCGGGAGGCAGAGGCATGAAGCAAAAGGCCTTTATCAATTACTCGCCAAAGGGGCGATATCCACATCGGAATGCAGGCCTGCCAAAGCAAAAAAGGCCATCTCGCAAGCAAGACAGCCTTTTTGAAGATCGATAGGGCAGCAACGCATTCCGGGCTCAAACATATGAGTCCATTATGCACATTCTGCCGGACAGAAAAATGTCAAATTTCTGTCATCGTGCAGACGGCAACGGCGCATCCCTGCATGACAGGCGATGCGCCGCAAAGGCACGATGAATCGCGCAGGACCGGCTTATGCAGCCTTTTTCTGCGCAGCCTTCATCGACTTGACCGCCTTGAGCACTTCTTCCACGTGCCCGGGGACTTTCAGGCCACGCCACTCCTGCATGAGGACGCCATCGGGGCCGACCAGGAAGGTCGAGCGTTCGATGCCCTTGACCTTCTTGCCGTACATGATCTTGTTCTTGACCACGCCGAACATATGGCAGAGCTTCTCCTCGGTGTCGGCGATCAGCTCAAAGGGCAGCTCAAGCTTGGCCTTGAAGTCATCGTGCGATTTCATGTTGTCGCGCGATACACCGAACACCGCCGCCCCCGCCTTCACGAAGTCCGCGTACTTGTCGCGGAACTGCATGGCCTCGGTGGTGCAGCCGGGAGTGTTATCCTTTGGGTAGAAGTACAGCACCAGAATTTGCCCCTGATGCGATGCATTGGAAACCTTCTGGCCTCCCGTAGCTTGTGCTTCAAATTCTGGCAGGGATTTGTTGACAACAACAGCCATAGCGCTCTATTTTCTCCGGAGTAATCGCAAAAAGGCCGCAGGAATCAAAGTGCTCATATAGTTATTATTCGGGCCCACGACCGCAAGCTGCTATTTTACCCTGAATCGAAATATTTATCGAGCCCCCCTGATAATCACAGACTATCGATTGTGGCTATCCGGCAGGCGCTTCCACCACGGCGGCCAGCAACACCTTCCGACCTTCCCCAGCGAGCACGTTGTAGGTGCGGCATGCCGCAGGGGTATCCATGGTCTCGAAACCGATGCGCTGGGCGATCAGCGGGGCCAGCCAGGCAGGCGAAGGAAAACGTAAGCAATTGCCACTGCCAAAAATGATGGTCTCCACATCGAAGTCCGCCAGCTGCGCAAAATGGGCGGGCCCCAGGTCGGCAAAGCTGTTGCAGTTCCAGGGTTGTAGGGTTCCATTGGAGCAGACCACCAGGCTGTGCTCATAGCGCTGCTTGTCCACGGCGATCCAGCCGCGGTCATAGCCTGTGACGGTCAACGTGTTGGATTTGTCGGGTTGGAATTTCATGGGAACGGGCTTTCGGGCGAGGTGGCGTTCGTACTCCGGCAAGGCAGTACGATCCATTGGGTACCACTACACTGTGGTATCGGTGAAGAACTGTGGTCAAATTATAGGTTTCACCTCGTCGGTTCTGTGGTTATCGGGTGCGGGCAGTCTCTGCCGACCTGCGGCCAACGGGCTGCAATCCCTCGTTTTCAAAGGTAGTGCTTTCTGTCATGAAGACCATTCATAAATCCGCCAAGCTGGCCAATGTTTGTTACGACATCCGAGGGCCCATCATGGACGCGGCCAAGCGGATGGAAGACGAAGGCCAGAAGATCATCAAGCTCAACATCGGCAATTTGGCGGTTTTCGGCTTTGATGCGCCTGAGGAAGTGCAGCAGGACATGATCCGCAACCTGCCCAATTCGGCGGGCTACTCGGACAGCAAGGGCATTTTTGCAGCGCGCAAGGCAGTGATGCATGAAACCCAGCGCCTGGGCATCAAGGGCGTGACGCTGGACGATATCTATCTGGGCAATGGCGCGTCCGAACTGATCAGCCTGGCGACCAATGCCTTGCTGGACTCTGGCGATGAAATGCTGCTGCCCGCCCCGGATTATCCGCTGTGGACGGCTGCCAGCAGCCTGTCGGGCGGCACGCCGGTGCACTACATGTGCGACGAAGACAACGGCTGGATGCCCAATCTGGCAGATATCCGCGCCAAGATCACGCCGCGTACCAAGGGCATCGTGGTCATCAACCCCAACAATCCCACCGGCGCGCTCTACAGCAAGGAATTGCTGCTGCAGATCATCGACATTGCCCGCGAGCATGGCCTGGTGGTGTTTGCCGACGAGGTGTATGACAAGGTGCTGTACGACGATGCCGTGCACACGCCAATTGCAAGCCTGTCGCAGGATGTGCTGACGATCACCTTCAATTCGCTGTCCAAGGCTTACCGCAGCTGCGGCTACCGTGCTGGCTGGATGGTGATCTCGGGCGACAAATCGGGCGCTTCCGACTACATCGAAGGCCTGAACATGCTCTCCAACATGCGCCTGTGCGCCAATGTGCCGGGCCAATGGGCGGTGCAGACGGCACTGGGTGGTCACCAGAGCATCGACGAGTTGGTGCAGGAGGGCGGTCGCCTGCGCAAGCAGCGCGACATGGCCTGGGAGATGATCAATGCCATTCCCGGTGTCAGCTGCGTCAAGCCCCAGGGTGCGCTGTACATGTTTCCGCGCCTCGATCCGAAGGTGTACCCGATCCAGGACGACCAGGAATTCTTCCTGCAGGTACTGAAGGAAACCCGGGTGATGCTGGTGCAGGGCACGGGCTTCAACTGGCCCCAGCCTGACCATTTCCGCATCGTCTTCCTGCCGCATGAGCCGGATCTGAAGGAAGCCATCAACCGGCTGGCCGGCTTTTTGGCCAAATACCGCCAACGCTATGGCACGGACAAGCTGGCTGTGGTGCCTGCTGCCGAAGCACCCGCCAAGCTGGCCAAGGCCAGCAAGGCAGCCTGAGGCATGCAGGCTGCACAGGGTGTCTTCCTTCGGGTGGTTGTCCTGTGCAGGCAGGGTGTGTATCAGCTGTATTTAATTTGATAGCTACCGGCGCTTACCAGATAAGCGTCAGAGTGTTTTTTACCGCGAACTATTTGTAGAGACTTATGAAACCGATCCAAGTTGGCTTGTTGGGCATCGGCACCGTGGGCAGTGGTGTCTTTGGCGTGTTGCAACGTAACCATGACGAGATTCGTCGCCGTGCTGGCCGCGAAATTGCAATCACCATGGTGGCCGATCTGGACGAAACCCGCGCCCGCGCCGTGGTGGGCGAGCATGCCAAGGTCGTCAAGGACGCGCGTGATGTGATCGCCAATCCCGACATCGACGTGGTGGTGGAGCTGATCGGCGGCTATGGCATTGCCAAGGCGCTGGTGCTGGAGGCCATTGCTGCAGGCAAGCATGTGGTGACGGCCAACAAGGCGCTGCTGGCGGTGCATGGCTCCGAAATCTTCAAGGCGGCTGCGGAAAAAGGTGTGATGGTGGCCTATGAAGCTGCTGTGGCTGGCGGCATTCCCATCATCAAGGCGCTGCGTGAAGGTCTCACCGCCAACCAGATTCAGTGGATTGCCGGCATCATCAACGGCACCACCAACTTCATCCTGTCCGAAATGCGCGACAAGGGCCTGGATTTCGATGTGGTGCTGAAGGAGGCACAACGCCTGGGCTACGCCGAAGCGGATCCAACCTTCGACATCGAAGGCGTGGACGCAGCCCACAAAGCCACCTTGATGAGCGCCATCGCCTTTGGCGTGCCCGTGCAATTTGACAAGGCCTATGTCGAAGGCATCACCAAGCTGTCTTCGGTGGACATCAAATACGCAGAGCAGCTGGGTTACCGCATCAAGCTGCTGGGCATTACCAAGCGTGCCGAAAAGGGCATCGAATTGCGCGTGCACCCGTCGCTGGTGCCAGCCAAGCGCCTGATTGCCAATGTGGAAGGCGCCATGAATGCCGTGGTGGTGCATGGCGATGCCGTAGGCACTACGCTGTACTACGGCAAGGGTGCGGGTTCGGAGCCTACCGCTTCTGCCGTGATTGCCGATCTGGTCGATATCGCCCGCCTGGACGGCGCAGATGCAGCCCATCGCGTGCCGCCCCTGGCCTTCCAGAGCAGCACCTTGCGCGAGGCGGGGCAGGATCTGCCCGTGCTGCCCATGACCGAAGTGGTCACCAGCTACTACCTGCGGATGCGCGTGGCCGACGAGGCTGGCGTATTGGCCAAGGTAACGGGCATTCTGGCCAATGCAGGCATCAGCATCGATGCCGTGCTGCAGCGTGAAGCCGATGAAGTGGGCGGCGAAGGATCGACGCAGACCGACCTGATCATCCTGACCCACGACACCCGCGAAGGCGATATGGACAAGGCGCTGGCCGAAATCCAGGGCCTGCCCACGGTGCTGGCGCCCATCACCCGTATCCGCAAGGAAGAGTTGAACTAAGCCCGCGCGCAGTTCACCAGTCAACCGCCACCGGCCCTGTGCCGCTGGCGGTTTTCTTTTACCTATTGTTTATTTTTTCGCCATATTGTTTCAAAAATTACTCGTTATTATCAATCGCTTAGAACCATGGCGGGTTTAGCGACCTGCTACATAACAAGGAGTGAGAGCAGGCATGTCTGAGACTGACAAGAAATGGGCTGCACGGGCCAAGCGCTGGGCAGTGTTGTTTGGCATTCCACTGATCATGCTGCTCGTCGGCATGTGGCAATGGTCGCGGGCAGGCACATCGGTGGATGTTCAGGCAACGATTGCCGCGTACGAACAGGTTGTGCAGGAACTCAAGGCGATTGAAGAAACCAGCCCCCGTGGCCGGGCAACGGTGAAGGACAGCGAGGGCCGCAGCGTGGACGCCAGGCTGATGCGCAGCCGCTACGAACGCGCATTGGCCGAACTGAAGGCCGGTGGCTTGAACGTGACTACCCGCAATCTACAGCCAACGCTGGCGGGCTGCACCATGGCTTTCAGCGTGCTGGCGCTGCTGTGGTCGGCGTTTGGCGTGTTCTACCAGAGTGCCATGGGCAAGAAGGCGATGCAGTCGCGCGAGCAATTGCTGGCCACATTTGAAAAGGGCCGCAAGCTGCTGCCGACCTACATGGTGGTGATGGTTCTGCTGCTGTTTGCCGCCGCCATTCCGCTTCTGGTGTACGAGATGATGCCCATCCTGCGCCACAACCGCTACAGCAAGGGCGACATGAAATTCATGCTCGTTCTGGGAGGCCTGGCGCTGTTTCTGCTGTTTTCGGGCTGCAAGGTGTTGTGGGATGTGTGGAAAGCATCCCGCAAGGCAATGGAAAACGAGCCTATCGAGGTGATGGGCCAGGCACTCGCACGCGAGAAGGCGCCCGAACTGTGGGCCTTTGTCGACCGCGTGGCGGCCAAGACCGGCGCGGGCATGCCGGATAGCATTGTCGTTGGCCTCAATGAAGGCTTCTTTGTGACGGAGCACCCCGTCCGGCTCAGCAATGGCAGCATGGTGCCTTCGGGGCGCGTGCTGTATCTGCCCTTGCCATACATGGCGTTCCTCAACGCGGCAGAGGTGGCCTCGGTCATCGGCCACGAACTGGGCCACTTCATTGGAGAAGACACGCTCTACAGCCAGCGTTTCTCGCCGATCTATGCCGCCACCATCAACCACCTGGTGGCCATCAGTGGCGGAGAAAAGCACGAGGAATCGTGGATGGACTTCCTGCGCCGCCCGGCCACCCTGTTTGGCGAGATGTTTCTCGACAGCTTTCACGAGGCGGTGCGCTTTTGGGGTCGCAAGCGCGAACTGGCGGCCGACGCCGTGGGCGCCAGTGTGGTCGGCCCGCAGGCCGTTGCTTCGTCACTTTTGCGCATCACCGCGCTCGAACCCCACGTGAGCGAAGCGCTGGAGATGAACTGGGACCAGGGCCAGACGGTGGAGGGCGGCATCGTGGGCCATGTGCGCCAACTGGTGGCCAGCAAGGGCATGGCAGACCCGAGCCAGCACCTGGAAAACCGCCAGTCACACCCGACCGATACCCACCCCGAACTGGCCGTGCGGCTGGATGCGCTGGGCGTGCCCATCACCCCGGAGCTGCTGGGCCGAGCCATGGATTCGCAGGGCAGCCGTTTGCTGCAGGAATTTGGCCTGGAGCAAGGGGCCGCACCTGCTGCAGCAACTGGCAGCACCATGGCGGGTAGTGTGGCCCCTGCGCCAGTGGTGGATGTGAATGCGGCCTTGCAAAGCGAGCTGACCAGCGTTGCAGCATCTGCACGCGCGGCC
The DNA here is from genome assembly GCF_040396735.1 of Comamonas odontotermitis. Lineage (GTDB taxonomy): Bacteria > Pseudomonadota > Gammaproteobacteria > Burkholderiales > Burkholderiaceae_C > Comamonas > Comamonas odontotermitis_C. The sequence continues at coordinate 222,125 of NZ_JBEBNZ010000004.1, forward strand.
AAGATTGCCGAGTTGCAGGAAATCGCGGCCCTGGGGCGCGAGCAGACCGTGATCTATGAGCGTTCCTGGTTTCAAACCGGGCTCTTTGTCTTCTTCACCGTGGTCTGCGTGACAGGGGCTGCGTTCCTGTTCAACAGCAGGAATGGTCAGCTCTACGGCGTGGGCGTTCTGTTGGCGGGGCTGGCCTGTGCCTATTTCGCATTCCTGTTTTCACGGGATGGCAAGGAGCCCGCACTGGTACTGGCTCCCGAAGGCGTGCAAATGTTCAAGGCGCAGGAGCTGCTGCCTTGGTCGGCGATTGACGACTTCCAGTTCACCCAGGCCAATCACATGCTCACCATCACCCTGCCGCTGGAGCAAGGCGTAGTGCCGCCTGCCCTGGGCGTGGGGCGCAGGCGTGGGCAATACGTCAAGAAAAAGCACCGCATGGTGCTGATGCTCAAGGGCGTGAAGAAGATGAAAAACGACGCCTTTGCCGAGCTGATGGTGGACTACTGGCGGGCCTTCCACGCAAGGCGCGAACTGCAGCGCATGGGTGTGCAGCCCTGACTGCCTTGCAATGCTTTCTGCATACAAAGGGCCCGCCGGGGCCCTTTGTCTTTGTGTGGCAGCCCCCAATTGAACCTAAAGCGCACCAGTACTGGCGGCTGACAGATAATAGACGGCTGATTTCAGGCCCGTGAGGGCTGTATTCCAACCATCTGCTCCATCCATGCTGTATCTCTCCACGCGCGGCCATGCCGAACAAAAACGTTTCTGCGATATCCTGCTTGAAGGCTTGGCGCCCGATGGCGGCCTGTACCTGCCAGTGGCGTATCCGCAGATCGATGACGCCAAACTGACCCAGCTGCGCACTACCCTGGCGAGCCAGGGCTACGCGGCCCTCGCGTTCGAGATACTGTCGCTCTATATCGACGACATCCCTGCGGCCGACTTGAAGGCCATCTGCGCCAAGACCTACACCCGGGAGGTGTTCGGCACCGACGCCATCGTGCCGGTGCGCCAACTGGATGGCAATCTGCTGATCGAAGCGCTCTCCAACGGCCCGACGCTGGCCTTCAAGGACATGGCCATGCAACTGCTGGGCAACCTGTTCGAATACGAACTGGCTCGCCGTGGCGAAGCGCTGAACATTCTGGGTGCCACCAGCGGCGACACCGGCAGCGCAGCCGAATACGCCATGCGCGGCAAAAAGGGCGTGCGCGTTTTCATGACCAGTCCGTATGGCCGCATGAGCCCATTCCAGCAGGCGCAGATGTTCAGCCTGCAGGACGAAAACATCCACAACATCGCCATTGAAGGCGTGTTTGACGACTGCCAGGACATCGTCAAGGCCGTCAGCAACGACCATGCTTTCAAGGCCAAGTACAAGATCGGCACTGTCAACTCCATCAACTGGGCGCGTTTGCTGGCGCAGGTGGTGTATTACTTTGCCGGTTACCTGCAGGCCACCAAAAACAATGCGGAAAAGGTGAGCTTTACCGTGCCCAGCGGCAACTTTGGCAACATCTGCGCAGGCCACGTGGCGCGCCAGATGGGCCTGCCGATTGCCAAGCTGGTGGTGGCCACCAACGAGAACGACGTGCTGGACGAGTTCTTCCGCACCGGCATCTACCAGGTGCGCGGCGCGGCCAATACCTACGAAACATCGAGCCCTTCGATGGACATCAGCAAGGCCAGCAACTTTGAGCGCTTCGTGTTCGATCTGGTCGGGCGTGACGGTGCGCGCACCCGGCAGCTGTTTGCCGAAGGTGTGGCCAGGCAAGGCAAGTTCGACCTGAGCGCCGACCCGGCTTTCAAGGACGCGGCTGCCAAGTACGGCTTTGAAAGCGGCAAGAGCACCCATGCAGACCGCCTTGCCACCATCAAGGACACATTTGAGCGCTTTGGCCAGATGATCGACACCCACACCGCAGACGGTGTGAAGGTGGCGCGCGAGCACCTGGGCGCCGAGCCGATGATCGTGCTGGAGACCGCGCTGCCCATCAAGTTCGCTGCCACCATTGAAGAGGCGCTGCACCGCCAGCCCGACCGTCCGGCCAAGTTCAACGGCATTGAAGATCTGCCCAAGCGCGTGGTGGTGATGGCGGCCGATGTGGAAAAGGTGAAGGCACTGATTGCCGAGACCTGCAAGGTATAAGTGAAAAGGGCAGCTGGCGGTTGATGCATGAGCGCTAGTAGCTATCAAAAGAGGAGTGTATATGCAGGTGGTCTGTTTTGCGGGCTATTCGGGCAGCGGCAAAACCACCCTGATCGAGCAGGTGATACCGGTGCTGATTGCCCACGGGCAGCGTGTGTCGGTCATCAAGCATACGCACCACCGCTTTGACATCGACACCCCCGGCAAGGACACCTGGCGCCATCGACAGGCAGGGGCTTACGAGGTGCTGGCGGCGTCCGACCAACGCATGGTGCTGATGCGCGAATTGCCCCGGCCGCAAGAGCCCGATGTGCATGCGCTGATCGCGCAACTGGACAGCAACGTGGACTGGGTGCTGGTTGAAGGCTTCAAAAGCTGTGACCTGCCCAAACTGGAAGTGCTGGCCGGCATGCCTGCGCCAGATGGCAAGCCGCCGCTGTACCCGCACGACAGTTGCGTGCAGGCCGTGGTGCATTCGGCGGGCCACCACCTGAATCCCTCGACCGGCTTGCCGCTGCTGCCCCGTGATGAGCCAGCAGCGGTAGCGCGATGGCTGCTTGCACATGCGGATCGCTTTGGCTATACGCCGCCTTGTGTGTTCGCCAATGAAATGGCTGGGTAACCGCAGTCGGATGCAGACCGGATGCATTGCTTCACTGCCCCATGTCAAACAGAGACAGGGCTCGCACAGGCCAGAATGCAGGAAACCATGGCGCCATGGCGCAAGCGTTCGCAGACACCGCTTGCACAGCTTTGAAAGATTGAGGATTACCGAGATGAACCCATCTACCCGACCACCACTCAAGACCCTGGCCGATGCCCTGGGCGAGTTGCTGGCACAGGCCAAGCAGCTTGCTTCTGCAGAGTCGGTGAGCACCTTTGACGCGGACGGCCGCGTACTGGCGCAGGATCTGGTGTCGGCGCTGCAAGTGCCGTCGTTCGACAACAGTGCAATGGATGGCTATGCATTGCGTGCCGCCGATGTACCGGAGGCGGGCGCGGTTCTGCCCGTCAGCCAGCGTATTGCGGCAGGCAGTGTAGGCACGGCTTTGGCCGCAGGCACTGCAGCGCGCATCTTTACCGGTGCGCCCGTGCCTGCGGGCGCTGATGCGGTGGTGATGCAGGAAGAATGCGCGCCTCGCGATGATGGCAGCGTGCAGATCAACGCTGCCGTGGTTCCGGGCCAAAACATCCGCAAAAGCGGCGAAGACATTGCGCGCGGCAACACCATCATCGCCGCTGGCACGCGGCTTTCGCCCGCAGAACTGGGCCTGGCGGCCAGCATTGGCTGCGCCAGCCTGCAGGTGGCGCGGCGTCCGCGTGTAGCCCTGTTCTCGACAGGGGACGAGCTGGTCATGCCTGGCGAGGTGGCGCCGCAGGATCTGCCGGCGGGCAGCATCTACAACAGCAACCGTTTCTTTCTGCGCGCCATGCTGCAAAGGCTGGGCTGCGAGGTGGTCGACCAGGGTATTGTTCCCGACAGCTATGAAGCCACCGTGGCCGCATTGCAATCGGCCGCGCAGGATTGCGATCTCGTGCTGACAAGCGGCGGCGTATCGGTGGGTGAAGAAGACCACATCAAGCCCGCCGTGCAGGCGCTGGGGAGTCTCGATCTGTGGGCCATCGCCATCAAGCCGGGCAAGCCGTTTGCCTATGGCAAGGTAGGCGGTGCCCATTTCATCGGCTTGCCGGGCAACCCGGTATCGAGCTTTGTGACGTTTGCGCTACTCGTACGGCCTTTTGTGCTGCGTCTGCAAGGCGTGCAGAATGTCGCGCCGCAGGCTGTCACCATGCGTGCCCATTTTGACTGGCTGCGTGCCGACAGGCGCCAGGAGTTCCTTCGCGCGCGCATCAATGCGCAAGGCGGCCTGGATCGCTTTGCCAACCAAAGCTCGGGCGTGCTCACTTCGGCGGTGTGGGCTGATGGGCTGGTTGACAATCCGGCAGGCGCCACAATTGCCCGGGGTGATCTGGTGCGATTCATTCCGTTTGCGCAATTGCTGGGCTGATGGATGGCGATGGTTTTGGGAGTCAACACATGTCGGTGAAAAACATTCAGCTGCGTTACTTCGCATCGATCCGCGAAGCCATTGGACGGGGCAGTGAGAGCTTGCAAACGGATGCCGCCGATGTAGGCGCGCTGCGCGATGCCCTGCTTGAGCGCGGCGAGCCCTATGCCACCTGCCTGGCACGCGGCCGCGCCGTGCGCATTGCGGTCAACCAGACCATGGGCGATGAAAGCGCCGCGCTTGAAGATGGTGCCGAGATTGCCTTCTTTCCGCCCGTGACTGGCGGCTGACCGCCGTTTTTTACAACTGACAGCCGCGCGAGCCTGCCTTGCGCGGCTTTTTGCATGGGTTGCAGGCAGCTTGTTTGAGGGCAAATCAGGATTCTGGCTGGGCGAGCTCTGGTGCCTTCCAGTCCAGCAGCTCGGCCAGGCGCAGGATCACCCAGCGCGCTTCAGGCGGTGTCACCACGGCACCTTCACCCTGCAGCCCCATCAGCATCGTCTTCAGGATAGCGGCTTCCGATGGTGCGCTCTGGTGGTAGAGGATCTGCGCCTGCTCCACCAGCATCTGGGCCAGGTCTTCGCACAGCTCATAGCGGGCGGCCACTTCGGCCAGCGGCGTCAGCAGCTTGTGGTTGCGGCCCTGGTGGAGCGCGATGAAGGAATCGGGGATGAAAATCTGGCTGCCGTCTTGCATGCAAAAAGTGTAGCGCATGGCGATACAGGGGTTAGCACCAACATGCGTCATGAGTGAATCTGGTTATCGTGATCAACAGTTTTTACGATGACCTCCGCCGGGTTGACGATGCAGTCTGCATCCACACCCATAGCGCTGCCCGCGCTAGCACGAGCGGTAAACCTATCTCATGGCGCCCACTGCTTCCCTGGTTTCCATTACCGAAGACGACCACGATGTGCATCTGTATCTGGCATACGCCACGGCAGACAATTTCATGGGTCGGCCCGTCTACCGCAACGCCCATTGCTACCTCCACCCCGATGCCGAAAAGGCGCTGACCCGTGCCTCGCTCTCGGCACGCCAGGCAGGGGTGCGCCTGCTGGTGTTCGATGCCTACCGGCCCGCGCAGGCGCAGCAGATTCTGTTTGACTACGCCCAGGACCCTACCTTTGTGGCCGACCCCAAGCGCGGCTCGCACCACACGCGTGGCTGCGCGGTCGATGTCAGCCTGCTGGACGAAAACGGACAGCAGATGGACATGGGCACCGGCTTTGATGCCATGCAGGCCGAATCCTTTCATTTTTGTGCCGGCCTGCCCGCGCAGGTGCAAAAGAACCGGTTGATGCTGCTGGGCATCATGCTGTCGGCCGGGTTCGAGCATATTCCCAGCGAGTGGTGGCATTACCAGCTGCCTGGCGCCATGCAGTACCCGCTGATCGAAGATGGCGCCGGAGGCGTGCCCAAGCTCATGGATTGAACAATCTGCAGTGGGGTTGGCACGCTGTGTGCTTTTCAGGTTTCCAGGTTTTTGGCCCTTCCGGCATTTCCGCTTTTCAGATACCCAAGAGAGGAGTCTTCCATGCAGACAATGATTCGTAGACAGGTACTGGCCGCTGCTGCGGCCGTGGCGTGCGGAGCCGCCGCCGTGGGCTGGTTGCCCCTCGCGCAGGCGGCCACTCCCAAGGACATGCTGGTGATGGCGGGCACGCTTGACGAATTCTCCACCCTCGATCCGGCCGAAGTCTATGAACTGGTGCCGATGGAGTACCTGGCCAACACCTACGACCGGCTGATCCGCGCCAATCTGTCCAAGCCCGGCGAATTCGATGGCGACATGGCCGAATCGTGGAGCGTCAGCGAGGATGGCAAGACCTTCACGTTCAAGATCCGCCAAGGCCAGAAGTTCCACTCGGGCAACCCGGTCACCGCCGAAGACGTGGCCTGGTCGCTGCAGCGCACACCCCTTTTGGGCAAGGGCGCTGCCGTGGTGCTGGCCGGTATCGGGCTCACCAAGGACAACGCGCTGCAGAACGTCAAGCTGGTGGATGCGAATACCGTGTCCGTCACCACCGACCGCAAGTTCGCGCCGACCTTCGTACTGTCCATTCTGGGCAGCTGGCCTGCATCCATCGTCGACAAGAAGCTGCTCACCGAAAAGGCGCAGGGCAACGACATGGGCAATGGCTGGCTCAAGACCAACGAGGCAGGTTCGGGCATCTTCAAGCTGAACAAATGGACGGCCAACCAGACCCTGACCCTGGACCGTTTTGACGGCCACCGGTCGCCTGCTGCAATGAAGCGCGTGGTGCTGCGCCATGTGCCAGAGGCATCGGGCCGCCGCCTGCTGCTGGAAAAGGGCGATGTGGACATCGCCCGTGAACTGAGCCCGGACGACATGCTGGCGCTGGAGAAAACCGGCAAGGTCAAGCTGCAGCCCGTGCCGCAAGCCGTGGTGTACTACATGGGCATGAACCAGAAGAACCCCAATCTGGCCAAGCCCGAGGTGCGTGAAGCCATGCGCTACGCGGTGGACTATGACGGCATCCAGAAGAACATCGTCAAGTCGCTCTACAACGTGCACCAGACCTTCCTGCCCCCGAACATGCTGGGCGCCTGGAAGAACAACCCCTACAAGCAGGACGTGGCCAAGGCCAAGGCGCTGCTTGCCAAGGCGGGCCTGCCCGATGGCTTTTCCGTGACCATGGAGGTGCGCAACACCTATCCGTACAACGAGGTCGCGCAGGCCGTGCAGGCCGATCTGGCCAAGGTCGGTATCAAGCTGACGCTGAACATTGCCGACAACAAGCAGACCCTGGCCAAGTATCGTGCCCGCACGCACGACATCTACATGGGCGAGTGGTCAGCCGATTACCTCGATCCGCATTCCAACGCCCAGGGCTTTGCCTGGAACCCGGATAACTCCGATGCATCGCCCTACAAGATGCTGTCGTGGCGCAATGCCTGGGACATTCCGGATTTCACGAAGCGCACCGACGAGGCGCTGGCCGAGCAGGACACTGCCAAGCGGGCAGCGCTGTACCAGGCGATGCAAAAGGACTTCCAACCGGTTTCGCCATACGTCGTCATGTTCAACAAGGTCAGCCAGGTGGCCATGCAGAGCAATGTGAAGGACTTCACGGTAGGGCCGATCTATGACCTGGTGCAGTACCGTTCCGTCAAGAAGAACTGAGTGTTGAAGCAGCAGGGCGCGCGCCGCTGTCGGTGCACGCCTGCGCTACGCCATCCGCGCCGTGCACCCCGGCTCGCCGGGGCTGCACAGTCAGCCTTGTGATTCTGGTTTTCTATGGCCTCCAGCTCTTCCCCCGTTCCACCTGCTGCCACCGCCACCCCTGCTGCACAGGCGGTGGCACAGCGCAGCGCGCGCCAGCGTCTGTGGCGCCGCGCCAAAGGCCTGCTGCAATGGCTGGTGATGCTTGTCATCACCTTGCTTGGCCTGCTTGCCATCACCTTCTACATTGGCCGCATGGTGCCGATCGATCCGGTGCTGGCCGTTGTTGGCGACCGCGCCACGCCCGATATCTACAACGCCGCCAAAGAGGCGATGGGGCTGGACAAGCCGCTGTGGCAGCAGTTTGCAATGTATGTGCGCGACGTGCTGCACGGCAACCTGGGCACCTCGATCCTGACGAGCAACCCGGTGTGGGAAGACATCAAGCGCGTGTTCCCCGCCACACTGGAGTTGGCGACGCTTGCCACCATCCTGGGCGTGCTGGTGGGCGTGCCGCTGGGTGTGGCCGCCGCCGTGCGCCACAACAAGCTCACCGACCATATTGCGCGCTTCGTCAGCCTGATTGGCAGCTCCATGCCAGTGTTCTGGCTGGGCATGATGGGGCTGATGCTGTTCTACGCCAAACTGGGCTGGCTGCCCGGGCCGGGCCGCATCGACCCGGTGTACGACGGCATGGTGGCCGAGGTGAGCGGCAGTCTGCTGATCGACAGCGCGCTGGCGGGCGAGTGGGACGTGCTGGGCGATGCGCTCTGGCATATTGCACTGCCGACTCTGATCCTCAGCTATTTCTCTGTGGCGTATTTGAGCCGCATGACGCGCGCCTTCATGCTGGAGCAGCTGAGCCAGGAATACATCATCACCGCGCGCGCCAAGGGCGTGCCCGAATGGCGCGTGGTATGGAGCCATGCATTCCGCAATATCGCTGTACCGCTGCTCACCGTCATTGCGCTCACCTACGGCAACCTGCTCGAAGGCTCGGTGCTGACGGAGATCGTCTTTTCGTGGCCAGGCATTGGTTCGTATCTGACAGGCGCGCTGATGAACGCCGACATGAGCGCCATCCTGGGCTCCACCCTGGTGATCGGCACCGTCTTTGTGGTGATCAACCTGCTGACCGATGTGCTGTACGCGGTGTTTGATCCGCGTGCGCGCCGCAAGGCTTGAATATGGGAGAAAAGGGCTGTTGGCGCCTGTCCATGAAGCACAGAATGCTATGAATTTAGATAACTCTAATCTTGCCAACACCAAGCCGCCCTTGCGCGACTGGCTGCTGTCCGATGCACCTGCATCGCCGCGCCAAGCCTTCTGGGGCCTGTGGTACCGGCGCGCGCGCCGCTTTGCCCGCAATCCGCTCAGCATGGCGGGCCTCTTGGTGCTTGTGGTCTTGCTGCTGGTGGCGCTGCTGGCGCCGTGGATCGCTACGCACGATCCGCTGGCCCAGGTGCTGGCCGACCGCCTGCAGCCGATTGGCAGCGCGGGCCACTGGCTGGGTACCGATCAGTTGGGCCGCGATATCTTCTCGCGCGTGGTCTACGGCTCGCGCCTCACCCTCGTCATTGCCATGCTGGTACTGGTGATCGTGGTGCCGATCGGCCTGCTGATCGGCGTGGTGGCGGGCTACTTTGGCGGCTGGGTCGATACGGTGCTGATGCGCGTGACCGATATTGCGCTGGCCTTTCCCAAGATTGTGCTGGCCCTTGCCTTTGCTGCGGCCATGGGCCCGGGTGTGGTCAATGCGGTGATTGCGATATCGATCACCGCCTGGCCTGCCTACGCGCGGCTGGCGCGGGCCGAGACCCTGAAGGTGGTGGAGAGCGACTACATCCATGCCGCGCGCCTGCAGGGCGCAAGCCATGCGCGCATTCTGTGGCGCTACATCACGCCTCTGTGCATGTCATCGGTCATCGTGCGTGCCACGCTCGATATGGCAGGCATCATCCTTACCGTGGCGGGCCTGGGCTTTCTCGGCCTGGGCGCGCAGCCGCCCAGCCCGGAATGGGGGTTCATGGTGGCATCGGGCCGCAATGTGCTGGTGGACGCATGGTGGGTGGCCACGGTGCCGGGTATCGCGATCCTGATCGTGAGCCTCGCGTTCAACCTGCTGGGCGACGGCCTGCGCGATGTATTTGATCCGCGCCATGCTGACTGAGGGCTCCGTTATGAATACCGAAGTGCATACGCTCACCCCGCTTGCGCAGATCAGCAATCTGCGCATCAGCTTTCCAACCGCCACAGGCGCCATGCGCGAAGTGGTGCGCGGCCTGTCGCTCACCCTGATGCCGGGTGAGCGCCTGGGTATTGTGGGTGAGTCGGGTTCGGGCAAGTCGCTTACCGGCCGTGCACTGCTGGGCATGCTGGCGCCGGGGGCTGTGTGGTCGGCCGATGCCATGCGCTTCGAAGGCCGCGACCTGCTGGCGATGAAACCTGCCGTGCGCCGCCAGCTGTGCGGGCGCGATATCGGCATGATCCTGCAGGATCCCAAATACTCGCTCAACCCGGTGATGACCGTCGCCAGCCAGCTCAAGGAAGCATTTCTCATGCGCGAGCCGCGCCTCAAGGGCGCGGCCCTGCAGGCGCGCATGGTGCAGGCGCTCGAAGCCGTGCATATCCGCGATCCCGAGCAGGTGCTCAAGGCCTATCCGCATGAGCTGTCTGGCGGCATGGGCCAGCGCGTGATGATTGCGATGATGGTCTCGTCCGGCCCCAAGCTGCTGATTGCCGATGAGCCGACCAGCGCGCTGGATGTGCTGGTGGCCATGCAGACCCTGCGCGTGATGGATGAATTGATCGCCCGGCACAACACCGGCCTCATCCTGATCAGCCATGATCTGGAACTGGTCAGCCAGTTCTGTGATCGCGTGGTGGTGATGTATGCCGGCCAGGTGATGGAAACCTGTGCGGCCGGCGACTTGAACCAGGCCACCCACCCCTATACCCGCGCCTTGCTGGCTGCCAGCCCCCGCTTGCAGCAAGACCAGGCATGGCTGCCCACCATGCAGCGAGACCCGCGCTGGCGCGAGCCGCAGGCTGCCATGACAGGAGGCCTGCAGTGATCGATGTGAATGGTGTGAGCATCGGCTTTGAAACGCCCCAGGGCTTCAAGACCGTGGTGCACGGGGTGAGTCTGCAGGTGCCGCAGGGCCAGGCCTATGGGCTGGTGGGCGAATCGGGCTCCGGCAAATCCACCGTGCTGCGGGCGCTGTGCGGCATGACGCCGCTGTGCGGCGGTCAGATGCAGGTGGGCGGCCAGCCGGTTGCCAAGCACATGCCCAAGGCGCAGCGCCGCGCCGTGCAGATGGTGTTTCAGGACCCGTATGCGTCGCTGCACCCGCGCCTGACCGTAGACCAGAGCCTGCGCGAGCCGCTCTTGATCCACGGCATGGACCGTGTGGCCGAGCGCGTGACCCAGGCGCTGGCCGATGTGGGGCTGGACGCCAGCTTTCGCTATCGCTATCCGCACCAACTCTCGGGCGGGCAACGCCAGCGCGTGGCCATCGCCCGTGCCCTGGTGCTGGAGCCGCAGGTGCTGTTGCTCGACGAGCCGACCAGCGCGCTCGATGTATCGGTCCAGGCGGAGGTTCTGAACCTGCTCAAGAAGCTGCACCACGAGCGGGGCCTGACCATGCTGCTCGTGAGCCACAACCTGGCCGTGGTTGCATTCCTGTGCAGCCAGCTCTCGGTTATGCAGCATGGCCGGATTGTGGAGAGCCTTGGCACCGATGCAGTACGTTCCGGTACCGTGCAGACCGACTACGCTCGCCAACTGCTCACAGCCGCAGACGGCTACCGCCGCGTGCAAGAAGTGGCGTAACGAAATAACCATAAAAAATAGCTTCTAGCGATACTCCATCAAGCGCAGGAAGCTATTTTTTTGATAGTTGTTGGTTTTTGATAGTTGTCGGGTTACGGCGTGAAGCGCTTCTCGAAGCGGGCCACATCCTCTTCCAGCTCGAATGTCACCACCTGACCCATCTTCTGGTCGGTTTCGCGGCAGGCGGCGTAAACGCTGGTCTTGCCCGCTAGATCCATGGCCGGAATGTCGATGATCGCGTAGGGGTAGGGAACGAACACGTAGTGCTCGAACACGATGCGGTGTGCGTTGCGTGGGTTGGGGTAGAGCAGGTAGCCGTGGGCGCTCAAGGTTTTGCTGGGCATGGCACTTTGTCAAAAATACAGAATTGCCGTTAGTGTGCCGCAAGCGGCAAGCTCCAGTGAGGAAGGATGTTTTGACGGCACGTCTGAAAGGCGAGCTGCTTCTACTGTGAAGCCCAATACCAGAACAGCGCAATTTCGGTAGAGGCGGGCTCCAGCGCCCGGTAAAGATGCCTGTCGAAGCCCCCTAGCTGGAAGCCACAGCGCTCATAAAGGTGGCAGGCGGGCCAGTTGGTGTTCTGTGTCTCCAGGGCCACCCCGGCCAGTGCCAGACGACGGGCGCGCTCCATCGCGTGCCTGACCAGGGCGGCCCCCACGCCTTGGCGGCGGAAGGCGGTGCCCACCACCAGATCATGGACGTAGAGGTAGCCATTCCAATGCGGGCCACACCGCAACTCGCCCGCAGCCTTGCCTTCGATAAATGCGACATGGCATTCGGTATCTGCCGGAGCATCGGGGGGATAGGTTTTGACGTAGGGCGCAACCGGTGCGGCTTCGAGGCGCAGCAGATCCTGATCCATCCGCACGGTGACAATGGACTCCACCAGAAAGCTTCTGTCGGCTGCGGTCCAGTAGGGCGCCTGTTCGTGGGGAATGGATAGGATTTCTGGCACGGCCCATCATATACGGCTGCGTAGAATGAAGGGTTCTTGCTCTGCGCGCCATTGCCTGCCCTGTGAACCACTGCAACATCCTTATCGAAATTCCGTCTGCCGTTGCGCTGCAGCCGGAGTTTGAACCCTTGGTCAAGGAGGCTCGCGCTGTGCTGCGGGCCGGCTTGGGTGCGCTGTTGGACAGCGTGTATCTCTACGGAAGCGTGTCGCGCGGCGATGCGCAGCCTGGGCAATCGGATCTGGATTTGACCTTGGTGCTGACTCGGCCGCTATCCCCTCAAGAGCGCGAAAGCCTGGAGTACATGCGTCTGCAACTGCAGGAGCGCTATCCGGTCGCCAGCAAGATCGATTTTGATCTGGGTCTGCGCGACGAAGTGCTCCATCCAGGCAATGTGAACAGCTGGGGCTACTGGCTCAAGCATGAATGCCGCTGCATTGATGGCACCGATCTGGCTCTGCAGTTTTCAGCCTTTCAGCCCTCTGCGGCCATTGCAAGGGCAGTCAATGAAGGCTATTCGCAAACCCTTGCAGACTATGCACATCGCATTTCCGCCGCAAACAGCCATGAAGAAATGCGGCGTCTGCAGAAAGAAGCTGCAAGAAAGCTGGTACGAGCAACGAACGTACTGCGTCCGGAGTCAGACAGCTACTGGCCCAGAACCCTGGAGGACCATGCTGCGTACTTTTCCGGGCTATACCCCGATATGGCTCCCCCGATGGCCTTTTTCCTGAAGCAGGCGAGAGCACCCGAAGCGCAAGCAATGGTTTTCATTGAGAAATTGGCGCGGTTCACCCAGTGGATGCTGCACCAGCCAGCGCCCAGGATCGCTGAGGGCTCCGTCCGTGCTAGGCTTGGGCTTTCCCGTTGACGATGCCCGCTTTCACCATGTTCCACACCCATATCGCCGTCCAGACCGCCGACTTTGATGTGAGCGAGGAGCTGCGCCTGCTGCGCGCGGCAGATGCGCGCATTGGTGCGGTGTGTAGCTTTGTGGGCACGGTGCGCGACCGCAATGATGGCAGCAGCGTGGCCAGCATGGAGCTGGAGCACTACCCGGGCATGACGGAAAAGTCGATTGCCGAGATGGTGGAGGCAGCCCGCCAGCGATTTGACATATATGGCGCGCGCATCATCCACCGCGTGGGCTTGCTGGCGCCGCAGGACCAGATCGTGCTGGTGGCCGTGTCGAGCGCGCACCGGGGAGAGAGCTTTACGGCCTGCGAATTCCTGATGGATTACCTCAAGACGCAGGCGCCGTTCTGGAAAAAGGAAGACACCCCCGACGGCGCGCGCTGGGTGGATGCGCGCGTGGCCGATGATGCGGCAATGGCACGCTGGAACTGAGTCGCATTCAGCACCGATTGGGCGCTGCAGCGCATGCTGGCAGGCAATGGCTCTGTAATGGTTGGTGAAAATGAACGCTGGAGCGTATTCAGCAATCACGTGTAGCTCTATTTTCGATAGTGCCATGTGCGCAAACCTCTGCCAACCCGTTTGCGCTTGCGCTGGCTTGGCAACGCGCTTGAAAAACTATAGCTTTCCGCATTTGCCAGCCATACATCAGCATCGGTTTTGAGTGAATCCGCACTGTGGGATTCGTCCTGCAGACCGGATGGCGCGCGCCTGATATACCCGTATCAGGCTGCCTGCAGCTTCTTGAAAAACCGGCAGGCGACGCAAAATATTCTGCAGTTCAATTTTCCAGACGGAATATTCATTTCATGCGAATCGATAAATTAACCACCAAGTTCCAAGAGGCACTGTCGGACGCCCAATCGCTGGCGCTTGGCAACGACAACGCCTATATCGAACCCATCCACGTACTCACTGCCATGCTGCGCCAGCCAGATGGCCCCAAGTCGCTTCTGGCACGCTCCGGCGCCAATGTGACGGCGATGACGACGGCAGCCGAGAATGCCATCAAGCGCCTGCCGCAGGTGCAGGGGCAGGACCAGGTCACGGTGGGCCCCGAGCTGCAGCGCGTGCTGCAGGCGACCGAGAAGGAGGCCATCAAGCGTGGCGACCAGTTCTATGCCAGCGAACTGTTCCTGCTGGCCTTGACCGATGAGAAGGGCGAGGCGGGCCGCATCGTCCGTGAAGCGGGATTGACCCGCAAGGCCCTGGAAGCGGCGATTGATGCCGTGCGCGGAGGACAGAGCATGGACAGCGCAGACGGCGAAAGCCAGCGGGAAGCCCTGAAGAAATACACCCTTGACCTGACCGAGCGCGCCAGAAGCGGCAAGCTCGATCCGGTGATCGGCCGGGACGACGAAATCCGCCGCACCATCCAGGTGCTGCAGCGGCGCAGCAAGAACAACCCGGTGCTCATCGGCGAGCCTGGCGTGGGCAAGACGGCCATTGTCGAAGGCCTGGCCCAGCGCATCGTAGCGGGCGAAGTGCCCGATACCTTGCGCGACAAGAAAGTGCTGGTACTGGACATGGCAGGCCTGCTGGCCGGTGCCAAGTACCGGGGCGATTTTGAAGAGCGTCTGAAATCGGTGCTCAAGGAAGTGGCGCAGGAAGAAGGGCGCATCATCCTGTTCATCGACGAAATCCATACCATGGTGGGCGCGGGCAAGGCCGATGGCGCCATGGACGCGGGCAATATGCTCAAACCGGCGCTCTCGCGTGGCGAGCTGCACTGCATCGGCGCTACTACGCTCGATGAATACCGCAAGTACATCGAAAAGGATGCCGCGCTGGAGCGGCGCTTTCAAAAAGTGCTGGTCAACGAGCCTTCGGTGGAAGACACCATTGCCATTTTGCGCGGCCTGCAGGAAAAGTACGAAGCCCATCACGGCGTGGATATCACCGACCCGGCCATCGTCGCTGCAGCCGAGCTGTCGGCGCGCTACATCACCGACCGTTTCCTGCCCGACAAGGCGATTGACCTGATTGACGAGGCGGCTGCCAAGATCAAGATCGAGATCGACTCCAAGCCTGAGGTGATGGACAAGCTCGAACGCCGCATGATCCAGCTCAAGATCGAGCGCGAGGCGATGAAGAAGGAGACCGACGAGGCCTCGCAGAAACGCCTGGCGCTGATCGAGGAAGACCTGTCCAAGATCGAGCGCGAGTACGCCGACATGGAGGAAATCTGGAAGGCCGAGAAGGCCGATGCCATGGGCAGCGAGCAGATCCGCAAGGAGATTGACCAGATCAAGTTCCAGATCCAGGAAGCCACGCGCAAGGGCGATTTCAACCAGGTGGCCGAGCTGCAGTATGGCAAGCTGCCCAGCCTGGAAAAGCAGCTGGCCGACGTGCAGAAGGACGAAAAGGGCGAACAGGCCAAGGACAAGGGCCACAAGCTGCTGCGCACCCAGGTGGGTGCCGAGGAAATCGCTGAAGTGGTGAGCCGGGCGACCGGCATTCCGGTCGCCAAGATGATGCAGGGCGAAAAGGACAAGCTGCTGCACATGGAAGCCAAGCTGCACGAGCGTGTGGTGGGCCAGGACGAGGCGATCAATGCCGTCTCCAACGCCATCCGCCGTTCTCGCTCGGGCTTGTCCGACCCGAACCGGCCTACCGGATCGTTCCTGTTCCTGGGCCCGACCGGCGTGGGCAAAACCGAGCTGTGCAAGGCCTTGGCGGGCTTTCTGTTCGACAGCGAAGACCACCTCATCCGTGTCGACATGAGCGAGTTCATGGAAAAGCACTCGGTCTCGCGCCTGATCGGAGCGCCCCCAGGCTATGTGGGCTACGATGAAGGCGGCTACCTGACCGAGGCGGTGCGTCGCAAGCCCTATAGCGTCATTCTGCTGGACGAGGTGGAGAAGGCCCACCCCGATGTCTTCAACATCCTGCTGCAGGTGCTGGACGACGGACGCCTGACCGATGGCCAGGGCCGGACCGTGGACTTCAAGAACACGGTGATCGTGATGACCAGCAACATCGGCTCCCAACTCATCCAGGCGATGGTCGGGCAACCGTATGAAGATGTAAAAGACGCGGTGTGGGGGGAACTCAAGAACCATTTCCGCCCCGAATTCCTCAACCGTATCGACGAGACGGTGGTGTTTCACGGCCTGGATGCCAAGAACATTGAATCGATTGCCCGTATCCAGCTCAAGCAGCTGGAGGCGCGCCTGGCCAAGATGGATCTGCACCTGCAGGTGTCGGATGCAGCCATGGCCGAGCTGGCCAAGGTGGGCTTCGATCCGGTGTTTGGCGCCCGTCCGCTCAAGCGCGCCATTCAGCAGCGCATTGAGAACCCGCTGTCGAGGTTGTTGCTGGAAGGCAAGTATCCGCCCAAGAGCACCATTCCCGTGTCGGTCGATCCGGTGCAGGCGCCGGGCGAGTTCCATTTCGGCAAATCGGTGGAACAGGTCTGATACCTGCTGCGTGGGGCTGGGAATGTGCCCAGTACCCATGCTGTTCCCACAAGCATTGCACTGCGCTATGCTTGTTGGGCGGTCATTGGGCCGCGTGGGGCTTGAAAAATCGCAGCATGCCCATCACATGGTGTCATGCAGCAGTGCTGTGATGGAACATGGGCTTTGAAAGGAAATGCGTTGAACGAATTGTTGGCAACCGTGGTGAGCTGGACTTTGCGAGTGGTCGTCGTGCTGGCTGGCTTGGTGTTTTTCGCCAGCCTGCTGGTAGTCGCTGCCATCGCCGCGCTCCTGTGGGGCGCTCGCATGTTGTGGGCCAGGCTGACCGGCAAACCGGTGGTTCCGTTTGCATTCAAGATGAATCCGGCTTCGGGGTGGACCACGGTGTACCGCTCCACAGCGCGCTGGACGGCCAACGGCAGTGGCAGCAATGACCGCGCTGCGGCATCTGCGCCAGGGCGTGCTGCGGTCATTGATGTCACCGACGTGGAGCCGCGCGAGATTCGTTCGCAGCATTGAAGAAGGCAGGGCGCGCCCTGTTTTGCACAAAACCCGGTTATGCGGATGCCGCTGGCCGGGTTTTTTATTGCCGTTGGATGGACCGCAGGACCTGCGGCACCCAGCAACCCGGAGCTTTATGCGTTGCGGATTATTCAATGCAACGCCTACAAGGAATGTTATGGACGTGAGCGAACTGCACTCCCGCTTTGCCGCCATGCGTGCGGCCAGCCGCGCGGAGCCCGACACGCCATTGCTGCTGCGGCGCGAGCGGTTGCTGCGTCTTCAGAAATTGATAGCAGATAGTGCAGACCAGATATGCGCTGCCGTGCAATCTGATTTTGGACAACGTTCTGCCAGGGTGACCGAGCTGACAGAGCTGCTGCCACTGCGCAGCCAATTGGCCCAGGCGCTTGGCCAGCTCAAGCGCTGGGCAGCTCCCCAGCGCGTTGCAACGCCTCTGCATCTGCTGCTGACGCGCGCCTGGGTGCAGCCCGTACCGCTGGGGGTGATCGGTGTGATTGCGCCATGGAACTACCCGGTACTGCTGGCCTTGGGGCCAGCCATCAGCGCGCTGGCAGCGGGCAACCGCGTCATCGTCAAGCCCAGCGAGCACACCCCGGCCACCAGCGCCTTGCTGGCAGAGCTGGTGGCGCGTTACTTTGCAGATGACGAAGTGGCCGTGCTGGTAGGCGACGCCGGGGCAGCCGCCGATCTGGCCGCGTTGCCACTCGACCATCTGCTGTTCACTGGTTCCACCGCTGTAGGGCGCAAGGTGGCGTTGGCGGCTGCCAACCACCTGGTGCCCACGACTTTGGAGCTGGGCGGAAAGACGCCGTGCCTGCTGGAGGCAGGCTGCGACATTCGCGATGCTGCGCGCAAAATCGCCCATGCCAAACTCTTGAACGCCGGGCAGACCTGCATTGCCCCTGACTACGTATTGCTGCCAGCGGGCAGTGAAGCCGCCTTTGTCGATGCCTATGCCGATGCGGTGCGCCAGATGTACCCGCAGCAGCAGGGCAACCCCGACTACACCTCGATCATCAATGCCGCTCACACCAGCCGTCTTCTGGCCATGCTGGCGCAGGCCGAGCAAGGTGGGGCGCAACTGGTTCGCGTAGGCGATGACCAGCCTGCCGTACCGCAAAGCCGGATGGGGGAGGGCATCAGCCGGCAACTTGCGCCCGTGGTGGTGCTCCGAGCGACGCCGCAGATGCTATTGATGCAGGAAGAGATTTTCGGCCCCATCCTGCCGGTGCTGCGCTTTGACAGCCGCGAAGATGCGATTGCCGCCATCAACCAGGGGGAGGTGCCGCTGGCGTTTTACTGGTTTGGCAGCGACGCCAGGCAGGGCCAGGATGCGGCCTTGCGTGTACGGGCAGCAGGCATGTGCATGAACGACTGCCTGCAGCAGTTCGTACACGATGGCTTGCCGTTTGGCGGCTGGGGTGCGAGTGGCTGGGGCACCATCCATGGCAAGCATGGATTCATGCGTTTTTCGCACGCAAAACCAGTGCTGCGCACATCGTTCTGGTCGCCTGTGAAATGGTTGTACCCCCCATACGGCGGGCGGTTTGATGGCATCATGCGCATGCTCAAGGGCAAGATGCTGCGCTAAGCGCTTGATTTACTTTGGATGTGATGCCTAGGGTAAACGCCTAGCGCAAATATCAACGCTTGCAAACCCTTGCGTAAATTGACCTACAAGCCAACCAAGGGACTATCCAAATGATGTCTGGAGTGCGACAATGGAAGGCTTTCGAGCACCACATCCCTTGCGGCGCGCTGTTCCCGCGCTGACTCTTCCATACGCCCTTAAAACAGCCATCGGCAGCCACTGTCTGCCTTTGCTGCGTGAGCCATGGCGTGCTGCAGACTGCCCATGTTGAGCCCCAGCGGTGCTCCATGGGCGGGACTGGCATCCGGCCGGGCGGGATGGTCGCAGTGTATTACGAGTTGTGCGTGCTTTTTGGTTAATTCATTGATTTTTGTTTTCGGTTATCCATGTCTGAAACTATCACCATTCTGGTTCGTCCCGCTACGCTTCGTGATGCCAAAGCCATTGCTCAGATCCACGCTTCTGCCTCTGTAGAAGCCTATCGCGGCGTATTGCCCGACGATCAGCTCAAGGCCATGTCGTCTGTTGAAAAACGCCAGGCCTACTGGCGCGAAGCGATTGAGTTTTGCGAACCCCAGGTGCAAGTGGCCGTGGAAAACGACAAGATCGTCGGTTTTGTGGGCTTCGACCGCTCGCGCGATGCCAAGACCCGCCCCACCACCGGTGAAATCTGGGCCATTTATGCAGCCCCTAGCCATTGGGACCAAGGCGTTGGCGTGGCGCTGTGGGATGCTGCCCGTGATGGCCTGTCTGAAGAAGGCTGCACGTCGGTGACTTCCTGGGTGCCCCTGCGCAACGAGCGTGCACTCCGTTTCCATGAATCCGCAGGTTTCAAGCGCGAGATGTCCACCGCCAAGACGGCCACCGTGGGCGCCATCAAGATTGAAGAAGTGCGCATGCAGCGCTCTTTGATGAACCGCTGATAATCTCTCCACCAGCTGCGACAGCGGATCGCTGCGCAGCGCAGAACATGCTTGAAGAGGCCGTCCTGCACGGCCTCTTTTGTTTTTTGCGGCTCACGCCGCATGCTTTGCGAGAAAGCAACCACCATGACCAGCGTTCGCCCTGACGGCACAACCGATGCCTCCACCGTTCCCTTTGCCACCATCCACTGGACCGAAGGGGACGCCGAGCGCAGTGCGCGATGGCGCTGCGAGCGCGGCAGCGCCGCACCGGCCCGCGTGGTACTGGCAGACGACACCCTGCCCGCCGATACCGCCTATCGCCTCGCCTGCGAAGGCACGGCATTGCTGTGGCGCGGCGATTTTCAAAACGCGCGCCAACTGCTGCAGGCCCTGGGCCGGCGGCTGGACAAGACGGGTGAGCGCAGCACCAAAAAGAAAGCGCTGCCTGTACCCTCCGCAGGTGCTGCCAAGAAGGGCATGCCCGCGCCGCAGCAGGCGCTGCCCTTTCACCAGCAGCGCCAGTTGCAGGCCCAGCGCGCGCGCGTGTTGTCAATGGTATTGATCGAGCTGGACGCGCAGTACGGCGTGGCCCTGCGTCGTGCGCCGCAGGTGGATGCCGCCTGTGCAGAAGCCTGGGGTGCGGCCGAAGTCGAAGGCAGTGGTGCACCTGGCAACGTGGTGTCGCTGCGCGAACTCCAGGCGCTGGTGGGCGCACACGAATGGCGCAAGAAGGGCGTGGAGATTCCCGCACTCACCAAACTGGCACCGCGCGGCTATGGCCGCATACACCCTCACTATGGGGTGTTCTCGCCCGTGCGTGGCGAATACATCGACCTGATTGCCCAGGCGCCGCTGCCCACGGCGCTGGCCAAGAAATCCCTGGCTTTCGATATCGGCACCGGTACGGGCGTGATTGCCGCTGTGCTGTCGCGCCGTGGCGTGCAGCAGGTGGTGGCCACCGACACCGACCCGCGTGCGTTGGCCTGCGCGGCCGACAATCTGGAGCGTCTGGGTGTGGCCAACAAGGTAACCTTGGCGCAGACCGATCTCTTCCCCGAAGGCAAGGCGGCCCTGGTGGTGTGCAACCCACCATGGGTGCCGGCCAAGCCCAGCGCGCCAGTCGAGCGTGCCGTGTACGACGAAGGCAGCCGTATGCTGCGCGGCTTTCTGGCCGGTGTATCGGAGCATCTGGCGCCAGGAGGCGAGGCCTGGCTGGTGCTGTCCGATTTTGCCGAGCACCTGGGGCTGCGCCGCCGTGAAGAGCTGCTGGCCTGGATTGCAGAGGCTGGCCTGCAGGTCGTGGGCAAGCACCATATCCGCCCGCGCCACCCCAAGGCGCAGGACGAAGCCAACCCGCTGCACCGCGCGCGCGCTGCCGAAGTAACGACGTTGTGGCGCATGCAGGCAGCTTGGTAACTTGTTTGCTATTTAATTGATAGCTATTGGCGCATGACAGCTGAGCGCCAATGGCAAGAATACTCAAAAAACCGTCATGCGATTGCTCCTGGCGCCGATGGAAGGCCTGCTCGACTTTGTGCTGCGCGATGTGCTCACCAGCATCGGCGGTGCAGACCGTTGTGTGTCCGAGTTCATCCGCATCACAGGCAGCCTGCTGCCCGACAAGGTCTACCTGCGCACCATGCCCGAGCTGCTGAACGCCAGCCATACGGCGGCGGGAACACCGGTGCGTGCGCAACTTTTGGGAAGCGATCCGGCCAGCATGGCGGCCAATGCGGCGCAGCTGGCGGCTCTGTCGCCCGAAGGCATTGACCTGAACTTTGGCTGCCCGGCCAAGGTGGTCAACCGCCACGGTGGCGGCGCATCGTTGCTGCAGTCTCCGGATGCAATCCATGCTGTGGTGGCGTCTGTGCGCGCCGCTGTGCCGGCGCACCTGCCTGTATCGGCCAAGATGCGCCTGGGCTTCAATGACCGCAGCCTGATGCTCGAATGTGCCCGGGCCATGCAGGCCGCAGGTGCCTGCGAGCTGGTGGTGCATGGCCGCACCAAGCAGGATGGCTACCGCCCGCCTGCCTACTGGGACCAGATCGCCCGCGTTCGAGAGGCAGTGACGATACCGGTAGTGGCCAACGGTGAGATTTGGACGGTAGAAGATGCCTTGCGCTGCCAGGCCGAATCAGGTTGCACCGACTTGATGCTGGGCCGCGGCATGGTGGCAGACCCGGGCCTGGCCTGGCGCATCCGCAAGGCGGTGGCCGAGCGCGCTGGCGCACCGCTGCCGCAAGGGTACCGCGATATCGGCTGGCCCGACCTGGTGCCGGCCCTGCTGCGCTTTTGGGAGCTGGTCTGCGCCGATCTGGAGCCGCGCCAGCGGGCAGGGCGCCTGAAACAATGGCTCAATCTGATGCGCCGCGCTTACCCCGAGGCCGAGGCGGCTTACCAACATGTGCGGGTGATGACCGACCAGCGCGCCATCACCTTCTGGCTGGACGAATTGCAGGCCCGCATCCTCTGAATACGTTCTTAGAACGTGTTTACGATCTCTACGCAGTCGCGTTGGAGTGCAATCGGGATGAGTTCGAAGCGCTGGGCCGCAGCTTGCACCGGGGTGCAAGCAAGGGCGAGCGCGAAGAAATCGCCCGATTTCACTCCAACCCGTAGGGACAGTGGGTTTGGGGACGCCCGGTCAGGGGCGCCCGGCTAGGGGCAGTCTGCGTTGTTGCAAATCCT
>NZ_JBEBNZ010000005.1:0-173186 GCF_040396735.1 Comamonas odontotermitis
GCAGCACCAGGGCGATCAGCGGCAGCACCATCATGCCGCCCACGATCACCGACGCGAAAGGGCGCTGGGTTTCGCTGCCTACGCCGGTGGACATGGCCATGGGCAGCAGGCCCAGCAGTGCCAGCAGCGCCACCAGAATGACCGAACGCATGCGCTCGGCCGTGCCCTCCACCAGGGCCTGCAGCAGCGGCAGGCCGGCGCGGCGGCGCTCTTCCACACTCGACAGCACGAGCAGCCCCACCAATGCCACCTGCCCGAGCAGCGCGATGAAGCCGATGGCCGCGCTGATCGACAGCTCGATGTGCGTCACATGCAGGGCCACGATACCGCCCACCATGGCGAACGGCGCGCACAACATGATCACGCCTGCGCTGCGTGCGCGCCCCAGCGCACCAAACAGCAGGGCGTACACGATCAATAGCGACAGCGGCACCACCACCTTCAGGCGTGCGGCGGCGCGCTGCTGGTTTTCCCACTCGCCACCCCACACGGCGGTGTAGCCCTCGGGCATCTTCACGTTCTGCGAGAACGCGGCCAGCGTGTCCTTCACCACCGAGCCGATGTCCCGCCCTTCCACATTGAACTTCAGCGCCATGTAGCGCGCATTGCCTTCACGGAAGATGGAAGAGTTGCCGATGGCCACCTGCACATCGGCCAGCGCATGCAGTGGGAACGACTGGCCCTTGGGCGTGGGGATGGCGATGTCGCGGATGCGGGCCTCGTCCATGCGGTTGACGTAAGGCAGGCGCACACGCACCGGCACGGGGTATTGCCCTTCCCACAAGGTGGTGACCACATCACCTGCCAGCGCCATCTCCAGGGTCTTCTGCGCGGTATCCATATCGATCCCCTGGCGCGCCAGCGCGTCGCGGTTGAAGGTGACGTGCACCTGCGGCGCCGGGGCGTCGCGGTACAGGCCCAGATCCACCACGCCGGCAATCGGCTGCACCACGTCCACCGTCTTTTGCAGCAGCGCGCGCAGCTGTGGAATCTCCGGCCCGAAAATCTTGAGCACCACCTGGCCGCGCGCGCCGGAGCTGGATTCCTCCACGCTGTCCCGAATGGGTTGTGCAAAATTGAAGGCCACACCGGGTATTTCCCGCAGGCTCTCGCGCATCTGGTCGATCAACCGCGGCTTGGTCAGGCCTGGGGTCCACTGCTCATGGGGCTTGAGGCGCACCAGCACCTTGGCCAGGTTCAGGGTTTCATTGTCGGTACCGGATTCCGGCCTGCCCTGCTCCGAGATGACCGAGATCACCTCAGGGTACTGTCCCAGGCGCAGGCGCACCTCGCGCAGCACTTCCTGGCCTTTTTCCAGCGAGATGGA
Source organism: Comamonas odontotermitis (assembly GCF_040396735.1). GTDB lineage: Bacteria > Pseudomonadota > Gammaproteobacteria > Burkholderiales > Burkholderiaceae_C > Comamonas > Comamonas odontotermitis_C. The sequence continues at coordinate 1,328 of NZ_JBEBNZ010000005.1, forward strand.
TGCAGGCATTTCCACCAGCACATAGGCATCGCCCTCGTCCAGCTCGGGCAGGAACTCCGTCCCCAGCCAGCGCCCGGAATAGCCCGCCACAGCCAGGATCACCACGGCAACCAGGGCCACCAACCAGCGCGCGCGCCGCGATTGCAGCACCTTGCCGATCCAGCGCTCATAGCCGTGCTGCGCATGCTCGAACACCTTGGGCTCCTCCACCATCACATGCCTGGGCTTGAGCAGCAAGGCGCACAGTGCGGGCACCAGGCCCATGGCAAACACCAGCGCGCCCAGCAGCGCAAAGGTATAAGTCATCGCCAGCGGGCGAAAAATGCGGCCTTCGATGCTCTGCAGCGAAAATACGGGGATCAGCGCCGCAATCACGATCGCCATTGCAAACAGGGTGGGCTTGGCCACGGCCACGGCAGAGTCGATGATGATGTGGCGCATGTCAGCCTGCGTCTGCGGCTTGCGCTGGCGCGCATTGCGGATGATGTTCTCGGCCAGCACCACCGCACCGTCGACCATGATGCCGAAGTCAATGGCGCCCATCGAGATGAGGTTGGCGGGCATGCCCAGCCAATGCAGGCCGATGAAGGCCACCAGCAGCGACAGCGGAATCACCGTGGCCACGATGATGGAGCCGCGCAGGCTGCGCAGCACCAGCCACAGAACGCTGACGATCAGCACCGCGCCAAACAGCAGGTTGTGCTGCACGGTGGCCAGCGTGTGGCCCACCAGGGTGGAGCGGTCGTAGCTCGTCACCATCTTCATGCCCTCCGGCAGCTCCCCGCCATTGAGCTGATCGACCTTGAGGTGGATCTGGTCGAGCACGCGCGAGGGATTCTCGCCCCGCTTGAGCAGCACGATGCCTTCAACCACATCATCGTGCTCGTCCATGCCGACCGAGCCCTGGCGCGGCGTGTGCGACTGGAACACCCGCGCCACGTCGCCTATCGTCACCGCCTGTTCGCCGCGCATGGCCACCACCACGCGCTGAATGTCCTCGGGCTTGCCCAGGAGGCCAATGCCGCGCACGATCAGCGATTGCTCGCCACGGCGCAGCAGGCCGCCGCCGACATTGCGGTTGGACTTGGACAGTGCATCGCCCACATCTTCCAGCGAGATATCAAGGCTGTAGAGCTTTTGCGGATCGACCTCGACATGGAACTCCTTGACGAAGCCGCCGATGCTGACGATATCGGCCACGCCTTGAATCTGCTTGAGCACGCGGGTAACGTGCCACTCCTGCTCGGTGCGCAACTGGGCGAGCGTGTGGCGGTCGCTTTGCAGGCGGTAGTAGTAAATCTTGCCCAGCGGGGTGTAGTCGGGCGCCATCTCGGGTGTCACCCCTTGCGGCAGATCGGCCTGCGGCAGCCGCTGCGCCACTTCGGCACGGGCCTTAAAGCTGTCGGCGTTGTCGTCGAACACGAGGTTGATCATCGACAGGCCGAAGTAGCTCTCCGAGCGCAGCGACATCAGGCCCGGCGTGCCGTTGAGCTCGCGCTCCAGCGGCTGGGTGATCTGGCGCTCCACCTCTTCAGGTGCCAGGCCCGGGGCCTGGGCAATCACGCCCACCTGAACGTTCGTCACGTCCGGATAGGCCTCGATGGCGGTGTTCAGGTAGGAATAGACGCCGTAGATGGCGATCAGCAGCGTGGCGCACAGCGCCAGCATTCGGCGGTGCACGACGAAGGAAATCAAAGAGCGCAGCACGGGTGTTTTCCTGCTTACAGCATTTGGCTGGCTGCGCCGTCCAGCAGCAATCCACCGCGCACCACAATCCGGTCGCCGGCCTTGAGCCCGCTTTGGACTGGAACCATGCCGCGCAGCGGCTGGCCCAGCACCACGGTGCGCGCCTCGAAGACCCCCTCATCCACCTGCACAAAGACCAGCGAGCGGTCGCCATCCTTGATGAGCACCGCAGTCACCGGAATCAGCATCTGCTGCGTGGCAGCCAGCGGTATCTCCACCGATGCCTGCATGCCGGGGCGCAGGCCGGGGGCCTGCGTTTTCATGTCGATCAGCACCGTCGCGCGGCGCGATTCCTTGTCCAGCACGGCGCCGATATTGCGCACGGTGCCTTGCGTGGCAAGTGCCAACTGCTGCACCTTGACCACCGCGTCGGCACCGACGTGGATGCCCGCCAGATCGCCTTCGAAGGCATCGGCCACGATGCGCATCGCGCCCGGATCCCCCACCAGGAACAGCGCCGCCCCCGACTCCGCTGCCGCGCCGGGCACGGCATTGCGCTCGGCGATGACACCCGCCCGTGGAGCACGCAGCACAATCTTGTCGCCGCTTCCGTTACCCAGCAAGGCGGCCACGCCCTGCGCGCGCGCCAGTTCCTGGGAGGTTTCATGCAGCTTGGATTGCGCCGCGCGCAGCTCCATCTCCACGCCCACGCCCTTGGCCACCATGGTGCGCTGGCGCTGTTCTTCCACCACTGCCAGTTCCCTGGCAGTGCGCGCAGCCTCCACTTCGTAGCGGATGCGCAGCGCCTCCGGGCTGACCAAGGTTGCCAGCGTGTCGCCAGCCTGAACCTTGTCTCCCACCTGCACATTGACCGACACGACCCGCCCTTCGACCGGAATGGCGACAGCCGCCACCTTGTCATCCTGGAAGGCAACGCGCGCGGGCATGGCCACGGTCTGTGCGGCGCCAGACTGCGTCAGGCTGACAATGTCCAGCATCTTCAGCGATGCGGGCTGCAGCCGCACCTGGCCAGGCGCCAGCGCAGCGGCCTTGGGGCGGGATGCGTCCGCCTCTTGCGCAGCGGCATCATTCCTGCCGCTGCAGCCGGACAATGCCAGCGCCATGGTGGCAGCCGTGGTGGCCCACACCAGCCCTCGGCCGGTGTTGGAGTTGAAGAGAAATTGCATCCTTGCCCCTGGTGTTCTGTCTGCTTATGTCGCCGCGTGGCGCGGGCTCCATGCTAGACAGACACCGGGGTGCTCGGCATTACCGACGGATTACCGTTTGGTTAGTTTTGCCGGTTGGCGCGCGCATCGGCTCACTTTCCACCGGCAGACGCACACGCCCCCTGCACCCGGCTCCAGCTGGCGGGCTGCAACAGCGCCACCAGTCCGCAGGCAAGCGAGCCCTGCCAATGCACGTAGTCGTGGCCGGTGTTGTGCTCCACCTGCGTCACGCGGTAGCCTTTGGCGCGCAGCACGTCGCCCAGGGCACGGCTCGTCTCCAGAATGCCCGCCTGACCACCGCGTGCACTTTCATACAAGCCGGCGTCAAAGTAGAACTCCACCGGCAAGCGAGGTGCAGCCTCCCACCAGCGTGCCAGTGCATTGGGCGCTTCGCCCTCAGGGGCCCACCAGTATGAGCCCGACAGGCTCAGCACCTTGCCAAAGCGCCCGGGGTACTGCTGCGCCACGTAGCTGGATGCCAGGCCGCCATAGCTGGACCCGGCCAGCACCGTGCGCGCTGCAGGCACGTCAACGCCCTGCGCAGCGAGCCACGGCATCAACTCCTCGCCCATCATGCGGGCAAAGGTGGGGTTGGGCGGCAGTTCCTTGCCGCGCAGCGCGCTGCTGGCATTGCCCACCAGCACCACGGCGGTGCTGGGGACCAGTTGGTCGGCAACCAGGTTGTCCACGATCTGCGGCGTGGGTACATCGTGGAGGTAAGCATGCGCGTCAAACAGCACCAGCACGCTGCGCTGCGCCGCTGGTGTCTGCGACCAGCCCCGAGGGCGGTAGATCCATACATCCCGCCCATTGCCCAGGGCCTGAGAGGTGAACCAGTGGCGCTGCAGATCGCCGTGCGGCACGCCTTCACGCCTTTGGCGCCACGGCTGGGGCGGCGCATCGGCCAGCTGCAGCACAGAACGGCCCTGGTAGCGGTCTACCGGCGGCACGCCATCTGCTCCTGCGCCCCAGGTACGGGCATTGAAGGGATCGCGCTGCAAGGTGGCGAGAATGCTGCGCCGCTGGTCCTGCGCGGGGGCATCGATATTGGGCACATCGGGCGCAAACCCGTAGCTCAGCCGCACATCGCTGGGCATCACAAAGCTGGCCCACCACACATCGGACGCGCCCAGGCGCTGCAGCGATTCATGGTTGCCGCTGGGCGACCCGAACAGCCGCACGCTGTGCTGCGCGCCGCGCCACACAAAGGTGACGAGGCGCTCGCGCTCGCTCCATGGCTCGACCAATGGCGCGCCCTGTTGCGCCACTTCGCGCCAGAAGGCTTCGGTATTGCCTCCGGCCTGCAACTGCTGGGCCAGCGCCTGCAGGCGCTGGCTTTGCAACGGACGCTCGGGCAGTTTCACCTGCTGGTCGGCGGCAGGCTGCCAGGCTTGCGCCAGCAGCAGGCGATATTGGCCGTTTTCGGGGGTAGCGCCCGTAGGCTGCACGCCACCAGCTATTGTGTTTGCGGTAGCGTACCCAACAACCGGTGCGTCACTGGCGTGCAACACCAGCTGCTCGCTCGCCTGTACCTGCCAGGTAAAGCCTTCGCCTCGGGCATCCTTGCCCAGCAGCCGCCGCACGTGCCGGCCCTGTGCATCCTGCACATCCAGCTGCAGGCCGGTGGCATCGATCTCGCCGCGCACCACGCTGCCGGCGGGCAGCGCGCGGGCGTCGAGCTGCCAGCGCTGCTGCGTGCCCGGCGCAAGCGTTCCTTGCACGGCCGTGCCGACGGCCAGCACGGGGAAGGACGCCGCAGCCTGCGCGGTCGATGATGCAATTTCAGTGTTCATGCGGTGGCTCGGGGTGCAAGCCGCCAGCAGGCTGGCAGCAGCCAGTACGGCGGTGATACAGCCTGGGGATTTGCACCATGGCCTCAGATAAAGCAGGGCGTCTGCGCGCATCAGAAAAGCGCTTGTAGCTATCATTTTAAAAGTCCACAGAGGCGCTGACGCGGTAGGTGCGCGGTGCGCCCACGGTCAGGAAGTTGTCGGCAAAGGCACCTGCCCAGTACTTGCGATCAAAGGCGTTGTCCACATTGGCGCGGAACACGGTCTTCTTGCCCGCAACCGTGGTGGCATAGCGCGCGCCCAGGTCCACGCGCGTCCAGCTGGGGGCACGCAAGGTGTTGGCGGCGTTGACCCACTGCTTGCCGGTGTGCACCACGCGGCCGCTCAGCGCTGCGCCGGGCAGGCCCGGAATGTCCCAGTCGCCACCCAGGTTGGCCGTCCAGCGCGCCGCGCCAAAGGCGTCGTTGCCGTCGTTCTTGCCGCCTTGCGTACCCGTCAGCCGGGGCTGCAGGTAGGCGATGCCGCCCAGCACACGCAGGCCACGCAGCGCCTCGCCCGAGGTGTTCCATTCCACGCCCCGGTTGCGCTGCTCACCGCCCAGCTGCAGCGTGTTGGTGGCGCTGTCGATCACGGTCGATGGCTTTTCGATCTGGAACAGCGCCAGCGTATTGGTGAACGCGCCAGCGCGCCACTTCACGCCCATCTCCATCTGCTTGGTCTTGTAGGGCGGAAATACCTCGCCCGCGTTGGCGTACGTGGATCCCACTTCCACGCCCGGGCTCAGGCCCTGGATGTAGTTGGCGTACAGCGATACGTCGTCTCCCCAGGGTTTGACGACAAGGCCCACAGCAGGTGTCACGGCTGATTCGTCGTAGCCCTTCATCTTCTGGTGCACGCGCTGGTGGCGCAGGCCCAGCGTCAGCAGCACCCTGTCCTGCGCGAACGAGAGCGTATCGGCCAGCGCCAGGCTGCTGATGTCGTTGTCGTTCTCGCGCCGCATGCCCTGGCGCCCCGGTGCCAGGATGGGGTCGACCGGATCATAGATGTTGGTGGTGTAGTTGGGGCTGACGGTGATCGGCAGTGCGCGACCGCTCTTCTGGTTCATGAAGTTATAGGCCACCACCACCTGGTGCTTGACCGCCCCGGTCTCGAAGCTGCCACGCACGCCGGTCTCCCAGGCGGTGGTGTTGGTAAAGCCTTCGAGGTTGTAGGTCTGGCCGATGGCCGAGCCGTCGCCCACCGCATTGAGCACTACGCGCGTGCCCGTGGGCTGGCCGGTGTAATGGTGCAGCGCGCGGCCCGCACTGCCGTACAGCTGCCAGCGGTCATTCAGATCGACGCTGCCGCGCAGCACCACGCCTTCGTTCTCGACCACCGAATTGACGCCCCGGAACAGGTTGTTGCGGCCATCGGGCGCGTCGATAAGGTGGTCCATCTTGGCAAAGCTCACCATCACCGGGCTGCCGTTGTTCATGTGCGCGCGGTAGCGGTAGGCGTCCAGCCCCAGGCTGAAGCGGTCGCCCTGGTAATCGAGCGCTAGCGCGCCCAGGTTGCGGCGGCGCTTTTGGTCGTCCACCGACGTCTCGCCATTGCCCAGCAGGCCGTTGAAGCGGATGCCCAGGCGGTTTTCCGGCCCGAAGCGGCGCGACACATCGGCATGCGCCTGTAGCTGCGATCCCGAAGTGAAGGAGGTTGCCACCCGTGTGAGCGGCTGCGCCGTGGGCCGCTTGGTGACGATGTTGACCACGCCGCCTACGCCGCCTGCCGGAGACATGCCACTCAGCAATGCGCCCGGCCCCTTGAGCAGCTCCACGCGTTCAATGAATTCCGTAGGAATGTTGCTATCCGGCGCAATGCCGTAGAGGCCATTCATGGCCACCTCGCTGGCGTTGATGTCAAAGCCGCGGATCAGGTAGTTCTCGTTGATGTGACCGGTGTTGGTGGTAAAGCGCACCGAAGGGTCGTTTTCCAGCACGGCAGCCACGGTGGATGCATTCTGATCCTGCATCAGTTCGCTGCTGTAGGCGGTGATGTTGAAGGGCGCATCAATGGTGTCGACGTTTCCCAGCAGGCCCAGGCCGGCAGCCTTGCCTACCTGGCCGCCCGGTGCAAGGCGCGGCAGTTGGCTCTTGTCTTGCGCGGCCTGCACCTTGACTTCACTCAAGGTGGACTCCGGCGCATTCTGCGCTGAGGAGGACGCCATGGGTGCGGATTGCGCCCATGCAGCAGGAGAGATGGCAAGCATGGCAGCAGCCACGCCATGCAGACGACGCGCCTTGCGCGCACTCAGGAGTTTGGTTTTCAAGATAGACCTCGGCGATGGTGTCATTCCATCTATCCACCCACCTGGTGCGTGAAAACGACGCCAGCCCTACCCGGTACGGCTGGCAGGTCGTCAGAGCAACGCTGGATGGGGAGATGGATCAGGCCTGCTGGCTGGGCACGGCAGAAGTCTGCCTGGCTGAGGCGAGCGTGCGGGTCGCCATCAAGGGGCCCCTGCACAGCAGCAGAAGGGCACGCCATGGCGACTCACATTTACGAATGCGAATAATTCTCAACAAAATGTTAACACAGGTTTACAGCGTGAAGGGGCAGTTCACGGCAATATCTGCGCATGCCATCTTCCATCCTCACCTTCACCAAGGCCGCATTGGCAGCCGCCTGCCTGTCAGCCGCCTCCGTGCACGCCACTCCGCAAGCGGCCACAGCCATCGAAATTGACGGCCTGTTTTCGGCCCTGCTCACATCCGGCTGCGAGTTCAACCGCAATGGCAGCTGGTACAGCGCCAAACAGGCCAGCCAGCATCTGCAGGGCAAGTACGACTACCTGCTGAAGAAAAAGCTGGTGCCCACGAGCGAAGCCTTCATCGACCATGCCGCCAGCCAAAGCAGCATGTCGAGCAAACCCTACCGGGTGCGCTGCCCCGGCCAGCCCGAGATCGACAGCAAGCAGTGGTTCACCGAGCAACTGGAGCAGATCCGCGCCAGGAAATAGCGCCGGCCCTTCCACAAAAAAGAGAGCTGCTCGCGCGCCAGGGTAGCGCGCGAGCAGCTCTTTTTTTGATAGTAAATTAAGCGCGCTCGACCGGATGGGCAAACAAGGCAGCCAGCGCTTCGCCCGGCTCATCCGCACGCATGAACGCCTCACCCACCAGGAAGGCGTTGATACCGGCATCGCGCATGGTCTTCACATCGTCGCGGGTCATGATGCCCGATTCCGTCACCAGCAGGCGGTCGGCAGGCACGTGCTTTTGCAGATCGAGCGTCGTCTGGATATCCACCTCGAACGTGCGCAGGTTGCGGTTGTTGATACCCACCAGCGGCGTCTTGAGCTTGAGGGCACGCTCCAGCTCGGCCCCGTCATGCACTTCCACCAGCACGGCCATGTCCAGGCTGCGCGCGATCTGCTCCATCTCGGCCATCTGCGCGTCATCCAGGCAGGCGGCAATCAGCAGCACGCAGTCAGCGCCCATCGCCCGCGATTCATAGATCTGGTAGGGATCGACCATGAAATCCTTGCGCAGCACCGGCAGCAAAGTACTGGCACGCGCCTGCTTCAGAAAGTCGGGCTCGCCCTGGAAGAACTGACGGTCCGTCAGCACCGACAGGCACGCCGCCGTCGCGTTACCGTGAATTTTGGCCTTGTTGTTGCTATTGCCCACCATGTAGCTTTGTGCAATGTCGGCCGGGTCAAAATCTGCACGAATGACGCCCTTGCTTGGGCTCGCCTTTTTGATTTCGGCAATCACCCCCGCCTCCCCCGCAGTGATTTTGGCGCGCAAGGCCCCTACAAAATCGCGCGTCACGACGCGGCTTTCCGCATCGCGGCGCATGCCTTCAAACGACAAGCGCTTTTTCGCTTCAGCGACTTCTTCGACTTTGACGTCGCAGATCTTCTTCAAAATATCGGACATAGGTATTACTTTCTTCAGGCGTTGGCGTACTGCTGGGTGAATGCCACCAGCGCTTTGAGCTTGGCCAGTGCAGCGCCGGTGTCGATTGCCTCGCGCGCGCGCCGCAGGCCGTCTTCGATGGATTCCGCCACATTGGCCGCATAAAGCGCCGCGCCTGCATTCAGGCAGACGATGTCGCGCGCCGGGCCTTTTTCGCCCTGCAGAATGCCCAGCAGCATGGCTTTGGATTCTTCGGGGTTGTCCACGCGGAAGGCACGGGTGCCGACCATCTGGATACCAAAGTCTTCGGGGTGGATCTCGTACTCGCGCACCACACCGTCCTTCAGCTCGCCCACCAGGGTGCCAGCGCCCAGGCTGATCTCGTCGAGCCCGTCGCGGCCATACACCACCAGTGCGTGCTCGGCGCCCAGGCGCTGCAGCGCGCGCACCTGGATGCCGACCAGGTCTTCGTGGAACACCCCCATCAGGATGTTGGGCGCACCCGCCGGATTGGTGAGTGGGCCCAGGATGTTGAAGATGGTGCGCACGCCCAGCTCCTTGCGCACGGGCGCCACGTTTTTCATGGCCGGATGGTGGTTGGGCGCGAACATGAAGCCGATGCCCACCTGCGCAATGCTCTGCGCAATCTGTTCGGGTTTGAGGTTGATGTTGACGCCCAGCGCCTCCATCGCATCGGCACTGCCGGATTTGCTCGATACGCTGCGCCCGCCGTGCTTGCTGACCTTGCCGCCGGCAGCCGCGATCACGAAGATGGAGCAGGTGGAGATATTGAAGGTGTTGGCGCCGTCGCCACCGGTGCCGACGATGTCGACCAGGTGGCTGCGGTCGTTCACATGCACCTTGTTGGAAAACTCGCGCATCACCTCGGCAGCCGCGCTGATCTCGCCAATGGTTTCCTTCTTGACGCGCAGGCCGGTGAGGATGGATGCCGTCATCACCGGCGACAGCTCGCCCTTCATGATCATGCGCATCAGATGCAGCATTTCATCGTGGAAGATTTCACGGTGCTCGATGGTGCGCTGCAGCGCTTCCTGGGGGGTAATCGACATGGGGTTTCCTAGATCATTCAAACGGATGAGGACGAATGCAAGCTAGGCCTGCCATCGGCGCCCCGGCTCCAGCCGGTGCAAGAAGGTGGTGAGCGAATCACGCGGCAAGGCCACGCCATGTGTTGCCAGAACGCGCCCGGCCGCCCCTCGGTGGTAGGTGCCATGCACGACCAGGTGGTGCAGCATTTCGCTGCGCGTCATGCTGCCGGTATCGCCATCGGTAAAGCGGAACAGGATCAGCTCGCCCAGTTGCGCATCCTGCAGGCCCTGCACATACAGCTCCAGCTGCGCGTCGGAATGGGCCAGGCGGGCCTGCAGATCAGCCAGTGTTGGGGTATCTTCGGTATTGGTTGCGCTGAAGTGGTGCTGCCCACCTTGCATGTGCGCGGAAAAAATCTGATCGACCACCCAGGTGTGGTTGAGGATGCGGGTAAAGAGCCGCAGTTCATCGGCCGATAGCAGATGCTGCGACGCCATCCCCAGTTGCACCAATTCCTTGTTGGCCCAGCGCTTGTACGCAAACTGCGGAGCCAGGACGGCGGCGCCAGTCATCAGCGCTGCTCCAGAAAGTTCTTCAGCATGGCGTGGCCGTGCTCGGTCAGAATGCTCTCGGGGTGGAACTGCACGCCCTGGATCGGCAGTGTCTTGTGGCGCACGCCCTGGATTTCACCGTCTTCACTGGTCGCCGTCACTTCCAGGCAATCGGGGCAGGTGCTGCGCTCGATCACCAGCGAGTGGTAGCGGTTGACGGTGAACTCCTCTGGCAAATCTGCAAACACGCCTTGCTGCGTGGTGTGGATGACACTGGTCTTGCCGTGCATCTGCTGAACCGCGCGGATGATATTGCCGCCAAAGGCTGCGCCAATGGCCTGGTGGCCCAGGCATACGCCCAAAATAGGGAGCTTGCCGGCAAAGTGCTGGATGGCTTGCACCGAAATTCCGGCCTCCGCCGGACTGCAGGGCCCGGGAGATATCACCAGCCAGTCCGGTTGGTGGGCGGCAATCTCGTCGAGCGAGGTTTCGTCATTGCGCACCACGACCACATCGACACCCAATTCGCCAAAGTACTGGACGATGTTGTAGGTGAAGCTGTCGTAGTTATCGACCATCAACAGTTTTTTCATCGTCACTCCCTCGGTGTGCCGCCTGCCTGCAGGCGCGCCAGTTCACGGTGTTCATAGGCGATGTAGGCTTCCATCATCGCGCGGTAGATGGCCTCGATCACATCGGGCTGGCCGCCTTCGAGCGCCGCGCGTTCGCGCACGCGGCTGACGATGGTCTCGATGCGCTCTTCATCACGCACCAGCTCGGGGTTGTTCTTGACCTTGGCAGCCTGGGTCATGTAGCCGCCGCGCTCCACCAAGAGCGGCACCAGGATGTCGTCGAGCGCGTTCACATGGCGGCGCACGTCGGTCATGGTGTTGCAGTCTTGCACTTTGTCGATAGCGCGGGTCATTCCAGTCCTTCCTCTACGAGTTCGGCCGCGCGCAGCAGTGCGCGCGCCTTGTGTTCAGTCTCTTTCCACTCCAGCTCGGGCACCGAATCGGCCACCACGCCAGCTGCGGCCTGCACATACAGCATGCCGTCCTTGATGACGCCTGTGCGGATGGCAATGGCCAGGTCCATGTCACCGGCATAGCTCAGGTAGCCGCAGGCGCCGCCATAGATGCCGCGCTTGACGGGTTCGAGCTGGTCGATCACTTCCATTGCGTGCACCTTGGGCGCGCCCGACAGCGTGCCTGCCGGGAAGGTGGCCTTGAGCACGTCCATGCTCGTCATGCCGTCTTTCAGAATGCCTTCCACATTGCTCACGATGTGCATCACATGGCTGTAGCGCTCCACCGCAAAGGCTTCGGTCACCTTGACGCTGCCGGTCTTGGCGATGCGACCGATGTCGTTGCGCGCCAGGTCGATCAGCATCACATGCTCGGCACGCTCTTTGGGATCGTTCACCAGCTCGTGCTCGGTTGCCTTGTCCTTCTCTGGCGTGGATGCGCGCGGGCGCGTGCCAGCCAGCGGGCGGATGGTGATCTTCTGGCCCACGCCGCCTTCATGCTCGACCTGCTCCTGCCGCACCAGGATCTCGGGGCTCGCCCCCACCACCTGAAAGTCGCCAAAGTGGTAGTAGTACATGTAAGGGCTGGGATTGAGCGAGCGCAGCGCCCGGTATAGCGACAGCGGGCTTTCGGTGTAGCGCTTGTGGATGCGCTGGCCCACCTGCACCTGCATGAAATCGCCCGCCGCAATCATCTCCTTGGCTTCTTCGACGGCTCGCAGGTAATCCGTCTTGGCAAAGCTGCGCTCGGCCGGATAGCTTTCGCCCGCACGGATGCGTGGCACGCTGACCGAATAGCGCAGCTGCTCCTTGAGCTGGCGCACGCGCTTCTTGGCCTTGCTGTAGGCCTCTGCCTCGCCGGGGTTGGCGTAGACGATCAGGTAGAGCTTGCCCGAGAGGTTGTCGATGACTGCCACCTCTTCGCACTGCAGCAGCATGATGTCGGGCGTGCCCAGGGTGTCGGGTGGGCAGCTGTTTTCGAGCTTCTTCTCGATGTAGCGCACGGCGTCGTAGCCAAAGTAACCCGCCAGGCCGCCGCAAAAGCGCGGCAGGCCCGCGCCCAGCGCCACCTTGAAGCGCTGCTGGTACGCAGCGATGAAATCAAGCGGATTGCCCTGGTGCGTCTCCACCACCTGGCCGTCGGTCACCACCTCGGTCTTGGCAGCGGTACCAAAACCGGTGGCGCGCAGCAGAGTGCGTGCAGGCAGGCCGATGAAGCTGTAGCGGCCAAAGCGCTCGCCACCCACGACGGATTCCAGCAAAAAGCTGTGTTTGCCATCGTCATGCGCGTGGCAGAGCTTCAAATACAGCGATAGAGGTGTTTCGAGATCCGCAAACGCATCAGCGACGAGAGGAATGCGGTTGTAGCCTTGGTTGGCCAGACTTTTGAATTCGAGTTCGGTGATCACGAAGAATCGTCCCCAGCTTTGGCAGCGCACGCTGGATGTGTGCGTATCGTGCGCTGCAGTTCATCTTGGCGGCCATACCGGTCGGCATGGCCTCGGGCGCACGCTGGGGCGTGTCACCCAGCGGCAATCAAACAGACATGGTCGCAGGCTTACGCCAGGGCCAAGCTCCCCGGCCTGCGAGACCTGCAATGACTGCGTGATGGATGAACATGGGCTTTAGTGTAGCAAACGATTGGAGGCGCCAGTACCAATTCCCGCAAATGCCGGGTATTGGCCCATAAAGCGGTGTGATCGTGCTGTCAGGCAGCGTTGCAGATGCGCCAATCAGCGGCCACCGCCACTGGCAAAGGCCGTCGCCGCGCCGGCGTCGCCCCGCCGCAATTGCTGCTGGTGCACACGGGTGGGTGCCAATGCTTTGAGCAGACTTTGCATCAGCGCGTGGGCCTTGGCGGTGTTGTCTTCCGAGAAGTTGCAGACGTACAGATCCAGCGACACACTGCCGCTTTCGGGCCAGGTATGGATCGCCAGGTGCGACTCGGCCAGCAACACCGTGCCGGTCACCCCCGACGGCTGGTCGTTGACCGGTGCAAAGCTGTGCCAGCGCTGCGCCACCACGCTCAGGCCCGAGCGCATGGTCTGCCCCACGCACAGCTGCGCCAGTTGCACCTGCTCGGTCAGCAGCGACGGCGCGCACTGGCATTGGTACAAATCGGCGGTCAGATGCAATCCATCCATGGGGCAAGAGTGTAGTTTGGCAAGGGTGAAGCTGCGCCCAAGGCCGCCATGCAGGCGGTTGGCAACAGCGCCATCATAGCGGCAGAGGCTTGTGCGGCGCAGCGGCTGTGTGGGTGGCATCGACTGCCAGCGTTTTGCCTGTGCGCACAATCACTCCTAAATCGATAGCAACTACCGAACCAGTTCAGCCAGCGAGTCTACATAGCCGGTGGCCTGCACCTGCCTGATCGGCTGGCCGTGGTTGTAGCCGTAGCTCACCAGCACCACGGGGCAGCCTGCGTTGTGCGCCGCTTCAGCGTCGTTGCTGCTGTCGCCCACCATCAGCGTGGTGGCGGGCTGGCTGCCCAGGGCCTGGCAGGTCTTGAGGAGCGGCAATGGGTCGGGCTTTTTCCGCTCGAACGAGTCACCGCCAAAGACGCAGTCGAAATAATCACGCAAGCCCTTGGCCTTGAGCAGCGGCTCGGCAAAGGACAGCGGCTTGTTGGTCAGGCAGGCCATCTTCAGGCCCAGGTTGCGCATCTGGCGCAGGCCTTGCTCCACGCCGTCGTACACCCTGGAGAACCGGCCATTGATCGCCAGGTAGTGGTGCTGGTATTGCTCCCAGGCGCGGGCGTAGTAGTTGTCGATCTCGGTAGCAGCAGGTGCGCGCCCCTGCTGCGACAGCACGTGCTGGAGCACCGACCGCAGCAGATTCTCCGAGCCCTTGCCCACCATGGGCTCGATGGCTTGCGCATCGATCGCAGGCAGTTGCAGATCCGCCAGCATGCGGTTGAGGGCCTCGGCAAAATCGCCCATGGTGTCGACCATGGTGCCGTCCAGGTCAACGATCACGGCTTCAATGGCCCCGCCGTTGGGAAGGGGCAACTTGGCAAGCGATACGGTCATGGCTTTCTTCGATATCAGCGCGTGTACTTTCCCATTCGGCAACGCAGGCGGGCCGAATAGTGCGAATCACGCATCAAAACAATAGCTATCAGCGCCCACTGGGCAAGCGCTGGCAGCCGTTTTACCTATTTTCAGCGACTCAGACCAGTGCCGTACGCATCTGATCAATCACCGCCTTGTAATCTGGTTTGCCAAAAATGGCGCTGCCGGCCACAAAGGTGTCGGCGCCAGCATCGGCCACCTTGCGGATGTTGCTTTCCTTGATGCCGCCATCCACTTCCAGGCGAATGTCCTTGCCGCTTGCCTCGATGCGCTTACGGGCCGCCTCGATCTTGCGGAAGGTGCTGTCGATGAAGCTCTGGCCGCCGAAACCGGGGTTCACGCTCATCAGCAGGATCAGGTCGATGTCCTCGATCACCCAGTCCAGAACATCCAGCGGCGCTGCCGGATTGAATACCAGACCCGCCTTACAGCCCTGTGACTTGATGGCCTGTATGCTGCGGTGGACGTGGGTCGAGGCGTCGGGGTGGAAGCTGATATAGTCAGCACCCGCCTCGGCAAAGGCGGCTGCCAGCGCATCGACGGGCTGCACCATCAGGTGCACATCGATGGGCGCAGGCTGTCCATTGGGCAGCACCGCGTGCGGCTTCAGGGCCGCGCATACCATGGGGCCAAATGTCAGATTGGGAACGTAATGGTTGTCCATCACGTCAAAGTGAATCCAGTCGGCGCCGGCAGCCAGCACGGAGCGCACCTCTTCACCCAGGCGGGCAAAGTCTGCGGACAGGATCGAGGGGGCAATTCGGTAAGGGGAGCTCATCCCGTTATTGTCGCAGTTAGTATTTCCATATGCCAAAGCACCAGTTTGATGTCTCAGTGACACCGCAGTACATGCCCGAGCACTCGGCGCCCGAAGCCGGGGTCTACCAGTTCGCCTATACCATCACCATCCGCAACAGCGGCGCCACCGCTGCGCAGCTGATCGCGCGCCACTGGATCATCAAGGATGCCAGCGGCAAGCTGCAGGAAGTGCATGGCCTGGGCGTGGTCGGCCACCAGCCGCTGCTGCAACCCGGTGAATCCTTCCAGTACCAGAGCCAATGCCGCCTGGCCACGCCGCAGGGCAGCATGGAGGGCACGTATTTCTGCATCACCGAGGATGCCGAAACCTTTGACTGCCCGATTCCCCGCTTTGTGCTGGATGCCACGCAGTACCCCGAGCAGGATGACGATCTGGCCCAAGGACGGGTCCTGCACTGATGTTTGGCAAAAAGAAGCAAGAGCGGCTGCCTGCCCTGCTGGCCAGCCTGAACCCCGATGCGCCGCTGGCCGAGCGCAACCTGTGGATCATTGAGGTGGCCGACTGGATCCGGGGCGAACAGGTGTCGGTGGATGCGGCCGTCGCCCGCGTGGGCCTGCTGCTGGATGCGATGGAGGCCAACCCCGAACTGCGCCGCAAGCTGCAGGCCTGGTGGGCATGCCTGCTGCAGACCGTGGACCTGACGGCGCTGCTGGCCGATTTCGGTTTTGCGCCGCGCACTGCCTTCTTCAATGAATTGGCCGAGCGGCTGCGCTGGAAGCTGCTGCCCTCGACGCCCGAGACCATCGACGCCACCGTGCTGTTCTCGATGGCGCTGCACACGCCATTCGACGCGCAATGGCTCAAGGCACTGGATGCCCAAACGCTGGAGCGCATTGCCGCCCTGCTCTCGCCCGGCTTTGCGGCAATTGAAACGCCCGTGGTGGTGCCCACGCAGATCGCACAGAGCGATGTGCACGAAGGCGTCATCGCCGGGCAGGAGCACTACGGCAACCGGCTCTCGCCCTGGCAGATGCTGGTGCTCAACGCCGTCACCTACTGCGCCGGGCAGATTCTGGCCTCCGGCTTCACACCCGAGCTGCGCCTGCGCATGAGCGGCAGCGCGCAAAACACACAGCCGTTCTACACCTTGATCAGCCATGTGGAAGAGCTGCGCAAGGCCATGCTGCACCACAGCCCCAAGGCCGCCGATGTTCTGGAGGCCGAGGTAAGCGTGCGCAGCAGCCTGGATGAGTGCCGCGCCGCCGTGGCCTCGATCTACGAGCATTTCGAGGACAACGGCGTGTCGGTCGGCGTCGTCTTCCGCCTGCGCCAGCTGCGCATGCGTATCCTGCGCGTGCGTGAGCTGCTCGACTGCCTGCTGTCCGCCAACCCCAACACCATCACCGCCAAGCTGCTGGCCCATCTGGTGGTGGTGGGGCTGGAGCGCCAGAGCGTGCGCGCGCTGATCTCGTCCAACTCTTCACTGCTCGCCTCCAAGGTGGCCGAGCGCAGCGCCGAGACGGGTGAGCACTACATCACCCGCGACAGCCGCGAATATGCGCACATGGTGCGCAAGGCCGCAGGCGGCGGCTTTGTGATGGCCTTCACCACGCTCATCAAGTTTGCACTGCACGCGGTGGCGCTGTCCGCTTTCTGGGGCGGGTTCATCGCAGGCATCAATTACGCGATCAGCTTCGTGCTGATCCAGCTGCTGCATTTCACCGTTGCCACCAAGCAACCGGCCATGACTGCGCCTGCCATGGCGGCCAAGCTCAAGGAGTCCGGCAACACCGATGCCGGCATTGCGTCGTTTGTCGATGAGGTGAGCTATCTGGTGCGCTCGCAGGTGGCTGCGGTACTGGGCAATGTGCTGGTGGTGTTCCCTACGGTGCTGGTTCTGGCCCTGGCTTGGGCCTACGCCAAAGGCACGCCATTCATCGACAAGATCTATGCCGCACAGACGCTGCACTCCATCAGCCTGCTGGGGCCGTCGGTGCTGTATGCCGCCTTCACCGGTGTGCTGCTGTTCTCGTCGAGCATCATTGCTGGCTGGACGGAAAACTGGTTCGTGCTGCACCACATGGATTCGGCCATCCGCTACAACCCGCGCATCACCGGTTTTCTGGGCAAGGCACGAGCCGCGCGCTGGGCCCGCTTCATGCGGCGCAATGTCTCGGGGTTTGCCTCCAACATCTCGCTGGGCTTCATGCTCGGGTTGATTCCGGTGACGGCGCAGTTCTTCGGGCTGCCCATCGACATTCGCCACGTCACCCTGGCGTCCGGGCAGGCAGCGGCTGCAGCAGCGAGCATGGGCCTGCAAGCCCTGCACTACCCCGGTTTCTGGCTGGCGATTGCCGCGTTGCCCTTCATGGGTGGCTTCAACATTCTGGTGAGCTTTTACCTCGCCTTCCGCCTGGCGCTGCGTGCGCAGAACGTCAGCAACGTCGAGCGCTCGCACATCTACAAGGCGCTGACCAAGCGCTTCTTCTCGCGCCCGATGAGCTTCTTGCTGCCGCTGCGGCTGAACAAGGGCGCAACGGCAGAACCCGTTGGAGGCCGTTGACATGGCGCTGGGCGAATTCGATCTGATTGCCAAATACTTCAAGCGGCCAGCGCGCCGTGCCGTGCTGGGTATTGGTGACGACTGCGCCCTCATCGCCCCTGCTCCCGGCATGCAACTGGCCATCTCCTGCGACATGCTGGTGCAAGGCCGCCACTTTTTCGCCGATGTGGACGCGCGTGCCCTGGGCCACAAGGCACTGGCCGTCAACCTGAGCGATCTGGCCGCCAGCGGTGCCGCGCCGCGCGCCTTCACCTTGGCGCTGGCCCTGCCGCAGGTGGAAGAAGCCTGGCTGCATGGCTTTTCCCAAGGCCTGTTTGCACTGGCCGACGCCCACGGCTGCGAACTGATTGGCGGCGACACCACGCAAGGCCCACTCAACATCTGCATCACGGTATTCGGCGATGTCCCAGCCGGGCAGGCGCTGCTGCGCAGCGGTGCGCAGGCGGGTGACGATATCTATGTGAGCGGAAGCCTGGGCGACGCGCGGCTCGCGCTGGAAGCCCTGCTCGGCCACATCACCCTCCCCGCCAAAGCCCTTGCTGCTGCCCGTGAACGGCTGGAGTACCCCACACCACGCATCGCGCTGGGCACGGCACTGCGCGGCATTGCCAACAGCGCGCTGGATGTGAGCGATGGCCTGCTGGGCGATCTGTCGCACATCCTGCAAGCCAGCCAGGTGGGGGCTGAAATTCATCTGGAAGAAGCTACCAAACTGATAGCTTCTAGTGCCTTATGGGAAAGCGCCGCAGCCGGTTTTGATCAAAGTCGTCTGCAGCAGTGCACCTTGGCCGGCGGCGATGATTACGAGTTGTGCTTTACCGCTGCCGTGAGCCAGCGCGCTGCCGTGCAAGCTGCAAGTGCCACTGCGCAGACACCTGTCCACCGCATCGGCCGCATCACCGCCGAGCCCGGCTTGCGCGTACTGGATGCGCAAGGCCAGCGTGTCACGCAAAGCTGGCAATCGTTCGACCACTTCAAGGCCTGAGCCAGCACCCTGCTCCACAGGCTTATCATTGGCGCCATGAGCGATACGCCAATTTCCACGCCGCATGCCGCCCCGGCGGAATCTGCCAGCCCCATGCAGGCCCCACACAAAGCAGGCTGGGCGTTCATGCTGCAGAATCCGCTGCATTGGATTGCCATGGGCTTTGGCTCCGGCCTCAGCCCCAAGGCGCCTGGTACGGTGGGCACCTTGTGGGCCTGGGTGGCTTATCTGGTGCTGCAGCTGTGGCTGACACCGCAGGCCATCGGCATTCTGATTGCGGTGTCCATTCCACTGGGCTGGTGGGCCTGCACGGCCACGGCCAGGAACATGGGCATTGCCGATCCGGGCAGCATCGTCTGGGACGAGGTGGTCGCCTTTTGGATCATCCTGTGGCTGGTGATGCCGGTGGGCTTGTGGGGCCAGCTCATCGCATTTGCGCTGTTCCGCTACTTTGATGCCGCCAAGCCCCAGCCCGTGCGCTGGGCCGACCGCTGCTTCAAGGGCTTTGGCTGGGGCGGCGGCTGGGGCATCATGTGGGATGATCTGGTGGCCGCGTTCTGTACGCTGCTGGTGATTGCACTGTGGAGGCATTTTGTATGAGTACCACCGCTGCCTTGCTGTCCAAAGATGCGCTGCCAACGCACGAATACGTTGCGCAACTGGCCCATGCACTGACGCACAGGGGCTGGCTGATGGCAACTGCCGAGAGCTGCACCGGAGGCCTGATCGCCGGTGCCTGCACCGAGCGGCCCGGCTCCAGCCAGTGGCTCGATTGCGGCTTTGTCACCTATTCCAACCGCGCCAAATCGGCCATGCTGGATGTGCCCGCGGCCCTGATTGCCACCCACGGCGCCGTGAGCGAGCCCGTGGCACGCGCCATGGCCCAGGGCGCAGTGGCGCAATCGCAGGCCCAGGTGAGTGTGGCCGTGACCGGGGTTGCCGGGCCCGATGGCGGATCCGCCGCCAAACCCGTGGGCACCGTGTGGTTTGGCTGGCAGGTGGCCGGCAGGCTGCACAGTGAGGCCATGCATTTTGAGGGCGATCGCCACAGCATCCGCCAACAGACCGTGCAGCACGCGTTGCGCCGCCTGCTGGCCCTGGTGGAGGCTGCGGACGCGCACGCCGGGTAAGTCTTGTCCCACACCATGGTTGAGTCTTGACCGATGGAAACAATGCCGCCGCCGCGCGACACTAAAGCATGACCGCATGTGTGCAACAATGCCATCCGGCATGATCGCTCGCAGCGTTTACGAGGAGTTCCGCATGAAAAAACTTGCTATCACCATTGCATCTGTTGTTCTGACCGTATCGGGGCTGAGCGCCTGCTCCAGCAACCCTACCAATGCACAAATCGGTACCGGCGTCGGCGCCGTGGCCGGCGGTGTGCTGGGTGACGCGGTATTTGGCTCCACCCTGGGCACCATTGGTGGCGCCGCAGCAGGTGCCTATTTCGGCAACCAGGTGGGTGACAACATGGACGGCAAACGCCGCCGCTAAACACACCATGCACAGACAACAAAGCCGGGCTTGCCCGGCTTTGTTGTTTTTACCGCGCTGCCCGCCCCGGGGCCGCGCATCAGTTTTGTGACAAAGACAGAAAAATTCCGATCAGGATGATCGCGCACAACACCGCAAACGCAATCTTCACCCAGCTGTAGGGCTGCTCGCCCGCAATCTGGCCGGTGTAGCCATTGGCCACGATCTGGTAGCTTTTGGCGCCATAGGTATAGCTGACCAGCCACACCGGCACCAGCACGTGCTTGAAAGTACGGCCCTGGTAGGCGCGCTGCACTTGCAGATTGCGGTATGTATCGCCGGGCACCTGCTGCGCGCACAGCGACTGCACCTGCTGGTCCATATCGCCTTCGTTCACATCGGCGGCCCGGCGCAGATCCACCTGGTAGCGCTCCACCGTCCAGCCACGCACAAACTCGGGCGAATACGGCTTCAGATCGGTGGTCGTGGGAAAAGGCTCCACCTTGTGCAGCAGCGCAGGGTGTACGCCCACCGTGCCAGCCACCAATTCGTCATCGAAGAAATGCTGCAGGCTGCCTGCCGCTGGCTCCCAGCGCACATGCTGCACCTGGCGGGTGCTGATGTTGCCGTTGCTGTCGCGGTACTGCTCGGTCGTGTAGTAGTAGTAACCGGCGTCTGCTCGCCACTGGGCCTGCACATGGGCGTCGAAGGTCCAGTACGGCAGGTAGATGCCCTTGAGCGTATCGGTCAGCGCCGCGCTCTTGAGCTTGTTCGGCGCAAACCAGCGGCTGCCATACCACTTGCGGACCCGATCGCGCACCTGGCCGTCGCTGATCTTGAACGGCAGCAGGCTTTGCGGCGTGATGGCGTCGTTGCGCTCCTCGTGCGCCTGGATCGCGGGAGAGCCGCAGAAGTCACAGCGCGCAGCCACCCGGCCATCGACGAAAACCGAGATCGCCCGGCAGTTCTGGCACTGGTACTCGCGCCGCGCATCCCCCCAGCCGCGCCCGGTAGCGGGGTTGGCCAGCGCCGCAGCCAGGTCTTGCTCGACGATGTCGCCGCCCAGCTGCTTTTGCTGCTCCTCGCTCCAGGGCACCACGGTGCCGCAGTAGGGGCACTTGAGCGATTGCGCCTTGGCATCCCATTCCAGATTGCCGCCGCACTCGGGGCAGACATGCCTGGCCACCATCGTGGTTGAGGGCGGCGCAAATGGATCGGGGACGGGGGTAGATGAATTCACAGTCAAATTCAGCCTCGGCGCATAGCTATCATGCACCGTCAGCTATCAAAACCATTGCAAATACAACACAGCATTCACCAGCAGGCACTGGTGAATGCTGAACCCGGGTATGCAATTACCCGCGCAGGAATTCGTTCAGCGACTCCTGCGAGATACGCCAGGCACTGCCGATCTTGCGGCCCTTGAGCGCGCCCGATTCCAGCTCGGCCACCACATCCTGCGCCGTCACGCCCAGCACCTGCGCGGCCTGCTCGGGCGTCAGCACCTGCACGCCGCCACCGGCGGCCGGGGCCTGCGCCGCCTGGGCAGCCTGCGCCGCAGCGGGCGAGAACGGATCGGTGGCAGCGCCGCCTGCGGGCTGCTGCATACCCTTCATCATCTCCTGCGCCATGCCAAAGCCCATGGCCATGGTGGCAGGAATGGTGGCAGCCGCGGCGCCTTCGCCGCCATTGGCCATGGCCTGGCCCATCTGATACTTCACGTAGTCGTTCAGGTTGCCGATGGCGCTCATCGACGAGCGTTTGTCGATGGCTTCTTCCACCTCGGGCGGCACCGATACGTTTTCCAGCAGGAAGCTGGTGATCTCCAGGCCGTACTTTTCGGTGACGGCAGGGTTGATCAGCTGCAGCAGCGCATCGCCCAGCTCGGAATAGCGCTGCGCCACATCGAGCACCGGCACCTGGGCCTTGGCCAGGGCTTCGCTGAAGATGCTGACGATGCGCGAGCGCATGGTGTCAGCAAATTCGTCGATACGGAAGTTCTGGTCGGTACCCGCCACTTCCTTGAGGAACTTCGCCGGATTCACGATGCGGAAATCATAGGTGCCGAAGGCGCGCATGCGCACCACACCGAAATCCTTGTCGCGCATCATCACGGGGTTGGAGGTACCCCATTTGTTGCCGGTGAAAAGGCGGGTGTTGATGTAGTAGACGTCGCACTTGAAAGGCGAGTTGAAACCGTACTTCCAGCCCCGCAGCGTCGAGAGGATCGGAATGTTCTGCGTCGTCAGCTGGTGGCGGCCGGGGCCGAACAGGTCGGCAAACTGGCCTTCGGAGACAAACTGCACCTGCTGCGACTCGCGCACGATCAGTTGCGCGCCGTTCTTGATTTCCTTGTCCTCATCAGGCCAGCGGTACGACAAGGTGTCGCGCGAATCATCGGTCCACTCGATGATCTCGATCAGTTGCTTGGTGATGATGTTCATGAGATTCATGGATGGTCCTTGCTCTGTGAAAAGGAGAAAACCGGCCCATTTTAGAACGTGTTTGCGATCCCCACGCTGCGGCGTTGAAGCGCCGCAACTCCCGATGGCGCGCCGCTGGTCGGTTTCAGGGCCCAGGGCTGGCGCAAAGGCGGCGGCCAACCGCAGGAGTCAGAGTGCTCCTACCCAGGCGCCGAGCCTTTGCCTACAGGTTGCCACATTTGTTAACTTCTATGATCGATTGGCAGAGAAAGCACGGGGCCCTCCCCCCACAACCCATAACACATGTGCCGGCTTTCCCGCTCTTGCCTGCACATCGCTCTGCGCCTGAAGGAGAGAGCATGCCTACATCGATCCCCACTTTGAGTCGCCGCCACTGGCTGTCCATGATTGGAAAGGCTGCTGGCGGCAGCGTCATGTACCAGGCCATGTCGTCGCTGGGCTACGCGCAGGAATCCAATTACCGCGGCCCGCTGGAGCTGTCCAAGGCCAAGCGTGGCGGTTCGGTGGTCATCCTCGGCGCGGGTCTGGCGGGCATGACGGCGGCCTACGAGCTGCGCGCTGCCGGCTACCGGGTGCAGGTGCTGGAGTTTCAGGAGCGCTCGGGCGGCCGCTGCTGGACGGTACGCGGCGGCGACAGCTTCACCGAGCTGGGCGGCGCCAAGGAGACCTGCAGCTTTGCCAAGGGCAACTACATCAACCCCGGCCCCTGGCGCGTGCCCTACCACCACTATGCCGTGCTGGATTACTGCAAGAAATTCGGTGTCAAGCTCGAACCCTTCATGCAGGTGAACTACAACGCCCTGGTGCACAACAGCAAGGCCTTTGGCGGCAAGCCGCAGAAGTTCCGCGAGGTGCAGGCCGATGCCTACGGCTATGTGGCCGAGCTGCTGGCCAAGGCCACCAACCAGGGCGCGCTGGACCAGGGCGTGACCAAGGAAGACAAGGAAAAGCTGCTCGAGAGCCTGCGCGGCTGGGGCGCGCTCGACAAGGATTTCCGCTATGTGCAAAGCCATGAGGTCAGCAACCACCGGGGCTTCAAGATCGAGCCTGCCGGCGGCCTGATGCCGGTGGCGCAGCCTTCCACCCCCATCGAGATGAGCAGCCTGCTCCAGTCGGGCCTGTGGAACAAGATCAACGACGGCCATCTGATGGAATTCCAGACAGCGATCTTCGAGCCGGTGGGCGGCATGGATGCCATTGCCAAGGGTTTTGAGAAGGAGGTGGGCAGCCTCGTGCGCCACAACTGCAAGGTCACCCGCATCGAGCAGAACGACAAGGGCGTGACCGTGACCTTCAGCGACACCAAAAAGGGAGGTGCCGCGCAGCAGGTCAAGGCCGATTGGTGCGTGTGCACGATTCCGGCGTCCATCCTGGCGCAGATCGATATCCAGGTGGGCGATGCGATGAAGCAGGCCATCCAGTCGCTGCCCTACGGCGCCTCGTTCAAGGTGGGGCTGGAGTTCAAGCGCCGCTTCTGGGAAGAAGATGAGCGCATCTACGGCGGCATCAGCTACACCGACCTGCCCATTGGCCAGATCTCCTACCCCTCGACCAATTTCTTCAGCAAGGGGCCCGCCGTGCTGCTGGCCGGTTACCAGTACGAAAACGCCCATGCCTATGCGTTCACGGCCATGTCGCCGGCCCAGCGCATACAGGCAGCGGTGGAGCAAGGCGCCAAACTGCATGCGCAGTACCCCAAGGAGTTCCTGAGCGGTTTTTCCGTGGGCTGGCACCGCGTGCCCTGGATCAACGGCTGCTTTGGCCTGTGGACCGATGCCCTGCGCGAGCAGCACTACAAGAATCTGTGCGAGATCGATGGCCGCATCGTGCTGGCAGGCGAGCACTGCTCGTACATCCCGGCCTGGCAGGAGGGGGCGATTCTCTCCTCGCTCGACGCCGTCAAGCGCCTGCATGACAAGGCCCAGGCAACGGCCTGAGCCGCTGCGCCCCCCGAAACAGCCCCGATGACACCCACGAGGATTTCACCATGAAAACCCTTGCATTCCTTCTTGCCGCAGGCGCTGCAGCCTGTGGCCTCGCCTACGCCCAGAGCAACCACGCCCCCACAGCCGAAGAAGTGAAGGCGCAATCGTCTCCCACCGGCCCGTTTGGCGGCTTCTCCGACAACAAGATCACGTTTTCGCAGCAGGGCGGCGAGAAGATTTACCAGTCGCTGTGCCAGGGCTGCCACATGGTCAACGGCCAGGGGGCGCAAGGCGCAGGCTTCTACCCTGCGCTGGCCAAGAACCCCAAGCTCGCCGCAGGCGCCTATCCGGTGATCGTCGTATCGCGCGGCCTGCATGGCATGCCGTCGTTTGCCAACCGGCTGACCGACGAGCAGATTGCCGATGTGGTCAACTACGTACGCACCCATTTTGGCAATGACTACAAGGACGCCGTCAAGCCCGAAGATGTGAAGCCGATGCGCCCGGACGCCGCATCCTTCAAGGATTCATGGGGTTGATCCCCCTGTTGCAACCGTTCCAACCCAAGGAGACCCCTACCCATGCCCCCTTTCCATCGCGCTTCTTCCCGCACCGCCTTGCGCACCTGGATGACCCTGGCCGCCGCCGCAGCCGCCATCAGCACCCTGGCGGGCTGCGCCAGCACCGCCTCGGGCGACAGCCGCTCGCAGTCCGTGGTGCGCCACGGCATTCCGGGCTCCAACTTCCCCATCTCGAATGCCGTGGAAATACCGCCCGGCGCAACAACGGTGTACCTGTCCGGCCAGGTGCCGCCCGTGACAGATGCCTCCAAGCCTGCCAATGACCCTGCCGCCTATGGCGGTGACACGCGCGCCCAGACCATTGGCGTGCTGACCACCATCGACAAGCAGCTCAAGGCCATGGGCCTGACCATGAAGGATGTGGTGAAAATGCAGGTCTTCCTCGTGGCCGACCCGGCCAAGGGCAATAAGATGGACTTTGCTGGCTTCATGCAGGGCTACACCCAGTTCTTTGGCACGGCCGAGCAGCCCAACCTGCCCTCGCGCTCCGCCTTCCAGATTGCCGCACTGGCCAACCCGGCCTGGTATGTGGAGATCGAGGTAACCGCAGTGCGCATGCCCAAGTAGGCGCCGGGTCACTGCAAGCGCCCGGCAAACATTGGCACATGCAAAAAGAGGCATTGCGCGCGCAGTGCCTCTTTTTTCATAGCACCAGGCGCTTACCCATCAAGCGCCACAGCACTTTTTATACTTTTTCCCGCTGCCGCAGCTGCAGGGGTCGTTGCGGCCGGGCACGTTGCCTTTGATGACGGTGGCCTGGCGTGGGCCCATGCTTTTCCAGATCTGGCGCAGGTCATACACCGCCCAGATGGCTTCTCCAAAGGCTTCCACCCGCTCCTGGCTCGTGCTGGCGGGGCCGTTCTCGTCGTACATGCAGACGGTGGGAGTGCCGGTATCGTCCTCGGTCAGTGCCACGACGGAGTCGAGCGCGTCATTGAGCCAGCGCGCGGCGTCCTTGTCGCGTGGCGCAGCCCATTCCTCAGCCCAGTTTTCCACCACGAACATGAAGCCCAGCGCCCAGACCTGGCCGAACGACGGAATGTCCTGGCCTTCCATCTCCTTGCGCTCTTCCTCGGGCAGGCTGGCAACGGCGCCGCGCATGTCCATGGCATCGGGCTGAAAGGTGTCGTCCTCTTCCAGGCTCTTCACATCGGTGTCGAGTTGGGCCACTACTTCGGCCCAGCGAATGTTCCACAGTGCCAGAAAGCGGTCCTGCTGGGCGCGGTCGGCAAAGGCCGGGAGCACGGGCAGGCTGCCGTCGGCGCTGCGCTCCAGCATTTCGCCATCGCCCACCAGCATGGGCAAAAACTCTTCCTCGGGCACGGCGCGGCGGGTGCAGACCAGGGCCGTCAGCACGCCATCGACAAATTCCCACTGCGGAATCTCTTCGGCGCGCTCGCGCATGTCATCGAGCATCTGGTCGATCTCGGCCAGTTGATCGTCGTTCAGTCCAGCGGGAATCTGGGGCTTGGTCATCGTGGTTCTCTCCAATACGGGTACCGCCCGAGCGCACAGCCCCTATGATGGGGCCTGGATTCGTAACAACAGCGCAATGGCAGATGGCCGCCGGGCAAGAAAGGGCATGCAGTGTAGCGCCGCTACCGGCATTTTGCTGCAGCCCGGGTTTTGACAGGCGGCTCCATGGCTCTGCGCGCGACACGCCCCCATGAACCAGCTCAACAAGATTTTCCCCGTTCGTTACACCGTCATGGTGCTGTGCATGTTTTTGCTGCTGCTGGGGGTTGCTGCCCTGGTGGTAGACGGCGACCCCTGGTGGTGGCTGGCGGTGGCGGCCGGCGCCGCGCTGACCCTGCTGGGCGTCTACGACCTGCAGCAGACGCGCCATGCCATTTTGCGCAACTACCCGGTCATCGGCCATATGCGCTTCTTCCTGGAGTTCATCCGCCCGGAAATGCGCCAGTACTTCATCGAAAGCGACACCGAGGCCCTGCCGTTTTCGCGTGCGCAGCGCTCGCTGGTGTACCAGCGCGCCAAGGGCGACCCCGACAACCGCCCCTTTGGCACCCTGATGGATGTGGGCGCACGCGGCTACGAGTGGGTCAACCACTCGATGTCGCCCACCCGGCTGGATGGCCACGACTTCCGCGTCTGGATCGGCGGCTCGCCGGGTGCGCCATCGCCATCGGTATCGCCCTGCACCCAGCCCTACCATGCCAGCGTGTTCAATATCTCGGCCATGAGCTTTGGCGCGCTGTCGGCCAATGCCATCCTCGCGCTGAACAAGGGCGCCAAGGTGGGCGGCTTTGCCCATGACACGGGCGAAGGCTCCATCAGCCAGCACCACCGCGTGCATGGCGGCGACCTGATCTGGGAAGTGGCCTCGGGTTACTTTGGCTGCCGCAACGACGATGGCACCTTCAGCGAAGAGAAATTCATCGCCAATGCCACGCAGCCGCAGGTCAAGATGATCGAGCTCAAGCTGAGCCAGGGCGCCAAGCCCGGCCACGGCGGCGTGCTGCCCGGCGCCAAGGTCACGCCCGAGATCGCGGCGGCGCGTGGCGTTCCCGTGGGCGTGGACTGCATCTCGCCCGCCAAGCACAGCGCATTCAGCACGCCCGAGGAGATGATGCATTTCATCGCCCGGCTGCGCACCCTCTCGGGCGGCAAGCCCACCGGCTTCAAGTTCTGCCTGGGCCACCCCTGGGAATGGTTTGGCATCGTCAAGGCCATGCTCAAGACCGGCATCACGCCCGATTTCATCGTGGTCGATGGCGCCGAAGGCGGCACCGGCGCAGCGCCCGTGGAATTCACCGACCACGTCGGCGTGCCGCTGCAGGAAGGCTTGCTGCTGGTGCACAACACCTTGATTGGCGTCAATTTACGCGACCGCATCAAGCTGGGCGCCGCAGGCAAGGTGATCACCGCCTTCGACATCACCCGCATGATGGCGCTGGGCGCCGACTGGTGCAACGCGGGCCGGGGCTTCATGATGGCGCTGGGCTGCATCCAGGCCCAGACCTGCCACACCGGCAACTGCCCGACCGGTGTGACCACGCAGGACGCCGTGCGCCAGCAGGCGCTGGTGGTGCCCGACAAGGCCACCCGCGTGGCCCAGTTCCACAAGAGCACGCTGCATGCACTGCAGGAGCTGGTGCAGGCCGCCGGACTGCACCACCCCAGCGAGCTGAATGCCCACCACATCGTGCGCCGCATCAGCGACACCGAGGTGCGCCTGCTGTCCAACCTGCTGCTGCAGGTGCGCCCCGGCGCCCTGCTGGAAGATCTGGCGCACCAGCATGACGTCTTCCGCACCTACTGGCCGCTGGCCAGCGCAGAGAGTTTCCAGCCCGTGACGGCGCCCCAGGTCAAGCCCTCTGCGCCGCGCGACCACCACGCCATGGCGCCGCAATCGGCGGGCACACTCTGAGAACGTGGAAGACAAAGCGGCCAACTTGGTGATAATGCGCGGTTTGTATTCTGTTTGTGGCGCCCTGGATGATTTTCCGGGCGCCAGCCATTCCGCTGCGCATGACTGACTCCACCTCTTTGCCACCGGCTGCTCTGCCCGCCCCAGCAGGCACCGCTACCCGCGTAGACTACGCGCAGTTTCTGCAGCAGCACCTTTCGCAGCAAAGCTTCAACGTGGTGCGCTACGAGCTGCCGGGCGAATCGGTCTGGCTGAAGATGGCGGGCCCGCCGATTGCCGCCTGGCGCTACCGGGCCCTTGCCATTGCCGCGCGCGTGCTGGATGTGCCGGTGCTGCAACCCGTCGTCAACCCCGGGGGGCGCGAAGCCCTGGCCACCGAAGTGCGACGCCTGCGCGACCTGCATGCCCGTGGCCTGCGCGTGCCGCAGGTGCTGGCCAGCAGCCCGGACGGTTTTCTGATGCGCCACCTGGGTATGCCGGGCCTGCCCAGCCCGTCGCTCAGCGACGAGATCGAAGCGGCGGCCCGCGCAGCGCCGCAGGAAACCCTGCCGCTGTGGCAGCAGGGCTTTGCCGCCATGCAGCTGGTGCACGCCAGGGGCACCTGCCTGAGCCAGGCCTTTGCCCGCAACATGGTGCGCTGCCCGGATGGCGTCATCGGCTACATCGACTTCGAGGACGACCCGCTGGCCACTCTGCCGCCCGCGCTGTGCATCGTCAAGGACGCGCTGTGCTACGCGCACTCCACCGCTTTGTTCCTGCGCAACGCGGGCACGCTGGACGCTGCGCGCACGCAGTGGCACAGCTGGCTTGCGCAATCCGACCCTGCCGTGCAAAGCGCCATAGAGCGCACCCTGCAGCAGATGCGCTGGGTGGCCCGGCTGCCCGACAGCCGCAAGCTGGGGCGCGACGTGCTGCGGCTGCGCGCCATGCACGGATTGCTACAAAAATAAGAGCTTACAGCGGCTAGTGGATATACGCTGGCGGCCTTTTTATCTCCAACCCAACAAAAACAGCAAGGCCCGCCATTTGAACGGCGGGCCTTGCTGCTTCATGGGTAGCGGGTTCTGCCCCTCCTGCTTCCCTCTCGGTATCAGTGTGTCGCGGCGCGAATGGGTTCGTCGTCCGGGTCCACCGCATTGGGGTCATTCAGCGCAGCGTTGAGCTTGTTGTAGTCCAGTGCGTTTTCCCAGCGCGAAACCACCACGGTAGCCACGGCGTTGCCCATGAAGTTGGTGAGCGAGCGGCATTCGGACATGAAGCGGTCCACACCCAGGATCAGTGCCATGCCGGCCACCGGCACTTCGGGCACCACGGCCAGCGTTGCCGCCAGCGTGATGAAGCCCGCACCCGTCACCCCGGCTGCCCCCTTGGACGAGAGCATCGCCACCAGAAGCAGCGCCAGCTGGTGCCCCAGCGTGAGGTGCGTATCGGTAGCCTGTGCGATGAAGAGCGCGGCCAGGGTCATGTAGATGTTGGTGCCGTCCAGATTGAACGAGTAGCCGGTGGGGACCACCAGGCCCACCACCGATTTGCTGCAACCGGCACGCTCCATCTTTTCCATCAGCGCAGGCAGGGCCGATTCGGACGACGAGGTGCCCAGCACCAGCAGCAGCTCGGCCTTCAGGTAGCGGATCAGCTTGAGCACCGAAAAGCCGCACAGGCGCGCCACCGCGCCCAGAATGACCAGCACGAACAGCAGCGAGGTGATGTAGAACGTGGCCACCAGCTCGGCCAGGTTCAGCAGCGAGCCCAGGCCGAACTTGCCAATGGTAAAGGCCATCGCGCCAAACGCGCCGATGGGGGCGGCCTTCATCACGATGTGGACGATCTTGAACACCGGCGTGGTCATCGCCTCGAAGAACTGCAGCACCGGCTTGCCACGGTCACCCGCCATGGCGAGGCCAATGCCGAACAGCACCGCCACAAACAGCACCTGCAGAATGTTGTCGCCAACAAAGGGGCTGGCCAGGGTCTTGGGGATGATGTCCATCAAGAAGCCGGTGACCGTCATGTCATGCGTCTTGGCCACATAGGAGTTGACTTCCTTCTGGTCCAGATCGGCCACGTTGATGTGCATGCCCGAGCCCGGCTGCATGGTGTTGGCCACCACCAGACCCACGATCAGCGCCAGCGTGGAGAAGAACAGGAAGTACGCCATCGCCTTGCCGAACACGCGGCCCACGGTGCTCAGGTGCGTCATGTTGGCGATGCCGGTGACGATGGTCAGAAAGATCACCGGCGCGATGATCATCTTGACCAGCTTGATGAAGGCATCGCCCAGCGGCTTGAGCGCTGCCCCATACTGGGGCTCAAGGTACCCGAGCAGCACACCCAGGATGATGGCAACAATCACCTGAAAGTACAGGCTGCGGTAGAACGGCGGGTGCGCCACAGGTGCGGCAGGCGTGGATGGGATCTGCATGGTGTCTCCAGGGAAGCTGCACCCGAGAGGTGCGCTGAGGCGGGTTTGTATCGCAGCCCATGCCGAATGCCCATTACACATTAGTATTAGGCTGCGCCGCTCCCGAGCTATGGAAAAATGCAACCAAGGGAAAACACCTAGCCCTCGGTGACCGCCATTTCGCGTTTTGCCTTTCGCACCCATGCCCTTGCACCGACCCATCCACCCCATCTGGACCTTGTTCGCCGTGCTGCTGACCACGGCAGGGGCGGCTACGCTGGCCGGGCGCTGGATGCTGCAGCACAGCCTGGCCGAAGAGAACCTGCTCGCCCACCGCCAGGTAAGCCTCTATGCCCAGGCGCTCGCCCAGCGCATCGACCGCTACCGTGCCCTGCCCGATGTGCTGGCGCTGGACTCCGAACTGCGCGCCGCCCTGGTTTCGCCCCCAACTGCGCAAGAGGTGTTGCAGCTCAACCAGAAACTCGAACGCGCCAACGGTGCCAGCCAGGCCTCCACCCTCACCCTCATCAACCAGACCGGCATTGCGGTGGCGGCCAGCAACTGGCAGACCCCGCACAGCAACGTCGGCGAAAACTACAGCTTCCGCCCCTATGTGCAAGAGGCGCTGCAGGAGGACAAGGGCAGCTTCTACGGCATTGGCGTCACCACGGGCGAGGCAGGCTACTTTCTCTCGCGCGGCATCCACGATGCCGGGGACCGCATCGTGGGCTTGATCGTTATCAAGATTGCCCTGCAGGAGCTGGAGCGCGAATGGATACAGACGCCGGACACCGTGTTCGCCACCGACGCCAACGGCGTCGTGTTTCTTGCCAGTGATCCGGCCTGGCGGTACCGGCTGCTGTACCCGCTCAGCCCCAGTGCCCAGCAGGCCATTGGCCGCACCCAGCAATACGGCAGCGAAACCCTGCACCCGCTGCAGATGCGCACCATGCAGACCCTGGACCAGGGCGGCGAGCTGGTGCATTGGCAAACCCCTGCGCTGGGCGACAAGCTGCTGCAGGCGGTGGACCTGCCCGAAACCCGATGGCAACTGCACATCATCCACGATGTGAACAGCAGCCGCGCGGCGGCCTGGTGGGCCGCCTCGGCAGCGGGCGGCGCGTGGCTGGCCCTGGCGCTGCTGGTGCTGTATGTGCGCCAGCGCCAGCGCCTGTCTGCCCTGCGCCAGCGCAGCCGGGAAGAGCTCGAAGCCTTGCTGCAGCAGCACGCGCAGGAGCTACGTACCGCGCAGGACGGCATCGTGGCAGCCGCCAAGCAGGCCGATGCCGGCAAAAGCCAGAGCCTGGAGCACCTGCCCCAGGGCGTGATCGTGGTCGACGCCGCGCTGAACCTGGTGGCCTGGAACTCACGCTACCGCGAGCTGTTCCGCCTGCCTGCCGGTATGCTGAAGGTGGGCATGCCGGTGGAAGAGCTGTACCGCTTCAACGCCCGGCGCGGCCTGCTCGGCCGGGGCCAGCAAAGCGGCAGCGAACTGGACGACGCCATCGAGCGGCGCATGCAGTACCTGCGCAGCGGCGTGCCGCACGCCCGCGAGAGCGAAAAGGCCGACGGCACCGTGCTCGAGATACGCGGCAACCCCCTGCCGGGCGGCGGCTTTGTCACCAGCTACGCCGATATCACCAGCTACAAGAACGCCGCGCGCGAGCTACGTTCGCTGGCTGACGCCCTGGAAAAACGCATTGCCGACCGTACGCAGGATCTGGCCGAGGCCAAGCGCGAGGCCGAGCAGGCCAACCGCTCCAAGTCGAAGTTCGTCGCCGCAGCGGTGCACGACCTGCTCCAGCCGCTGAACGCCGCGCGCGTGTTCGCCTCCCTGCTGCGCCAGCATGTGCCGGACGGCCCAGCGCTCAAGATTGCCAGCCAGGTCGAAGGCGCGCTGGCCGCGCAGGACGATATCCTGGGCAGCCTGCTCGATCTCTCGCGCATGGAATCGGGCCAGCTGGAAGTGCACTGGGCCGATTTCGCCCTGCAGCCCCTGCTGCAGCAGCTGGGCAACAACCTGGGCGTGATTGCGCAGGAGCATGGCCTTGAGCTGCATGTGGTGGCCTCTCAGGCCACCGTGCACAGCGATCCGGTGCTGCTGCGGCGCATTGTGCAGAACTTCGTCTCCAACGCCATCCGCTACACCCGGCGCGGCAAGATCGTGCTGGGCTGCCGCCGCAGCGGCGCCCATGTGCGCATCGAAGTGCATGACCAGGGGCCGGGCATTCCCGAGAGCCTGCAGACCGAGATCTTCGAGGAATTCCGCCGCCTGGAAACCGGCCACCAGCATGACCGTGGCGCGGGCCTGGGCCTGTCCATCGTGCAGCGCCTGGGCCGGCTGCTGGGGCATGAGATCGGCCTGCGCTCGGAACTGGGGCGTGGCAGCATGTTCTGGGTCAGCGTTCCGCTCGCCCAGGTCGCCCCCAGGATGGCGCCTGCACCACACATGCCGCAGCACAATGCGCCGCAGCAGGACGCGCCACTGCAGGGCGCCAGCGCCTGGTGCATCGATGAAAGCGCCGAGGCCAGCACAGCCCTGGCCGCGCTGCTGCAGCGCTGGGGCTGCAGCGTTCCGCTGGCGGGCAATGCACAGGCCGCACTGGCAGCCTTGGCAGCTGCTGCACCGCAGCAAACACCACAACAGGTGCCACAGCTGCTGCTGCTGGGTACGCACGCTGCAGCCGCCCCGGTGCAGGATCTGTACCTACAGCTGTGCCAGGCCTGGGGCCAGCGGCCGCAGGCCATTCTGGTGGGCGACGAACACGATGCGGCGCTGCGCCGACTGGCAGCCGACCGCGGCTGGGGCTTTCTGCGCAGCCCCGTGCGGCCAGCGGCACTGCGCGCACTGGCCAGCCAGATGCTGCTGCGGCGGGGCGATGCCTCCAATACCAGCGAGAGCGGCGAGAGCGAAGCGCCTGCGCAATGACACTGAAAATACATTGGCAGTTTGCACCCGCCAATGCCTGTAACACACCAAGACATACACCATGCCCCGCTTTGCCGCCAACCTGTCCATGCTCTACAACGACGTGGACTTTCTGGACCGCTTTGCCGCCGCCGCCCGCGATGGATTCCGGGCCGTGGAGTTTCTCTTTCCGTATGCCTACGCGCCCGCGCAGCTGGCTGCGCTGCTGCAGGCGCATGGCCTGCAGCAGGTGCTGTTCAATGCGCCGCCCGGCAACTGGGACGCGGGCGAACGCGGCATCGCATGCATTGCGGGGCGCGAAGCGGAGTTTCGCCGCGGCATCGCCCAGGCCGTGGAATACGCCCTCGCCCTGGGCTGCCCGCGCATCCATGTGATGGCCGGCCTCGTGCCGCAGGGCGCCGATGCAGCCACGGTGCGCAGCACCTACATCGCCAATGTGCGATACGCCGCCAGGTTGGCAGCGCCGCACGGCATCCATATCCTGCTGGAGCCCATCAATGGCCGCGACATGCCCGGCTTCTTTCTGAACCGCCAGGACCAGGCCCACGCGCTGCTGGCCGAAATTGCCGAACCCAACGTCAAGGTGCAGATGGACCTGTACCACTGCCAGATCGTCGAAGGCGACCTGGCAACAAAGATTCGCCAGTACCTGCCCACGGGCAGCATCGGCCACTTCCAGATCGCGGGCGTTCCCGAGCGCCATGAGCCCGATGTGGGGGAGCTCAACTACGGCTACCTGTTCCAGCTGTTGGACAAATTGGGCTGGGACGGCTGGATTGGCTGCGAATACCGCCCTGCGCGGGGCAGCACGCCGCATGGCACCAGCGACGGCCTGGGCTGGCTAAAGCCATGGCTGCAAGCCGAAGCAGACTGAATCAGCCCGCTACCCCAGGCTTTCAGGCTCCAGGCTCTTGACGAGCACGGCCGCCTGGGTGCGGCTGTGGCATTCGAGCTTTTTCAGGATGGCCGTCACATGCACCTTGACGGTGTGCTCGGTCACGCCCATCTCCTGCGCAATCTGCTTGTTGAGCAGGCCGTCGGCCACATAAAGCAACGTCTTGAACTGGTGCGGCGTGAGCTGGGCCAGGCGCATGGCCAGCTCGGCATCGGCCTCGGAGCGCTCAGCGTGAATCGAGGGAAACGCCGTGTCCCCGTCCAGTACCGCGCTCAAGGCCTGGGTGAGCGCATCGGCCGATGCGGATTTGGAGATGAAGCCCGATGCCCCAAACTGCTGCGCACGGCGAATCACACGCGGGTGGTCGTTCGACGAGATGACCACCACCGGCAATTGCGGATGCTCACCGCGCACATGCAACAGCGCCGAGAAGCCGTGGGTGCCCGGCATGGTCAGATCCAGCAGCACCAGCTCAATCTGCGGATGCTCGGCCAGCGCGGCGCTCAGCGTGCTGGCGCTGGAGGCTTCCAGAACCTCGAACGACGGAAAGCGGCTGCGAATCACCTGCACAACGGCAGCGCGCAGCAGGGGATGGTCGTCGGCAACAAGCAAGGCAGGCTGGGGCATGTGCATAGTCTGCCACGGCTGGGCCGCCCCGCTCAACCCGCCTCGTCAATCCAGCGATATCCCGGCCGCGTCGACAATGGATTTCCAGTGCGCAGCATCGCGCTCGAGCACCGGCTTGAACTCCGCAGGCGTCGAGCCGACCGGGATCAGGCCCATGTCCACCAGGCGTTTGTTGACCTCGGGCAATTTCACGATCGCGGCCAGCTCGTTGCCCAGCTTGTCCACAATCGGCTGCGGCGTGCTGGCGGGCAAAAAATAGCCAAACCAGCCATTGGCCTCAAAGCCGGGATAGCCGGATTCGCCCATGGTGGGCACCTGGGGCAAGGCGGGGTGGCGCTGCGCGCCGGTCACGGCAATGATGTTGACCTTGTCGGACTTGATGTGCGGGTAGGCCGCGGTGGCGTCGATGAAGGCCGACGCGAGCTGGCCGCCCAGCATGGCCGCAGTCTCCGGGCCCGAGCCCTGGTAGGGCACATGCACCATGTCGATACCGGCCTTGAGCTTGAGCTGCTCGCCATGCAGGTGCGACGAGGTGGCATTGCCGTACGAGCCGTAGTTGAGCTGGCCTGGCTCCGCCTTGGCCTTGACCACGAACTGCTGCAGGCTGGTGATGCCGGAGCTGCGCGGCACAAACACCAGATCGGCCGATTTCGCGGTTTGCGAGACCGGCGTCAGGTCGCTCAGTTTGTAGGGCACCTTCTTGTACAGCGATGGTATCTGCACCAGCGCCGTGATGCCCAGCAGAACGGTGTAGCCATCGCCCGGCGCCTTGGCCACGATGTCGTTGCCCAGCATGCCGCTCGCACCGGGCTTGTTGTCCACAATCACCGGCTGGCCCCAGCGCTGGCTCAGTTGCGTGCCCATCAGGCGGGCGATGATGTCCGTGCCACCCCCTGCCGGGTAGGGCACCACCAGCCGGATCGGCTTGCTTGGATAGGCATCGGCCGCGGAGGCGGCGGTGCCCGGTGCGGCCAGCGCCACCAGCGCGGCAGTGCCCACGAGGCTGGCAATACGGCTCAGAATGCGGCCCGGGGCCGAGCGGCGGTGATGCATGTCTAGTCTCCTGATCACTTTTTTGGATAACGGGCCAACGCAGGCGCGCAGTGCCCGAAGAACGTGTTGACGGTCTAGGGCCTAGAGGGTTCTTGCGATGATTTCCTTCATGATTTCATCGCTGCCGCCGTAGATGCGGCCAATGCGCGCATCCGCCCAGGCCCGGCCCACCTGGTACTCGGTCATGTAGCCGTAGCCGCCGTGCAGCTGCAGGAATTCGTCCAGCAGCCGGTTCTGCAGCGCCGTGGCGTTGAGCTTGACCATGGCGGCGCGCTCGGGCGTGAGCTTGCGCTCCAGGTGCAGCGCGATGCAGTCGTCGACAAAGACGCGCAGCATCGTCGCCTGCGCCTTGGCCTCGGCGAGCTTGAAGCGGGTGTTCTGGAACTCGAACACCGCCTGGCCGAAAGCCTTGCGCTCGCGGGTGTAGTCAATGGTTTTTTGCAGAAAAGCCTCGATGGACATGGCCGCGCGCACGGCCACCACCAGCCGCTCCTGCGCCAGCTCGTGCATCAGGT
Organism: Comamonas odontotermitis; assembly: GCF_040396735.1. Taxonomy (GTDB): domain Bacteria; phylum Pseudomonadota; class Gammaproteobacteria; order Burkholderiales; family Burkholderiaceae_C; genus Comamonas; species Comamonas odontotermitis_C. The sequence goes on from NZ_JBEBNZ010000005.1 coordinate 38,161, forward strand.
ATTTGAAGCCCTGGTTCTCCTCGCCCAGCAGGTGGTCCACCGGCACACGCACATTGTCGAAGAACAGCTCGGAGGTGTCCTGCGCCATCAGGCCAATCTTCTCGAGCTTGCGGCCCTTGCTGAAACCGGGCGTGCCTTCTTCGACGACGATCAGCGACACACCCTTGGCGCCCAGCTCCGGCGCCGTCTTGCAGACGACGATGACGATCTCGGAGTTGATGCCGTTGGTGATGAAGGTCTTGGCGCCGTTGATCACGTAGTCGTCGCCTTCCCGCTTGGCCGTGGTGCGCACCGATTTCAGGTCGCTGCCTGCGCCCGGCTCGGTCATGGCAATGGCGCCGATCAGCTCGCCCGCCGCCATCTTGGGCAACCAGCGGTCTTTCTGCGCCTTGCTGCCATAGGCATTGATGTAGGGCGCAACAATGTCCGAGTGCAGCGGAAAACCCAGGCCGCTGGCGCCGGTACGCGCAATCTCCTCGATCAGCACGGCCGCGTGGCCGAAATCGCCTCCGCTGCCATAGGGCTCGGGCAGCATGGTGTTGAGCAGGCCTTCACGGCCCGCCTTGCGCCACACCTCCTTGGGGACGATGCCGTCGCGCTCCCACTGCGCATGGAAAGGGACGATCTCCTTCTCGAAGAAATGGTGAACCGCGTCGCGGAATTGCTCGTGGTCTTCGCGGAACACGGTGCGCTGGATCAGGTCTTGCATGGTGATGGATGAATATTTTTGATTGAAAATGCTTGCCAGCGCACGTCCAGCAAGCGCTGATTGCTATGCTTTTTGCGCCATGGCGCTGCGCACGTCGTGGCCCGCATCGGCGGCTTGCCGAAAGCGTTCCTTGAGCACGCGGCGCAGCAGCTTGCCGGTCTCCAGCCGTGGCAGGCTGGTCTCGAACACGAGGCGCTGCGGCCATTTCACCTTCGACAGCTGGCCGGCGGCCTGCGCCACAATCGCACCGGCCGTCGCCGCACTCGCCTCAAACCCGGGCTTGAGCACCACCACGGCCATCGGCTGCTCGCCGAAATCCTCGTGCGGCACGCCGACCACGGCCACTTCATCCACAGCTTCGTGCCGGGCGAGCGCGGTCTCGATTTCCTGTGGATAAATATTGACGCCGCCCGACAGGATCAGATCGGCGCGCCGGTCGCTCAGGAACAGAAAGCCCTCGGCATCCACGTAGCCGATATCGCCATAGGTGGCCCAGCCGCGCTCGTTGATGGCCTCGCGCGTCTTGGCTTCGTCGTTCAGGTACTGGAACGGGCTACCGCCCGAGAAATACACCCGCCCCACTTCGCCCGTGCCCAGCTCCTGCCCGTCGTCGTCCACGATGTGCAGCTGACCAGTGATGGCGCGGCCCACCGAGCCCGGCCGGGCGCGCCACTCCTCGGAGGTGATCAAGGTGGTGCCGCAGCCTTCGGAGCCAGCGTAGTACTCCAGCAGAATGTCGCCCCACCAGTCCAGGATGGCCTGCTTGACCGGCACCGGGCAGGGCGCCGCAGCATGGATGGCCACCCGGTGGCTGTCCAGCCGGTAGCGGGTCTTGACGGCATCGGGCAGCTTGAGCATGCGGCTCAGCATGGTGGGCACCCACTGGCTGTGGGTGACCTGGTAGCGCTCGATCAGCGCCAGCGCCTCCTGCGGATCAAAACGCCCCATGATGACGGCGGCGCCGCCCACATCGAGCGTGCGCAGGCTGTAGCGCAGGGGCGCTGCATGGTAGAGCGGCGCGGGCGACAGATAGACCGCGCTGCTGTCAAAGCGCATGTTGCGCATCCATGCGGCCACTTCCGGGTCTGCCTGAGTGCGGTACTGCGCGCCCAGCAACGGCTTCTTGATGCCCTTGGGCTTGCCCGTGGTGCCGCTGGAATACAGCAGATCACGCCCGAGCGGCCGGTCGCTCAGATCGACGGGCGCCGCGTTGGCCGCCTCCACGGCGCTGGCAAGCGCGGCCACGCCGGGGGTGTCTTCATCGACCGAATAGGCCGCGACACCCAGCGCCTGCACCGCCTGCTGCGCGTTGGGCCAGGTCTTGCCAGACACCAGCAGCATCTGCGCGCCGCTGTCCTGAATGATGTAGGCCACCTCGGCGGGCGTGAGGTGCGTGCTGATGACGGCGGCATAAAGGCCAGCCTCGCGCGCGGCGAGCACCAGCTCGACGATTTCGCGCCGGTTCTCCAGCAGCACGGCCACCGTGTCCTGCGCCTGCAGGCCCTGCGCGGCAAACCACTGCGCCAGGCGCCGCGCGCCCCGGGCAATGTCGCCCGCTGTATGGCACTTGCCGCTGTCGGCCTGGGTCAGGACGACCCGGTCGGGCTGTGCATCGGCCCAGCTGAAAAAGTTGTGCATATCCCTGGTCTCCGCATTTCACAAGCGATCGGAATGCGCAATCACCTGCGTTACAGATCGAATTTATTTCGAATCTGTTGTCTCACATTATTTGTTTCAGAAAACAGTATTCAGCAGATTTCACCAAATACAGCGCGGGTAAACACCAGTACATCTTCACTTTTTTGAAACATATTATTTAAATAATGATCCTCAAGTCTCATTAATCAAATGAACATTCCAGTCATCGTTGATGCCATCCGCAGCCCCATGGCAAGGGCCAAACCCGACGGCGCGCTGGCCGAGCTGCACCCGGTCGATCTGCTCTCGCAGGTGCTGCAGCAGCTCATGGACCGCAATGCCGCGCTGGACCCCGGCCAGGTCGATGACGTGATCTGCGGCTGCGTGAGCCAGGCGGGCGAGCAGGCCGGCACGCCCGGGCGCCTGGCCTGGCTGGCGGCGGGCCTGCCCACGCATGTACCTTCCACCACCATTGACCGCAAGTGCGGCTCCAGCCAGCAGGCGGTGCACTTTGCGGCGCAGGCCATCATGTCGGGCACGCAGGACATCGTGATCGCCTGCGGCGTGGAATCGATGAGCCGCGTGCCCATGGGCAGCTCGCGCATGGGCAAGAACACGACTGGCGCGCGGTTTGACGCGCGTTATGCCCCCGGTCTGGTCGGCCAGGGCGTGTCTGCCGATCTGGTGGCGGCCAAATGGGGCCTCTCCCGCGCCGATCTGGACACCTATGCCGCGCGCTCGCACCAGCGTGCCCACGCGGCGCAAACCAGCGGCGGCTTTGCGCGGGAGATCGTCGGCATCAATACACCCGCAGGCCTGGTGACTGCCGACGAAACCATCCGCGCCAGTACGACGGCGGAAAAGCTCGCCGGGCTCAAGGCGGTGTTCGAGAACGAGGAACTCTCGGCACGTTTTCCGCAGATCCAGTGGTCCACCACGGCGGGCAATGCCTCGCAGATGACCGACGGCGCCAGCGCCATGCTCATCATGAGCGAGCAACGCGCCCTGCAGTTGGGCTTGAAGCCCCGCGCCCGCTTTGTCGCCTTTGACGTGGTGGGCGACGACCCGCTGCTGATGCTGACCGCGCCCATTCCCGCCACGCAGCGCGTGCTGGCCAAGGCCGGAATGAAGCTGCAAGACATTCACCACTACGAAATCAACGAGGCCTTTGCCTCGGTGCCCCTGGCCTGGCAGAAGGAGCTGGGCGCCGACGGCGAACGCCTCAATCCGCGCGGCGGCGCGATCGCACTGGGCCACCCGCTGGGCGCTTCGGGCATCCGCCTCATGACGACGATGCTGCACGCGCTGGAAGACAGCGGCCAGCGCTACGGCCTGCAGTCGATGTGCGAAGCAGGCGGGATGGCCAATGCAACTATTTTGGAAATCACGCCCTGAGGCGCTGCGCGCGCATTGACGCCAATCATTGAAAAAGGACTTTGGGGATGCAACTGCAAAAAGGAATGACGGCCCTGGTGACCGGCGGCGTGTCGGGCCTGGGCGAGGCCAGCGCGGTGGCGCTGCTGGCGCGCGGGCTGAATGTGGTCGCCGTGGATTTGAACGAAGAGCGCGGCGCGGCGATGCAACAGCAGTACGGCGGCCAGCTCCGGTTCGTCAAGGCCGACGTGGCCGATGGCGAGCAGATGCAGCAAGCCGTGGCGGCGGCCGAGGTGTTCGGCGAGTTTCGCGCGCTGGTGCACTGCGCAGGCATTGGTGGCCCCGTGCGCCTGATCGAGAAAGATGGCAGCGCCGGATCGCTGGAAAAATACACCAACATCATTCGCATCAACCAGATCGGCACCTTCAACACCCTGCGCCTGTCGGCCGTGGCCATGGCCAAGAACGAGCCCATCGAGGGCGAGCGCGGTGCCTGCGTGCTGACGGCATCGGTCGCGGGCTATGAAGGCCAGATCGGCCAGATACCGTACGCATCGTCCAAGGCGGGCGTGATCGGCATGACCATCGTGGCCGCACGCGACCTGGCCTCCAAGATGATCCGCGTCTGCACCATTGCGCCCGGCCTGTTCGATACACCCATCCTCGCCAAGCTGCCCGAAAACGTGCGCCAGTCGCTCGCCGCATCGGTGCCCAACCCGGCGCGCCTGGGCCGCCCGAACGAATACGCGCTCACGGCGCTGCACATTCTGGAGAACCCCATGCTCAACGGCGAAACCATTCGCCTCGATGGCGCCATCCGCATGCAACCGCGCTGATTGCCAGCGCCGCCTCCGCCGACGGGGCCGCGCCGGGCTGCGTCCGCCTCTCCTTCGAATTTCGAAAGGCATTCCATGACATCCCCCCTGTTGGTTGAAGTGCGCGGCAACGTGCAGATCATGACCCTGAACCGCCCCGAGGCGCGCAATGCCGCCACGCTGGAAATGTCCGAGGCCATGGTGGCGGCGCTGGATGCGCTCGACGCCGACCCGGCCCTGTCGGTCGGCATCATCACCGGCGCCGGGGGCAGCTTTTGCGCAGGCATGGACCTCAAGGGCTTTCTGCAGGGCAAGCGCCCCAGCGTGCCGGGGCGCGGCTTTTGCGGCGTCACCATGCGCCCGCCCAGAAAACCCCTGATCGCCGCCGTCGAAGGCTACGCGCTCGCTGGCGGCTTTGAGGTGGTGCTTGCCTGCGACCTGATCGTTGCGGCGCGCAACGCCCAGTTCGGCTTGCCCGAGGTCAAGCGCGGTCTGGCTGCCACGGCTGGCGGCCTCATGCGGCTGCCCAAACGCCTGCCCTACCACGTGGCGATGGAATGCATTTTGACCGGCGACATGCTCGGCGCCGAGCGCGCGGCGCAGCTCGGCCTCGTCAACCGGCTCGCGGATGTGGGCGGCGCGCTCGATGCCGCGCTGCAGCTGGCCGCCGCCGTGGCGGCCAACGGGCCGCTGTCCTTGATCGCCAGCAAGCAGGTGGCGAGCGAATCGGCCGAATGGCGCCGCGATGAGATGTGGGAACGGCAGGCCGTCATCACCACGCCGGTCTTTGAATCACAGGACGCGCGCGAAGGCGCTGCAGCGTTTGCCGAAAAGCGCAAACCAGTGTGGAAAGGCCTGTAGACACTTCAACAAAACGGGCTGCCTGCGCGCTACCAGCTTGCACATCAACTCTCAAAAGAAGAGCAAACCCGGCACAAAACCCCAAGGAGACAACCGCATGACCCGCGCCTCTATTCCCCGCCGCAGCGCGCTTGCCAACCTGGCAACCAGCGCGCTGGCCCTGGGCACCGCGGCCTTCAGCCTGCCCGCCCTGGCAGATGGCAACTGGCCCTCGCGCCCCATCACCCTTGTCATTCCCGGCGCTGCGGGTGGCTCCACCGACATCCCTGCGCGCATGCTGGCGCAAAAGCTGGGCGAGCGGCTGGGCCAGCCGGTGATTGTGGACAACAAACCCGGCGCTGGCGGCAGCCTGGGCACGGGATTCGTGGCGCGCGCCCAGCCCGATGGCTATACCGTGCTGGTGGGCAATACGGGCAGCAACGCCATCAACTACACGGCCTACAAGAAGCTCAGCTACAAGCCCGGCGATTTCGTGGCGCTGACGGACATGATCTATTTCTCGAACGTGCTGGTCGTGCCCGCCAAATCGCCCATCCAGAGCCTGCCCGAGCTGATTGCGGCAGCGAAGAAGGAGCCCGGCAAGCTGTCGTTCTCGTCTGCCGGCATGGGCCAGACCACGCATCTGATGGGCGAGCTGTTCAAGGAACGCACCGCCACCGATGTGGTGCACGTGCCCTACAAGGGCTCGGCCCCCGGCACCATGGCCATCGTGACGGGCGAGACCCAATTCATGTTCGACAACATGACCGCATCGCTCGCCCACATCAAGGACGGCAAACTGCGCCCGCTGGCCGTGACCGGCGACCAGCGCGAGCCCGAGCTGCCCACGGTGCCCACCATGACCGAGCTGGGCATGAAGGATTTCAACAAGGTCGGCTGGATGGGCTTTTTCGTGCCCGCCAAGACACCACCCGATGTCGTCAAGAAGCTCACCGACAACCTGCAGGCCGTGCTGCACGACCCCGACATCCAGAAGCGCTACCGCGACCTGGGCGGCAACCCCGGTGGCAAGCCGCAGGGCGAGTTTGCCAGGCAGGTAGCAGACGACCAGAAGACCTGGGGCGAGCTGATTCTGAGCCAGAAGCTGCAACTCGACTGACTTCATTTCTCCATCATCCGTCGCGTACTCGAACGATTGAGCGGCGAAATGAAACCACCCCATGACAAATCCACCCTTCTCCTTCTCCGGGCAGCATGTTTTCGTCGCAGGCGGCACCAGCGGCATCAACCTGGGCATTGCGCAGGCCTTTGCCCGTGCGGGCGCCCGCGTCAGCGTGATGAGCCGCTCCCCCGACAAGGTGCAGCAGGCCGAGGCCAGCCTGCAGGCGCTGGGCGCGCAGGCCCTGGGCATCAGCGCCGATGTGCGCGACGCCGCCGCCGTGCAGGCCGCGCTCACCCAGGCACATGCGCGGTTCGGGCCCATCGATGTGCTGGTATCGGGCGCAGCGGGCAACTTCATTGCCCCGGCCAAGGATCTGTCGGCCAACGGCTTCAAGACGGTGGTCGATATCGACCTGAACGGCACCTTTCACGTGCTGCGAATGGCCTACCCGCTGCTGCGCAAGCCCGGCGCCAGCGTCATCAGCATTTCGGCGCCCCAGGGCGTCAACCCCACCATGTACCAGGTGCACGCCTGCGCCGCCAAGGCCGGTATCGACATGATGACCCGCGTGCTGGCGCTGGAATGGGGTGAGGTGGGCGTGCGCGTCAACGCCATCTCGCCCGGTCCGATTGCCGATACCGAGGGCATGCGGCGCCTTGCGCCCTCGCCCGAAGCCCTGCAGCGCGCCACGGACACCGTGCCGCTGCAGCGCATGGGCAGCCTGGATGACGTGGCCCACATGGCGCTGTTCCTCTCGTCCCCACTCGCCAGCTATGTGACGGGGGCGATCATTCCTGTGGACGGCGGCGCCGCGCTGCGCGGCGGGCGCGACATGCGCGCCTCCTACGTGCCGCGCACCGACGCTGACCAGTCATAAAAATAGCTGCTGGCGCTTTATAGAAAAGCGCCAGCAGCTATCAGAAACAGGGCAAATACAGCCTACGGCAGATCCTTGGATGGATCGGGCTCGCCTTCCGCGCGCGGCCCCACGGTGCCCAGGCGCGCGCGCAACGACTGCGGCTGGCCGGTAAGGATGGCCGCGTAGCTGGTGGTGTTGGAGAGCACTTTCTTCACGTAGTCGCGCGTCTCGGCAAAGGGCACGTTCTCGGCCCAGATTGCGCCGTCCAGCACCGGGCCGTTGCGCCAGTTGCGCGGCCGGCCGGGGCCTGCGTTGTAGCCTGCGGCAGCCATGGCCATGGAGCCGTCGAAATCATCGAGCGCCAGCTTCAGGTACGCCGTGCCCAAAGTGATGTTGGTGTCGCGGTCGTTGATGCTGCCAGGGGTGAAATCGGTCATGCCGATCTTGCGTGCCGTCCAGCGCGCCGTGGCAGGCATGATCTGCATCAAGCCCGATGCGCCCACGCCCGAGCGCGCATCCATGATGAAGCGGCTCTCCTGCCGGATCAGGCCGTAGACATAGGCGGGATCGAGCCCGATCTCGCGCGAACGGCTGACGACCGCATCCTTGAAAGGCATGGGAAAGCGCTGGCCCACGTCGACCACCGACTTGGTGCGCTCGCTGGTGTTGATGCAGCGGTCCCAGATCTGGCGCTGGCAGGCCAGCTCGGCGGCGGCGAGCAACTCCTTGTCGCCCATGCCGCCGTTTTCGTGCAGGTTGGTGGTGTAGTTCCATTCGCGCACGCCTTCGCTGCGCAAGCCCAGCTGAATGGCGTACAGCGCGCGTGCCAGCCCCGGGTTGCTGCGCACCGCCTGGCGGGCGGGCTCGTCAATTGCCACCGGCGCGGCAGTCACGCTGATCTTCTGGCCCAGGTCTTCCTGCGCCAGCTGTTCGTAAAAGCCTTGCGGGCCGGCAATGGTCTGCAGCAGTTCGCGCGCCTCGGCCGACTGCGTATCGCTCACCTTGCCTGCCTGCAGGGCCTTGGCGCGCCAGTACACCCAGGTCGGGTCACGCCGCTCTTCCTCGCTCATGGCTTCGATGCTCTTGCGCACCTGCTGCCACTGGCCGGCACGCAGCGCGGCGCGGGCCTTCCAGTTGAGCATGTCATCGTTCAGATGGCTGTCCTTGCCCACCTTGGCGAAGCTGGCGAGCGCATCGGGCGACAGGCGCGTTGCCTGGGTCTTGCCGATCACGCCCCAGATCCAGTCGCGCTTGTCCTGGCTCAGCAGCTCGCCCCAGCGGCTGTCCATCAGGTTGGCAGCGCCGTCGGGATTGTCTGCCGCCATCTTGATGAGTGCCAAGGTGGCCAGCTCCTGCTGCTCCTTGGTCTGCAGCTTGGCCTTGGTGGCCAGGTATTTGGCGGGCGACTGCAGCATGACGGAGAAGGCCTGCAGCTGCACGGGCGCGGCAATCTCCACCGCAGCGCGCGCGGCGCGGGTGCGCCCGGTCTCCATGGTCAGGCGCGCGCGGCGCCAGATGTCGTCGGCCTGCAGCTTGCCGGCGGAATACATCTCGGAGGCGGCCAGGTTGCAGCCGTCTTCGGAATCACGCTGCGCATACCAGTTGGCCTTGACGGTCTCGCCCAGTTGCTCGGTCTTTTTGCCCTTGGCCAGATCGATCACCGCCGCATAGCAGCGCAGCTCACGGTCGTCGCCCATGCGGAAGGCCGGGTACAGCGCGTCGAAATTGCCCCAGTCGCGGCGCTGGCCCAGCAGGCGCAGCCAGTCGTTGCGCAGGCGGTCTTCCTGGTAGGTGCCAGCCCAGCGGGTGAGAAAGGCCTGCACCTCGTCCTGCGTGGCTTCCTGCAGGCGCGCGCGCAGCTCCCAATAAGCCGCCCAGGGCTCCAGCACATGGCCGCGTGTCGATGGCAGCAGCTGGCTCAGCTTGGTCTTGTCGCGCTTACGGAAGGCCTGCTGCATGTCAACAATCACATCGTCGCTCGCCATCTGCGAAGCCGTCTGCGGCACCACAGCGGCCGATGCCCCGGGCGAGCCCTGCACGGGCGGCTGCACCTGGACGGCGCCCTGCAAGATGGTCTGGGCGGGCAACGGCAGCGCACCGGCTGCCAACAGGGCCGCCATCAGCGGCGTGAACAGAACTTTCCAACGCATGGGCTCGAACTCTCGCAAGAAGGCGGCACCAGCACTGGCAGGACGATGGAAAGCGGGCGCCGCGAAAGAATCACAAAATCATACACATCCGGGCAGGCCCGCAAAAGCGCAGGGGCCGCAGTTTTGGGGGCTTGCAGGCATTTACAAGCGCTTACCTCGATAGGCAACATGCATCAAACAGACTGGTGTTTTTACTAGCTCGTTTTTCCTGGCGGGGGGCTGCCAGGTGTCAGAATGGAACGACCGCGAGAGTTTTTGGAGGGTTCCCCGCGATGGATAAAAAAGCCGTGCGTCAGGCGCTGATCGAAAAACGCCTGAATATGCCCAACCGCCTGGAGCGCGCCGAGCAACTGCAGCAGGTGCTGCGTTTCTGGCTCACCGAGCGAGAAGACACCGTCATTGGTGCGTACTGGCCGATCAAGGGCGAGTTCGACCCGCTGCCCGCCCTGCACCGCTGGAAGGAAGACGGTGCGCTGATGGACGAGCCGCTGCTGCGCCGCATCGGCCTGCCCGTGGTCAACAAGCAGCACAAGACCCTCACCTTCCATGCCTGGTACCCCGGCTGCCCGATGGAGCTGGATGCCTACGACATTCCCAAGCCACAGAACACCGAACTGGTGGTGCCAACCTTGCTGTTCGTGCCCTGCGTGGGCTACGGGCCAGGCGGCTACCGCCTGGGTTACGGCGGCGGTTTTTACGACCGCACCCTGGCGGCGCTGGAGCCACGGCCGTTCACCGTGGGCCTGGGCTTTACCGACGGCTTTGTCGACGACTTTGAGCCCGAGCCGCACGATTTGCCGCTCGACGCGATCCTGAACGACAATGGCGTCGTCTGGCCGGTGTGAGTTTCTGCGCCACGCATTGAAAACAAAACCATAGCAGCCCGCGCCCATCCTCTGTGCGCCAGGGCTGCTTTTGGGCAAAAACCATACATGCAGGAGCCTTGCCGCCCCTGCGGGTGCTTGCACATTTAATTTCAAACAATATAATTACAAATGAAATTAAATACACCAACACCCCATGAGCTTCGATTCCCGACTTGAGCGCATTCTGGCTGGCAAGCCGCAATCTTTGATAGACGCGGTCGCGTCCACCCGGCTCCTGAAGCACGCCGCAGCTCTGCTGGAGCAGCGCATGGACGCCGCACTGGCGCCGCTGGGCCTGCACATGCGCGAATACCTGGCGCTGTACCTGCTCTCGGACAGTGTGCACGAACCCATCAGCCCCTCCACCCTCAGCCTATCGCTGGACGCCACGCGCACCCAGGTCACCCGCCTGCTCGACAGCCTGGAAGCCAAGGCGCTGGCCGTGCGCACCGCCGACGCGCAGGACCGCCGCGCGCTGCAACTGGCGCTGACCGAACGCGGCACCCAGTTGCTGGAGCAAGCCATTCCGCTGGTGCAGGCCGTGCACCTGCAGACCTGGGCCGTGCTGGGCGAGGAAGGCACAGGCGCCATGCGCCAGCAATTGCGCAAGGTGCTCTCCGGCCTGGAAACCGGCATTGCCGATGATGCCCAGAAGAAAAAGGCCGCCAGCGCCCGTTCTGCGCGCGCCAGCGCATCAAAAAACATAGCGCGCACCGACGATCCGGCAGCGCCATGACCGCCGCCCGCCAGCACGGCTGGACGCGCAGCGTTCACTTGGCGCATTGGAAGCATTGGGAAAAGCAGCGGCTGCTGATGCTCCTGCTTGGCGGTCTGGTGGGCATGGAGTTTCTCGAAAACGGCATGTTCGTCTTCGGCTCCAGCCACATTCTTGGCGGCATCGGCGCTGCGCCGCGCGAGTTTGCCCAGGTACAGGCCGCCTACGCCGTGGGCAGCATGCTGATGATTGCGCTGCAGCAGTGGCTCTCGCGCCACTTCGGCTACCGCAACTACCTACTGCTCGCGCTGTTGCTGTTCGGCCTGGGCGATGTGGCCTCGGCCAGCGCCAATTCGCTGGCGCAGATCACCACCGCGCGCCTGGTGCAGGGCATGGGTGGCGGCGCCTTCTTCATCAGCACGCGGGTGCTGATTCCGATGATGTTTGGCGTGCAGCAGCGCCCGCAGGCCACGCGCATCTACATGCTGATGATCTTTGCCGTGGGTGCCATAGCACCGCTGGGCGCCGCCTGGCTGGTGGACAACTGGGGCTGGCGCTGGGTGTTCTGGAGCGTGCTGCCGCTGTCCACGCTGATGGCGCTGGGCGTTTACGGCCTGCTGCCTGCCGCCCTGGGCAAAAGCGAGCGGCCCGTGCGCTGGAGCATCACGCCGCTCCTGCTCTTTGTGCTGGCCATCGGATGCGTGCAATGGAGTTTTTCGGAGGCGCGCTACGCCCTGTTCGACCGCCCCGAACATCTGGCACTGCTGGTACTCGCCGGCGTGCTGCTGCTGGGCCTGTTCGGCCTGCACCAGTGGCGGCACGACGAGCCGCTTTTGCACCTGCGCGACCTCACCAGCCCCGGCTTTCTGGCGGGCCTTGCGCTCTACGCGGTGTACTACTTCGTCGTCAACTTCAGCAACTACCTGTTTCCCCAGTATGCCGAGCGGGGCCTGGGCATTCCGCTGATCACCACCGGCTGGCTCAACAGCTTCTCGGCGCTCACCAGCCTGGGGGTGGCGGTGGTCTACATCCGCTACAGCGCCTCCATTGCCAACAAACGCGCGCTGATGATGGCCGGGTGCCTGACCATGGCCGCCGCCGCGTGGTGGATGAGCCGCCTGCCGCCAGACGCACCCGCCGCCGCGCTGTACGGCGCCCTCGCCATCAAGGGCTGCTTTGGCGTGCTGATGGTGCTGCCCGTGGCGGCGCTCACCTGGCGGGCGCTCGACGCCCGGCACTTTGCCAAGGGCTATCAGAGCAAGAACATCCTGCGTCAGATGACTGCCTCGCTGGCATCGGCCGTGGCCGCCGTTGCGCTGCAGGACAGCAAGTTCGCCCAGTATTCCGACCTTGCCAGCCGCCTCACCCCAGGCAACAGCACGGCAGTGCAGTGGCTCGACACCACGGCCAGCACCCTGCAGCACCACGGCATGGTGGCCCAGCAGGCCCGGCACGCGGCGCTGGAGATGCTGGCCCAGGTGGTGGACCACCAGGCCTTCTTCATGGCCTGCCAGCAGCTGTACCAGTGGCTGGCGGTGGTCGCTGCCGTCACGGCAGTTCTCGTCGTGGTGCAGCGGAAGTTGCGTTGAAGGCGGCTGCGGTATAAATCGGGTTCCCCTCACTTCTTTGCGCCCAGACCATGCTGCAGCTCTATATCGGCAACAAAAACTACTCCTCCTGGTCCATGCGCGCCTGGGTGCTGCTGCGCCAGGCGGGCATTCCCTTCGACGAGCAATACGTGCGCTTCGACAGTTTCGACAGCCAGTCCGAGTTCAAGCGCACCATGGCCACCGTCAGCCCCACGGGCACCGTGCCGCTGCTGCGCGATGGTGACGTCACCGTCTGGGACAGCCTGGCCATCGCCGAATACGTGGCCGAGCAGTTCCCAGACAAGGCGCTGTGGCCCAAGGACAAGGCCGCCCGCGCCGCCGCCCGCAGCATCTGCGCCGAAATGCACGGCGGCTTCACCGCCCTGCGCGGCGCCTGCCCGATGAACATCGAAGCCGATCTGGCCGAAGTGGGCAAGATCGTCTGGCGCGACAACGCCGGCGTGCGCAAGAACGTGGAGCGCCTGTGCAGCATGTGGAGCCACCTGCTGGCCCAGCATGGCGGCCCCCTGCTGTTTGACCAGTTCAGCGTCGCCGACGCCTATTTCGCACCCGTCTGCATGCGCCTGAAAACCTACCAGCTGCCCGTGCCGGGCGAAATCGCCGCCTACGTCGAACGCGTGCACCAATTGCCCGGCGTCAAGGCCTGGATCGACGGCGCCCTGGCAGAGAAGGATTTCGTGCCGATGGACGAGCCCTACCGCGCCGAGCGCTGAAGGTTTTCAATAAAAATAGCTGCCAGCGCTTATCTGCAAAGCGCTGGCAGCTATCAAAATTTAAGCAACCGTTGAGCGCACCCTTTTCCTTGCCGCGAAGCGTGCAAACAAAGGGGACGGGTGCAGAACGCCCCGGATTCCGGCTGCGAACTCAGATGCCTTTGGACGTTGGATGCTCGAACGCATCGCGCGTCTCTGCATTCAGCGGGTAGTTGATGTTGATGCCCTTGGGCGCAATGGGCGACATGAACCACTTGTTGTAGAGCTTTTCCATCTCGCCGGACTTCATCATGCCCGCCACGGTATCGTCCACCAGCTTCTTGAAGGCCGGGTCGTCGTTGCGCAGCATCAGCGCCTGGTTTTCGGTGCGCAGGCTCTCGCCGACGATCTCGTAGTTCTGCGGATCGCGCGCGTTGGCAATCTGGCCCGCGAGCAGAATATCGTCCAGCACAAAGGCCTGGGCCTTGCCGCCCTGCACCAGCAGGAAGGAGTCGGTATGGTCCTTGCCCGGTACATTGGTGATCTCCAGGTTGCTGGCCTTGTCGGCCTGGCGCAGCAGGCGGAACGAGGTCGTGCCCGTGGTGGTGGCCACGGCCTTGCCCTGCAGGTCGGCAATGCCCTTGATGCCCGAATCCTTCTTCACCAGCATGCGCACGTTGTAGCGGAAGATATCCGGCGAAAACGCCACCAGCTTCTGGCGCTCCACCAGATTGGTGGTGGAGCCGCATTCCAGATCGACCGTGCCGTTCTGCACCAGCGGAATGCGGTTGCCCGAGGTGACCGCCTGGTAGCCCACCTTGAGTTCGGTCAAACCCAGCTTGGCCTTGACCGCGTCCAGAATCTTGTAGCAGATGTCCATGCTGTAGCCCACGGGCTTCAAATTCGCGTCCAGGTACGAAAAGCCGAACGACGACTCGCGGTACCCCAGGGTGATGGCTCCTGTGCTCTTGATCTTGTCCAGCGTGGGCGCGCTCTGCGCCATGGCCCCGGCAGCGGCACATGCCAGTGCGGCGGCCATCGCCATGCGTGCCACAGCGTGCTTGATTTGCGTCATCGACTTTCCTTTCGCGCCCTCTTGGCGCCTCAATGCCCTGCGGCGTTAAAACAGAACCAATGTTCCTTATTTTTATAAATTGGATCATATGTTCCATGAACGACAATGGCTACCCGTGATTTCCCTCAACCACCAACAAAGCCAATCCACCATGGGCGTGATCGACCAGCTGCGCGACCGTTTTGCATCCCTGAGCCCCTCGCTGCAGCAAGTGGCCCGCTATGTGCTCGATCACCCGGGCGATGTCGTCACCCAATCGATGCGCACCGTGGGCCAGCACGCCCAGGTGCCGCCCACCACCCTGGTGCGCTTTGCCCAGACCTGCGGATTTGCGGGCTGGAACGAGTTCAAGCAGGCCTTGACGGGTGACATGGGCCTGAGCAGCGACTCCGCCAACCAGTACGGCGACAAGGCGCGCAGCCTGATTGGCCGCTCCCGCGACAAGCAGCTCACCGCTGAGATGTTTGCCATGCAGCGCGGCAACCTCGACACCACCGAGCAGCACAGCGCCCCCCGCCTCGCCAGCGCCGCCCGTCTGCTGGAAAAAGCCGCCCAGGTGCATGTGATGGGCATGCGCGCCTGCTTTCCGGTCGCGTTCTCCCTGGTCTATGTGTACCGCCTGTTCCGCCAGTCGGTGCATCTGCTCGAAGGCATGGGCGGCGTTCGCGAGATGCAGCTGCGTGCCGTGGACAAGGGCGATGTGCTGGTGGCCATCAGCTTTGCGCCGTATTCGCAGGAAACCGTGCAGGCCGTGGAGCTGGCCCGCGCGCGCGGCTGCAAGGTGCTGGCGCTGACCGACAGCCTGGCATCGCCCCTGTCGCTGGCCGCCGACGAAACCCTCTTGTTTGCCGTCAACAGCCCATCGTTCTTCCCCTCGGTCACCGCCGCGCAGGCCCTGGCCGAATCGCTGCTGGAGGTGCTGGTGAGCCGCGCCGGGCCGGAGGCCGTCGCCCGCATTGAAGCTGCCGAGGGCGAGCTGCACGACAGCGGCGTGTATGTGCAGGCGCCCCGCAGGTAAACTTGCCCGGATGAAGATCTACATGGTGGGTGGCGCTGTGCGCGACCGTTTGCTGGGCCTGCCCGTGAACGACCACGACTGGGTGGTGGTGGGCTCGACGCCCGAGGCGATGCAGGCCCAGGGCTTTGTGCCCGTGGGCAAGGACTTTCCGGTGTTTCTGCACCCGCAGACCCACGAGGAATACGCGCTAGCGCGCACCGAGCGCAAATCGGGCCGCGGCTACCACGGCTTTTCGATTGCCGCATCGCCCGACGTGACGCTGGAAGAAGACCTGGCGCGGCGCGACCTCACGATCAACGCCATGGCTGCCCCCGCAGACTGGACGGGCAGCGAGGCCGTGTTTGATCCCTACCACGGCCAGCAGGACCTGCAGGCCAAGGTGCTGCGCCATGTAACCCTTGCCTTTCGCGAAGACCCGGTGCGCATCCTGCGCCTGGCACGCTTTGCCGCACGTTTTCACGATTTCTCCGTCGCCCCCGAAACCCTGGCGCTGATGCGCGAGATGGTGACAGAGGGCGAAGTGGACGCACTGGTACCCGAGCGCGTCTGGCAGGAGCTGGCGCGCGGCCTGATGGAAGCGCAGCCCTCGCGCATGTTCGAGGTGCTGCGCCACTGCGGCGCCCTCGCCCGCCTGCTGCCCGAGCTGGACCGCCTGTGGGGCGTGCCCCAGCGGGCCGACTACCATCCCGAGGTGGACACCGGCGTGCACGTGATGATGGTGCTGGATCGCGCCGCCCAGCTGAACGCCCCGCTGGCCGTGCGCTGGGCCTGCATTGCGCACGACCTGGGCAAGGGAACGACGCCAACTGATATATTGCCGCGCCACATCGGCCACGAAGAGCGCAGTGTGGAGCTGGCCCGCGCCGTGCAGCAGCGCCTGCGTGTGCCCAGCGAGTGTGCCGACCTCGCCCTGCTGGTGGCGGCCGAGCACGGCAACATCCACCGCAGCCCGGGCATCGCCCCCGCTGCCGTGGTGCGGCTGCTGGAGCGCTGCGACGCCTTTCGCAAACCCGAGCGCTTTGCGCAGGCGCTGCTCGCCTGCCAATGCGATGCCCAGGGGCGGCTGGGGCTGCAAGACCAACCCTACCCGCAACGCGAACAGCTGCTGCGCCTGCTGGCCGTGGCACAAGCCGTCAGCACCAAGGAGGTGGCAGAGCGCGCCGCCCAACTGGGCCGAAAGGGCGCCGAGATTGGTGCGATGGTGCATGAGGCACGCTGCCACGCGGTGGCACAGGCAGCAGCGGCAGACGCTGTAACCCGGCAGCAGTAAGCAGCCCGGGCGCCTGTTCGAAGGAATTCAGGCTGGCGGCGGCGCCACGGAGTGCAGCAGCACGGGTGCCTCTCCGTCTCCATTGACACTTTCCAGTTGCACGCCAAAGCCCCACAGGCGCGCCGCGTGCTTGAGCACCTCCTGCACATCGTCGGCCAGCGGCCGGCCCTGGTACTGGGTGTGGCGCAGGGTCAGGCAACGGTCGCCGCGCAGGTTCACGTTCCACACCTGGATATTGGGCTCGCGCGCGCCCAGGTCGTACTGCTGCGACAGCGTCTGGCGCAGGCTGCGGTAGCCGTCTTCGTTGTGGATGGCGCTCACGAGCAGCTCCCGCTCGCTGGCGTCGTCGTGGATGGCGAACAGGCGCATGTCGCGCATCAGCTTCGGGCTCAGGTATTGGCCGACGAAGCTCTCGTCCTTGTAGTTCTGCATGGCGTGGTGCAGCGCCGGCAGCCACGGCGTGCCCGCCAGATCGGGGAACCAGCGCCGGTCTTCGTCGGTCGGTTGTTCGCAGATGCGCTGGATATCACGGTACATCGCAAAGCCCAGCGCATAGGGGTTGATGCCGCTGTAGGCGCGGTGCCCGGCGGGCGGCTGGTAGATGACATTGGTGTGCGACGAGAGCCATTCGATCATCACGCCGTCGGTGAGCCAGCCTTCGTCGTACAGCGTGTTGAGCAGCGTGTAGTGCCAGAAGGTGGCCCAGCCCTCGTTCATCACCTGGGTCTGGCGCTGCGGGTAGAAGTACTGGGCGATCTTGCGCACGATGCGCACCACTTCGCGCTGCCAGGGCTCCAGCAGCGGGGCGTTCTTTTCGATGAAATACAGCAGGTTCTCTTCCGGCTCCTTGGGAAACCGCTCGTGGTGCTGCGCCGTGCTGTTCTTGTCCGGGCGCGCAGGCAAGGTGCGCCACAGCTCGTTGATCTGCTGCTGGGCGTAGGCCTCGCGCTGCTCGCGCTCGGCACGCTCGCGCGCCAGGGTCTTCTTGGAGGGGCGGCGGTAGCGGTCCACGCCCAGGTTGGCCAGGGCGTGGCATGAATCCAGCCACTGTTCCACGGTATCGAGCCCGTGCTTTTCCTCGCACTGGGCGATGAAGTCGCGGGCATAGAGCAGGTAGTCGATGATGCTGCCCGCATCCGTCCACATGCCAAACAGGTAGTTGCCCTTGAAGAAGCTGTTGTGCCCGTACGCCGCATGGGCAATCACCAGAGCCTGCATGGCCGTGGTGTTCTCCTCCATCAGGTAGCTGATGCAGGGGTTGGAGTTGATGACGATCTCGTAGGCCAGGCCCATATGGCCACGGCGGTAGCGCCGCTCGGTGGCCAGAAACTCCTTGCCATAGCTCCAGTGGCGGTAGCCCACGGGCATGCCTACGCTGGCATAGGCGTCCATCATCTGCTCGGCCGAGATCACCTCCAGCTGATTGGGGTAGGTGTCGAGGCCATAGCGCTCTGCCGTGGCGGCAATGGCTGCGTGGTAGCGCTCGATCAGCTCGAAGGTCCAGTCGCTCGGGTCGGGCAGGGGCTGGCCCGGGCGCTTGCCCGCAGGCAGGGGCGTGGCAGGCACGTCGCGCTGGGAGCGGTCGCTGGAGAGCGCCAGTTTCCAGTGGTGCGAGCCCTTGCGCCGCGCCAGCACCGGGTATTGGGCAGGGTTCATGCGAGAAGGGTTCATACCGTCACCCCCTCCTTCTTGAACAGATCACGAAACACGGGGTAGATATCGCCGGGCTCTGACACCTTGCGCATGGCGAAGTGCGGAAACAGCGGCAATAGCTGGCTGTATTCCTCCCACAGGCTTTGCTCTTCCTGCACCACCTGCACGTAGGAAAAGTAGCGCACCAGCGGCAGAATCTTCTCGGCCAGCAGGCTGCGGCAGTTGCCGCCATCGTCGCCAAAGTTGTCGCCATCGCTGGCCTGGGCCACGTAGATGTTCCAGTCGGCCACGGGGTAGCGTGTGCGGATGATCTGGTCGAGCAGCACCAGCGCGCTGCTGACCACGGTGCCGCCGCTTTCGGTGGAGTGGAAGAACTCGTCCTCCCCCACTTCGGCAGCCTGGGTGTGGTGGCGGATGAAGACGATGTCGATCTTCTCGTAGTGGCGCGTGAGAAACAGGTACAGCAGGATGAAGAAGCGCTTGGCCAGGTCCTTGCGCGCCTGGTCCATCGAGCCCGACACATCCATCACGCAGAACATCACGGCCTGGCTGCTGGGCTCGGGCACCTTGGTGCGGCTGCGAAAGCGCAGGTCCAGCGGATCGAGAAACGCCACCTTGCCCATGCGTGCCTGCAGCCCGGCAATGCGCTGCTGCAGCTCGGCCACGGCCTCGCTCGTGCCGTCATCCTGCGCCAGCAGGGACGCCAGTTCGTCTTCGAGCGCCTTGAGCTCGCGGTGCGGCGCCTTGGTGAGGGCAATGCGCCGGCCCAGTGCGCCGCGCATGGTGCGCAGCACGGCCAGGTTGTGCGGCGTGCCGTCGTGGCTGTAGCCTGCGCGGCGCGTCTTGTACTGCAGCGTGCTGGCAATGTGGGTGCGCAGCAGGCGCGGCAGGGCCAGGTCTTCAAAGAACAGCTCCATGAACTCTTCCTTGGTCAGGGTGAAGGTGAAGTCGTCCTCGCCCTCCCCGCTGTCGCTGGCCTGCGAGCCCTGACCGCCGCCCCCACCCTGGGGGCGGGCAATGCGGTCGCCCCGCACATGTTCGGTATTGCCCGGGTGCACGGTGTCGCGCACGCCGCCCTGGCCATGGCGGAAGACGGGCTCGCGGATGTCCTTGCGCGGGATGGTGATGTTCTCGGCCTGCTCGATGTGGCGGATGTCGCGCTTGGAGACGGCGCGGCGCACCGCCTCGGCAATCTGCTCCTTGTAGCGGCGCACGAAGCGCTCGCGGTTGCCCACCGACTTGTTCTTGCCTGCGAGCCTGCGGTCGATGATTTGCAATGCCATCTATGCCCCCCATGCATGGTCGGCCCGGCGCGTTCGGTACCGGCGCGCCGTTCCCGCTGCCTCAGCTGCTCTTGCGCACGCGCAGGTACCACTCGCACAGCAGGCGCACCTGCTTGGGCGTGTAGCCTTTGGCTTCCATGCGGGTGACAAAGTCTTCGTGCTTGCGCGCATCCTCGGCACTGGCCTTGGCGTTGAAGCTGATGACGGGCAGCAGCTCTTCGGTGTTGGAGAACATCTTCTTCTCGATCACCAGGCGCAGCTTTTCGTAGCTGGTCCAGCTCGGGTTCTTGCCCTGGTTGTTGGCACGCGCGCGCAGCACGAAGTTGACGATCTCATTGCGGAAATCCTTCGCATTGGCGATGCCGGCGGGTTTTTCCACCTTCTCCAGCTCGGCATTGAGCGCATTGCGGTCGAACACCTCGCCGGTGTCGGTGTCGCGGTACTCGCTGTCCTGGATCCAGTAGTCGGCGTAGGTGACGTAGCGGTCAAAGATGTTCTGGCCGTACTCGCTGTAGCTCTCCAGATAGGCGGTCTGGATTTCCTTGCCGATGAACTCGGCATAGTGCGGCGACAGGTACTCCTTGATGTAGCTGGTGTACTGGGTCTCCAGCTCGGCAGGGAACTGCTCGCGCTCGATCTGCTGCTCCAGCACATACATCAGGTGCACCGGGTTGGCCGCCACCTCGGTGCTGTCGTAATTGAACACCTTGGACAGGATCTTGAAGGCAAAGCGTGTGGAGATGCCCGACATGCCCTCGTCCACCCCGGCGTAGTCGCGGTATTCCTGGTAGCTCTTGGCGCGCGGGTCGGTGTCCTTGAGGCTTTCGCCGTCGTAGACCTGCATCTTGCTGAAGATGCTGGAGTTCTCGGGCTCCTTCAGGCGCGTGAGCACCGCAAACTGCGCCATCATCTTGAGCGTGCCGGGCGCGCAGACGGCGCTGGCCAGCGAGGATTCGCGGATGAGCTTTTCGTAGATGCGCACTTCCTCCGACACGCGCAGGCAATACGGCACCTTGACGATGTAGACCCGGTCAAGAAACGCCTCGTTGTTGCGGTTGTTGCGGAAGGCCTTCCATTCGCTCTCGTTGCTGTGGGCCAGCACCAGGCCGTCAAAGGGAATGGCGCCAAAGCCCTCCGTTCCCTTGTAGTTGCTCTCCTGGGTGGCCGTGAGCAGCGGGTGCAGCACCTTGATGGGGGCCTTGAACATTTCCACGAACTCCAGCAGGCCCTGGTTGGCCAGGCACAGGCCCCCCGAGTAGCTGTAGGCGTCGGTGTCGTCCTGGGCAAAGTTCTCGAGCTTGCGGATGTCGACCTTGCCCACGAGGCTCGATATATCCTGGTTGTTCTCGTCGCCCGGCTCGGTCTTGGCAATGGCCACCTGCCGGGAGATGCTGGGGTAGCGCTTGACGACCCGGAACTGGCGGATATCGCCACCGTATTCCTCCAGGCGCTTGACGGCCCAGGGAGAGAGTACGTGGCTCAGGCAGCGGCGTGGAATGCCAAACTGCTCCTCAAGCACCGGGCCATCCTCCATCGGATCGAACAGGCCAAGCGGCGATTCGTTCACGGGCGAGCCCTTGAGCGCGTAGAACGGCACCTTCTGCATCAGGTACTTCAGGCGCTCGGCGATGGAACTCTTGCCGCCCCCCACAGGGCCCAGCAGGTAAAGAATCTGCTTGCGCTCTTCCAGGCCCTGCGCGGCGTGGCGGAAGAAGCTCACCACCTGCTCGATGGAGTCTTCCATGCCATAGAACTCCGCAAATGCGGGGTAGCGGCGGATCACCTTGTTGGCGAACAGGCGCGAGAGGTGCGGATCATTGCGGGTATCTATCATCTCCGGCTCGCCGATGGCGGCCAGCATGCGGTGCGCAGCCCCTTCGTAGACCATCGGGTCGCGCTGGCACAGAACAAGAAACTCGTCGAGCGACATTTCCTCTTCGCGCAGGCGCACGTAGCGGGCGGCAGAGTTGCTGATGACATCCATACGACCTCCGTGGCGGCACCAAAGGGGCTGACCATGCCGCAAAGTTGCTAGGGACCCTCTGCAAAACTCCCTGCCGTGGTCTGGCCACGGTCTCGGGCGATCCGCATCCATCTCATTGGGAGAGGGTTTTGCAGAGCCTCCCTAGGCATTCGTTATCGTGACTTGGTTGTAGCACCTTACACCAGCTTTGACCAGTCCACCTGTCCTACACACGGATGTCCGCAATGGGGGCAGTATTTCTGGTTCCAGCGCCACCACCCGCTTGGGGCCTGAAAAGACGCCCGCGCGCCTTCGGATTTGCGCGCACAAGCGTCGCGCCAACGCACCACCAATGCCCCGCCAAAGGGCGCCATTCCTGCGCCAGACGGCACTCCCCCACCGTCATCAAATCGTTATGCAACTGTCATGAAGCTGCCATTTTGCGGTCGGATACTCGGTGCGCGCCACAGAGTACTTCGCCCCGCTTGTTGGGGCCTCTGTGGACTTTCCAATACACCACAAATCCCACGGAGTTACCGTTATGAGCGCAGTGTTGACATCGCGTCGTCGTCTCTTGCAACTATTGGGCGGTGCGCCCCTGCTGCCGCTCTCCGGCTCGCTGTCGGCGGCTGGCCTGCTGACCGCCTGCGGCGGCGGTGGCGATGACGACACGCCCTCCGCGCCCTTCAAGTCGGTCAGCTTCGTCAGCATGGCAGCGCCCACCCTGGCGGTGCCCGCCGCCATGGCCACCACCACCACCAACGCGGCAATGAGCATCCTCTACGCCGACAACAGCACCCGCGAAGTCAAGCTGGCCTACCAGCCCTTCTTCGTGACCGGTGACATGGTCTCCGATGGCAAGGGTGGCAAGATCCTGGCGGGTGGCTATGTGGACATCAACAACAAGCCCATCACCGACACCACGGTGGCCGGCAGCGAGCGCCAGTTCTTCTCCGACTCGCCGGACGGCACCTCCCTGCTGACCGTGCCCGATGCCAAGGTTGACGGCGTCAAGGGCAAGCCCGTGTTTGCCGTGGTGCAGTTCGAATACACCACCTGGGCGCAGGATGGCAAGACCGACATGTACGGCAAGCTGCCTTCGCCCATCGCCGTGCTGACGCTCGACCAGGACCAGGACAGCGGCAAGCTGAGTCTGGTGAAGTACCACAACGTGGACACCTCCAAGGTACATGGCCTGTGGATTACCTGCGGCGCGAGCCTGTCGCCATGGGGCACCCACCTGTCCAGCGAAGAGTACGAGCCCGATGCGTTCACAGCGGCCAGCAACGCCCAGTTCAAGGCCTACAGCAAGAACCTGTACGGCGATGAAACCAAGGCCAACCCCTACCACTACGGCCACATGCCGGAAGTGACGGTGAACAAGGACGGCACCGCGTCGATCAAGAAGCATTTCTGCATGGGCCGCATCTCGCACGAGCTGGTGCAGGTGATGCCCGACGCGCGCACCGCACTGATGGGCGACGACGCCACCAACAGTGCCTACTTCGTGTTCGTGGCCGACAAGGCCAAGGACCTGTCCTCCGGCTCGCTGTACGCGGCCCAGGTGGGCGCGGGCTTCTCCATCGACCCCGCCACCGGCAGCGCTGCAGGCCTCACCTGGATCAAGCTCGGCTCGGCCACCAGCGCCGAAATCGAGAACCTGGCGAACACGCTCAAGCCCACCGACATCATGTCCGTGGCGAGCAAGGACCCGCAAGACGCCAGCTTCACCAAGATCGTTGCCAACGGCAAGACCGAGTGGATCAAGATCAACCCCGGCATGGACAAGGCCGCCGCCTTCCTCGAAACCCACCGCTACGCCGCCTACAAGGGCGCCAGCATGGGCTTCACCAAGATGGAAGGCACCACCGTCAACGCCAAGGACAAGATCGCCTACTCTGCACTGCAGAACTGCGAAAAATCCATGGTGGCAGGTGATGCCGCCAACGTGCCAGGCAACGGCGTCTCCATCCCCAAGACCTTGAAGGCAGGTGCCGTGATGGCGCTGAACCTGCGCGGCGGCCAGAAGGACACCAGCGGCGCCGCCATCGACAGCGAGTGGATGCCCATCGACACCAAGGCCCTGCTGGCGGGCGAAGACATTGCCGCCGACGCGCTGGGCAACACCGGCAACCCCAACAAGATCTGCAACCCCGACAACCTCAAGTTCTCGGAGAAGATGCGCACCCTCTTCATCGGTGAAGACAGCGGCCAGCACGTGAACAACTTCCTGTGGGCCTACAACGTCGACACCAAGCAGCTCTCGCGCATCATGTCGATCCCTGCGGGCGGTGAGTCCACCGGCCTGCATGCGGTGGACGAGATCAACGGCTGGACCTACATCATGAGCAACTTCCAGCACGCCGGTGACTGGGGCGCCATCCACAACGTGGTCAAGGAAAAGCTCGATCCGCTGATCAAGGCCAACTACAAGAACAAGTTTGGTGCTGCCGTTGGCTACCTGACCGGCGCGCCACAAGGCATCAAGCTGTAATCCCACGCTCCGCCAGCCGCGCTGGAGCACCAAAAGGGCCATCTACGGATGGCCCTTTTTCCTTTGCATCGGCGAAAGCGCGTCAGATCACCGACTGCACCCAGCGCACGATATCGCCTGGCGGCAGGGCGCCCGAAATGCGCTGCACCTCCTGGCCGCCCTGGAACACCACCATGGTCGGAATGCTGCGGATATTGAAGGGCTGGGCCACATGCGGATAGGCTTCGGTATCGAGCTTGGCAAAGCGCACCTGCGGCTCCAGCTGCTTGGCGGCCTGGGCAAAACCGGGCGCCATCTGGCGGCAAGGCCCGCACCAGGGCGCCCAGAAATCCACCACGACCGGAATCTGGTTGCGCCCCACCTGCCTGGCAAAGCTTTCTGCATCGAGCTGCACCGGCTCGCCGGTGAACAGCGGCTGGTGGCAACTGCCGCAATCGGGATGCGCGCTCAACTGCTCACGCTTGACGCGGTTGGTGGTATGGCAATGGGGGCACACAATGTGCAGGCTGTCTTCAGGCATCGGCTGTTCTCCTTGGCCTGCATCGTACGGGCAGGCTGCACCCTTGCAACTGAAGGCGATTGCCGTATTTTCAAGCCGGGCCGCGTCAAGCCGCGCCACGTCAGGCCGGGCCGCGTCAGGCCGCGCCGCGTCAGGCCAGGGTCAGCAGCACTGGCTGGTGGTCAGAGAGTTGCGTGGCGCCGTCGCTGCGCCAGCCCTGCACATGGCTGCGCAGGCTGTCGCTGACCAGCGCAAAATCGCAGGCCACCGGCGCCGGGCCCCAGGTGCGGTCAAACACGCAGAAGGTGGCAGGCTGCGGCACATCGCCCTGCAGCACCTGCCAGCTGTTGTGCAGGGGGGCCGCCCCAGGCGCTACCAGGGCCGCATATTCGGCATCAAGCGGGCCCATGTTGAAATCACCGCACAGTACGGCGTGCGGTGTGTGCACCGGTGTGGTGTAGGGTGTAGCAGCAGGCGCACTGCCGGGCGGCGCGCCGCACTGCGCCAGTGCCTCGGCGTGTATGCCTTGCAGCGCCCGCACCTGTGCCATGCGCTGCGTGGCGCTGTGGTATTCGAGGTGCGTCGTCATCACCCGCACCAGGCCCAGGTGCGGGTCGCGCACCGTCACCACCAGGCAGCCGCGCGGCATGCTCACCACGCCCGCTTCCGCCAGCCAGGGCAGCCGGTGGTGGGCCACCTCGGCCACCGCCAGGCGCGTGGCCACCAGGTTGCCAAAGCTGCGGCGCTGGCCCTGCGCATCAAAACCATCGGTGGTTGCTGCAAAAAACAGCTGCCAGCCGGGCAGCAAAGCCTGGATCTGGGCCACCTGGTCGCCCGGGCCGCCTGCCAAGGCCTGGTGGCCCACTGCCACCTCCTGCAGGCACAACACGTCGATATCGCCCATGCCCTGCGCATGGCGGACGATGCGCGCCGGTTCGGCAACGCCATCGAGCCCGCAGCACCATTGCACGTTCCAGGTCAGTATCTGCATGCGCTCCAATACCTCGTCGAATGAAGATCAGACGCCCATCCATCAAGCGCCAAATGCTATAAAAACAGGGGTAAGCAACCGCACTACACGGGGTCGGCAGGTGCGCGCAGCTGAAACACATTGCCTTCGCAGTCCATGGCGTTGCAAGCCACGAAGCCGGGGCCCTGCCATTCGTCGTCAAACACCTGGCCGCCCAGCTGCGCGGCCAAGGCGCGGGCTGCTGCCATGGAATCCACGGTGGCGAAAAACTTCAGCGCCACATTGTCGCGCTTGGCGGGCGGTGTGGACACATGCACATGCTCGGCAATCGCCGCAGGAATGGCGTGGATCAACAGCTGCAGGTGCGCCGATTGCAGCACCACGATCTCATCCCTGCGGTGCAGCTCGCGCATACCGAGGATTTGCGCATAGAACTGCGCCAACAGGTCAAGGTTCTTGGCGTAGATCAGCACGCCAGCTGCTGCAGGTCCGGACATGGGTTGCTCCCAGAAAGATGCGCTGACTGTAACCGGCTATTTGATGCCTGCGCGCATGAAGCTTTGCACAAACTGCCGCTGGAACAGGATGAACCCCACCAGAAGCGGCGCCGAAGTCATCAAGGTGGCGGCGGTGATGGTGGACCAGTCCACCCCCTGCTCCACGCTGGAGAACACCTGCAGGCCCACGGTCAGTGGGCGCGACTCCACGCTGTTGGTGATGATCAGCGGCCAGAGAAAGTTGTTCCAGTGAAAGCTGACGGACACCAGTGCAAACGCCGTGTACACCGGCTTGGCCAGCGGCACGTACACCCGCCACAGAATCTGCAGGGTGCTTGCACCTTCCACGCGCGCGGCCTCGTCCAGTTCCTTGGGGATGCCCATGAAGGTCTGGCGCAGCAAAAAGATGGCAAAGGCCGACGCAAAGTACGGCAGGCCGATGGCAAGCAGCGTATCGACGAGACCCAGGCGGGCCATGGTCTGGTAGTTCTCCACCAGCAGGATGTCGGGCATGATCATCAGCTGCACCAGCACCAGTGCAAAGGCAATGTTCTTGCCGCGGAACTGGTAGCGCGCAAAGGCGAACGCTGCCAGGGTGGAGAGCACCAGTTGCGCGGCCAGGATGATGGCGACGAGCAAGGTGGTGTTCAGAAAGTAGCGCGCAAAGGGCGCCGCTTCCCAGGCATTGCGGAAGTTCTGCAGGGTCCAGGGGGCGGTCAGGTCGAACCGGATGGCGTAATCGCTGGGGTGGAAGGCCGTCCAGAACGCATAGGCGAGCGGCAGTATCCACAGCAGGGCCAGCAGCCAGGCAGCCAGAGTGTCGAACCAGGTATGGCGGTAGATCACGGCAGGTGCGGCGTTCATTTGTAATGCACCTTTTTGTCGAGTACGAAAAACTGGAACAGCGCCACACTCGCCAGCACCACGACCAGAACCACGGTGATTGCCGCCGCGTACGCGGTATCCCAGAACTTGAAACCCACCTCGTACAGGTGGTAGAGCAGCAAGGTGGTGGCGTTGTCCGGGCCGCCGCGCGTCAGGATGAAGACGTGGTCCACCAGCCGGAAGGCGTTGATGACCGCGTTGACCAGCACGAACAAGGTGGTCGGCATCAGCAGCGGCCACTGCACGCGGCGGAAGAAGTACCAGCGCGATGCGCCTTCAATGGCGGCCGCCTCCTTCAGGCTCGGGTTGAGCGTCTGCAGCGCGGCCAGGTAGAAGATCATGAAGAAGCCCGCTTCCTTCCACACCGCCACCAGGGTGACCGCGCCCAGCGCCGTGGACGGGCTGCCCAGCCAGTTGTGCGACGGCAGGCCCAGCGCGCCGGTGACCTGCTCCAGCAGGCCGTACTGCGGCGTGTAGAAGAACAGCCAGATATTGGCCACCGCAATCATCGGCAGCACCGTGGGCGTGAAATACGCCATGCGGATGAAGGTGCGGCCCGCGATGCGCTCGTTCACCCACACCGCCATCAAAAGCGCCAGGCCGATGGACGCCGGAATGGTGGCCGCCGCAAACCACAGGTTGTTGCGCACCGCCTGCCAGAACACCGGGTCATCGACCATGGTTTCATAGTTTTCCAACCCCACCCATACGGCAGCGCGCGCGCCTTTGGGGGTGGAATGGAAGCTGTCGATGAAGGTAGCCACCGCTGGCCAGTGGGTGAAGGTGACCAGCAGCACCAGCGCAGGCAAAAGCAGCAGCCAGGCGTGGATGCTGCGCTGGCCCGAGCCGGCGGCGGAGGAGGAAGATGCACTCATTCCAATCGATTTCTTTTTCTACGTGGTGAAGCTATCGCACCGCACGGGCATGCACACAAACGCTGGGGCGGCAATGCCGCACCAGGGCCTGCATGCACGCCCCGCGGTCATCACTGGTAGCTGCGCAGGATGCGATCCGCTTCTTTCTGCGCATCCTTCATGGCCTGCGCCGAAGTCTTGGTGCCATTGAGCGCAGCCTGCACGGCGTCG
The DNA here is from genome assembly GCF_040396735.1 of Comamonas odontotermitis. GTDB lineage: Bacteria > Pseudomonadota > Gammaproteobacteria > Burkholderiales > Burkholderiaceae_C > Comamonas > Comamonas odontotermitis_C. The sequence continues at coordinate 66,244 of NZ_JBEBNZ010000005.1, forward strand.
TTCAGCGCCTTGGTCACGCGCTGGTTGTCATGCGTCGAGAACTCGGCCACCGACACGGGCAGCTGGTCGCGCGCCACCAGCGCCTGCGGAAACTCCTGGCCGTACTTCTTGAGGGCTGGCGTGTCGTACGCGGCAGGCGACACGGCCACGTAGCCGCTGTCCATGCTCCACTGCGCGGCGCGCTCGGGCTGGGTCACCCACTTGGCAAATTCGAACGCGGCCTGCTGCTGCTCCTTGGGCGCCTTCTTGAAGATGTAGAAATTGCCGCCGCCGGTGGGCGAGCCGCCCTTGCGCACATTGCCTGCGATCTGGCCCACGCCGAAATCGAACTTGGCGTTGGCCTTCAGGTTGGTCAGGTTGCCGGTGGTGGTGATGATGATGGCGGCCTTCTTTTCCATGAAGTCCTTGGGGGTGGTGCCCCACTCGACCACGCCCTTGGGATGCACGCCTTCCTTGGTCAGGTTGACCCAGAACTCCAGTGCCTCGATGACCTTGGGATTGTCGAAGGTGACCTTGGTGCCCGCCTCGTTGGCCAGCAGCACGTCGTTGGGGGTGGTCAGGGTCTGCAGCATCCAGTAGGCAAAGCCGGTGGATGGAATCTGGATGCCGTACTGCGTGACGTTGCCGTTGGCATCCTTCTTGGTGAGCTTCTTGGCAGCCTCGTTCAGCTCCTTCCAGGTGGCGGGGGCCTTGTTCGGATCCAGGCCCGCTTCCTTGAAGGCGTCCTTGTTGTAGTACATCACCACCGTCGAGCGCTGGAAGGGCACGCCCCAGGTCTTGCCGCCGGTCTGGCTGTTGGCCATGAAGGCCGGGTAGAAGCCCTTGAGCCAGGCCTTGTCGGCATCGGTCTTCACAAAATCGTCAATCGGCGCAATGGCGTCTTCGTCGATCAGCGTGAACATATCGGTGGACAGCAGCACCGAGGTGGCTGGCGCCTTGCCCGATTTGTTGGCCGTGAGCGCCTTGACGATGGTTTCCTGGTAGGTGCCCGCATAGATCGGCGTGATCTTGTACTGGGGGTGCGCCTTGTTGAAATCCGCTGCATAGCCGTCGATCACCTTGGTGATCGGGCCGCCCACAGCCACCGGATAGTAGAACGGCACTTCCAGCGGATCGGCAGCATGGACGACCGTGGCGGTCAGGCCCAGCATGGCGGCGCTGGTGGCGAAAATGGTTTTCAAGAAGGTATGGCGTTGCACGGGATCACTCCTGTTATCGGCAAAAAAGCAAAGGGCGAAAGACCAAAAGGGTCAGAAAAAGGGAACCGGAAGCTGGGTGGCCTCACTGCATGCGCCGACCTTCGGCGTCAAAAAAATGCATGTCCTCCACCTGCCAGGCCAATGGCATGGCCTGGCCGGTACTGGTGTGGTGCTGGCCGGGGGCGCGCACGGTGATCTGCTCGCTGCCGATGGCGCAGCGCAGCACCACATCGGCGCCCAGGTATTCCTGCCCGGCAAGCTGTGCGTTCACGCCGCCCTGGCCCAGCGCAACGGCTTCGGGCCGCAGGCCCAGCCAGGCAGCGCCCAGCGGCGCGGCCAGGCGCACATCGCTGCCGGCAATGGCGCAGTCGTCGAGCTTGAGCAGGTTCATGGCAGGCGTGCCAATGAAGCGCGCCGCGAACGTGGTGGCGGGCCGCGCATACATGTCGCGCGGCGCGGCGCATTGCTCCACCCGGCCCTGGTGCAGCAGCACCACCTGGTCGGCCATGCTCATGGCTTCGGCCTGGTCGTGCGTCACATAGACCACGGTCAGGCCCAGGCGCTGCTGCAGTTCGCGCAGCTCGGCGCGCATCTCCTGGCGCAGCTGTGCATCCAGGTTGGAGAGCGGCTCGTCCATCAGGCACACATGGGCCTGCGCCACCAGCGCGCGCCCAAGCGCCACGCGCTGCTGCTGGCCCCCCGAGAGCTGGCCCGGCCTGCGGTCCAGCAGGTGCGACAGGCCCAGCAGATCGGCCGCGTCCTTGAGGCGCTTGTCGGCCTCTGCCTTGGGCACCTTGCGCACCGACAGGCCAAAGCCGATGTTCTCGGCCACGCTCAGATGGGGGAACAGCGCATAGTTCTGGAAGACCATGGCAATGCCGCGCTGCGCAGGGGGCAGATGGGTGACGTCCTTGCCCCCGATCAACACTTTGCCGGACGTGGCACTTTCGAGCCCCGCAATGATGCGCAAGGTGGTGGATTTGCCGCAGCCCGACGGCCCCAGCAGCACACAGAAACTGCCCGGCGCGATCTTCAGATCCACGGAATGCAAGGCCGTGGTGTTGCCCCAGGACTTGGCAACCTGCGTTAACTCAATGGATGACATCGCCCCAGTGTATGAAGGTACGATGACAATTTGTTTACAAACTTTCCCGCATATTCGTGCGATATCAAGGCGCCTGTGGTCGCACGAGAGGACTGGTTGCGTTACATCTATGACAGTTTTGCAGCGCAGGGCCAGCTTTACAGATAACGCGCAATCCCCGCCGCCAACATGCTCAGCAGCACGGTGGTGGCAATCGGCAGCCAGATCTTTCGGCCGAAGACCGTGATCTCGAAATCGCCCGGCAGGCGCCCAAGGCCGATCTTGCGCAGCAGTGCAGAAAAGCCGTTGAGCAGCAACAGCGCAAGAAAGACGACGATCAGCCAGCGGAACATGGCAGCCAGTGTAGAGCTTTCGCAGCCTTGAGAGCCGCTAACACAACCCAGCAAATCGCGGATTTGCGGTTGAGACGAGGCGCCCCCGACGAAGCAACGACGTATCAAGGGTTGTGTAGCGGCTCTACAGCGACGTCCCATGAACCAACCAACAGCCTGGGCGTTCATATTCGCAATCAGAAGAAACACAGCAGCTCGAGCAAGACAGGGAAATCGTACCCTCTCAAGCTTGTGGCAAATGCCGATGATCACGTCTGCTTCAATATGACAAAAATAATTTATTGAAGAATTTGATGGATTAAGAACATTAATAAAAATATTGGCAAATAGTGCCATCACATCTGCCTGCCAATGGAGGCCTGCCACGCGAGAGCGCGCCGTGCACTGGTTCGACACGGGCAACAAAAAGTTCCAATGAATTTTGTCAAACGACTACTCGCACACAGAACGCTGCATAGCGCAACACGCGACTCAGCATGCTTCGGAAATTACCGATGGATAGACTTGCTCCAGCTTCTAGTTGGATGGATTGCTGGATCCGTCACTTCCATTCAATAAACCAAAGGCCCGAACAATCATCGCCTTTGGAGTATCGAAGTTCGGCGCACTCTCTGTATGGCAATTGAGGCCGTAACGGAAATATCCATCCGTGAAATACACAGGGAGGTCACCGTAATTTTTGATGGCCTGCTCCATCGCACGAATCACGTCAGACGCTTTCATTGTTTCTCGATTCAATAAATTTGACATGGGTCTCTTTTCAAACTCATCTTCACTTATGAGATTTTCAAAGAGGCCACTCAGTCTTTTCTTGATGCTAATCAGTGCCGAGATTTGGTTTTCAATTTCTTGCGTTTTGTTTTCCTCTCTTCACAGACCAGCAATGCGCTCAAAGTAGCGAGAAATCACAACAGGTTTCCCACTGCACTCTTCTGCCATTTCAAACGAGGTGCATGTCGATGAAGCCCGCCACCACGGTCTTGCCCTCTGACGGTCAAGGCGGAGGCAAACTCGGTTTCCCGCGCCCGGTGAAGACTGTGGCGTTGGGGAACAGGCAGGAAGGCATCGCGGAGGCGGTCATTCGGAAAAGTGCAAAAAAGCGGACAAGGTGCTGAAGTAACACAAGATACTCAAGCAACCGTTGTCCGCGAATCCACCACCCGATAATTGTTCTACCGCTGCACGCCCCAGCGCCTGACGGTGACCCGCTCCAGCTGGTGAAAGCCCAAGGTCTCCACCAGGAGGCCGATGATGATCACCAGCGCCAGCCCGGCGAACACCTGGTCGGTGTAAAGCTCGTTGCGGCTTTGGAAGATGTACCAGCCCAGGCCCCCCTTGCCCGACGAGGCGCCGAACACCAGCTCCGCCGCGATCAGGGTGCGCCAGGCAAACGCCCAGCCAATCTTGAGCCCCGACAGGATGGACGGCAGCGCCGCAGGCACCAGGATCTGCAGCACATAGCGCACACCCCGCAGGCCATAGTTGCGGCCCGCCATGCGCAGGGTGTCGGGCACGGCCTGAAAGCCCGCATACGTGGCCAGCGCCAGCGGCCACAGCACCGAATGCACCAGCACCACCAGCAGGCTGCCCTGCCCCAGGCCGAACCACAGCAGCGCCAGCGGCAGCAGGGCAATGGCGGGCAACGGGTTGAACATGCTGGTCAGGGTGGTGAGCAGATCGCGCCCCCACTGGCTGGAGACGGCCAGCACCGTGAGCAGCAGCGCCCCCGCCACACCCAGCAGATAGCCCTGCACCAGAATGCCGAGCGACACCGCCGCCTTGGCCAGCAGCTCGCCATTGGCCAGGTCGCGCACCAGGGTGGCGGCGGTCTGGGTGAAGGTGGGCAGCAGCAGGTCATTGTCCTGCCAGCGGGCAGCTACCTCCCATACCAGCGCCAGCACGGCCAGGATGATGGCCTTGCGCAGCAGCGGGTGCTGCAGCAGCCGTGTGGCCAGTGGCAGTGCGCGCGCCTGGATGTCGGCGGGTGCAGCAGGCAGCGCATGTTCGGCTTCGGGCCGGATGGGCGGCTGCTGTGGGCCGCTGCCGGATGCGGAAGAAGGCGCGCCACCGGCAGGGGCGATTGCGGCAATCGTGACGGATGTCATGGGAGTCCTTTCATGCCGCGCGGCGCAGGCCGCCATCTGGAACATTTGCGATGTTTTGGGCCGCTGCCACATGACTGGCGCGCGCCTCATCATCAATATCTAAAGCAAGCTCTTCTTCAAACAACAGGCGGTGAATGCGCTGGTGTGCGGCCTGGAAGGCGGCGCTCCCGCTGCTGGCCAGATCAAAGCTGTGGGCGTTGATCTCGGCGCGCAGGCGACCGGGGTGCGGCGAGAGGATGGCAATGCGGTTGCCCACCACCAGCGCCTCTTCGATCGAGTGGGTGACGAACACCAGGGTAAAGCGCAGCTCGTCCCACAGCGCCAGCAGCTCCTCCTGCATGCGGCGGCGCGTCAGCGCGTCGAGCGCGGCAAAGGGCTCGTCCATCAGCAGCACCTGCGGGTGCATGGCCAGCGCGCGCGCAATGGCCACGCGCTGCTTCATGCCGCCAGAGAGCTGGTGCGGGTGCACATCGGCAAAGCGGGTCAGGCCCACCTTGTCCAGGTACCAGTCGGCGCGCTCGCGGGCTTCCTTCCGGCTGGCGCGGCGCGAGGCGAGCAGCGGAAACATCACGTTCTCGCGCACGGTCTTCCACGGCGGCAGCTGGTCAAATTCCTGAAACACCATCACCCGGTCCGGCCCCGGGCCATGCACCGGTGCACCGCCCAGGCGAATGGCGCCCTCGCTCACCGGCACAAACCCCGCCATGGCCTTGAGCAGGGTGGATTTGCCGCAGCCCGAGGCGCCCAGCAGCACAAAACGGTCGGCCCCGTGCACGCCAAAACTCACCTGGTGCGTGGCCCGCACCACGCGCTCGCGGGTGGCGTAGTCGATGCTGACCCGGTCCACCTCCAGCAGGGCTTCACTGCGCCGCAGCTCCGAGCCCGCTTGTGGATAAGTTTGTGCAGAAGCCGAGAGGCGGCCCGCCAGCTCCGCCTCTGCTTGGCTGGCAAAAGGCTCGGCCGCGCTGCGCAGCCAGGCAGAGGCTCCCACGGCCACATCGCTGTCCTGCCCGCCTGCATCACGCCCCAGACCACCCAGATTTCCAAAAGCAAAGTTTCGCCACATATCAGCTCCCTCCGGCAATGCGTGGGTCGTCAAAGAAGTAATCCTTGGCGGCTTCCGGCCGGGTCTTGATGACGCCGACCTTGTACAGAAACTGGCCCAGGCCCACCGTGTTCTGCGGCTGGATGGTGAACTGCACCAGCGGATTCTTCAGAATCTGCAGCACCAGGGCCTTGTCCACCTTGCCGCCGCCACCGCTCTTCAAGAAGATGTCGGCCGCCTTGTCGGGGTTGGCCTTGATGAACTGGGCCGATTCATCGAGCGCATCGACAAAGGCGCGGTAGGTCTTGGGGCTCTCCTGGCGGAACTTCTCGGTCGCGTACAGCACCGTGGACGAGGCGGGGCCGCCCAGCACGTCGTAGCTGTTCAGTACGATGCGGGCGTTGGGGTTGCCCGCCAGCTCCAGCTCCTGGAAGGGCGGGTTGCCAAAGTGCGCGCTGATCTCGGTGCCGCCCTTGATGATGGCAGCCGCCGCATCCGGGTGCGGCAGGGCCACCTGCAGCTTGTCGAGCCGCTGGTATTCCTTGTCGCCCCACAGCTTGGCCGATGCGTACTGCAGCACGCGCGACTGCACCGAGACGCCGACCGCCGGTGTGGCAATGCGGTCCTGGTCGGTGAAATCGGCAATCGTCTTGACGGCGGGGTTGTTGCTGACCAGGTAATACGGAAAGTTGCCCAGCGAGGCCACGCCCTTGACGTTCTGCCTGCCCTTAGTGCGATCCCACAGCGTGAAGAGCGGCGCAACCCCTGCCCCCGCAATATCGACGTTGCCGGACAGCAGCGCGTCGTTGACCGCCGGCCCGCCCGAGAACTGCAGGTAGTTGACCTTGATGTCCACGCCCTGGGCCTTGCCGTGCTTCTCGATCAGTTGCTGATCCTGCGCCACATTGAGCAGCAGGTAGACGATGCCGTACTGCTGGGCAATGCGCAGCTGGCCTTCAGCCGCCTGTGCCACACCGGTGCCCAGCCCCCACAGCAGGGCCGTGGCGGCCAGCACGGCGGCCGCGTTCTTGCGGGCACCGCGCAGGGCACGGCGGCGACTGGCGGCCGGAGATAGCTGCGCGCCGGTCGCTATGGTTTTTGAATGTGCTTGCTGGGGTTGGCGGGCAGTAGGCGCCCATTGGTTGTTGAATTTCATGGCTTAAAAACGATGCGAGGGGTGAATGGCCCCGGCAGGCGCACCTTGCGAAGTGCGTGGAGGCGCGTGCCGGGGGCAGGGCGTCAATCGCCGCGAAGAGGCAGGAGGTGAAAGCCGTTGATGGGCCGCAATGGCCGCGCTTTCCGTCTGGGATCAATACGCGGCAGCCATGCACAACGACATCAAAAACAGGAGCTGTCCGCACTTTCTGGATGGGCGAGACAGGTGGTTTTCATTCAAATGATTCATACCGGCACATCGCCTTCGATGGTGGTGCGGTAGAGCTTGCGGCGCTGCCCTTCGGGCACGCCGGTGGCCAGGTGCAGCACGGCGCGGTTGTCCCAGAACAGCAGATCGTGCGGCTGCCAGTGGTGGCGGTACACAAACTGCGGCTGCGTGCTGTGCGCAAACAGCTCGGCCAGCAGCGCGTCGGACCGGGCCTGCGGCAGCCCGACGATGCGAGTGGTGAAGTGCTCGCTGACAAAAAGCGCCTTGCGACCGGTTTCGGGGTGCGTGCGCACCACCGGATGAATGGCAGGCTTGACCTCGGCCACCTGCTCGTCGCTGAGTTTGGGGCGGAACGGGTTGCGCGCACGCAGCTCTTCGTACTTGAGCAGATAGCTGTGCTCGGCGAGCAGCCCCGTCAGTTGCTGCTTGAGCGTATACGGCAGCGCATCATAGGCCGCCACCTGGTCGGCAAACAAGGTATCGCCGCCCACCTCTGGCAGCTCCTGCGCGTGCAGGAGCGAGCCCAAGGCCGGCTTGGGCTTGTACGACAGATCGGAGTGCCAGTACGCCCCCGCATCCCCCAGGCCCGTGGGCTGGCCCCCTTCGATGATGTTGGAGACGACCAGAATCTCGTCATGCGCATCGAGCTTGAAATTGCGCAGCACATGGCGCTGCAGCGGGCCAAAGCGGCGGCTGAATGCAATGTGCTCAGCCGGGGTGATGCGCTGGTTGCGGTACACCACCACGCTGTGCTGCAGGTGCGCCTCGTGCAGGCGGGCAAAATCGTCGCTGCCAAGCGGCTGGGCCAGATCCAGCCCCACCACCTCCACCCCCAGGCGGCTGCTGGCGCCATCGGGCTGGCTGATGGGGCGCACTTCAAACGCGGGACCGGCAGCGCGCGCTGGTGCCTGGCGCAGGGCCGAGTCCGGCACCGGACGGCGGAAGGAGAACGGGTGAGCGGTCAGGGCATCGAACAGGGCAGACATGGCGGCTTCCTCAAGGGGGGCGGTGGCAAATCCATCGCGGTGATGCCACTGTAGAAGCCGCTCCATAAAAGCAAAACGAATAAAAATGGCTATCTTTATGCAAATTTTGCAGAAGACGACCCTACCCCGGCCTGCCTCGTCATCGCCCTTTCATGTTGGGCCGCCATACTGGAGGCTGCCGGTGCGCAATGAGCCATTCTGTACGGCACCAGACGCCCGCCTCGCCTGCTCCGCGTGCGGCTCCGGCGCCGTATGTCAGGGCTCTGCACCGGCAGCCAGCGAATGCTTACCAATTTTCGTCAAAAAGATAAGAAAATTGCCACTCATAACGACATAATGCATTTCATTCCACCAAGAATGCGTGTGTTATGACGAATTTCACCCCATCTCCGCTTCCATCGACGACCCAGAGTCGACGCCAGTTCGTGCGCCAGATGGCTGCGGGCGCATTGATGACCGCAGGGGCGGGCATGGGGGCTGGACAGGCGGGCGCCGCACAGGAGCGCCTGTTTGCCAATCCGTGGTTCAAGACCATGCAGCGCAGCCTGGGCGACAACACGCAGGTGGCCCTGCTGTGGTGGACGGTGGCCACGCACGTACAGCGCGCAGCCCATACCATGGGTTGCGCCCTCGGACAGCAGCGGCTGGCAGATATGGAATGGGAAACCCTGTTTCAGGTCAGCATCGACCAGGATGCCCGGCAGTTCCATCTGCTGCCAGCCATTCAGCAAAGCTATGTACAGCCCTGGGGTCTGGCTGCAGAGGCCGCCTGGAACACACTCGACGCCACCTTGCAGGCCCGCTGGACAATGTGGCTCAACTCCGATCTGGCCGCGCCTGTCTTCAACAGCCTGCGTGCCGAGGAAATCACCCTCTCCTGGGGCCAGCCCAGTTGGCCGATCGATCCGAGAAGCGGCATGGTGGTGGCTGCCCCGATGCTGGCGGCAGCCCATGCGCTGCGCCAGTTGGGCATGCACCATGCCGTCACGCAGGTGATCCGCCAGCTCGATGCCGGCGTCGCACAGGCCTGGCTGCAATTGCAACCCGGGCGCCAGCTAACGGTGGACGACCGCCGCTGGCTGCACCCGCTGGCATCGGCATTGCAGCAACTGGCTCCGGTCATCACCGAAGGCCTGGCGCAAACCGCCAACCAGCAGTGGCCCCAGCGCATCGACTGGCTGCAAGGCCCGCTGGGCATGGTGCCTGCACAATGCAACTTTGTGGCGCGCGGCGTCGTGGCCGCGCCCATGCTGTCCGCCGATTTTGTGCCCACCACGCTGGGGCGCTACTGCAGCAGATTGGGATAACACCCTCCGCCCGGGCTCGGAACGTGTTGATGTTCTCAGAGCCGGTGCATCCGGTCGCCCTGCACAAAGCCTGCGGCGTCCCAGAATGGCACGCCCTTGGCCAGCATGATGGCCTTGAAGAACTCGCCCATCTCGTGCTCCAGCATCAGCTTGGCGGCCTTGCTGCGGGCGATGACGTCGAGCTTCTCCATCTTGGCGGCCAGCCCGCAGTTGATGAGGAAATGCGCCTGGCTGGTGTAGCCCAGCACGTCAAAGCCCGCATCCTGCGCAGCCACGGCAATGCCGGTGAAGTTGACGTGGGCCGTGAGGTCCTTGAGGCCGATCAAGGCGAGTGGGTCGCTGTCCACCTGGTGCAGGTGGTGGCAGACCAGGGTGCCCATGTGGCGTTGCGGGTGGTAGTACTCGCTCTCGCCAAAGCCATAGTCGATGAAGATGGCCGCGCCGCGCGTCATGCGGTCGCCCAGGGTGGCGACAAAGGCTTCGGCCTGGGGGTGGATTTCGGTGAGGTAGTCGGCACCGGCGGGCAGATCGGGCTCCACGGGCGGGCGCAGCGCGGTGGGGCGCTCGGCCCAGCCGAAGCTGATGGCGTCGCCCTCCTGCGCAGCCACCACCACGCCCCGCTCCAGCCATACGCCCTGGCGGCGCAGCAGCAGCTTGACGGGCATGGCATCGAGCACCTCGTTGCCCACCACCACGCCTTGCAGTTGCGCAGGCAACTCACTGGCCCAGCGCACCTTGTCGCCGAAGCGGGCCAGCCGCTCCTGCTGGCGCGCGCGCAGGCTGCCCGACAGATCGACAATGGTGTAGCCCGTGCAGGCATCGCCCAAGGCGGACAACATCTGCTCGGCCAGCGCACCGGTGCCTGCGCCAAACTCCCACACCTCGCTCGTCTGGGTATGGGCAAAGGCATCCTGCACCTGCGCGGCCACCAGCTCGCCAAACACGGGCGAAAGCTCGGGCGCGGTGACAAAGTCGCTGCCCTCCTCGGGCATCACACCGAATTTGCTGCGCGTGTTGGCGTAGTAGCCCAGGCCCGGCTCGTACAGTGCCATGCGCATGAATTCATCAAAAGCCAGCCAGCCGCCAGCCTGGGCAATAGCCTCAGCCACGCGTTTGGCGAGCACAATCGTTAAACTAGAGGGTTCTGTATTCACCCCCGTATTGTCGCTGTTCATACAGTGCCTGCCATGTCTTTGCCTTCTTCGACCCCACGCACCGTACTGGTCACCGGCGCTGCCAAGCGCCTGGGGCGGGCCATTGCGCTCGATCTGGCGGCCCACGGCTGGCAGGTGGCCGTGCACTACCGGGGATCGAAGGCAGACGCTATTGAAACTGCAGCTGCCTGCGCAGCCCTATCGGGCACCAGCGGCCATTTTGATGCAGATTTTGAGGACGAATCGGCCGTGCGTGCGCTGCTGCCCCGGGTGGTGGATGAACTCGGGCCGGTCGATGCCGTGGTCAACAGCGCCTCGCTCTTCGAGCACGATACCGCCGCAGACTTTGGCTATGCCGCACTGGAGCGCCACATGCGCAGCAACACGGGCGCGCCGCTGGTGCTGGCCCAGGTGCTGCACCAGCACATCGCCCAGCGTGGCGGTGATGCGCAAGGCGTGGTGGTGAACCTGCTCGACCAGAAACTGTGGAACATGAACCCCGACTTTGTCAGCTACACGCTCAGCAAGGCCGCGCTGGAGGCAGCAGGCACCCTGCTCGCGCAAGCGCTCGCGCCGCTGCTGCGCGTGGTGGGCGTGGCCCCGGGCCTGACCCTGACGAGCGACTACCTGACGGACGACAAGTTCGAGGCCCTGCACCGCATGAGCCCGCTGGGCCGCTCCTCCACCCCGGACGATGTGGCAGCCACCGTGCGCTTTGCGCTGGAGAACCGGTCGATCACCGGCACCACCTTGCTGGTGGACGGCGGCCAGCACCTGATGCGGTTTGACCGCGATTTTTCGATGATGTGACGGCAACAACGCCACAACGTCTGCTTTTATGACAACATTTGACACCGGGTTGCAAACCCTGACGCTGACTGGCCTGCGCTTTGATGCCAACCTGGGCATCCTCGCGCATGAAAAGGTGGAGCCCCAGCCCATCCAGGTCGATGCCGAGCTGAACCTGGGCCAGCAGCCGCTGGCCCCCAGCGACGACGACATCATGCATGTGCTGGACTACCGCAAGGTGCGCCAGATCATCATCGACGAATGCACGGCTGAGCACGTGAACCTGCTGGAGACCTTGATTGGCAAGCTGGCACAGCGCCTGATGCTGCTGCCCAATGTGCGCGGCGTGCGCATCAAGATTGCCAAGCTGGAGATTTTTGACGATTGCGAAGTTGCAATCCGCACCGAAACCGGACAATGGTGACCCCATGAACGCACCCACTGACACCGCACCACTGCAAGCTGCCGCCAGCCAGGGCTGGAATTTTGACGACGAGGCCGACCAGGCCGAAGGCCAGGCGGGCGATGCCGTCTCGAACGAAAAGCGCCTGAAGATCCAGCGCGAGAACCACAAGCTGGAAAAGCGCCTGTGCCGTGAAGTGGCCCGCGCCATTGGCGACTACAACATGATCGAGGACGGCGACAAGGTGATGGTCTGCATGTCCGGCGGCAAGGACAGCTACACCCTGCTCGACATCCTGATGAAGCTGCGCGCCCGCGCACCGATCAAGTTCGACATCGTGGCCGTCAACCTCGACCAGAAGCAGCCCGGATTTCCCGAGCATGTGCTGCCCGAGTACCTGAAAAGCGTGGGCGTCGATTTCCACATCGAGAACCAGGACACCTACAGCGTCGTCAAGCGCGTGGTGCCCGAGGGCAAGACCACCTGCGGCCTGTGCTCGCGCCTGCGCCGCGCCATCCTGTACAAGGTGGCCGACCAGCTGGGCTGCAACAAGGTGGCCCTGGGCCACCACCGCGACGATATCGTGCAGACCTTGATGCTCAACATGTTCCACGGCGGCATCATGAAGGCCATGCCCCCCAAGCTCGTGAGCGACGACGGCAAGCACGTGGTGATCCGCCCGCTCGCCTATGTGCCCGAGAAGGACACCGAGCGCTGGGCGCAGTACCGCGATTTCCCGATCATCCCCTGCAACCTGTGCGGCAGCCAGGAAAACCTGCAGCGCCAGATGATCGGCGACATGCTGCGCGAATGGGACAAAAAGCACCCCGGCCGCGTGAACAACATGTTCCGCGCGCTGCAGCACGTCATCCCCACCCATCTGGCCGACACCAAGCTGTACGACTTCCAGAACGCCAAGCCCACGGGCGTGGCCGATGAAAACGGCGACAAGGCGTTTGACCATGACGAGTTGCCCGCAACCCCCAGCCTGCCCGGCGGCGTGCAGGTGATCCAGCTGGGCTGACACACCATGGCCTTGCAGCATCCACGGTCACCCCGGACGGACAGATGCTGCGCCCTGTACCAGTCCTTTCGCATGCGCTGCGCCCTCCGGGCCCGGCGCATTCGCGTTTTGAAGGAGGCGATATGAACTTGTCCCTACCAGGAGGCCGCAGCGGCACCCTGCATCGCAGCGTGCTTGCCTGCACATTGCTGCTCTCGGCCCTGTGGCTGACCGGCTGCGCCAGCGTGCGCAACGTGGAAAGCGAAGTGCAGAGCTATTCCACACTGGCCGGGTTGCCCCAGCCCCCCACCTACCGCCTCCAGCTGCTGCCATCGCAGCAGGCGCAGGGCGCCGCCTTTGACAACGTGGTGCAGCAGGCGCAAACCTCGCTCGCAGGCGTGGGCCTGCAGCGCGATGATGCCCAGGGCACCCTGGTGGCCCAGATTGCTGCCGAAGCGCGCTACATTCCTGACAGCTGGCTGCTGCCCGGCAGCCCCTATGCACCCTATGGCCCCTACGGCGGCTTTGGCTGGGGCGCCGGGTTTGGCTGGCGCGGCGGCATGATGTGGCGCGACACCGGCCCCTCGCTGCACTACCGCGCCGTGCAGCTGACCTTGCGCGATTTCCAGACGCAGCAGGTGGTGTACGAAACCTCGGCCCGCTACGAAGACGTGTGGGTGGACGACAAGGTGATCTACCGCATCCTGTTCGATTCCGCACTCAACGGCTTTCCCAAGCCGCCCCCTGGCGTGCGCAAGGTGACCGCCACCGTGGGAGCACCCCCTGCAGGCAACGCCGCACCAACGGCAGTGAAACCCTGACGATATGAACGCCACCCGGATCATTGCAATTCGCCACGGCGAAACCGACTGGAACCTCGGCGCCCGCATCCAGGGCCACACCGACATCGCACTCAACGACACGGGCCGCAGGCAGGCCCTGCAGATGGCGGCCGCCCTGGCCGACGAGCCGCTGCACCACATCTACAGCAGCGATCTGCAGCGGGCGCTCGCCACGGCGCAGGCCCTGGCGGACACCAACGGCGCCCTGCTGACCATCGACACACGCCTGCGCGAACGCTGCTTTGGCAGCTATGAAGGCCAGCGCTTTGCCGACATCGAAGTCTCCGACCCCGAAGCTGCACTGCGCTGGCGCAAACGCGATCCGGCCTTTGCACCGCCCAGTGGGGAATCCCTGCAGGATCTGCAGGCACGCGTGGCCCATGCCGTCGACGCCCTGGCCCGGCAGCACATGGGCCAGCAGATTGCCCTCGTGGCCCATGGCGGGGTGCTCGACACCCTGTACCGCCTGTCCACGCGCCAGGGCCTGCAGGCTCCCCGCACCTGGGAGCTGGCCAACACCAGCATCAACCGCCTGCTCTGGACCCCCGACAGCGGCCTGGCCCTGGTGGGCTGGGGAGACACCAGCCACCTGCAGCAGACCGGCCTGGATGAACTGGCCGGGTGATGCAGCCGGATGACGCGGTCAGGGTGAGCCCTTTTACACACGCTGATGGCGGCGAAGCAAGTATTAACAATTTTCAATGAGGGGTGCGCCCAACCATTGCTTTTGCGCGCATCAGCATCATTTGCGATTCAAGAAGAGATTCCGACGGAAATACCGCAATTTATCTCCAATGGCGATATGAAAATCGATGTATATTTGCAATTGAACGCAGGAATAACACTCGATTACTTTTGACAAAAACATGCTGCTTGCACCGGGAGGCCTCCAGTGCCACCATGCCGCAGCATGCCTGCTTGTCGTACTGAACCGATCTGGCATTTATGACCGACGCTGAACCGCCTCGTAAATCTGCACCAACGCCCTCGCTGCGCCAGTTGAGCTGCTTCAAGGAGGTGGCCAATCACCGCAGCTTCAGCCGAGCTGCGCAGGCGCTCTCCATGAGCCAGCCCGCGTTGTCATCGGCGATCCGGGAGCTGGAGAACCTGCTGGGAACACCCTTGTTCGACCGCAGCACCCACCATGTGCGGATGACACCCGCAGGCGAGGCCGTGCGCCCGCAGGTGGAGTGGATGATCAACAACTTCGTGCAGGGCGTGCAGGATCTGCAGCAGTTGCTCAAGTACCAGGCCGACACGGTACGCGTCAGCTGCATTCCGTCGGCCATCCATCTGCTCGCCCCATGGCTGGCACTCTGGCAAAAGGAAAATCCGATGGTTGACCTGCAGTTGCAGGATCTGCGCAACGAGGATTTGCTGCAGTCGGTGGCCAACGGGGGCTCGGACATCGGCCTGGGCCTGGAGTTCACCGTGCCCTCGACCGTGGATACCCAGTTCGTCACCGAAGACGAAGTGATGGCCGTGATGCCTGCCAGCCACCGCCTGGCCAAGATGCCCGAGCTGCGCTGGACGGACCTGAACGACGAGCCGCTCGTCATCCTCTCGCGCGGCAGCACCTATGAAATGATCGTGTCGGTGCTGGAGCAGCAGGGCGTGGGCATCAGCCACACCGAAACCCTGACCTACACCGAATCGCTGTACGCCCTGGTGCGCAGCGGCCTGCGCATCGGCCTCATTTCGCGGCTCTACACCCAGTGCCACGTCGACAACGACCTGGTCACCATGCCACTGAAAGCGCCCCTGCTGTCGCGCCGCATCTGCCTGATGACGCGCAGCGCCCATGGCAACCGCCGCCCGGTGGTGCAGCAATGCTGGGATTACCTGTGCAGCAACATGGGCAGCAGCGTGCCCAGCCCCAAGACCGGCAAGCGGGGCAGCGGCCTCTGAAAACAGGCTGCGGGCAGCGCGGCAACGCCCGCCCCCTGCGCAGGGCGCCGCCCGGCGCCTATACCAGCGAGCCCTGACCGCCCTGCCCTGGCGCATCTCCCCCAGCCAAACCCAGGTGGCGGTAGGCGGCCTGCGTGGCGATGCGGCCACGCGGCGTGCGCTGCAGAAAGCCTTGCTGGATCAGGTAAGGCTCAATGACATCCTCGATCGTGCCGGGCTCCTCGCCAATGCTGGCCGCGATATTGTCCAGCCCCACGGGCCCTCCGTCGAAGCGGTGAACCACCGCCTCCAGCAGCTTGCGGTCCATGATGTCGAAACCCAGCGGGTCCACATCCAGCATGGCAAGCGCACGGTTGGCCATGTCCTGTGTGATGCGCCCATTGCCTTTGACATCGGCATAATCGCGCACCCGGCGCAGCAGCCGGTTGGCAATGCGCGGCGTGCCGCGCGAGCGCCGCGCAATTTCCTGCCCGCCTTCATCGTCAATCGGCGTGTTCAGCAGGCCTGCGCTGCGCATCACGATCTTTGTCAGCTCGGCCGTCGTGTAGAACTCCAGCCGGGCCACGATGCCAAAGCGGTCGCGCAGCGGATTGGTGAGCATGCCGGCGCGCGTGGTGGCGCCCACCAGGGTGAAAGGCTGCAGATCGAGCTTGATCGAGCGGGCCGCCGGGCCTTCGCCGATCATGATGTCGATCTGGTAATCCTCCAGCGCGGGGTAGAGAATTTCCTCCACCACCGGAGAGAGGCGGTGAATCTCGTCGATGAAGAGCACATCGTTGCGCTCCAGGTTGGTGAGCAGCGCCGCGAGATCCTTGGGCTTTTCCAACACGGGGCCGCTAGTCTGGCGCAGATTGACGCCAAGTTCTGCCGCAATGATGTGCGACAGGGTGGTCTTTCCCAGACCGGGCGGACCAAACAGCAGCACATGGTCCAGCGCCTCGCTGCGCTTCTTGGCTGCACCGATGAAGATCTCCAGCTGCTCGCGCGCCTTGGCCTGGCCTACGTACTCGTCCAGCAGCTTGGGGCGCAACGCGCGCTCCAGCGCTTCTTCCTGTGATGAGGTCGGGCTCGCAGAGATCACCCGGCTGTCAGGCGGTTTGGTGAAAGAGGTGTCGAAAGAATCGGTGTGGATGGTCATGGGTCAGCAGCATGCGCCGCGATCCGGTCACGGCGCAGCCCACACATAATAAGCCAGTCCGTCGTACAAAAGATCCGGATTGCCCAGCCAGGCATCGCGCTGTGCAAGGTCGGCCGCATAGTGGTGGGCGCCGGTGCTGTACTGGTAGGAGCGGTAGACCGGCACCGCGCCATCGCCGCCTTGCGCGGGGACCCACCAGACAATGCCCTCGTCATACCAGCCTGGATGGTACTGCTGCACAAACTGGCGCTCGGCCTCGCTGGTGGTGTAGAAATGGGCCACCACCTCGGGGTTGAAATAGCGGTACACCGGCAGCATCCGGGGACGCTGCTGGACAGATGCGTAGAACGCAATCCCCGTGTAGTGGAGCGCGTCCGGCAACTGGGCCATCACCGCATCGCGCTCCTGGGCGGAGATCGTGTAGAAATCCGCGCCGGACCTCGGAATATGGAAGCGGTAGACCGGCGCCGCCATGCTGCTGTCCAGCGCGGTAAGGGTGCCCAGCCATGGCGAGAAGCTGCCGGCAACGGCCTGGTCCAGGCGCCCGTACACCACCCCCTTGGCGGGACACCAGTTCTCGCCTCCCGTGAGGGTGCCCACCACGCGGCCATCGACGAACAGCGCCGATCCACTGCTTCCCCCTTCTATGCCGCCGCTGTCCACGGCCAGGCGGTAGAACCCGCCATCGCTCACCGCCTGCGGGGCGCAGCTGAGCGGCGGGCGCGCAACGGTGTAGTCGATGTAGCAGGACGCCAACTCCTGAATCCGCCCCTTGGTAATCATCAGCAGATCGCCGTGCGGATGGTGGAGCCCTGCCGCCGCCGCGCCCAGGGGAACGGCAGACGCATCCCAACCTGCAAACAAGGCCCCGGGCGGCGGGGCATCGTTGAGCCGCAGCAGCGTCATGTCATTGGCAAAGCTGGTCGCCAGCCAGCGCGCGCCGCCATAACGCTCGGTATGGCTGTCAGCCAGGCTCTCGCTGTTGCAGGTCTGCGAGTAGTAGAACCACATGGTCTGCAGCGTGGAGGCTGTCGCCTGATCCCTCGCACAGTGTGCGGCTGTCAGCACATAAGGCGTTTGGTCCTGCTGGGGGTTGTTGACCAGGGTGCCAGTGCACTGATAGGTGTTGGTGCCGTTCACAAACACCATGCGGATCACCGCGTCCCGCTGGTCCAGCAAGGCAGCCTGGCAGTTCACATCCTGCTGGCAACTGTTGGAGAGCCGCTTGGCGGGATCTGCCTGCGCTTGCGCCAGCGGCGCAGGAGGCACCACCACTTGCGACACCCACGGAACAGCGAGTGCCAGCTGCGCGTCGTTTACCGTCGCGGGCAGCAGGATCTCCAGTACCGGCGTCGGGCCCAGATCCGGCGTCCACCACGTACGCACACCGGTGGCAGGGTCGAGCGGCAGGCGCTCCAGCAGGGCTGCTCCGGTTACTTCATAGCTGGCGGCGGCCTGCGGCGAGGCATACATGCGAAACACCGCCGCCTCGGGCAACGCAGTAAACACGACCCCCAGCCGCAAGCCATAAGCGCCATCTGGCGCCCATTGCAGAGCCGCCGCCCGGCCCCCATTGGGCAAACGGTTCCATGCCAGCAAATTGCGCGTCTGGTCTGGCGTCTGCAAGCTGGCAAGTGGTCGCCCTACACCAATCTGCCGTGCGCCATCCGTTTGCAGCAACTCTGCCTTGGCTGCATCCCAAGGCGGCATTTCGACCTGGGCCACCCGGCTCGCCGCCAAAACGGCTGCATGCCTGAGCACGCCGAGCACGCCAGCACCCTCCTGCGGCTCCATGCGGAGCGCATCCACCTGCACACCGGCCTGGGCCGACGATGCCGCCATACCCAGCCAACACAATGCCGCCAGCAACGCGCCGCGACGCAACCTTAAAAACACTGCACAAAAGGACATCATGGCCTCCTCCTCAGTGCTCGTCACAGTACTAGCGCAACGCCCTCCCCTATCGTGAACAATTTTCCCATAGATGGCAATCTAGACCCACCTCAAATAAATAGCAAACACTCACACCAATAGAAAAGTAAATCTGGATACGAAAAGAAAAAAGGACCTGTAAACAGGTCCTTTTGACATTGATACCTTGTGATTGACGGCGGCACTCAGCCTGCCAGCCAGCTCCAGATCTTGCTGTTGAAGACCTTGTCGAAGCGGCCATAGTTGTCCGTGCCATTGAGCGCGTTGCACGCACTGGAGCCGCCATACAGGGTGCCGATGACCCGGCCATTGCTGAACAGGCCCGATCCGCTGCTGCCGCCTTCGGTCACGCCCTGGCTCCAGCGCACGGAGTAGAAATTGCTCTGTGCATCGCCTGCGGGGCACGAGACGCTGGTGCCTCCGGCCGAGACGCAGTTCGTGTAGCCATTGATGGCGCCCACGCTGTACTTCAGCAGATCGCCGTCCGGGTGGTGCAAGCCGTAGATGGCGGTGCCTTCCGTGGCGGTGTTGCGCGCATCCCAGCCTGCCAGCGTCACGCCTGCAGGTGGCGTGTCATTGAGCTTGAGGAAGGACGAATCCGTGCTGGCCGTGGCATACAGCAAGGTGGCCCCGCCATTGCGGCTGGCAAAGGTGCCCGGAATGCCCGAGTTGCAGCTGCTCGAACGGTAGAACCAGTTGGTCTGCAGCGTCGATGCCGCAGTCTGCGTCGAGATGCAGTGGTTTGCCGTCAGGAAATACGGGGTGAAATCCTTCTTGGTGTTGTTGACCAGCGTACCGGTGCACACATACGAAATGCCGTCGGCAGCGACGTAGACCATGCGCGCCACGGCGTTGCGCTCCAGCTGGTAATTGCTGGTGCAGCTGGCATCCAGATTGCAGGCGCCGGCCTTCTTCTCCACGTCGGCCATCTCTGCCTCGGTTGGCAGGGACAGGTTCTGGTAGATGTGCGAGACCGAAGGGATCGCAATGCGCACCGCCTCGGCACCCGTGCCCGCAGGCAGCACGACTTCCAGCGTGGCATTGCCTGCGCCCACATCGGGGGTCCACCAGGTGCTTGCAGCCTGGCCACCCTCGCCTGCCTTGCGGTTCTGCGCCAGCAGCGCATTGACGGAGGCGCCGCTCACCTGCACCACCGCATCGGGGTGCTCGTCGCTGTAGATGCGCAGTTGCGCGGCATCGGGCAGGCTGTCGACCAGCACGCCCATGCGCAGTCCATATGCGCCTTCGGACGCGATATGCACGGCGGCAGCGGTGCGCCCGTCCGGCAACGGCTGCCATTGCAGCGCCGCCTGGGTCTTGGCGACCGACGTGGTCTGCGCCACCGCGCGCGGCACGCCGATCTGCATGGCAGGCTGGCCCAGCCCCGCCTGCTCGGACTTGGTGGTGTCGAGCTGCGGCAGCGCGATGCGCGTGCTGCGCAGCGTCACACCCAGGGGCTGTGCCTGGGTTTCGGCCTGGGCCTGGGCCTTGGAGCCCGGCAGCACGATCGAATCCAGCACAAAGGCAGTGGGGCTGGTGGGTGTTGTCGGATTGCCACCATTGTCGTCGCTGCTGGAGCCGCCACCGCACCCCGCGACGGCCATCGCCGCGGCAATGCCGCAGGCCCACGCCAGGCCGCGCATTGCGTGCTTGGAATTGTTCATGGTCTTGCTACCTCTCGTTGTTGCCATATCAATGGAAATCTGTGCCGAACCCGCAGGCTCGCGCGCCGCTTCGGAACGTGTTTACGATCTCCTCGCGCCGCGACAGTGATTTTGCCAGCGCCCGGCGAGGGATGGGATGCGAGGGGCGCGCCTAGCGGCGCAGCGTGCAGCCAATAGCCCACCTATTGGCAAGCGCTGCAACGATGCAGACCGCCCGCAAAATCACTGTTCCGGTCATTTTGCCAGGGCCTTGAGCGCCTGCTTGATACCCTCTGCCACCCCGATGTCGGCGGGCAATACCTTGAGCGCGGCTGCCGCATCCTTGTCACTGTAGCCCAGCGCGATCAGCGCCTGCAGGATATCAGCCTGCGCGTCGTTCACCGCCACCGCCTTGGCGCCGATGTCTGCGCCCAGCTTGCCCTTGAGCTCCAGCAGCAGGCGCTCGGCGGTCTTCTTGCCGATGCCCGGCACCTTCACCAGGCGCCCGGCCTCCTGCAGCGACACGGCCTGCGCGAGGTCGTTCACCCCCAGGCCGCTCAGGATGGACAGCGCCGTGCGCGGGCCCACGCCCGATATCTTGATCAGCTCGCGGAAAGTCTGGCGTTCCTGCGCCGTGCCAAAGCCGTAGAGCAGCTGCGCATCCTCGCGCACGATGAACTGGGTCAGCAGCACCACTTTCTCGCCCACGGCAGGCAGGTTGTAGAAGGTGCTCATGGGCACCTGCACCTCGTAGCCCACGCCGTTGCAATCCACCATCACTTCGGGGGGGTTCTTTTCCACCAGGGTTCCGCTCAATCGGCCTATCATTCGTATCTTTCCTTGTTACGGCTCATGCAAACCAGGCTCCGGCAGGACGGCTGCCTGATGACAACGGACAATGCGCTGCGTGTGCATTCTGGTTTGCGTGAATTCCGCCTGTTTTGTGCCAGGGCACAAGCATACTGATTTTTGGATGGAACCCACCGCGTGATCCTGCGCCACACCTTTACGCCCCACGACAACAACCGCCTGTCCAACCTGTGCGGTCCCGCCGACGCGCACCTGCGCCAGATCGAAACCCATCTGGCCGTGAAGATTGCGCACCGCCACGAGCAGTTCAAGATCGACGGCCCCAAGGCCGCTGCGAATGAGGCGCTGGAGCTGCTGCAGGCGCTGTATGAGATGGCGGATGGCCCGATCAGCGAAGACCATATCCAGCTGATGCTGGCGGGCGACGCCGAGTTGATGACCGCGCCCGAAGGCGCCATGGTGCTCAATACCCGCCGCGCCGACCTGCGCGCGCGCACCCCCAACCAGAACACCTACCTGGAAAACATCGCCGCGCACGACATCACCTTCGGCATCGGCCCTGCCGGTACGGGCAAGACCTATCTCGCCGTGGCCTGCGCGGTCGATGCGCTCGAGCGCAGCAACGTGCAGCGCATCGTGCTCACGCGCCCCGCTGTCGAGGCGGGCGAGCGCCTGGGCTTTCTGCCCGGCGACCTGTCGCAGAAGGTCGACCCCTACCTGCGCCCGCTGTACGACGCCCTGTACGACCTGATGGGCTACGACAAGGTGCAAAAGGCTTTCGAGCGCAACGCCATCGAGATTGCGCCGCTCGCCTTCATGCGGGGCCGCACCCTGAACAACTCCTTCATCATCCTCGACGAGGCGCAGAACACCACGCCCGAGCAGATGAAAATGTTCCTCACCCGCATCGGCTTTGGCGCCAAGGCCGTGGTGACGGGTGATGTGAGCCAGATCGACCTGCCCAAGGGCCAGATGAGCGGCCTGATCGATGCCGAGCGCGTCCTCAAGCGCGTCAAAGGCATTGCCGTGACCCGCTTCACCAGCGTCGATGTGGTGCGCCACCCGCTGGTGGCCCGCATCGTGGACGCCTACGACAAGCAAAACCGCCCGGCGCGCGCGCACAGCCGCGGAGACCGAGAACTCACACATCCATAGCTGGTAGCGCAGCCCCCTCCTGCGCCAGCCGCCAAAAATATCCAAAAAACAACCATGGCATTGAACCAACTCACCCTCTCCCTGCAATTTGCCCGCTTTGACGGCGTGGCCGAGCACCGCGCCGCGCTCGGGCGCAGCCAGGTCACGCGCTGGATCCGCCACGCGCTGGCCGATGACGCCGAAATCACCGTGCGCATCGTGGGTGCCGAAGAAGGCCAGGCCCTCAACCGCGAATACCGCAAGAAGGACTACGCCACCAATGTGCTGACCTTCGACTACCAGCAGGAACCCACCGTGCTGGCCGATCTGGTGCTGTGCGCACCGGTGGTCGCGCGCGAAGCCCAGGAGCAAAACAAGACGCTTGAGGAGCACTACGCCCACCTGCTGGTGCACGGCACCCTGCATGCCCAGGGCTGGGACCACGAAACCAGCGAGCAGGACGCGCAGGAGATGGAAGACTACGAAACCGCCATCATGCAGGAGCTGGGGTTTGAAGACCCTTACAAGAAATAAAGTAGAAAATAGAAGAATCTGGCCTGCAGCGCATGCCTGTCAAGCGTATCAACTCCTGATTCTGTAGCAAATGCAGGCCTGCGGCTTGCAGTATTCAGCCCGGGTATCGGTAAGCAGTAATGACTTTTGCGCGACCAATCCAATGGTTGCAGCGCGGCATTCGCACCTAGAATCCTCCTAAAACAGCCTGCACCCTCCGCCGTCATTCCCCAAGACGGCGCTGGGAAGCGGCCCGCTGCGCACGGCAGGTGCCTGCCAGGCATGTGGCACAAGGCCCCTGCGCAGCCTCTACAACAGGAGACTCCCCCATGGCCGATATCGCAATCCTGCTGGCCGCTGCCTTTGTGGCTGGCGCACTCAATGCCGTAGCCGGTGGCGGCAGCTTTCTCACCTTGCCGGCACTCGTGTTCACCGGCGTGCCCCCTGTGGTGGCCAATGCCACGGGCACGGTTGCACTGCTGCCGGGCTACGCGGCAGGTGCCTGGGGCTTCAAGGATGACATGGCATCGCCGCCTGGCCTGTCCATGAAGTCCGTGGTCGTACTGGCACTGGCAGGGGGGGCGCTGGGCGCGGCGCTGCTGCTGTTCACCCCCGACGCCACCTTCCGCAAGATCGTGCCCTGGCTGCTGCTGGCTGCCACGGCCATGTTCGCCTTTGGCCCGCAACTGCGCGCCTGGGCTTCGCGCCGCAATGGCGGTGGCGCGGGCACGCCGTCGGCGATGAAGGCCGGGCTGGGCATGCTGGCGGTTTCCATCTACGGGGGCTACTTCAATGGCGGTCTGGGCATTCTGCTGCTGGCCTTGCTCGGCCTGCTGGGCCAGACCAACCTGCACGCCATGAACGGCACCAAGAACCTCGTCTCCGCCCTGCTCACCGCCATTGCCGTGGCCATCTATGCCGCAGGCGGCGTGGTGCAGTGGAAGCAGGCGCTGATCATGATGGTGGCGGCCACGCTGGGCGGTTACCTGGGCGCGCGCGTGGCACGCAAGATTCCGCCCTCATGGCTGCGGGGCGGTATCGTAGCCACCGGCCTCGTCATGGCTGCGCTTTTTTTCTGACAGCGGCGTCTGCCGCCACTTCATAGGCGGGCGAAGGCTCGGCGGCCATCACCTCCGCCTTGCCATGCACCTTGGCGAACGTGAGAATCACTTCGCGCACCACCTTGCGCTGCGGCGGTGGCAACTGCAGGAATGCATCAAAAGCCTCGCGCTCCAGATAGCCCACGCCCACATCCCAGCGCTGCCGGTATTCCTGCGCCGAGCGGCGTACCTCTTCCCCAAAACGCAACACTTCCGGCTCGATCTTGAGCAGGCTCGCCAGCACCACCAGCTTGTCCTGTGCAGGGATGGATTCGCCCTTGAGCCACCGCGACACCGCCTGAAACGTGACGGAGCGCCCCCAGTAGTGGGTGTTGAACAAGGTCAACAGCACACCGGGCCTCGGCTCCAACCCTGCCGCCTGCATTGCATCGCGCAGCCGTTGGGCAAATTCAAGCTTGTTATCCATCCTCCGAAATTAAAGTTCTGTAGAATCCAGATTCAACTTCTTGTTGCTAAATATATTGAATTATCACTTTAATCGATCGATCGTGTGCCCTCGGTCATTCGAATCCCCACTCGCATGCACGCAAGGCGCCGCCCAGTCCCCATGCCCCAGTCACTCATCGAACAGCTTCCAGACATCATCGCCCAGGGACGCAGGCAGGCGCAGCGCATTCTGGAAAGCCTGGACACCTGCGAGCGCGTTCGCCTTCAGACGCGCGAAGTGGTGCGGCCAGATGGCAAAGGCGCCCGCGCGGGCACCCGTCCACCCGGCCCGCAATGGATGAACCGCCTCATCCATGGCGACAACCTGCTGGCCATGGCAGCGCTGCTCGCAGGCGACGAGGAGACCCCCAGCCTGCGCGGCAAGGTGGACCTGATCTACACCGACCCGCCTTTTGACAGCAAGGCCGACTACCGCACCAGGACCACCTTGCCTGGCATGGAACACGAACACCGTCCCACCGTCATCGAGCAACTGGCCTTCTCGGACCAATGGAGCGATGGCACGGCCGCCTACCTTGCCATGATCACCCCGCGCCTGATTCTGATGCGCGAGCTGCTGGCCGACACCGGCTCGATCTACGTGCACCTGGACTGGCATGTGGGGCACTACGTCAAGATCGTCATGGACGAAGTCTTTGGCAAGGACGCCTTCCTCAACGAAAACATCTGGCACCGCGCGGCCACCGTCGGGCGAATGGGGGCAGACCACCAACGCAAGTTCGACAGCGTCACCGACGGCATCTACCTGTACAGCAAGAGCGGCCGCCATACCTTCAACCAGCTGCGGCGCGCACTGAGCAGCCAGCAGGAATCTGCCTACAACAAGGTGGAAGCGGCCACCGGCCGCAGGTTCAAGCTGGTGACACTGGGCAACTACTGCTAGGCGACCATCCAAAGCATGCATGCACAAGGCCTGATCCACGAAACACCGTCAGGCAGCCGGTACAAGAAGTACTACCTGGACGAAGCCAGCGAGGTGGTTGGCAACCTCTGGACGGACATCAGCACATCCACCGCTGCGCGCGCGAGCGAAAGCGTTCACTACGCCACCCAGAAACCCGCCAAACTGCTGGAACGGGTCATCCAGGCCTCCTCTGCCGAAGGCGCGCTCGTCTTTGACGGATTCGGCGGCTCGGGCACCACCGCAGCCGTCGCCCAAAGGCTGGGGCGCCGCTGGATCAGCGTTGATATCGGCAAGCCCGCGTGCATGGTCACCCGCAAGCGCCTGATGGGCCAGGGTGCTGAACCGTTCGCCTGCCAGTCCATCGCCAGCTACCCGGTGGAAGCCGCCCGGGCCCATTTTGGCAAGCGCGATTTCTGCGCGGACGAACTCTCGCAGATCGTGCTGTCGCTATACGGTGCATCCGCATTGCCACCTGACCTGCATCCGCAGTACCGGCTGGGGCAGATTATGGGCCGCAGCGCATCGGACGAACAGGTGTGCAGAACACTGGTGCTGGCCAGCGCTCCCAGCCAGACAACGGAAGCGGCCACATTGCAAACGGCCCAGTCCCTGCGCGATCACCTGCCCGGCAGCTGGAACGGCTGGGGCCGCTGGGATCGAGTAGTGGTGCTGGGCTGGAATTTCGAGCCCTCGATCAGCCAGACGATCACCACGCTGAACGACAACCGCCTTGAGGTTCTGGCAATTCCCCCCGATCTGCTCGACTGCCTGCACAGGAAGGGCAGCGTGGAGAGGTTGCGCGGCCAGGTGCGGTTCTCGTCGCTGGCACACCTGACATTGCACCCGGTGGAGTGCCAACCGCAAGGCCTGCAGGACATTTTGTCCGTGCGCCTGAAAGACTATGTGCTGCTCTCGCCGCAAGCCATCCCCCTGCAAGGCGCCAACCGCACCAAGCTCCAGGCCGTGGCCCGTGGCGAGCCGCTGGCCCTGATCGAGTACTGGGCCGTCGACCCCAGCTATGACGGGCGGGTCTTCCGGCCCGCCTGGCACGACTATCGGGGCAATACCGCCCATGTGGCCCGCATTGCCAATGGCAGTGACGCGCTGCGCGTGAGCACGCAAGCCGTGTTGACCGTGCCTGCACAGGCCTCGCCGCGCGTGGTGTGCGTGCGGGCGGTCGATGTGTTGGGGTTCGAAGCAGAAGTCACCACCACACTGGGCGCGCCGCGCTGAGCCTGGGCTGCTGCAATGCCGCAACCACCGCTATTGCGCTGTCGGCGCCGGCCCCTTGGCAGCAGGCCCGCGCACCACATCGATGAATGCCTGCAGCGGCGCCGATACCGCCTGCGGATGCCACACAAAGGCCCCTGCCGTATGCGCGGCCAGGCTGTTGCTGCTTTGCAGCGGCACAAAGCGCACGCCGGCCATACCCGCGCGCTGCAGGCACGAAGGCACCAGCGCCACGCCCTGGCCGATAGCCACCAGGGCAATCACCGTGAGCCACTGGCGCACCGCATGGCTGGTGCGGGGGTGAATGCCAGCGTTGTGCAGGCAGGCGATGACATTGTCGTAATTGGCGGGGCTGACCTCGCGCACAAACATCACAAAGCGCTCATGCGCGAGGCTGCGCAGGTCAATGCTGGCCTGCTGCGCCTGGGGGTGCGCCTCGGGCAGGCAGCACACCAGGGTGTCGGGGGCCAGGGGCCACAGCGCCAGCCCCGGCGCGGGCGTGATGATGTTGACGAAGCCGCCCTGCAGCTGGCCGCGCGCAATGGCGGCCTGCTGCTCGGTGGTGGACATTTCGTGCAAGGTGATGTCGATATCGGGGCGCTGGGAAGCAAAGGTCTGCATCACGCGCGGCAGGTCGCGGTAGATCATCGAGCCGGTCACGCCAATGGCCAGCTGCCCCTGCTTGCCCTGCGCCACGTTGCGCGCCACATCGGCGGCGCGCTGTATCTGGCCCAGCACCAGCCGCGCCTCGATCAGGAAAGCCGCCCCCGCATCGGTCAGCCGCACCTGCTTGGCGTCGCGCTCCAGCAGGCGCACGCCCAGGTCTTCCTCCAGCGATTTGATAGCGACCGACAGCGGCGGCTGGGTGATGGCCAGGCGCTCGGCAGCCCGGCCAAAATGCAGCTCTTCGGCCAGCACCACAAAGTAACGCAGCAGATGGGTTTTCATCTGCGTATCATGCCCCAGCCTGTGCAGCCCCGCTGGTTTTCGCCGAGCTGGGGGCCCTGCGGCGCGCGTATGCATCGTGACCGCCTCGCCCGGTGTACCCGTCATGGATCCATCAATACGACTTGGGCAGACCCAGCACCTTCTCGGCAATGAAGCACAGGATGAGCTGCGGGCTCACTGGCGCGAGGCGCGGAATCCAGCTCTCGCGCATGTAGCGCTCCACATGGAATTCCTTGGCATAGCCCATGCCGCCATGCGTGAAGATCGCCGTCTCGCAGGCGCGAAAACCTGCCTCGGCACCGAAGTACTTGGCCGCATTGGCCTCGGCGCCGCAGGGCTTGTGCTGGTCGTACAGCCAGGCGGCTTTCATGGCCAGCAAGAAGGCCGCTTCCAGCTCGATCCAGCGCTCGGCCAGCGGGTGCTGAATGCCCTGGTTCTTGCCGATGGGGCGGTTGAACACCTCGCGCTCGCCGGCGTACTTGGCAGCGCGCGAGAGCGCGGCGCGCCCCAGGCCGATGGCCTCGCAGGCAATCAGGATGCGCTCGGGGTTCATGCCGTGCAGGATGTATTCGAAGCCTCGCCCCTCCTCGCCAATGCGGTCTTCCACCGGAATGCGCAGCCCGTCGATGAAGAGCTGGTTCGTGTCCACGCACTTGCGGCCCATTTTGGGAATCTCGTGCACTTCGATCTTGCTGCGGTCAAAGTCGGTGTAGAACAGCGACAGGCCTTCGGTGCCCTTGCATTCCTCCACCGGCTTGGTGCGCGCCAGCAGCAAGATCTTGCTCGCCTCCTGCGCGGTGGAGATGAACACCTTCTGGCCGTGCACCAGGTAGTGGTCGCCTTCGCTGTCCGTGCCGCGCACGGCGCGGGTCTTGAGCTTGAGCGTGTTGAGGCCGGTGTTGGGCTCGGTCACGCCAAAGCAGGCCTTGTCCTTGCCCGCGATCAGCGGCGGCAGCATGCGCGCCTTCTGCTCCTGCGTGCCGTACACCACGACCGGGTGCAGGCCAAAGATGTTCATGTGCACGGCAGAGGCCCCCGAGAGGCCTGCGCCCGTGGCGGAGATGGTGTGCATCATCAGCGCCGCCTCGGTGATGCCCAAACCCGCACCGCCAAACTCCTCGGGCATGGCAATGCCCAGCCAGCCCGCATCGGCCAGCGCACGGTAGAAGGCCTCGGGAAACTCGCCGTCGTCGTCGCGGGCATGCCAGTAATCGGCATCAAACGGTGCGCAGACTTTTTCGATGGCATCGACGATCTGCTGCTGCTCTTGGGTCAGTGCGAAATCCATGGTGTGTTCCTCAATATCCAGTCATTGATTCAATGCCGCCCACAGCGCTTGAAACCGGCGCGTTGAGATCGGCGGGACGGCCAGCGAGGGCTGCCCCAGCAAGGGCCGCCCCGCAGCAAAGGCTGCCCCAGCAAAGGCCGTCGTCCCCCTTGGGGGAGGCCGCGTAGCGGCTCAGGGGGTATTTCATTCAGGCCGACGGACGCGCGCCGGGTTTTCGCCATAAGGCGGGCTGTAGATCACCAGCAGCTTCGCGGGCGTGTCGCTGGTGGTCTGGAAAATGTGCATGGCATCGGCCGGAAAAAAGCAGGTATCGCCCGGCACCATCTCGAACGATTCGCCCTCGACCTCGACATGCGCCGTACCCTCGAGCAGGTAGCAGGCCTGCTCCATGCCCGGGTGGGCATGCGGCAGTGCGCCGCCGCCCTTGGCGATTTCGCCCAGCACCACCTCCATGTGCTGCGCGCCCACATTGGCGCTGCTGACGAGGCGGCGGTTGAAGGTGCCGGTGTGGTTGGCCGGGCTGTACGCCGGCACATCGGCAGCGCGGATGAGGTATTTGGAAACCATGGTGATGACAACCGATTTACTACAAAATCAATAGCTAATGGCGCTTGATGGCAATGCGCCAAGGGCTGTTTTCATTCAAAGATCACTGCGCAGGAATGTCTGCCTGCTTGACCAGCTTGCCCCAGTACTGCAACTGGTCGGCCACATAGGTGGCGAACTCCTGCGGCGTCTTGGTGGGCCAGACCTCGAAGCCGATCACCGCCAGCTGCTTCTGCACCTCGGGGTCGGCCAGCACGGCCTGCAGCTCGGTGTTGATCTTGTTCACCACGGCAGGCGGCGCGCCCGCAGGCGCAAAGATGCCGTTCCACGAAGTGATGTCAAAACCGGGCAATGTTTTGCCGATGGGTGGTACACCCGGCAGTTGCGACGAGCCCTTGGCCGCCGTCACGCCCAGCGCGCGCACCTTGCCCGCCTTGAGCATGCTGCCGCCAGAGCCCAGATCCACCACATACATCTGCACCTGGTTGCCCATCAGGTCGGTCAGCGCCTGCGGGCTTGATTTGTACGGCACGCCCACGATGTCGGTCTTGGTCAGAAAGCGCAGCGTCTCGGACGCCACAAGCGACGTGCTGTTGGGCGTGGCGTACGAAATCTTGCCCGGATGGGCCTTGGCGTAGTCGATCAGCTCCTGCACCGACTTGGCGGGCGAATCCACATTCACCGCCAGCGCGAACGGCAGCTCGCCCACGCGGGCGATGGGCGTGAAATCCTTGATCGGGTCGTACTTGAGGTTCTTGACCAGCCAGGGATTGGCCGAATGCGAGGTGTTGGTGGTCATGAACAGGGTCTGCCCATCCGGCTTGGCCTTGAGCACTGCCGCCGCCGCGATCTGCCCGTTGGCGCCCGCGCGGTTGTCCACAATCACCGGCTGCCCCAGCCGCTCGCCGAGCTTCTGCCCCACGGCGCGCGCCACCGCGTCGGTGCCGCTGCCTGCCGCGAACGGCACGATCATGGTGATCGGAGCACTCGGGTAGCTCCCCTGGGCGCGGCTCACCGGCGCAGCCACAGCCGCAGCCAGCGCGGCGGCTGCCCATACCATTGTCTGGCGTCGTTGCATCGTGTTGTCTCCTGTGCAGTTGTGCTTGAGCCTCTGTGGGCTTCATGCATGGTGCAAGGTTTGACGATTCGCGTCCAATGTTTTGTACGGATGGTTTGATTCGAAAATCGAATGATCAACCAAGCGTGCTGCCCGCATAGAAAAGCGCCCTCATGGGGCGCTGCTGCATTCGGGTAGCCAGCCGGTCAGGCCGTGCCGCGGCGCACAAAGCGGCCGCCGCGCTGGGGCAAGGCACCATCTTGCTCGGTATAACTGAGCACCCCGTTGACCCACACCGCCTCCACCCCCGCGCTCAGTTGCTTGGGGTCTTCAAACGTGGCGCGGTCCTGGATGCGCGCCGGGTCAAACACCACCACGTCGGCCGCCTTGCCTGCAGCCAGCACGCCGCGCCCGGCCAGACGAAAGCGCTGGGCCGACAGCCCCGTCATCTTGTGGATGGCCTGCGCGAGGCTCAGCACGCCCTTGTCGCGCCAGTACATGGCCAGCACGCGCGGAAACGCACCCCACAGGCGCGGGTGTGGGCGCTCGTCGTTGGGCAGGCCGTCCGAGCCGATCATCGACAGCGGATGGGTGATGACGCGCTGCACGTCGTCCTCGCGCATCTGGAAATAGCAGGCGTTGCCGGGCTTGAGCTGCACGCAGGTGTCGTACTCGCTCTGCCCCCACGCTGCCGCAATATCGCGCAGGTAGCGGCCCGCCACCTCGGGGTGTGTTTCGCTGCGGGTGATGAGGATGTCGATCACGCCATCCACCAGGTCTTCGCGCAGCACGGTAGAGCCCGCCGTGTACGGGTACACGTCCATCGACAGCTCCTGCTGCTGCGCCAGCTTTTCGGCCAGCGGCAGGGTCTGCAGCGTGCGGCCCCAGTTGGCCGAGCCCGCGCACTTGTGGTGCGACAGCACCAGCGGCAGCCCCGATTGCTGGGCCGTGCCTGCCGCCTCCAGCATGGCCTCCAGAATGCCTTCCAACTCATCGCGGATGTGCGTGGCGTACACGCCGCCGTGGCGGGCCGCCTCCGTCGCCACGGCCACCAGCTCCTGCATGTCGGCCGCATAGGCTTCGCGGTAGAAAATGCCGCTCGACAGGCCCAGCGCCCCCGCCTCCATGGCTTCGCGCATGTCGGCCGCCATTGCAGCGCGCTCGGCCTCGTTGGCTGACCGGTCCAGATCGGCCATGTGCTTGATGCGCAGCGCCGTGTGCCCCAGCAAAGCCGCAATATTGATGGCAGGCTGCGCCGCATCCACAGCTGCTGCATAGTCTTTCATGGTGGAAAAGCGGAACTGCCGATCACCCAGCAGCGACAGCGGTGCCATCGGCGCATCGGTCACCACCGGCGCCAGCGAAATGCCGCAGTTGCCGGCAATCACCGTCGTCACCCCTTGCGAGAGCTTGGGCAGCATGCCTGGGTTGTTCAGCGCGGCAGCGTCGTCGTGGGTATGCACATCGATGAAGCCCGGTGCAATCACCTTGCCGGTGCAGTCGATGGTCTGCGGGTCTTCTTGCTGCCAGGCCGCCATGGCCTCGGCCATGGCCGGATCGGCGGGTGCATCTTTCGCAAGCACGCCCACAATGCGATCGCCTTGCAACCATACGTCGCCCACAAATTCGGCGCTGCCGGTGCCATCCACCACCAGGCCGTTCTTCAACCACACTTTGCGATCCATGCTCTGCTTTCCAAAAGCTCTCTTCAATCCTGCTTGCGCGCCTGCTTGCGGCCCTGGCCGCCGTCCTTTTGGGCGCTGGCGCTTTTCTTGCGCGGCACGGGTGCGGGCTCTGCGCCCAGCGCTGCGCTGCGGCGCTGCTGCGCGGGCTGCTGAAAACCCATGTATTCGTAGCTGTCGAAACCATGGGTTTCGAGCAGCCGCTTGTACTGCTGCATGCCGGTGATGACGCGCGGGCCCAGAATCTGCGCCAGCCGCACCATCAAAATCTCGATCACCACCAGGTGCGCCAGATAGGCCTCGGTGCCCACGCGCATCACCGCGTCCTGCGGCACGGTGACGGCCAGCACATGGTCGGCCAGCTCGGCCAGCGGCGTGCCCGGCTGGGTCAACGCCACCACCGTGGCGCCCTGCTGGCGGGCAAACTGCGCGGCCTCCAGCGTGAAAGGCATGCGCCCCACGTGCGAGATGACAAAGGCCACGCCCTTCTTGCCCAGCGTCGAGGCAGACACCAGTTGCTGGTGCGCATCAAAGATCGCGTTCGATGTCAGCCCCAGGCGGAACAGGCGGCTTTGCAGCTCCTGCGCCATGAAGGAGGATGCTGCCCCCACCGAATAGCAGTCAATGCGCGTGGCCGCTGCCATCTTGGCCGCCACCTCGTCGATCAACGCGGCATCGAGCTTTTGCCCCAGGTTGGCAATCGCGCCCGCTGCGGCATGCACGATCTTGCTGACCACATCGCCCGTGGAGTCGTCCTCGCGCACACTGCGGTGCAGGTGCGAGCCCGAGACCGCCAGCGTCTGCGCCAGCGCCACCATGAATTCGCGCACCGAGTCATAGCCAAAGCGGCGGCACATGCGCACGATGGTGGGCATGGACACATGGGCCTGCGCGGCCAGCTGCTCCACCGTAGCGAGCACGGCAGCGCCCGGATCCTGCAGGATGACATCAATCACCTGGCGCTGCGCCAGCGGCAGCGCGGATTGCTGCTGCTGCAGCACCTGCAGGGTGAGAACGGGCCGTGAGGAGGGCATTTCAGAACCTTGTTTCGATGGCATCCACCAGGTTCCAGGCGTCGTCCACCACGGCAATCCAGCGCCACTTGTCAAATGTGGTGCAGGGGTGCGAGATGCCCAGCGACACGCGGTCGCCCACGGCGGGCGCGCCCTGTGCCGGATCGAACCGCAGGTAGGCGTGCTGGTCGTTGAGCGCGCTGATCTTCCAGCCGGCAGGCGCGGCCTGCGCCGTGGTGCTGCCGCGCACGGCAAGGCGCTGCACCGACGGCATCTCCAGGTCGTACGAGATATCGCGGCGGCCGCAGGTCAGCAGCGCCAGGCCCGGCTCGGGCACGGACTGCACCACCGACCAGACCTCCAGCGCCGCCTGCAGCGAATCCTGCAGGCCTTCGCGCTGCTCCACCAGCTTGAGCAGGCGCTGGTAGTTGCCATGGTCGTGGGTGATGTAGCAGCCCGAGCGCAGCACGCCCATGAAGCTGCGCGACAGGCCCGCGCCTTGCAGCAGCGGCACTACCAGGTCAAAAATGGCCGAGCCACCCGCGCTCAGAATCGGCTGTGCATCGGGCAGCAGGCCCTGCGCATCGCAGGCCTTGGCAATATCCACCACGCGGCGCACCATCTCGGCCACCGCTGGCACATCATGCGCAGAATTGCATTGGGCCAAGCCCCCTTCGTAGCATTCGATGCCGCCCAGGCGCGCCGCAGGCGATGCATGCACGGCCTGCGCCAGCGCCACGGCTTCGTCCAGCGTGCGCACGCCGGTGCGCTGGCCGGGAATGCCCACTTCAATCAGCACATCGAAGGCGCGCTGGCTGCCACGGGCCTTGGCCCAGTCTTCGATGCAGCGCAGCTGTGCAATCGAATCGACGAGAAACCACACCCGCAGATCGCTGTGCCGGGCCAGCAGGGCATCGAGCCCATCCAGATCGGCAGGCGCCACCACCTGGTTGGCGATGATGGCGCGGCGCATGCCCGCTTCCACCCCGACCGACAGCTGGTAGATCGTGGCAAAGGTCAGGCCCCAGGCGCCGCCTTGGAGCTGCATGTCAAACAGCTGGGGCGACATGGTGGTCTTGCCGTGCGGCGCAAACTGGATGTTGCGGCGCGCGGCGTAATCCTGCATCCAGCGCGCGTTGTGCTCCAGCGCCGACCGGCGGATGACGGCCAGCGGGTACGGCAGGTCATCGCGCAGCACATTCCAGCCGCGCGCGGCCAGTTGTGAGGCCTGCGTGGGCGCGGCCGTCAGTGGATAGCTCTTGCAGCGGTGGTCCACAACAAAATCGGGTTGCATCTCAAACTCCTCAGTCTTGTACTTTCCAGCAGGCCTGCAGGTGGCCCGTATGGCTGCCGCCCACGGCACGCAGCTGCATATCGGCCTGCGCACATCGGCTCTCCGCCTGCGGGCAGCGGGTACGGAACACGCAGCCACTGGGCGGATTCTTGGGGCTGGGCAGGTCGCCGGACAGCAGCGAAATTGTGCGGCGTTGCGCCGGATCGGGAATCGGCGCAGCCGCCAGCAGCGCCTGTGTATACGGATGGCGTGGCCGGGCGTACAGGGCCTCGGTGGGAGCAACCTCCACCACGCGGCCCAGGTACAGCACCACCACGCGATCACACAGGTATTCCACCACATCCAGATCGTGGGAAATGAACAACAAGGTCAGCCCCAAACGGTCTTTCAGATCGCCCAGCAGGTTGACCACCTGTGCCTGGATCGACACATCGAGCGCCGACAGCGGCTCGTCCGCCACGATGAAGCGCGGCTGCACGGCCAGCGCGCGGGCAATGCCGATGCGCTGACGCTGCCCGCCCGAAAATTCGTGCGGAAAGCGCTCGGCATGCTCGGGCCGCAGGCCCACCTGCTCCAGCAGCTCCTCGATGCGCTTTTGCCGCGCCGCGCCAGTCGCCATGCCGTGGGTGGACAAGGCCTCGCCCAGCACATCGCGGATGCGCATGCGCGGGTTCAGGCTGGCATACGGGTCCTGAAAAATGATCTGGATATCGGAGCGCAGGGGCCGCAGCTCGCGCTGGCTCAGGTGCGCCAGATCCACCACCTTGCTGTCCTTGCGGTACTGCAGGCTGCCGGCGGTGGGCTCGATCAGGCGCGTGAGCAGGCGGCCAATCGTGCTCTTGCCCGAGCCCGACTCGCCCACCAGGCCGAGGGTTTCGCCTGGAAAGATGTCGAACGAAACGTTGTCGACCGCGCGCACCGGGTGCGCGCCCGAGCCAAATTGCTTGCTCAGCTGCTGGATGCGGACCAGCGGTTGCGCGGCGGCGGCTTCGGGCGCGCCACCAGCGGCACGGTCCAGGGTATCGGTCATGCTCATGCGCTTTCTCCTGCGCGGATGCAGCGCACCTGGCGCGCGGGCCAGCTGTCTGCGTTCAATACGTCCAAGCCCGGCATGGCGGCTTCGCAGGCGGGCAGCTTCAGGCTGCAGCGTGGTGCAAAGGCGCAGCCGGGAGGTGGGCTCAGCAGGCTGGAGACCTGGCCGGGAATGGCGTCAAGCCTGCGCTTGGGCACGAAGGCGGGCTTGCCGCCTGCGCGCATGGCAGAGGCGGCAGCCTCCAGCTCACGCTTGCGCGCCATGCCCGGCAGGCAGCCCAGCAGGCCCTGGGTGTAGGGGTGCTTGGGCGCGGCAAACAGATCGTGCACGCTGGCGGTCTCGACAATGCGGCCGGCATACATCACCGCAATCGCATCGGCGTACTGCGCCACCACGCCCAGGTTGTGGGTCACAAACAGAATGCTCATGCCCGTCTCCTTCTGCAGCCGCCCCATCAGCGCCAGAATCTGGGCCTGGATCGTCACATCGAGCGCCGTGGTGGGCTCGTCGGCGATCAGCAAGGTCGGGTTGCAGGCCATGGCCAGCGCAATCATCACGCGCTGGCGCATGCCGCCTGAGAGCTGGTGCGGATACTCATGCACGCGCTGTGCCGCAGCCGGAATCTCGACCAGCTCCAGCATGCGCTGCGCGTGC
The DNA here is from genome assembly GCF_040396735.1 of Comamonas odontotermitis. Classification (GTDB taxonomy): domain Bacteria; phylum Pseudomonadota; class Gammaproteobacteria; order Burkholderiales; family Burkholderiaceae_C; genus Comamonas; species Comamonas odontotermitis_C. Next base: position 102,193 of record NZ_JBEBNZ010000005.1, read on the forward strand.
TTCAGGGCCCCGGCCTTGTCCAGCCCCATGTGCAGGCGCACCGATTCGGCGATCTGCTCGCCCACGGTGAGCACCGGGTTCAGGCTGGTCATCGGCTCCTGAAAGACCATGGCCATTTCATTGCCGCGCAGCGCGCGCAGGGCGGCATGGTCCAGCCGAAGCAGATCGACCGTGCGGCCATCGCGCAGCACAAAGTGCGCCTCGCCCTGCACCTGTGCGTGCGAGGTCTTGGCGTGCAGGCCCATCAGCGACAGGCTGGTGACGGATTTGCCCGAGCCCGACTCGCCCACCAGGGCCAGCGTCTGACCCGGCATGATGCGAAAGCTCACGTCCGAGACGCTTTGCACCCGGCCGCCATCGGTGGCGAACGAGGTCGACAGTGAGCGCACATCGAGCCGTGGCGTGGCCATGGCGGGCTGCTGAGCGCTGGCTGCGTGGGCTGCAGTGGCAGTGGTTTGCGTGGCGGTGCTCATCATGATTTCTTCTTCAGCTTGGGGTCGAGCAGGTCGCGCACACCGTCGCCCAGCAACTGCAGCGACAGGGCCGTGAGCACAATGGCGATGCCAGGGGTCAGGATCGTCCAGAACGCCTTGTCGGCGTATTCCAGGCTACCGGCGATCATGGTGCCCCAGGTGGGAATCTCGGGCGGCACGCCCACCCCCAGGAACGACAGGCCCGCCTCGGCCAGAATGGCGTAGGCAAAGATGAAGGTGACCTGCACCAGCACCGGCGAGAGCAGGTTGGGCAGGATGTGGCGCCACAGAATCATCGGCGTGCTCACGCCCAGCGCCTTGGCCGCATCGACAAACAGCAGCTCGCGCAGCACCAGGGTCGATGCGCGCACCACGCGCGCCACACGGGGCGTATAGACGATGGTGAGCGCGAGAATCACGTTCCACAGCGATGCACCCAGGATGGACACGAGCGCAATGCCCAGCAGAATGTCGGGGAAGGCCATCATCGCGTCCACCAGGCGCATCAGCGGCGCGTCAAGCCTGCGAAAGTAGCCTGCCAGCATGCCGATGAGGGTGCCCAGCACCACTGCGCCCAGCGCGGTGAAGAAGCCGATCATCAGCGAATAGCGCGCGCCGAAGATGATGCGCGCCATCACGTCGCGGCCCAACTCGTCGTTGCCCGCCCAGTGCGCCCACGACGGCGCATGCAGGCGCATGCTGATGTTCATGTCGTTGGGGTCGGCATCGGTCAGCAGCGGGTAGCACACGGCAGTCGCCACGATCAAGAGCAGCACGATGGCGCTGGCCAGCACGATCTTGCGGGCAAACAGGCGCTTCAAGGTTTTCACCCATGCAGCGCTCGCCCAGCCTGCGCCAGCAGCTACGGAAACAGGAGTGGATGCGGAGGAAGTTGGTGCGTTCATCACTTGCTCTCCAGGCGGATGCGCGGATCGACCACGGTGTACAGCAGGTCGATGGCCAGGTTGATGAACACGTAGATGGCAGCGATCACCAGCAAGGTGCCCTGGATGACCGGGTAATCGCGCCGCAGCACGGCGCGCACCACCAGATTGCCCACGCCCGGCAGGTTGAACACGGTCTCGGTCACCACGGTGCCGCCGATCATCAGCGCGAGCGTGAGGCCCAGCACGGTGACGATGGGCACCAGCGCGTTGCGCAGCACATGCTTGCACAGCACCACGCCCTCGGCCAGGCCCTTGGCGCGGGCCGTGCGTACGTAGTCTTCACCCAGAATGTCGAGCACCGAGGCACGGGTGAAGCGGATGATCAGCGCCGAGTTGAGCACGCCCAGCACCAGCGCGGGCAGCAGCAGGTGCTGCAGGCGCTGGGCCAGCGTGGAATCCGGGTCGCCATAGCCCGACGCCGGAAACCAGCCCAGGTGCACGGCAAAGATCTGGATCAGGATGAGCCCGAACCAGAAGCTGGGTATGCTGGCGCCCAGCATGGCCACGGTGCTGACGACCTGGTCCGCCCAGCTGCCGCGCCACACGGCAGCGGCCATGCCGCAGGGCACGCCGATCAGCGCCGCAATCGATACCGCAAACAGCGCGAGGAACAAGGTGGGCTCGGCACGTTCGAGCAGCGCATGGGTGACCGGCATCTGCAGAAACAGCGACTGCCCCAGATTGCCCTGCAGCACCTGGCCGATCCACAGCACGAACTGGGTGGTGAGCGGCTTGTCCAGCCCGTACTGCACGCGGGCGGCAGCAATATCGGCAGCAGTGGCCTGGTCGCCCAGCAGCAGGGCCACCGGGTCACCCGACGCAAGGCGCGTGAGCAGAAACACCAGCACGGCGACGATGGCGAGCACCACCAGCGCGCCGCCCAGGCGCTTGAGTAAGAAATGCAGCATGGAAAACCTCGGGGCCTCTGGGCGCTCTGTTTACTTGGCGAGCGACGTGTTCCAGAAGAACGGCCACGGCATGGCGGTATAGCCTTGCAGCTTGGACGAGCGCGCCGACAGCGCGTTGAACTTGCCCACTTCCACAAACGGCACTTCGTCGTAGATCAGGCCCTGCACCTTGCCCCACAGCGGTCCGCGCTTGGCCACATCAGGCTCGCTGTTGAACGCGGTGAGCGCCGCCTTCTTGGTGTCGGTTTCCCACCAGCCGGGGGCGCCGCTGCCCATTTGCGGAGGCGAGAGCATGGGTTCGGGGAACAGGCCCGAGTGCGTCACATACACATCCCACAGCTTGGCGTCGTTGCGGCGCTGCACCAGCGTTGCCCAGTCCACCACCTGCAGGTCGGTCTTGAAGCCTGCGCGCTTGAGGTGCTCGGCCATCACCAGCGCCATGTTGTAGTGGAACTCGTACTGGCGGCTGGCCATGATGCGGATCGGCTCGGCCTTGTAGCCCGCCTTGGCAGCCTGGTCCTTGGCCACTTGTGGATTCTTCTGGTTGTACTGCTTGGCGCCGGCATCCGAGTAATACGGCGTGCCCTTGGGGAAGAAATTGGGCTCGGCGGTGAAGAAGCGTTTGTCGCCAAAACCGGCCTGCAGCATCTCGGCCGGGCCCATGGCCGTCTGCACCGCCTGGCGCAGCTCCTTCTTGGCGAGCACGCCTTCCTTGGTATTGAAGACGATGTAGGGGAAGCCGAAGTTCTGCGTCACGATGGGCACCACGTTGGGCGCGCCCTTTTCGATGCGACCCATCGATTCGACCTGCAGCAGGTCGGAGTACTGGAACTGGCCCGACAACACGCCTTCCACCCGCGTGGTGGCATTGGGCACGGGCACAAAGCGCAGTTCATCGAGCAGCGCCTCGCGCTTGCCTGCATAGCCGCTTGCGGGCTCGCTGCGGGCTGCATATTTGTCAAAGCGCGCCAGCACGGTGAACTGGTCTGGCTTGCGCTCCTTGAGCTTGTAGGGGCCCGTGCCGATGAAATCCTTGAGCACCGGCGCAATCGCCTCCTTGGGCATGATGCCTGCCATGCCGCTGGGCATGGCCAGGTGCGCCAGCAGCGGTGCGTACACGGCCTTGAGCTTGATCTCGACCGTGTTGGCATTCTTGGCCGCCATGCTGGCAATTTCCTGCCCTACGGCCTTGCCGCGCGCCGACACGTCCATCCAGCGCTGCAGCGATGCGACCACGTCGTCGGCCGTCATGTCCTTGTCGTTGTGGAACTTGACGCCCTTGCGCAGGGCGATGGTGTAGGTGAGGCCATCGGCCGAGATGGTGGGCATGCCTTCGGCCAGCATCGGCTTGATGTTCCACTGCGCATCAAAGGTGTAGAGCGGCTCGAACACGTGCTGCATGATGGTGCCCACCAGATCGGTGGAGCTGACCATGGGGTCAAGGCTCTGCGGCTCGCCGATCATCGCCAGGTTGGCCGCACCGCCCTTGGCGCCCGCCTGTGCCCACGCGCTGCCCGTCGGCAGGCTGGCGCAGCCTGCCGCCACCAGGGCGGCGGCCAGCAGTTGGCGACGTGATGTCCGGGGAAGCAGTGCGAAGGCGTTCATGGTGCGGGCTTTCATCAAGGGCGTTTAATAAGGAAAATTCTTTACATCACAACCCCTAAAAACCGGCTTTTCGTCAAAACATTGACAGTTTTTGGTGTTGTTGATGTAATATCTTTACACAAAGGAGATGAAACCATGCCAGTAGTTACCCTAGGCCAATCCCCCGTCGCGTCCGACCGCCTGGCGCGCCCGCTCTCGCCCGCCGTGCGCGCTGGCGACTTTGTTTTCGTATCGGGCACCGTGCCGACCGACGACCAGGGCCAGGTCGTGCAAGGCGGCATCGAAGCGCAGACGCGCCAGGTCTTCAAGCGCCTGGAAGAGGCACTGGCACTGGCTGGCTGCACGCTGCAAGACGTCGCCAAGGTCAATGTCTGGCTTGACGATCCGCGCGATTTCGGCAGCTTCAACCGCGTGTACATGGAATGCTTTGGCGAGCACCGCCCCGCGCGCTCCACGGTCGAATCGCGCCTGATGATCGACGCCAAGGTCGAGATCGATGTGACGGCGTACAAGCCGCTGTGATGTGCCACGGGCAACGCGGCCCACGAGCGCTGTAAGGGTCTTACACGCGACGCCGCTTTGCAGCACCCACTTCTACAATCCGCACCAGCGCCTGCACCGCACGCTGGTGCGTTGTTTTTCTGAGCTCGCCCCATGCCTCGTCCACCCACCTTCACCGCCCGCACGCCGGGCGACACCCGCCCGCCCCTCATTGCCATCGACTGGGGAACCACCTCGCTGCGCGGCGTGCTCATCGATGCGCAAGGCGACATTGCGCAGCAACGGGCCTTGCCGCAAGGCATTCTGCAGGTAGAGCCCGGTGGCTTTTCCGCTGCCTTTGACAGGCACTTTGGCGACTGGCTTGCGCTGCAGCCCGATATGTGCCTGCTCTCGGGCATGGTCGGCAGCCGCCAGGGCTGGCAGGAAGCCGCCTATTGCCCCTGCCCCGCAGGCTTTGGCGCGCTGTGCAGCCAGCTGCTGTGGCTGGAAGCTGCACATGGCATTCCCACCGCCATCGTGCCGGGCATGAGCGTGGTGCCGCAGGCCGGTGTGGATGCAGCGCATGGCGTGCCCGATGTGATGCGTGGTGAAGAGATTCAGGTGATGGGCGCGCTGCAGCTGATGGGGCAGGACAGCGGCCTGCTGGTGCTGCCCGGTACACACAGCAAATGGGTGCAGGCACAGGGGCGCGGCATCACCGGTTTCAAGACCTTCATGACCGGCGAGCTGTTTGCCGTGCTGGCCCAGCACTCCATTCTGGGCAAGACGCTGGACAGCAGCGCGCCGCTGGATGAAACCGCATTTGCACAGGGCCTGGAGCGGGCGCGCAGCAGCGATGCGCTCAGCCACCTGCTGTTCGGCACGCGCGCCCTCAGCCTGTTTGGGGCGCTGAGCCCTGCGCAATCGGCCAGCTACCTGTCGGGCCTGTTGATCGGCCAGGAAATGGCCACCATGCAACCTGCCGCCGGTACGCGCGTGGCGCTGATCGGCTCTGCCGCACTCGTGCAGCGCTATACGCTGGCATTGCGCCACGCGGGCTGCGAAGCCGTGGCCTTTGGCGATGAAGCCACCTGGGCTGGCCACCAGGCCATCTACCACTATCTGACAGGTACCCCATCATGAATCTGCTCACCCGTTTTCAGGCACTGCAGGCGCAACTGCCGCTGATCGCCATTCTGCGCGGCCTGCAGCCTGCCGAGGCTGTCGAAGTAGGCGCCGCGCTGCACAGCGCAGGCTTTGGCCTGTGGGAGGTGCCGCTGAACTCGCCCGATCCGCTGCGCAGCATTGCCGCCATGCGCGCTGCCTATCCCGATGTGCTGGTGGGCGCGGGCACGGTGCTGACGGCGCAGCAGGTGCGCGATGTGCACGCTGCGGGCGGCCAGCTGATCATCTCGCCCAACTGCAACCCGGCGGTGATCGATGAATCGGTCAAGCTTGGCCTCATCAGCCTGCCCGGGGTGCTGACACCCACCGAGGCGTTCACGGCGCTGGCGCATGGCGCGCATGGCCTGAAGATCTTCCCCGCCGAGCTGGCTTCGCCCGCTGTCGTCAAAGCCCTGCTGGCCGTGCTGCCGCAAGGCACCGGCATCTACCCCGTGGGCGGTATCTCGCCCGACAACATGGCGCCCTGGCTGCAGGCAGGTGCAGCCGGTTTTGGCATCGGCTCGTCGCTGTTCAAGCCCGGCAAGACGGCGGCACAGGTGGCCATCGATGCGCAGGCGTTTGCCAGCAACTACCGGGCGCTGCGCAAGGCCTGAACCTGCGAATTCCAATAAAAAGGCCCGCTGCGCTGGTAAAGCGCGCGGGCCTTGCTTCAAAAGAAGTGGATTACTGCATCGACTGCAGGTTGCCGATACGCACCAGCATTTCGGTGAACATCTGCATGTCGGCCTGCAGGTCAGGCAGCTCCTTGTATTCGAGCGCGTTGTGCGCGGTGTACTTCTTGCCGGGCATGGCGGGGCCAAAGTTGATGGCGTTGGGCATCAGCTTGGCGGTGGTGCTGCCAGCGGTGGGCACCGGCTTGGCGTCCAGCCCCGTGGTGTCGCCAAAGATGTTCAGCAGGGTTGTCAGCCACGCGCCCTTGGGGTCGCGCGCCATCCAGTTGCCTTGGGTGTAGTCGATCTTCACCGGCACCTTGGCAGCGGCACTCCAGTTGGCAATGCCCTTTTCCACTTCGGCCTTGAGCTGCTCGGGCGTCTTGCCGCGCGGCATGCGAGCGTTGGCCGTCACCTCCAACTGGCCGCCTGCCGCCTTGATGAAGTTGGGCGAGATGGTGAGCGGGCCCATGAAGTCATCGGCATACGCCAGCCCCAGGCCCTTGCCAAAATAATCCAGCCCGAACACGCCGTTGATGTAGCGCACCGCATCGCTGTACTGATTGCGCGCCAAGAGCGGTTGCGCGCCGTCCGCCATCAGGCTTTGCTGCAGGAACATCGCCAGGCGCGGCACCGGGTTCACGCCTTCTTCGGGGCGAGAGCCGTGTGCCGAGCTGCCGGTGACCTTGATGTCGATCTTGTTGGCGGCAGGCGCAATATCGATGCTGAACTTGCCGTACTGCTGGGCCTGCGCCACATAGGCATCCTTGGCGGCCTGCAGTTTCTGCGCGACGGCTGCCAGTGCAGCGGCGTTACCCGCCTCGATGCTGGCCGTCGCGGTCTGCGCAATCGCGTTCGACGAAGCCGCGCCCACCATGGCGGTGATTGCGGGCTGCTGGCCATCGGTCTTCACATCGGCAAAAAAGGCCTTGATCGCGCCCGTGCCCTTTTCGGCCACCACGGCCGGGTATTTGCTGTCGAGCACGATGTTGTACTCGGGCAATTGGGTCTTGGCGCGGTAGTACTTCATCGCGTCGCCACCGGTTTCCTCGGTGGTTTCGATCATGAGGCGAATGCCGCGCTGCAGCGGCAGCTTGGCGTCCTTCACCGCCTTCATGGCAAACAGCACGGTGGCAATCGATCCCTTGTCGTCAATCGTGCCGCGCCCGTACAGTTTGTCGCCAATGCGGGTGACCTTGAAAGGATCGAGCTGCCTGCCATCGATCACCCATTCCGCAGGCACCACCGGCACCACATCGGCGTGGGTGAGGATGCCGAACTCCTGGCCCCCGGCCTGCGGCGCCGTCGCGGGCAGGGTCACTTCAAAAATGCGGTTGTCCACGTTGCGGTACTGCAGGCCAAAGTCCTTGGCCATCTTTTCCACCAGGGCGCCAAAGTCGATGATGGCCTGGCTGTCGTGTGGTGCAACCTTGGCGTCGCGCACGGTCGGCAGCGCCACCATTTGCGTGATGCTGCCCAGTACCTGGGTTTCCTGCGTCAGCCGCGTGTACAGCCCCAAGAGGCGCGCCACATTGGTCAGGTCGTCGCCTTGCAGCGCCTCACCAGCCACGTAGCGTTGCACAGCACCTGCCACGCTCGCATCCTGCTTGGCAGCGTTTTGCAGAAACTGCGGGAAGGTCGCGGGCGTCTTGATCGCCTCGGCGGCAATCGCATCCAGTGCGGGCTTTTTCAGGGTGTCGGCCTGGGCTGCGGCACAGGCCAGCGCAATGCTGATGGCAAGCGCGGTGTGGCGAAATACGGTCTTCATAGGATCGGTCTCTTATGGGAAAACGAAAGAATAGCGGCTTTGCACTGCCCATGAAGGAAAAATGCCCGGTTTTATCCGCTGCGTGCGGTGCCCCATCGCCGCAGCGCGCGCCACACCTCAGGCAGCCACGCTGCGCCAGGGCATGGCCGCAAACGCCTGCGCCAGCCATTGCTTGAGCGCCCCCATGGCTGCCGTGCTGTATTGCGCCGATGGGCGCACAAGGTAGATGCCGCCCGGGTCGCCAAGCATCCACTGCTGCAGGATGCGAACGAGTGCGCCAGTTTGCACGGCGGGCATCAGGTGCCAATCGCTGCCCGAGATGATGCCCACGCCCTTGAGCGCCGCGTGCAGCAGCGCCTCGTTGTCATTGCTCGTCATGGAGCCGGTTACGCGCACCGACTCTGCCAGCCTCGCCCTGCCCTTGGCAGCGGGCTGCACCAGTGTCCATTCCGGAAAGGAGCGCAGCCCGGTGTAGCCCAGGCAGTTGTGGCGGGCCAGGTCTGCCGGTGTCTTGGGCGCTTCGTGGCGCGCCAGATAGCTGGCAGAAGCGCACAGAATGCGGTGCTGGTCGCACAGCCGCGTGGCCACCAGCCCGCTGTCAGGAAGATGGCCGATGCGGATGGCGGCATCAAAGCGCTCGCCCACCACATCCACAATTCGCTCGCTGTACTCCACCTCCAACGCAACCTGCGGATGGGCCAGGGCAAACTCTGCCAGCATCGGGCTGATCCAGCGCCGCCCCATCGTGGCGGGCATCGACAGGCGCAGGCGGCCCCGTATGTCACGCGCGCCCTGCGCTGCCTCCTGCTCGGCTTCGCGGATCAGGCCCGTGGCCTGCCGCACCTTGTCGACCAGCAGCCGGCCTTCGCTGGTGAAGTGCAGCTGCCGCGTGGTGCGCTCCACCAGCCGCACGCCCAGCCTGCGCTCGAGGGCCTGCATGCGTTTGGAGAGCACCGACGGGTGGCGCTCCAGCGCACGCCCCGCTGCCGCAAACGAGCCCTTGTCTGCCAGCGCAAGCAATGTAGCCAACTCATCGGCGTGCTGGCTGTCGAGCATCTCCATGGCGTCCTTCCGCTATCAGGGTTTGAGAATGATCGCGCCTTGCGAGCGCCCTTGCTCCAGATCTGCATGCGCCTGCGCTACCTCTGCCAGCGCATAGCTTTTCCAGATGCGGGGCGTGAGTATGCCATTCGACACGGCGCTCAGGACATCCTGCGCGCGGCTCTGGTATTCCTCCGCCGTGGCCGTATGGGCTGCCAGTGATGGGCGGGTGAGAAACAGCGAGCCCTTGGCGTTGAGCGTTCCCACCTCGATTGCAGGCGGCAGGCCCGACGTCGCGCCCAATGACACCATCAGCCCGCGAGGGCGCAGGCAGTCAAGCGATGTGAGAAAGGTCGCCTTGCCAATGGAGTCGTACACCACATCCACCTTCTGACCCTGCGTGGCTTGCGCCACCTGCGCGGCCAGCGTCTGCGCATCGAAAACAAACACCTCGTCGCAGCCTGCCGCCCGCGCGCGCTCCACACTGGCCGCCTTGGACACCACGCCCAGCACATGTGCGCCCAGATGCTTTGCCCACGCGCACATGAGCTGCCCCAGGGCACCTGCCGCACCATAAATCAACACGCGCGAGCCCTGGCGAACCTGCCCGGTGGCCTTGAGCAGGTACTGTGCCGTGATGCCCTTGAACAGTACCGCCGCAGCGGCATCGTCGCCAAGAGCATCAGGCAGTTTGACCAACCGCTCTGCCGGAAACAGCCGCGCACTCGCGTATGCGCCCAAAGGGCCGGTGGCATAGCCCACGCGGTCGCCCACCTGCAAGCCCGTCACCCCCGCGCCAATGGCGCTGACCGTTGCGGCCCCTTCCAGCCCCAGCCCGCAAGGCAGTGCAATCGCAACCGCCCCTTTGCGCTGGCTGACATCCAGCGGATTGACGCCGATGGCGGTCTGCGCAAGCAATACCTCGCCCGGCCCCGGCGAGGAAAGATGCACCTCTTCCATCTGCATGACTTCAGGCGCGCCGGTGCTGTGAATTCGAATCGCTACGGCCATGGCTTTTATCCCCTAAAACAATGAGAAGGCGATCGTATGCACCCCGAATCTATGCATCAATATGGTTTAGTACAGATAATAAATGCACCACATGCAGCAATAGAAGCGTGCAGCCATGGCCACCTGCATGCGTCAAAATTGAGCCGTGCGCGTGTTCATGGCTGACGGAGATATCGGGTGGGGGAGGGTTTTCAAATCGGTTGCCGATGTCACCTCTTGCGCCATTTACTACGGCACGGATGAGGACAGCTGAGAAGGCGCTGAGTACGCATCGCGCCCGCGCTGTAGAACGCTTTGCAAAATACCTGGCGTGATATTTGGGGCGATGGCCAGGAGCACTCCTCCACTTTCTGAAATTTGCCCCTCTATACTGTCTTTCAAACCATGGGAGACAACGTGCCGGGCAACCGCAATCATTTTCTGCGAAAAACCATTGCCGCAGCAGCAATGGCCGTTACTTTTACGGCCAGCACCACCAGCTGGGCCGCACGCGATTTCACACCCCAGGCGGGCACCTGGGTCGTCAGCGATGAGTTGAATGGCAAACCCGGCCGGGGCCTCGCGATTGACGTGCAAGGCAACACCTTCTTCATGCAGGTGTTTGGGTATGAGAACAATGGCGACGCCACCTTTTACACCGCCACCGGCCAGATGCAAGGCGATGCCGTGACGGCGCCGCTCATGCGCTACCAGGGCGGCCGCAGCTTTGGCAGTGAAGCACGCGATGCGGTGGAAGACAAATCGCTGGGCAATGTGACGGTGAGCTTCAAAAACGGCCTCACGGGTACGATCCAGTTCCCCAACGAGCCCGCGGTGGCCATCGAGCGGTTTCTGGTGCAAAGCGATGAACCGTCTGCCATCAACCCGCGCATGCAAAACGGCATCCGCGTCGTGCAGTTGCTGGTACAGAGCCCACAAGGAGATGTTGCCTACGACTGGCGGCTGGACATGCTCCGGAACGAGGACAACAGTTTCCACCTGTATTTGTCGCAGCCCACCGATCGAAGGACTGACCGGGTTACCTACAGCGCGTTTCAGGAGATGGCGTGCCAACTGGTCGGCGCACGCGCGCGTTTTTCATGCACCGCCATTGGCAAGCCTCCTTATATCAATACCAATATGTCTCCAGAGCCCGTAGCTGGCCCCTGGGTGGACCGCATGCAGTTCGAGCTGGTGGGCTATGAAGTCACCGGTATGGTGCACATGGGGGACAAGCAAGCTGGCTTATCGATGCCTGCGACCGGCTACAACGCAGGGGCAGATGCATTCGGCCCGCAGAACGGTAGCGATACCACCCTATGGAAGACGCATGTTCAGCAGAACTACCTGCAAAGTCATTTCTCGTGGGGAGGCGCTACCTGTGCCGGTTGTGTGCCCAATAAATACCTCCATACCTTGATGCCCATCAACGGCACCTGGGTCGTGGAGGACGAGCTGACCGGCAAGCCGGGGCGAGGGCTGGCTTTGGATATCCAGGGCAGCACGGCCATTCTTCAGGTCTACAACTACCGAGCCGATGCACGGCCCACCTTTCACATGGGAAGCGCTGCGTACCTGAGCAAAGGTGCAAGCTCACCGACAACAGCCGCCACCATTCCCATGGACGAATATGCAGGTGGCCGCAGCCTGGGCGGAGCCAGGCAGTCGGCGCAGCTTCGCAATCGCGCGGGCGACGCGCAGCTGGAGTTCGCCTACCAGCGATCCGACGACCAACCCCTGGAAGAATGGATGTGGTGGACGGTAGGCCAGCTGCAACTGCCACAGGAAGCCCCCGTGCGCATTCGCCGGCTGCAGCTTGAAAGACCGGCCAATTTCGCAGAAGAGATGCTGGGGCAATGGTTTCTGCCGCTGGTTCAGAAAACCATCACCCTCACCCGCGCAGATGGAGACACCGTGACGTCGGCAGACGACCTTGTGGTCTGCACACCCGTCACCAACCGCAAAGGCGTCGATGCGAGCTGCGGGCAGCCGGGGGAAAACGGCGCATGGGTGTGGCACCAGTTCCTGAGCAAGCCACTGATGAACCGTGGCGGCACCATGGTCCGTTTGCGCGACCGCCATGGCAATGCGGTGGGATTGGGGCAGTTGGATTGAGTGCAGATATTGTGCGGTCTAGCCCGATAGCAGGCCTCGCGCTGCGAAAGAACTTTCGTCTATTCCAACTCCAAGTTTCAGGAAACAAAGTGAAAAACACCAAACGTATTAGAACGCTACGCTCCGCTATCGCCGCCTCTGTAGTAGCTCTTTCATGCACAGCAAGTTGGGCTGCACGTGATTTCACACCACAGGCGGGCACCTGGGTCATTTCCGAAGAACTGGATGGCAAACCTGGCCGCGGCCTGGCGATTGATGTGCAAGGCAACACCTTTTTCATGCAGGTGTTTGGGTATGAGAAAAACGGCGACGCCACCTTCTACACCGCCATTGGTGAAATGGATGGCAATATGGTTACCGCCCCTCTTTTTCGTTATGAAGGCGGGCGGCATTTTGGAGGCCATGCAACCGATGCAGTGGAGTCAAATTTTCTTGGCAATGCAATTATCTCGTTCACCAATGGGCTTGCAGGGATTATCGAATTACCCAATGAAAAGCCTAAAAAAATTGAACGATTATTAATTGATAATCGCAAACTCGAAGATGAAACGTTGCGAAAATTCGACCATGTAAAATCCAGCTTATGGTGGGTACTGGACGAAGAAAAAAACTCGACACTTCAATTGTTTGCAGAGCTGCATATGCCAACTGAAGATACCTATTTACTTCGACTAAGTTCTGCCTCGTTCAACGATTACCTCTTTTACAACTGCCAGCGCATGGAAGGGGTCCAAAAATTCAACTGTGAAAGTGTGGTGAGCAATGGCAATTGGGTCCCTTTTCCCCAGGTGAAATTTCAAATACTGGGGTCTGAAGTGGTCGCACGCCTGCGGGATCGCAACGGCTCCCACCTCGAGGCCATTGGTGCAGCAATGGGCGTTGGCAAGTCATTGAAGGGAGCAGTCTCGTTGTGCAACCTCTACCAGTACACCTACATGCCTGGCATCGGCTGCAGCAATTGGCAAGTACCAGCAAACGGAACATGGATTTTTGCGGACGAACAGACCGGTAAGCCTGGCCGTGGAATCAGTGTGGATGTGCAGGACAAGACAACCATCTTGCAGGTATTTAACTACTTGCCAAATGGCCAACCAAGCTTTCACATGGGAAGCTCCATCCTTGACATGAGTTCGGACACAGATGCCAGGACTGGAGCAAGGAATATTCCGCTTTCTCGCTATGCCGGTGGACGCCATCTCGGTGGACCAGCCTCAACAGCCGCAGTGGTACAAGGTGACCCCGAGGCAGGAAATGCAGTCATCAGTTTCCGCGCACAACCGCCAGGATCATCCCAAGATTTTGTTTCCGGTAGCTTGCAATTGCCAGGTGAGGGGGCCAAGCCACTCGTCCGTTTGGATCTTGAAGGCCTTTCTCCTCCCGCGCGCCTGCTTGGGCAGTGGATCATGCGCTTTGACAATCTCAGGGAGGGGGGGCAACAGATCAGTCGGAAAGTCAATTTGACCACCATGATCGACAATGCCGCCATCAGCAATGATGGCTCGACGGTCTGCACTCCTTCAGGCAGCGACAACACCTACCGTTGTGATGCATACACCGACGCCCACAGAACCATAAAGTGGGGTACTTTTGATGCAAGCTTCAATGGTTTCACTGTTCATGATGCCCGCGCTATCCAGTTGAGAGACAGGTTCGGCAATTGGCGAGGCTTGGGTAATGTGGTGCTCGACTGATAGTCTCTAGTCGCCAGCGACTACAGCGGCCCCTTCTACAGCTGTGACGGAGCGCTCCAGAGCAGACACCCAATCCACGAAGGCTTGGGTTAGGGAGCAGTAACTAGTTGATGTCTTCATGAAGGATCTTTAGATGCAAGCCGTAAAAATATGGGCTTCTTATGCCATGTTTTTTGTATCCTGTTCGGCCTTCGCTGCTTTGCCTCAAACGGGCATGTGGGGTGTTGATTCGGAGGTCAATGGCAAGCCTGGTCGAGGCATCCAAATTGATCGACAGGGAGGAAATACGGTGATCGCTTCTTACTATGGCTATCGAGACGATGGTTCTGCTACGTTCTACCAAGCAGTGGGCATCATGGAAGATGGCAAAAGCTTCACTGCAGATTTAGTAGAGTACAAAAACGGAACAGCCCTGGGCAAAGACGCTAAAACTGGTGAGGTATCTCGTGTCATCGGCCCTGTTTCGATGGAATTTGACACCCCCTCTTCTGGATCTATTTTATTACCAGGAGAAACAGCGAAGCGTTTCTCACCTTTAATTTATGAAGACACCCAGGCCCGACTGAATAATTCTTTTAGAGTATTAAGGCTAAATGAAACCAGTCAGAATATCAATAATTTGCAATTTTCCACAAAATCCGACGATATAACAATCTCGATTGGAGCTGAAAACTATACATGCAAATTTTATGGAAAGTTAGTGACAAATGGCCTCACCTTTGAGTCCATTGCGAGTGGCACATGTTCATCCGGCCCTTCAATTAGCGTCTACTCCAAAAAATTTGAGGAAATTACTATTGACGAGAAAGGCACACTGTCCATGTCGGTGAGCGACATCGATCCAAAGAATCCTATCAATATCGCCATCAATGGACAGTACTTTGGGCGTTGTATCAAGGCACTTGCAAATATTGATGATACGACGACGATTCCATCCCCATGCGATTAATCTTGACTCTTTCAAAGGTCAATATCTCTTTGCTAAGTACTCGTCATTTTTGAAACAGGGGACGCAATCAGCCGGCTCTCAATGAGCCCATCGCCTTTTACCTATAAACAGATCAACCGTCTATTGGCGGTTTCTGCGCCCCAACGGCCTCTTTACAGCCCATCCTTTCGGTGCCTGCAGGATGGTGGGCTTTCATTCAAATAGGCAAAGTGCGCCGATTCATGCGCCCTGCGGATTGACAGCCTGTTTGGCGAATCTTCGAAAATTACGACCCAACGCATACAGGTGCCTTTCTATTTCATCGGTTCCGTTTGCTCCTGAATTTTGAGCACTGCGGGCCGATTGACGACTTTTCTTACCCCCCACCAGCCGGCGCCACCCGCAGCGGAATCGTCACCGGCCCGTCGTTCATCAGATACACCTTCATATCCGCCGCAAAGCGGCCGGTGGCAACTACCGGGTGCGCTGCGCGGGCCTGGGCTACCACGTAGTTGTACAGGCGCTCTCCTGCGGCGGGCGGCGCTGCGTTGGTGAAGCTCGGGCGGTTGCCTCCGCTGGTGTCGGCGGCCAGGGTGAATTGGCTCACGATGACCAGGCCCCCCGCCACATCCTGCACGCTCTTGTTCATCTTGCCGGCCTCGTCCTGAAAGATGCGCAGCTTGAGCATCTTGGCCAGCAGTTTGTCGGCCTCGGCTTCGGTATCGCCTTTTTCGGCGCATACCAGGGCCAGCAGGCCCTGGCCTATCTGGCCGATCACCTCGCCGTCGACTTCGACGCGCGCCTCTCGCACGCGCTGCAATACACTGATCATTCCAACTCCTCTGGCAAGAGCTTGCGAGCTGTGCATTACAGCCATGCGCAGCTTTCTGCTTCAACTCAATGCTCTTTTATTGATAGCTTATAGCGCTTATCTTGCAAGCGCTAAGGCATGTTTTGCGCGGCAACCTCGCTCTGCGTCTGCACGCCGATGGGCAGTACTTCGACGGTGATGCGGGCGTTGGGTACATCGCGCAGCAAGGCCGCTTCCAGTTCCATGCGCAGACGGGTGGCGTGGGCCAGGCTCCAGTCGCCGGGCATGTGCAGGTGCAGGTCGATGAAATTGAGCGCACCGGCGCGGCGTGTGTTGAGCCTGTCGCTGTGCACGGCGCCGCCCCTCTCGGCTTCAAACCGGCGCACGCAGGCATCAATGGTGGCCAGGGTTTCGGCGTCGATGGCCTCGTCCATCAGGCCTTGCGAAGAGGTCCACACCAGCTTGCCGCCTTCCTTGAGGATGTGCAATGCCACGGCAATGCCCAGCACGGCATCCAGCCAGTGCCAGCCGGTCCACATGGCCAGCAGCAGGCCCAGCACCACGCCAACGGATGTCCAGACGTCGGTCAGCAGATGGCGGCCATCGCCCTCCAGCGCGGCAGAGCGGTGCTGCCGGGCCGCGCGCAGCATGACCATGGCCAGGCCGCCGTTGAGCGCGGTGCTGATGAGCGAGAGCACCAGACCCCAGCCCAGCTGTTCGAGCGGCTGCGGGTGCAGCAGCCGGTCGACCGATGCCCACAGGATTGCCATGGCAGCGCCGAAAATCAGCAGGCCTTCAAAGCCGGCCGAGAAGTATTCGGCCTTGGTGTGGCCGTAGGGGTGGTCGTCATCCGCCGGGCGCTTGGCAATGGTGACCATGCCCAGCGCAAACAGCGCGCCCACCAGGTTGACGAGCGACTCCAGCGCATCGGACAGTAGGCCGACAGAGCCGCTGACGGCCCAGGCCACGGTTTTGAACGCGATGGTGGCAATGGCCACGACGACCGAGATGCGCAGCAGGTTCTCGGGCGTGGTCCAGCGGGATGGTGTGGCGTCGGTCATTAAAAATGATAGCTATTCGCGCTTGCGGGTGAAGCGCCAGCAGCTAATTTACAGCAAACGCGCCTTCACGCTCTTGCCTTTGACGCGGCCACTGTTGAGTTTGTTCACGGCCTGCTGGGCAATGCCGCGCGCCACGGCCACGTAGGTGGAGAAATCGTTGACGTTGATCTTGCCGATCTGCTCCTTGGTGTAGCCAAAGTCGCGCGTCATCGCGCCCAGCACGTCGCCCGCGCGGATTTTCTCCTTGCGGCCGCCGATGATCTGGATGGTGCGCATCGCAGGCACCATGGGCTCGCCGGGCGCCGGTTTCAGCTCCGACAACGGGTGCCATTCCGATTCGCGGCCCTGCAGCAGCTCGATCTTGCCGACCGAGCCCATCTCGTCCATGCTGGCCAGTGACAACGCCAGCCCTTCGGCGTCGCCCCGGCCGGTGCGGCCGATGCGGTGGATATGCACTTCAGGATCCGGCGTGGTGTCGACGTTGATCACCGCTTCAAGGTTGGCGATGTCGAGGCCGCGCGCGGCCACGTCGGTGGCCACCAGCACACTGCAACTGCGGTTGGCAAACTGCACCAGCACTTCGTCGCGCTCGCGCTGCTCCAGCTCGCCAAACAGGGCCAGCGCGCTCACGCCCTGCGCCTGCAGCACGTCCACAAGGTCGCGGCACTGCTGCTTGGTGTTGCAAAAGGCAATGGACGATTCGGGCCGGAAATGCGCCAGCAGTTGCGAGACCGCATGCAGGCGCTCGCCTTCGCTCACCTCGTACCAGCGCTGTGCAATCTTGTGCGCGCTGTGCTGCGATGCGACCTTGACGGTCTGCGGGTCGCGCATGAAGCGCTGTGCCAGTTGAGCGATGCCTTCGGGGTAGGTGGCCGAGAACAGCAGGGTCTGGCGTTCTGCCGGGCATTGGCTGGCTACGGTCACGATGTCGGCGTAAAAACCCATGTCCAGCATGCGGTCGGCTTCGTCCAGCACCAGGGTGTTCAGCGCCGCCAGGTCGATGGCGCCGCGCTCCATCAGGTCCATCACCCGGCCGGGCGTGCCGACGATGATGTGGGCGCCGTTTTCCAGGCTGGCAATCTGGTTGCGGGAAGGTACGCCGCCATAGACGGTGACGACCTTGATGTTTTCTTCGGCCCGCGCGAGGCGCCGGATTTCGGTGGCCACCTGGTCGGCCAGTTCGCGCGTGGGGCACAGCACCAGGGTCTGCACGGCAAACCAGCGCGGGTTCAGGCGTGCCAGCAGCGCCAGGCCAAAGGCGGCCGTCTTGCCACTGCCGGTGCTGGCCTGGGCAATCACGTCCTTGCCCTGCAGCGCCAGCGGCAGGCTGGCGGCCTGGATGGCGGTCATCTGCGTATAGCCCAACTGCTGCAGGTTGGCCTGCATGGTGGCGCCCAGCGGCAGTTGGCTGAAAGAAGTGGCATCCGCTGCATGGGCGGACGTTTTGGATGGTGCGTTCATGCCCCAATTATCCCGTGCGGGCGGTTTTCGGGCCTGCCCACCGGCGCTTACCCCTGCATCTGGCAGCGGGTGCCCCGGGCCATGCCACCGTTTTGTCATGCGGGGCACCCGGGGCCGTTGCACAATGGTGCATGACCCATACCAAACCTGCTTTTATCGCACCGACCAGCCACCGCACGGCGGAAGCCGCGCTGGCGCAGGTGCAGGCGATCTACGCCGAACAGATCAATTTCCTGCGCGCGGCCATGCAGCGCTTCGTGGCGGGCGAGACACCCGCCGCGCCCTACCGTGCCTGCTACCCCTTTGTGCGCATGCATACGCGCACCGTGGCGCGCGCCGACAGCAAGCTGGCCTATGGCTTTGTCGAAGGCCCCGGCCACTACGAAACCACGCTGACGCGGCCCGACCTGTTTGACAACTACTACGCCGAGCAGTTTCGCCTGCTGATCGCCAACCATGGCGTGGAGCTGGAAGTGGGCACCAGCAACCAGCCCATTCCCATCCATTTCTCCTTTGCCGACAACGACCACATCGAAGGCCAGTTGAGCGCCGAGCGGCGCCTGCTGATGCGCGATGTATTCGACCTGCCCGACCTGCACGCCATGGACGACGGCATCGCCAATGGCACCTGGGAGCCGCTGGCCGGTGATCCGCAGCCGCTGTCGCTGTTCACCGCACCGCGGGTGGATTACTCGCTGCAGCGCCTGCGCCACTACACCGGCACCCTGCCCGAGTGGTTCCAGAATTTTGTGCTGTTCACCAACTACCAGTTCTACATCGACGAATTCATCCGCCTGGGGCGCGCCGAGATGGAGAACCCGGACAGCGAATTCATTGCCTTCATCGAGCCGGGCAATGTGGTGACGCGCCGCGTGGGCCTGCCCGCCCAGAGTGCCGATGCACTGGGCACCCCGCCGCCCCGCCTGCCGCAGATGCCGGCCTACCACCTGGTGCGCGCCGACCAGTCGGGCACCACCATGGTCAATATCGGCGTGGGCCCGGCCAATGCAAAAACGATCACCGACCACATCGCCGTGCTGCGCCCGCACGCCTGGATGATGCTGGGCCACTGCGCAGGCCTGCGCAACAGCCAGCAGTTGGGCGACTATGTGCTGGCCCACGCCTATGTGCGCGAAGACCATGTGCTCGACGAAGAGCTGCCGCTGTGGGTGCCGATTCCTGCGCTGGCCGAAATCCAGCAGGCGCTGCAGCAGGCCGTGGCCGATGTGACCCAGGTGCCCGAGGCAGACCTCAAGCGCTTCATGCGCACCGGCACCGTGGCCAGCACCGACAACCGCAACTGGGAGCTGCTGCCCAACAACACGCCGCAGCGCCGCTTCAGCCAGAGCCGCGCCGTTGCGCTGGACATGGAAAGCGCCACCATCGCCGCCAACGGCTTTCGCTTCCGCGTGCCTTACGGCACCTTGCTGTGCGTGAGCGACAAGCCGCTGCATGGCGAGATCAAGCTGCCCGGCATGGCCAACCACTTCTACCGCGAGCGGGTGGACCAGCACCTGCGCATCGGTCTGCGTGCAGTGGGTATCCTGCGCGCGGGTGGCATAGACCGGCTGCACAGCCGCAAGCTGCGCAGCTTTGCGGAAGTGGCTTTCCAGTAAAGCCAGGCCTCACCAGGTTACTCACAAAAAGAGAGCTGCAGGTGCTGATGGATAAAGCGTCAGCGGCTCTTTCTTACTCAATTTCGCCGCCCGATGTGGACAGCATATGCGTTGGCTGCACACGACTGGGCGGCAAACCCTGTGGAATTCTGCTCCCCGCCGCTTCACAATGGTGCATGGGCAACCCCGCCCATTACCTAGGGATCTAGTCTAGGGTTCCTCTGCAAATCGCCCTGCCTTGGTCTGAGCGCAGCCTTGGCCGATCCGCCCCCATCCCTATGGCAAGGGTTCTGCAGAGACACCCTGCACCAACACAACAATTCAGGAATCGCTCGTGTCCACTCCCCCCTCCACTGCTTTTCGCCTGCTGGCCGTTGCCGGTGCGGCGCTCGCGCTGACTGCCTGCAGCACCGTCCGTTTCGATGCCAGCGCCCTGTCGGGCCAGCAGGTTGCGGCCGACAAGATCGGCCTGCCCACCAACGGCGCCACGGTCACCAAGGTCGAGGCCGTGACCGCTGCCGATCCGGCCAAGGGCCCGCAGCCGCCTGCAGCCTTGCGGGCCGATGTGAGCATTGCCCCCGTTGACCCGGCTGCGCCCGCCATCAAGATGGCGCTCATCCTGCCGAAGGAATGGAATGGCAAGGTCGTCATGCTGGGCGGCGGCGGCTACAACGGCACGCTGCCCAACCTCTTCAGCTACCCGGCAGCGCCTGCCAGCCAAGGGCCGTATCCGCTGCTGTCGCAGGGCTACGCTGTGTTTGCCAGCGATTCGGGCCACCAGGCTGGCCCCGCAGGCAGCCGCGACGGCAGCTTTGGCGTGAATGACGAAGCGGTGGCCAACTTCTCGGGCGCTGCGCTCAAGAAGGTGAGCGATGTGGGCGACGCCCTCATCACCCGCTTCTACGGCAAAAAGCCCAGCAAGCGCTATTTCATCGGCGGCTCCACCGGTGGCCGCGAGGCGCTGGCCGTGGCCCAGAAATGGCCCAGGGACTGGGATGGCATCGTCGCCTGGTACCCAGCCTGGAACGCTGCCAGCCTGGATCTGCAGTTTGGCCGCATCAGCCGCGCCTTTGCCCAGCCCGGCGCCTACCCGAGCCTGGCCCAGCGCAAGCTGCTGCGCCAAGCCGCCATTGCACAGTGCGATGCGCTCGATGGCGTGGCTGATGGTTTGATCAGCAACGTGCCCGCCTGCAACGCACAGTTCGACCCGGCCAAGGCCCAGTTCGAAGGCAAGCCGCTGCGCTGCGCCAGCGGAGGCAACGAAGGCGACCAGTGCCTGAGCGACGCCATGATCGCCGCCTTGAAGGTCTATGACAGCGAAATCCGCTTTGGTGCCAAGCTGGGCAGCGGAGAGACGCAGTACCCCGGCTTCAACATCTGGGGCGCCGAACTGGGCGAGGAAGGCACAAGCCCGCTGCAGCCCACGGTGAACCTGCTGGCCATGAACACCACGCCTCCCGCAAGCCCTGCGCCGCTCACCGCGCCGTACTGGGCGGTGTTCTGGGACCAGTGGGTGCGCCATTTCGTCACGCGCGACCCGTCCTTCAACAGCCTCACCCTCGACCCGCAGAACCCCGGCCCCTGGGCCGAACGCATCAACCAGCTCACCCAGCTGCAGGACATCAACAACACCGACCTGACGGCCTTCTACAAACACGGTGGCAAGGTGCTGATGGCGCATGGCATGGCGGATACCCTGGTGAGCACCCGTGCCAGCGAGCATTATTTCGACCGGGTCATCAACAAAATGGGCCGCCAGGTGGTGCGCCAGTTTGTGCGCTACTACGAGGTGCCGGGCTATGGCCACGCCGTCAGCACCACCTTCAACGCCAACTGGGACTCGCTGGCCGCGCTGGACCACTGGAGCACGACGGGCAAGCCACCGGAAAACCCTGTGGTGACCGATGCGAGCGGCGTGCCAGGCCGCACCCGCCCGCTGTGCGAATACCCGTTCTGGCCGCGCTACAAGGGCACGGGTGATATGAACAAGGCCGAGAGCTTTATGTGCTGGATGGAGTAATCCGCCAGATACCCACCCTCTTTTTTCGATAGCTGCTTGCGCCCTACAGATGGGCGCAAGCAGTTTTTTTATGCAACTCCAACCCGCCAAGCCACCACAGGATGCGTCCATGTGTTGTGGCTCTGTCACATATATTTTAAAAATAGTTAATAACAATTGATTTGTATAAATTAATTAAATAATAGGATTTATAAATTTTTCTCTTGGGTTCTTCTGCACCCCGTTCTTCGCTATTCGTAGGTGAATCATGTCCGCGCCCTTCTTCCACAGTGATCGCACACTCCCGGCAACCTTCGTCACCGCGAGCAAGGCAGCGTTGCAAGCAGCGACTTTGCTCGCCTTGTGCCTGGCAGGTACTGCGACACACGCCCAAGCCATCACGTACACCCCGACCACTCCGCAAACCGCTGCCGATGTGGTGCCTGCAGGCGTTGGCGCCATCAAGGTCATCGTCAGAGGCGGTGCGGGCGGAGCGGGTGCCTACGACGGCATCGTAGGGGGCAAGGGTGCGGCAGGCACGCAGGTGGACGCCATCATCCGTGTGCAGCCGGGCCAAACCATCACGGCAGTGGCCGCCAGTGGTGGACAAGGTGGCGCTACCTATGGGCGTAGCCCCAGTGGCGGTACCGGAGGCAACGGCGCGGGCGCTGGCGGCAATGGCGCCGCCATGGGCCCCAGTTTTGTCAGCGGCGGCGGCGCGGGTGGCGGCGGCGCATCATTTCTGAACGTGGGCGGCGCCTGGGTGCGGGCCGGCGGTGGCGGTGGCGGTGGTGGCGATTCCTTCCGGGCGCCGCCTGTGGCGGATGCATCGGCCATTGCGCTGTTCACACCGGAGGTTGCCGCGTGCGCGACCCCTGCTCCAGGCGACGCAGGTATTCAGGGCACCGGTGACGGCGGCGGTGGTGGTGGTGGTGGCGGTGGCTACCAGGGCGCCGCAGGTACCGGTGGCACTTTTGGTATCGATACGGCACAAAGCGCAGGCTCCGGCGGCATGGGCGGCTCCTGCACCTATAGCGCTGCGCTCAACACGATCAGCAGCCCAGTGGCAACGGTGCCGGGCTCGCCTACAACGCCGCCTCCCAATACCGACCCAGCCCCCAATGGTGTGGATGGCCTGGTGTCGTTCGAATACATCTACCAACCCACCATTACCATCGCATGCGATAAATCCGCCCTGACGGACAGCGCCAACCAACAATCGGTCTGCACCGTCACGGCCAGCACCCCGGCTCCGGCGGGCGGTCTGTCCGTTCCATTCACCATTTCGGCGGCAGACCCGCAATACAGCACCCAAAGCTGCAGCAGCCCGGTCGTGATCCCCGAGGGGCAGACCCAGGCGCCCGCATGCACCATCATTGCCAACGACAACCAGGTGGCGGGCGAAGCGCCTGTGACGGTCACCCTGCAAATCACCGACAGCAACAATTACCTCACCGGCAGCCCTGCGCAGGCGAGCGTGGTCATCACCAATGACGACAACGGCACGGTCACGCCTCCGGTAGCAACGCCGCAGCCCGTGCCATCGCTGGGCGGCTGGGCCACCTTGCTGCTGACTGGCATGGTGGGTGCGCTGGTATGGATGCGCCGCAAGGCATTCATGAGCCTCTGAGCCAGAACGCTTCTAAATAAATAGCTGCCTGCGCCCTAACAATGGGCGCCAGGTAGCTATTTTCATATGCACCAACGCGATCCGAGCGGTTGCGCTTCTTGCGCTTGCCGGTCGTGCAGGCGGCAGAGGTATCCGATTCCGCTTACTCCGCCACGCGGGGGCGAACCAGCGCAGCCGCCTTCTTGGCGTTGTCACGCGCGGCATCCGTATCTGCGGCGCGCGCCAGCGCCACGCCCATGCGGCGGCGCTCAAAGCTCTCGGGCTTGCCAAACAGGCGCACTTCGGTGCCCGGGATCTGCAGCGCAGCGTCCACGCCATCGAACACAATGCCCTGCGCCTCGACGCCGCCATAGATGACAGCGCTGGCACCGGCCGTTTTCAGGCTGGTGTCCACCGGCAGGCCCAGGATGGCGCGGGCATGCAACTCGAACTCGTTCTGCCACTGGGTGATCATGGTCACCATGCCGGTATCGTGCGGGCGGGGGCTGACTTCGCTGAACCACACCTGGTCGCCCTTGACGAACAGCTCCACGCCAAACAGGCCCAGGCCGGCAGGCTCGCCATTCAAACCACGGCCCAGATCGGTGGTGATCTCGCGGGCAATGTCCTGCGCCAGCGTGAGCGCAGCAGGCGCCATGCGGGCGGGCTGCCAGCTCTCCACATAATCGCCCTTGACCTGCACGTGGCCGATGGGTTCGCAGAAATGGGTTTCGATCTGGCCGGAGGCATTTTTCGCACGCACCGTCAGCAGGGTGATTTCGTAATCAAAGTCGATGAAGCCTTCGACGATGATGCGGCCACCCTGCACACGGCCGCCTTCCATGGCGTAGTTCCAGGCTTTTTCCACATCGGCGGGACCGTCGATCTTGCTCTGGCCCTTGCCCGAGCTGCTCATCACCGGCTTGACGACGCAGGGGTAGCCGATGCCGCTGTCGATGGCGGCCTGCAGCTCAGCGAGCGAATCGCAGAACTTGTAGGGGCTGGTGGGCAGGCCCAGGGTTTCTGCGGCCAGGCGGCGAATGCCTTCGCGGTCCATGGTGAGACGCGTGGCACGGGCGGTGGGCACCACGCGCACGGTGCCAGCAGCCTCCAGCGCCTGCAGCGCGGGCGTGGCGATGGCCTCGATCTCAGGCACCACCATGTGCGGCTTCTCGGCCTCGATCAGCGCGGTCAGTTGGGCCGGGTCGCTCATGGCGATGGTGCGCGCATGGTGGGCCACCTGCTGGCCGGGGGCGTTGTCATAGCGGTCCACGGCAATGGTCTCCACACCCAGGCGCTGCAGCGCGATCAGCACTTCCTTGCCCAGCTCGCCACTGCCCAGCAGCATGACTTTGGTTGCGTTTTTGGAAAGCGGGGTGCCGAAGGTGGTCATATCTAGCCTTGTCGATGAAGGGCTGCAGCGCAGCGATGCGGGCGATTTTAGGTGCCCGGGCTTACCCCAGCAGCCCTGTCACCCAGTTTATGCGGCGGTGCAGCAGGGGCCGCTATGATGCTGGCGATGGCGGCGCAGCCGCTTTGGCCCAACAGCAAATCCAAAGGAAGACAGATGACGATCCAGACCGTAGGCGTGATTGGTGCAGGTACCATGGGCAATGGCATTGCGCAGACCTGCGCGGTGGCGGGCCTGCAGGTGGTGATGGTGGACATCTCCGACGCCGCCGTGCAAAAGGGCCTGGCCACGGTGGGCGCCAGCCTGGACCGCCTGATCAAGAAGGAAAAGATCACCGAAGCCGACAAGGCCGCCGCACTTGCCCGCATCAAGGGCTCGACCAGCTACGACGACCTGAAGGCCGCGCAGCTGGTGATCGAGGCCGCGACGGAAAACTACGAGCTCAAGCTCAAGATTCTCAAGCAGGTGGACGACCTGCTGGCCCCCGAGGTGCTGCTGGCATCGAACACCTCGTCCATCTCCATCACCCAGCTGGGCGCAGCCACCAAGCGCGCGGACAAGTTCATCGGCATGCACTTCTTCAACCCCGTGCCGATGATGGCGCTGGTGGAAGTGATCCGGGGCCTGCAGACCAGCGATGCCACGCATGACGCCGTCAAGGCCATGGCCGAGAAGCTGGGCAAGTCGCCGATCACGGTGAAGAACTCCCCCGGCTTTGTCGTCAACCGCATTCTGGTGCCGATGATCAACGAGGCCTTCTACGTGCTGGCCGAAGGCATTGCCTCTGCGCAGGACATCGACGACGGCATGAAGCTCGGCTGCAGCCACCCCATCGGCCCGCTGGCGCTGGCCGACATGATCGGCCTCGACGTGTGTCTGGCCGTGATGGAGGTGTACCTGAAAGACTTTGGCGACAGCAAATACCGCCCCTGCCCGCTGCTCAAGGAAATGGTGGCCGCCGGCCACCTGGGCCGCAAGACCGGCAAGGGCGTGTACCAGTACTGACCCGGGCCTGCCCTGGCGCACGCGCAGGGCTCCCGATCCACAGCCATGACCGCAAACGGCAAGCCATCCATCCTGCGCAAGGGGGTTCGGCTTGCCGTTGTGCTATTGGTGCTGGCGGGGCTGCTCGTGGGTTTTCGCCTGTGGAAGACCTCGCTGGAAAATGCCCCGGTGGATGCCAGCTACCGCGATTTCCTGGAATACGTTACCGCGCAGTCGCCTGCTGCACGGCTGTACCTGGGCCGCTACTACCAGCGGTATGCGCGCGACACCGTCGCCGCGCGCCACTTCTACCAGGTGTGCAGCAGCGTCACCCACCTGGCAGACCGCGACGGCGTGGATCTGCGAGGCAGCGCCTGGCACACCATGACCGATGCCTGCCGCAGGCCCATGACGGACGATGAAATCCACATCCTGCCCTGACACCAAAAGGCAGTGAAATCATGCAGTGAAGACGACCGGAGACATGCCATGCCCGACAAGAACCTCTTCAAGCACGCGCTGGCTACCGGCCAGACCCAGATCGGCCTGTGGTCGGCTTTCCCATCGCCCTATGTGACCGAGCTGCTCGGTGGCAGCGGGTATGACTGGGTCATGCTCGACACCGAGCACGCTCCCAACGATGTGCCGCAGGTAATGGCACAGCTGCAGGCGCTGGATGCCGCGCGCCAGCCGCGCCCCACCAGCGCCGTGGTGCGCCCGGCGTGGAACGATCCGGTGCTCATCAAACGCTACCTCGACATTGGCGCGCAGACCTTGCTGCTGCCCTTTGTGCAGAACGCGCAGGAGGCGCAGGCCGCCGTGGACGCCATGCGCTACGGCCCCATGGGCATACGCGGCATGGGCGGATCGACCCGCGCCAGCAACTTTGGCCGGGATGGCGCCTATATCGCCGACGCGCACCGCGAGTTGTGCCTGCTGGTGCAGGTGGAAACCCGGCAGGCGCTGGGCCAGATCGACGCGATTGCCGCCGTTGATGGTGTGGACGGCATCTTCATCGGCCCGGCCGACCTCTCGGCCAGCATGGGCTACCCGGGGCAGATGCGCCACCCAGAAGTGGACGCCGCCATCAACCAGGCCATTGGCCGCATCCGCGCGGCTGGCAAAGCGCCCGGCATTCTGATGGTGGACGAGGCCCGCGCCCGCGAATGCATTGCGCTGGGCGCCCAGTTTGTAGCCGTCGGCATGGACCTGATCCTGCTGCGCACCGCAGCCGACGCGGTGGCAGCCCGCTTCAAGGACCAGAGCGGCACGGTGGTGCAGACGGCGTACTGATACCGGTAATGCCCTACACATTGCAAAAGGCATTGCAGAAGGTGCTGCAGAAGGCAGGCCGAGCCCGCCCGTCGCCCAAAGCGCCACACCGCGCCTCCAACCACTGAAAAGCCCGCTGCCTGCGAGCGACGCATCGCCCCTTCCTGGTTCATGGTCTTGCATAATTAAATTGCGCACAATTTAATTGTCGGCAATAATAAACCCATGTCCAACGCCACACCCTCTGCATCCAACGCGCTGCTGCTCGATCACCAACTGTGCTTTGCGCTGTATTCCAGCTCGCTGGCAATGACCAAGCTCTACAAGCCCTTGCTGGAACCGTTGGGTTTGACCTACCCGCAATACCTCGCCCTGCTGGTACTGTGGGAGCACGATGGCTGCATGGTTTCGCAGTTGGGCGAGCGCTTGTTTCTCGACTCGGGCACCCTCACCCCGCTGCTCAAGCGCATGGAGGCTGCCGGTTGGCTGCGGCGCCAGCGCGATGCGCAGGATGAGCGCCGTGTGCGCGTCACCCTGACGGAGGCGGGCCGCGCCCTCAAGACCCAGGCTGCCGCCGTGCCCGCCTGTGTGCTGACGCGCAGCCAGTGCACCGTGCAGGAGCTGCAGGCCCTGACCCAACAGATCCAACAGCTGCGCGATCGTTTGACCGCGCAGCCGTCCACCGCTTCGTTGTGAAGCACTTTCGCCCATCCTCAACCAGGAGTTCACCATGGCCAATCTCGACAAAGTTCTGTACACCGCACGCTCCCACAGCACCGGCGGGCGCGAAGGCGTCTCGCGCAGCGACGACGGCAAGCTCGACATCACCCTGACCGCCCCTGGCGGCAAGGGCGTCAACCCCGAGCAGCTGTTTGCCAGCGGCTACTCGGCCTGCTTTCTGGGCGCGATGAAGGCTGTCGCCGGTCGCCAGAAGATCACCCTGCCGGCCGACACCTCGATTGACGCCGAAGTCGATCTGGGCCCCGTGGGCGATGTGTTCGGCATTGCCGTGCGCATGACCATCCACCTGCCCGGCATGGACAAGGCCGCCGCCGAAAAGCTGGTGCACGATGCCGACCTGGTCTGCCCCTACTCCAACGCCACGCGCGGCAACATCAACAAAACCTTGACCGTGGGCTGATGGCCCGCCAGCGCTAAACTCTCAAATCAATAGCAGCCTGCGCTTGCCTTTTGGGCGGCGCAGGCCTTTTTGTTCAATTTTTCCACCCTGTACGCCCATGCCCCTCTTCACTTCTGCGCACGGCGCAAGCGCCCCATGAGCTGGGTGTATCTGCTCACCGCCATCGTGGCGGAGGTCATTGCCACATCGGCCCTCAAGGCAAGCGATGGCTTCAGCAGGCTGTGGCCATCGGTCATCACCGTGGCGGGCTACACGGTGGCGTTCTACTGCCTGTCGCTCACCCTGCGCACCATTCCGGTGGGCATTGCCTACGCCATCTGGTCGGGCCTGGGCGTGGTGCTCATCACCATTGCCGCCTGGCTGCTGTTTGGCCAGAAGCTGGATCTGCCTGCACTCATCGGCATGGGACTGATCGTGGCGGGCGTGGTGGTGATGAATGTCTTCTCCAAGGCCGTGGGGCATTGACCGCAGCCCCCCCTCAAGCGTTTCTCGACAGTTGGCGTGCAGCGCTGCGGCAAGATGGCGGCATGAACGACATCAGTTTTGACGATTTTCTGAAGGTGGAGCTGCGCGTGGGCCGGGTGCTCGCCGCCGAGGTGTTTGCCGAGGCGCGCAAGCCCGCCTACAAGCTGCAGGTCGATTTCGGCCCCGAGATCGGCATCCGCAAATCCAGCGCGCAGATCACCCAGCTCTACCAGCCGCACGATCTGGTGGGCAGGCTGGTGGTGGGCGTGGTCAACTTTCCCAGAAAACAGATCGGGCCGCTCATGAGCGAGTGCCTCATCACCGGTTTTCACAACGCCGACGGCCATGTGGCGCTGTGCGTACCCGATGGCGATGTGCCCCTGGGCACGCGCCTGCTGTAGCGCTGTTGTCCTTGCACGACAGGGCGGCAGCGGCTGAGAGCGCCCTTTTACAATGCAGCCACACTATCCATAACAAGGGTTGCATATGCCGTATCTGGGCGCGGGCGCACACATCATCATTGCCATTTTCTTTGCCATTCATGCCGTGCGCACAGGGCAGAACAACTACTGGCTGTTCATCCTGCTGGCATTTCCGTTTCTGGGCAGCGTGGTGTACTTCTTCGCCATCTTCCTGCCCAGCTCGCGCCTGCAGCGCCACGCGCGCCAGCTGGCCAGCAGCGCTGTCAAGGCGCTGGATCCGACGCGCGAAGTGCGCGAAGCCCAGGCCGCCTACGACTACAGCCCCACGGCGCAGCATGAAATCCGCCTGGCGCAGGCGCAGCTGGCCGTTGGCAATGCACAGCAATCGCTGCGCCACTTCGAAGCGGCAATGAAAGGCCCGTTTGCCACCGACCAGGACATCCGCTGGGGCGCCGCGCAAGCCGCCTACCATGCGGGCGAGCCCCGCACCGCGCTGCAATACCTCAAGACCATTGCGCAGACCGATGTGCACTACCGCGCAGAGCCCGTGGGCCTGCTGATTGCCAAGTCGTACGCGATGCTGGGCGACCAGGAGATGGCGCGCAAGAGCTTTGATTTCGTGCGCGAGCAATCGGGCGGCTTCGATGTGATCGCCGAATACGCAATCTGGGCCGCAGAGCAGGGCGACTGGGCCACGGCCAACCGCCTCAAGGCCGACGCCGACAAGGCCATGACGCACTGGAGCGGCCAGCAACGCCTGCTGAACAAGGAAATGCTGCTGCGCCTCAAGGCAGCATTTGCCAAGCAGGGCAAGTAAAGCAGCGTTCGGCAGCTGCTGAAGCTTTTTGGCCTCTAGGGCATATACACAAAGCGCTACCAGCTATTGTTTTTGATATTACGAAACGCCCGTGCTTTGCGCCTGCGCAGCACAGGCCGCAATGCCCTCGGTAAAATCAGCGGCTATGGCAAAAATCATTGTTCTGGCCCTGGTGCTGCTCTTCTTTGGCTGCGGCCTGTACATGCACCTGCGTGGCAAGGTGCGGCACAAGGTGCTGCGTCAGCTGTTTGACCACTCCACCTTCACGGCGCCGTTCAATGTCTTCATGTTGATGTTCAGCAAGGTGCCGCGCACGCCTTACCTGCCCACCAGCACCTTCCCCGAGCTGGCACCGCTGCAGGCCAACTGGCGCGAGATCCGCGAAGAAGCCATCAACCTGCAGAGAAACATGCAGATCAAGGCAGCGGCCAACAACGACGACGCGGGCTTCAACTCCTTCTTCAAGACCGGCTGGAAGCGCTTCTACCTCAAGTGGTATGGCGACGCCCACCCCTCGGCCATGGAGCTGTGCCCCAAGACCACGGCGCTGGTCAAGGCCATCCCCAATGTGAAGGCCGCCATGTTTGCCGAATTGCCGCCCGGCGCCAAGCTCAACCTGCACCGCGACCCCTACGCGGGCTCGCTGCGCTACCACCTGGCCGTACTCGCCCCCAACGACGACCGCTGCATGATCGAAGTCGATGGCCAGCCCTATAGCTGGCGCGAGGGCGAAGGCGTGATCTTCGACGAGACCTATATGCACTGGGCCGAAAACCGCAGCGAAGGCAACCGCATCGTGCTGTTCTGCGATGTGGAGCGCCCCATGACCAACGGCTTTGCCCAGTGGCTCAACCACTGGCTGGGCAAGAATGTCGTCGCTGCTGCGAGCTCGCCCAACAACGAGGGTGATCCGCGCGGCTTCATCAGCCGTATCTTCAAAATCTCGTTCTACATGGGCCAGTGGCGCCGCCGCTACAAGGCCTGGAACAAGACCGCCTACAAGCTCACCAAGTTCGGCCTGATGCTGGCCGTAGCGGCGCTGTTTGCCTGGTGGCTGTGGCCTGCCTGACAGGCCAGGTCTCCGTCACCCCAAAAGCCACTGGTGCGCAAACACCCAGCGGCTTTTTCTTTTTATATGATTGGCTTGCCACCCGGCACACCTCAGGAGGCTTCATGCGCATCGTCTGTCTCACGTTGTTGTTGATTGCAATGCCCCCTTTTGCAGGTGCGCAGACGCTGTACAAAACGGTGGGGGCCGACGGCAAGGTGGTCTACAGCGACCGGCCACCTGCCGAAGGCAAGGTGCAGGCCTTGCAGCAGGAGCAATTGCCGATCAGCATCGTGCCGGGCATGCCACCGGCACCCGCAGGCAAGGCGACCACGAAGAAGGCGGTGGTGCAGCATGGCCAGGCCGTGCTGTACATGGCGCAATGGTGCGGCTACTGTCGGCTCGCGCGCGCCTATCTGGCCAAAAACCAGATCGCCTACCGCGAAATCGATATCGACACGCCAGATGGCAAGGCAGCTTTTGCAGAGATTGGCGGCAGGGGCGTACCGGTGCTGCTGGCGGACGGCCAGCGGCTGGCGGGGTTCCGCGAATCCAGCTATCACGCGCTGTTTGCCAAGCGCAAGGCTGCAGCGGGCAAGAAATAGGGCAGAACTGGCCACTGATTCCCGTCCATCAAGCGCAATACGCTACATAAAAAATAGCAATCTACAAGGTCTTGCGCAGGCTGGCCGCCGGAATGCGCAAGGCTTCGCGGTACTTGGCGACCGTACGGCGCGCGCACTCGATGCCCTGCTCCTGCAGCAGATCGGCGATCTTGGCATCGGACAGCGGTTTTTTCGGGTTTTCCTCGTCCAGCAGCTGCTTGATCAGCGCCTTCACCGCCGTGCTGGAGGCGCTGCCCCCGGTTTCGGTGCCCAGGCCCGAGCCAAAGAAGTACTTGAGCTCAACCGTGCCCTGTGGCGTTGCCATGTACTTGGCCGTGGTCACGCGGCTGATGGTGGATTCGTGCAGGCCCAGCTCATCGGCAATCTCGCGCAACACCATGGGGCGCATGGCCAGCTCGCCATGCACAAAGAAGTTGCGCTGGCGCTCCACAATGGCCTGCGACACCCGCAAGATGGTGTCGAAACGCTGCTGGATGTTCTTGATGAACCAGCGCGCCTCCTGCAGGCGCTGCTGCAGCGCACCATGGCCTTCGCTGCCCTTGTGGCTGCGCAGGGCATTGGCGTACACCTCCTGCACACGCAGGCGCGGCATCACTTCGGCATTGAGCTGCACGCTGAAACCCGGCACGGGCAGGCCGCGCTCGCTGCTGGGGCGCACGATGATGTCGGGGATGATGGCGTTGCGGTCAACGTCCGCATAGGGGCGGCCCGGCCGTGGCTCCAGCTTTGCAATCACCGCCAGCGCGCTGCGCACGGCGGCTTCGTTGCAGCCGGTCAGTTGCATGAGCTTGCGCACATCCCGGCGCGCCAGCAGATCGAGCGATTCCTGGCATACGAGCAGCGCGGTCTCCAGGGCGAGCGCATCGGCCTCGGGGTGGGCAGAGCCTTCTTCATCCAGCAGGCGCTGGCGGGCCTTGATCTGCAGCGCCAGGCATTCGGCCAGGGTGCGGGCGCCCACGCCCACCGGCTCCAGGCTTTGCAGCAGGCGCAGCGCCACGGTCAGGTGGTGCAGCAGCGCGTCATAGGCATCCGGATCGGAGGCATCGCCAAAGCTCTGTGCCAGCTCGGCCAGGGTCTCTTCCAGGTAGCCGTCGTCGTTCAGCGATTCGATCAGAAAGTACAGCGCGGCACGGTCTTCCGGGCACAGCCGCAGCGACAGCGCCTGGCGGTGCAGCACGTCCTGCAGGCTGATGTGGACCGAGCTGCGGTCTGATGCGGGCGTTTCGTCTTCGTCGTCGGCAGCGCTGGCGCGGGCTGGCACATCGCCGCCCCACTCTTCCCAGTCGGAGGCAGAGTCGCCCGCAGCGGCTTCGGCGTCGGCGCCGGTTTCCTTGCCAGCGGCAAAGTCCAGGGTTTCGCCGGAAGAAAAATCGGGCTCGAAATCAGCTTCTGCACTGACTGTGTCTGCGGAAGCAGCTATCTTTTCAGAAGTATTTTCCGCGCGATCATCACCCCCATCTGCACTGGTGCCCGTCGCATCGGCAGGCGCCGCTGCGGCGTCCGGCTCTGCAGCAGCCTCCTCCGCATCCCGCTCCAGAAACGGATTTTCGTCGAGCATCTGCTCCACTTCCTGCGACAGCTCCTGCGTGGACAGTTGCAGAAGCCGGATGGACTGCTGCAACTGCGGCGTGAGCGTGAGGTTCTGCGAGACGCGCAGTGACAGCGAGGGCATCATCGCCAACCCCTTGGCACTGCAATCACTGCAATGTATGCGCTTGCTACGAAATGGTTGCGTGGCCAGCCAGCCACCGCGCCAACAGCGCGCTGCCTGCTGACTCGCCGTGCATCACATGCGGAAATGCTCACCCAGGTACACCCTCCTCACATCGGCGTTTTCCACAATCTCTTGCGGCGTCCCGGCTGCCAGCACCTTGCCATCACTGATGATGCAGGCGTGGTCGCAAATGCCCAGGGTTTCGCGCACGTTGTGGTCGGTAATCAGCACGCCGATGCCACGGTCTCTCAAAAAAGCGACGATACGCTGGATCTCGATCACCGCAATCGGGTCAATGCCCGCAAACGGCTCGTCCAGCAGAATGAAACGGGGCTGCGTGGCAAGCGCCCGCGCAATCTCGACACGGCGGCGCTCGCCGCCCGACAGCGCAACCGCCGGCGACTCGCGCAGGTGCTCTACGCGCAGCTCCTGCAAAAGCGCCGTCAGTTGGCGCTCCACCTCATCGCGCGGCAAGGGCTTGCCATTGGGGCCTTTTTGCAGCTCCAGCACGGCGCGCACATTGTCCTGCACGCTCAGCTTGCGGAAGATCGATGCTTCCTGCGGCAGATACGACAGGCCCAACTGCGAGCGCTGGTGGATCGGCATGTTGGCCACCGAGTGGCCGTCGATGCGGATGTCACCGCCATCGCTGCGCACTAGGCCAACGATCATGTAGAACGAGGTGGTTTTGCCTGCGCCATTGGGGCCGAGCAGGCCGACGACCTCGCCCTTGCGCACGGAGAGCGACACATCCTTGACCACCTTGCGGCTGCCGTAGGATTTTTCGAGGTGCAGCACTTCGAGCTGGCTGCGATGATCGCTGGCTGCCGCCTTGGCGTTGACCGAGATTCCCGACGAAGTTTCAGCCACGGTCACTTGGCTCCGTCATTGAGTTGGGTGCTGGGGCGCAGCTTTTCCTTGTCGTCGGGAGCGGGCTTGGGCTTGCCTGCGTCCGCTTTCGCATCGGCCTTTTCATCGGCCTTGGGCGTCAGGATCACGCGTACGCGCCCATTCTTGGGCGCTCCGGGCTTGGTCTCCGCCGTCTGCTCGCCCTTCTGACCATTCACGGTAAAGGTGTCGGTCAGGTTGTTGTAGACGATGACCGAGCCGCTGACCTGGTCGGTCAGGGTGGTTTCACGGTAGCGGCGCAGCTCGCCCCGGCGCTCGAAGTGCACGGTGTCGTCCCGGCCGTTGTAGGTGATGACTTCGCCTTCGCCTTCGACAAACTCGGACGGTGCGCCGGGTGCGGTGTCGCGCTTCTGGCGGAAGAACGCCAGCTTGCCGGGCGCCGCCGTCACCACACCGTGCTGGTAACCATCACGGTCCTGGCTGACGGTCAGTTGGGCGCCACGGATGATGATGGTGCCCTTGGTCACCACGACATTGCCGGTGAAGACGCTGGTCTGCTTGAGCTCATCGTGCGTACCGTTGTCCGCCTCGATGTTCATGGGCTTGGTGCGGTCGGCGCGCTCGGCGTGCGACAGCAATGGCAGCGCCAGCACAGCCGCCATCAACAGGGTGGAAAAAATACTAGGTCTCATAAGGCATGAATCTTGCTCTTACCCATTGTAGCCATGCTGAGGGGCCTGCTGCCAGCGCTGCGGAAATCACCCACGTTCCCTGCGATGCAGAGGCGCCGGAATGTCCGGAAAGCCTGCACAATTGCCACCCCGATCCGCGCGCTTGCGGCAGGCAATGGTTTTTCGCTTGGCCGTGCCAGCCTGCCGCCTTTGGCGACATGGGTGCCTTTCAGGCCACCACCACCAGCGATGAAAAAAGCCCGCATGTTGCGGGCTTGGCGGTGCGATTCTGCGCGATATCCGTATTCGGTTCGGATCAGCCCTGGGTTGCCAGGAATTCCACCACCTGCAGCACATTGGTCATCGAGCCTGCGCGCGTTCCGTCGGTGTAGTACTTGCCTGCCACGCCCATGGCTGGCACGCCTTCCACGCCATAGGATTCCTGCAACTGCGTCGCCTTGCGCACCTGGTTGGTGACCGAGAATGAGTTGTAGATGTCCTTGAACTTCTTGATGTCGACGCCGTTCTTCTCCATCCAGGCGAAGATTTCGTCGTCCTTGTTCAGGCGCTGGCGCTCCACGTGGATGGCGCGGAAAACCTTGACATGCACGTCAGGGATCAGGCCCATGGTTTCCAGCGTGTAGTAGATCTTTTGCTGAGGAATGAAGGTGTTGTTGAACGCGACGGGCACGCGGCGCACCTGCAGGTTCTTGGGCGCCGTCTTGGCCCAGGCTTCAAACTGGGGCTCAAATGCGTTGCAGTGCGGGCAGCTGTACCAGAAGAACTCAATCACGTCGACCTTGCCGGCCGGCGCATCGGGGTTCACGGGCTTGGCCAGCTTGAGGTAGTCCTTGCCTTCCTTGAACTTGGCCTGGGCTTGTGCGCCAGTGGCAAAAGGCAGGCTGATGGCAGAGGCGGCCACTGCCGAGGCAGCGGTGGCGGAAAACGCACGACGTTTCATGTTTTGTTATCTCCAGTAGCAGGTTGCGAGGTAGGAGTCGCTGTGGTTCGAAAAAGTTCAACGCTGCACGCGCACAATTTGCGCGTCGACGCCAGCGCCGTCCAGTTTACCTTTGAGGCCATCCGCATCGTCACGCTTGTTGAAGGGGCCCACGCGCACACGGTAGACCGTGCGGCCATTGACTTCGCGCTCGGTCACGCGGGCTTCCCAGCCCATCATGGCCAGCTTGGCGCGCTGGGCGTCACCGTCGGACTGGGTGCGGAAAGCCCCTGCCTGGACGAAGTACTGGAAACCATCCGAGCCATCTGAACCACGCGATTTGGCCAGATCGCCCAGCGGATCAGCGGCCTGCCCGGCCTTGGGGTCGAGCTTGGCCACCTGGGTCTTGTCTGCGGGCTTGTCCGCAGGCTTGCCATCGGCGGTAGTCGTCTTGCTGTCGGGCAGCACCACTTCGGGCTTGGGCGGTTTGGTGTCGGCAGGCGGCTTGGTGTTTTCCGTCACCGTCTTGGGCGGCTCCGGCACAACCACGCCCTGCGCCGCAGGGGCTGCGGGCGCGGGATTTCTGGCCGGGTTCTTGCCGTACAGCGGCGAGTTCGGATCCCAGTTCTGGTTGCGCTCGGCCTCGGCCTTGTCCTTGGCTTCTCCGCGCACATTGCCTTTGTTGACAAACGGCACCGGTACGTTGGTCACATAGACAGCCACGGCCAGGGCCGCGCCTACGCCAATCAGCAGCCCCAGAATCAGGCCCAGAATCGTTCCACCACGTTGATGTCGTCGCATTGCAGTTTTTACCTTTGTTCGCAAAATCACATGCGTTCTGGCGCACCCACGCCCAGCACTGCAAGGCCATTGCGCAACACCTGCGCCGTGGCAGCCACCAGCGCCAGGCGGGCCAGCTTGACGGGCTCATCGTCCACCAGAATGCGTTCAGCATCATAGTAGCTGTGGTAGCTGGCAGCCAGATCACGCAGGTAGAACGTAACATCGTGTGGCGCGTTGCCGTCAGCGGCGGCCGTCAGCATCTCGGGGTACTTGGCGAGCAGTTGCATCAGCGCCTGGGCCTGCGGGCCCTGCAGGGCCGACAGATCCACGCCCTGGAGTGCCGCAGCCGCCGCGCCAGACTCCTGCCACGCGCGCAGCACCGAGCAGATGCGCGCATGGGCGTACTGCACGTAGTAGACGGGGTTGTCGTTGTTCTGGGCCACGGCCAGATCGACGTCGAAGGTGTATTCGGTGTCGGGCTTGCGCGAGAGCAGGAAGAAGCGCACCGCGTCCTTGCTGGTCCACTCGATCAGGTCGCGCAGGGTGACGTAGCTGCCCGCGCGCTTGCTGATCTTGACTTCTTCGCCGTTGCGCACCACGCGCACCATGGTGTGCAGCACGTAATCGGGGTAGCCCTGGGGAATGCCGACATTGGCTGCCTGCAGGCCGGCGCGCACACGGGCGATGGTGCCATGGTGGTCGGTGCCCTGGATGTTCACCACCTTGCCGTAGCCACGCTTGAATTTCTGGATGTGGTAGGCCACATCGGGCAGGAAATAGGTGTAGTTGCCGTCGGACTTGCGCATCACTCGGTCCTTGTCGTCACCAAACTCGGTGGATTTGAGCCACAGCGCCCCGTCCTGCTCGTA
Organism: Comamonas odontotermitis; assembly: GCF_040396735.1. Taxonomy (GTDB): domain Bacteria; phylum Pseudomonadota; class Gammaproteobacteria; order Burkholderiales; family Burkholderiaceae_C; genus Comamonas; species Comamonas odontotermitis_C. The sequence continues at coordinate 139,543 of NZ_JBEBNZ010000005.1, forward strand.
GGTATAGCCGCTGTCGATCAGGCGCTTGACGGTGTCCTCCACATAGCCATTGGTGTACAGGCTCGACTCCAGGTAGTACTCGTCGAACTTGAGGTTGAAGGCCTGCAGGTCCTTGTCCTGCTCGTTGCGCAGGTAGGCCACGGCAAAGTTGCGGATGTTGTCGTAGTCTTCGACGTCGCCGTTCGCGGTGAATTCGCGGTCGTCGGCCTTGACGGTTTCCTTGTTCAGGAAGGCCTGGGCGATCTCGGCAATGTAGTCACCGTTGTAGAAGTTCTTGGCCAGCGGGTTCTCGGCATCGGTCGGCCAGCATTCGTCGCCTGGCTTGAAGCCCTTGGCGCGCAGCTGCGTGCTCTTGGTGAGCGTGTCGATCTGCACGCCAGCGTCGTTGTAATAAAACTCGCGGTGCACCTTCCAGCCCTGGGTGGAATACAGGTTGCTGATGGCGTCACCAATGGCGGCCTGGCGGCCATGGCCCACGTGCAGCGGACCAGTGGGGTTGGCCGAGACGAACTCGACGAGAACGTTCTCGCCCCGGTCGGCCTGATAGCCGAAGTGGTCGCCCTGCGCAAGCACTTCGCGCACGATCTGCTGCTTGGCAGCGGGCTTGAGGCGCAGGTTCAAGAAGCCGGGGCCGGCGATTTCCACCGCATCCACCCATTGCTGGAAGGGCGCAGTCGCCTCCAGCGCTGCCTTCAATTGCTCGCCCAGCGCGCGCGGGTTGGCCTTGAGCGGCTTGGCCAGCTGCATGGCAGCGGTCACGGCATAGTCGCCATGGGCAGCCACCTTGGGTGTCTCGAACGCGGCGCGCTCGCCCGCGCCGGGCGACAATTTATCCAGCTCGCCAGCCAGGGCTGCGAGCAAATCCTTTTTGACTTGCAACATATTTAGAAATTCTTGGGAGGCTGGCAGCCAGCTGGGCTACCAACCCCGGGCATAAAACACGGCCACTGCGGCGATCACGGGAATCAGGTGGGCCTGCCACATGATCCATTTGCGGGTGGACTGCACCTCGGCCGCCGCAGGCAAGCTGCCATTGTCGCGCAATTGGCGTAACCAGCGCCGGAACACGACTGTCGGCTTGAAAGAGAGCAGCGCCCCGGTGATGAACAAGGCCATCTTCAAATGGAACAGCGGCTGCGACACATACCAGCCCGCGCCCTTGGCACCCAGGAAGACGCGCATCAGCCCGGTAGCCAGCACAGCGACGGCGGCAATGCCGAAGATCATGTCCAGCCGCGCCAGGCGTTGCACGACGGCAGCATTCATCCACTCGGTACGGCACAGCGCCGCCTCGCTGGAGAGAAAAACCACCATCGTGAGCAAGGCCAGCAGGTGGATACAGGCCAGAAAAGCTTCCAAAGTCATCGTGATACTCCGTTTTTCCAGAAATCGGCTTGCTCGTAGTGGTGTTTGACGAAATCGATCCACAGGCGCACGCGCAGCGCCAGGTGCTTGCGCTGCTGAAAAACCACATAGATACCATTGGGCGGCGCGGCAAACTCCTCCAGCACCGGCACCAGGCGACCTGCGGCAATCTCGGCCTCCACCTCCCAGGTGCTGCGCCATGCAATGCCCCAGCCCTGCAGGCACCAGTCGTGCAGCACCTGACCATCGGAGCAATCCAGCGGCCCGCCCGGCTTGAAATGCACCACTTCGCTCGTGCCACCATCGACCGGCATGCGAAATGCCCAGCCCCGCGTCTGCGAGGCCTCGCTCGACAGGGTCAGGCAGTCGTGCTGGGCCAGATCGCTCGGATGGCGGGGCGTGCCACGGCGGCGCAGGTACTCGGGCGTGGCCACGCACAGGCGCCGGTTGTCGGCCACACGCACGCTCACCAGAGATGAATCGGGCAGGTCGCCAACGCGGATCGCACAGTCATAGCCTTCGCCAGCCAGATCCACCAGGCGATCGCTCAGGTTGAGCGAGGCCGTTACCTCGGGGTGGCGGGCATGGTAGAGCGGCAAGAGCGGCGCCACATGGCGGCGGCCAAAGCCCGCCGGGGCCGTGACCCGCAAATGCCCGGTGGCCTTGACGCCGCCCGCGCTCACGCTGGCCTCAACATTGGCCAGATCGGTGAGCAGGCGCTGGCAGTCTTCCAGAAAGGCGATGCCCTCATGCGTGAGGGTGAGCTTGCGCGTGGTGCGCACCAGCAGCTTGACGCCCAGGCGCTCCTCCAGCGCATCGAGACGACGACCCATGATGGCGGGTGCCACGCCTTCGGCCTTGGCGGCGGCGGTGAGGCTGCCGCGCGTAGCAATGGCGACAAATGATTCGAGCTGCTTGAGACGATCCATAGCAAGATTGGCCCGGGCCGTGCCAACCATGGCAACGCGCCCCCGGTCTGCCTATTATCATCGGGGCTCCAAACCGCACCAGCCTGCGCGGCGACTTTGTACGTCCATCCAGCTGCGCTGTTGCGCCCTCGCTTTCAATCACCATGTCCGCCAGCTCCAGCGCCACCTTGAACACCAATGCCGATGCCCTGTGGTTTGCCCCCGCGCAACTGCTGCGCCTGTTTGGCAACAGCCCGGTTGCCATGGCCTACTGGGGGCATGACCAGCGCCTGCGCCTGGCTACGCCCCAGTGGTGTGAGTGGTTCGGCATTCCCAGCACCGGCGTGGCCGGCCAGCTGCTGACGGAGGCCTTGCCCGCCACCTTTCTGGACGCCCACCGCGATACGCTGCAGGCCGCAGCCCTCGGCCAGCGCCAGCAGTTTGACGCGAGCAAGACCGATGCCCACGGCGCCACCGCCTGGCGCCGCATCAGCTTGTCGCCCTATATCTGGCAGGGCAAGGCCAGCCCCAAGACCGCCGATGGCGTGCTGATGCTCATGCAGGACTGCACTGCCGAATACCGCGCCCGCGCCGAGGAGGCCCTGCTGCATGCGCAACTGGCCGCACTGTCGTCCACCGAGCAGGAGCGCACCGAGGAAAAGGGCGAACTGCTCAAGCTGCGCACCCTGCTGGACTGGCGCACCGCCATGCTGGCCGAGCACAGCGACATGCTCCAGCTTCTCTCGCATGAGATCCGCCAGCCGCTCAACAACGCATCAGCCGCCATGCAGGCCACGATGAAGGCCATTGCCGACCTGCATCTGGAACAGGCCACCCCGGCCAGCAAGGCCTTGCTGCGGGCCGAGCATGTGCTGCAGCAGGTCATCGGCACCCTGGACAACACGTTGGCGGCCGGCACCATTTTGGCCGTGGGCGGCAAGGCCGGCGCGTCCACCGACACCGATCTGCCCACCCTCATCAACCTGGTGCTGCACGACATCGCGGCAGACAACCGCCCGCGCATCCAGGTGGTGTGGGACGCCGATGCGCGCACGGTGCAGCTGCACCCGGCCCTGATGCGGCTGACCATCCGCAACCTCTTGAACAATGCGCTCAACTACGCGCCTGCCGACACGCCTGTGCGGCTGCGCATTGCCGAATCGGACGATCCGCTGGCGCTGATCATCGAAGTGATCGACGAGGGGCCGGGAATTTCCGAAGAACTGCGTCCGCGCCTGTTCGAGAAAGGCTCGCGCGGTGCAGAGCACCGCCACCGCGCCGGCGCCGGACTGGGTTTGTTCATTGTGCGCTCTGTGGTGCAATTGCACCAGGGCACGGTGCAAGCCTTGCCGCACGAACCGCATGGCACCATCATGCGGCTGGAATTGCCCCAAGGTCTGGACGACTAAACTCTCCCACCACTGAAGACACCATGCTCCCTGCCACGCTCGCCCTGGTCGACGACGACACCGAATATTGCGAATTCCTCGCCCAGCACCTGCGCAACCAGGGTGTGAGGGTTCAGGCCTATGGCGACAGCAGCGACCTGCTGGCCGACATCGAACCCTACCGTTTCGATTTCTATGTGCTGGACCTGATGCTGCCCGGCGTGGATGGTGCCGAGCTCATCCGCATTCTGCGCAAGCGCACGCAGGCCGGAGTGCTGATTGTCTCGGGGCGCCTGGGGCCAGAGGTGTTTGCCGAAGTCATCAACGCGGGCGCCGACATGTACCTGACCAAGCCAGTCACCTTCGAGCAGGTGGAACTGGCTATCCGCGCCGTGCATCGCCGTATCATGACCACGGCCAAGACCGCCACCGCCTGGAAGCTCGACAGCCGCCGCAGCGTGCTCACCGCACCTGACGGCCAGATTGTGGAACTGAGCCCGACGGACCTGCTGCTGATGGAATGCTTTCTGCAAGCCCAGGGCGAAGTGGTGAGCCGCGATCAGATCCGCGACCTGCTGGGCCACAGCAGCGCCGCCGACTCGGACAACAGCCTACACGCCACCATCTACCGCCTGCGCCGCCGTATCGAAAAAGTCACCCCGCTGGCCGTACCCCTCCAATCCCAGCAAAAGGTGGGCTACCAGTTTCGCGCGCCGCTTGTGGCGGCGTGACAGGGTCACCACGGTCATCACAACACCTGGGGATTTTCGCGCAACAGCCTGCAACGCCCGTCTTTTCAGCACATACAGCTCTTAAAATTAAGCAATCTCCAAAAAGAAAAGCGAGCCCATGGCTCGCTTTTACTGACCCGGCGCAACCCGGACAGTTGACCGATTACATGGTCATCTTGCTTTCCACATCTGCCACCTTGCGACGAGCCAGGGCCAGATTGGCGCGGGCGTTGTCCAGCACGTAGTACACAAAGATGCCCGACAGACGCTGCGATGGACGGATCAAGTGGTACTGCTTGCCCAGCGTGATCAGAATGTCCTCGATGTTGTCGTTCAGGCCCAGGGCCTTCATCGTCTTCATCTTGGCGCGCACCACCTCAGTGTTACCGGCGGCAGCCAGTTCCAGATCCACACCGGTACCGATGCTGCCCAGCATCATGCCGCTGTTGTAATCCACCACGGCGGCACACATGGCGCCGTCCATCGTCATCAGATCATTCAAGCTGTCGTTCAGATTTGCCATGGTTTCCCCACTTTGTTTGACGTAGATCAGTTTCATCACCCGGTTAAGGTGTTAGTGATTCTATTGAGTCACTTCTGACAAGATCAATCATTGAAAATGTTTTGCATTCGGCAACTCTGCGCTTACGGCTCCAATGCTACCGAATTTGATAGCAGACGGACAAATCGGGCCACGCACCGGACCCCTATTTCATCGGTGCAGGATTGATTCTCGCAATCGTAACAAAGCGTGTGTTATTTACGACGATTTACGCAAGGCCCTATGGCGCCCACATGCAAGCAGATGTTATGACCGCCGGCACAACACCCGCATCCAGAAACAATCACCCCACGAAATCGCCCCAGCGGGCAGCATCGGAGGAAAAAAAAACGGGCCCGAAGGCCCGTTGTCGCAATGATGGGAATACCCAGGCCATTACATGGTCATTGCGCCTTCCACATCGGAGACCTTGCGGCGAGCAAGCGCCAGGTTGGCGCGCTTGTTGTCCAGCACGTAGTACACAAAGATGCCAGCCAGCTTGGCTGCGGGACGAATGATGTGGTACTGCTTGCCCAGGGTGATCAGGATGTCGTCGATGTTCTCGTTCAGGCCCAGAGCCTTCATGGTCTTCATCTTGGCGCGCACCACTTCGGTGTTGCCAGCAGCAGCCAGTTCCATGTCAACGCCAGAGCCGGCGCTTGCCAGCATCATGCCGCTGTTGTAATCCACCACGGCAGCACACATGGCGCCGTCGAGGGACATCAGATCGTTCAAGCTATCGTTCAGATTTGCCATGTTTTTTTCTCCTGTGGGATGAGCGAACTCTGTGAAAAATTACTGAGACTCAATGAAAGTGATCATATCTGATCATTTCTGATCTGTATCAACAAACACATTGTTTTGCAGTTGACTCTTCGCTTCTCGCACTGTGAGTTTTCAATTTTCATAGCAATAATCCAAGCAAAATCATTGCATTTATAGGATTTATCGCGTTTTCCTCGGCTGTTTCATTTGCGATACAACTTGCGTATCTGCCCCCAAAAACTGACTTTTTATTCCTCTTCATGATCAGAACTGATCACCAGTACAGATCTGCTTATGACCGCGAACGGGTGATTACGCACTAAAAAGTCATGTATCTACGCTTTTTTTGTGGATTGATCACTACGCAGGTATGCAATACAGTGGTCTGACAGGGTGCCGACAGGTACCGTTTGCTCAGAGACATTGACCGAGGTAGAGACCATGACCGATCGCACCACCATCCACGGCCTGCAAGTGGCCACCGAGCTGTACAACTTCATCAACCAGGATGTGTTGCCTGGCACCGGCGTGGACCAGACCGCTTTCTGGCAAGGCTTCGACGCCATCGTGGCGGACCTGGCCCCCAAGAATGCCGCCCTGCTGGCCGAACGTGACCGCCTGCAGTCCGAACTGGACACCTGGCACAAGGCCAATCCCGGCCCCATCACGGACATGCAGGGCTACCGCAAGTTTCTGGAGACGATCGGCTACCTGGTGCCGCAACCCCAGGGCGCGAAAGCCACGACCGAGAATGTGGACGCCGAGTTGGCCATCCAGGCTGGCCCACAGTTGGTGGTGCCGATCCTCAACGCCCGCTACGCCCTCAACGCCGCCAACGCCCGCTGGGGCTCGCTGTACGACGCGCTGTATGGCACCGATGTGATCGGCGAAGAAGGCGGCGCCGAAAAGGGCAAGGGCTACAACCCGGTGCGCGGCGCCAAGGTGATCGCGTTCGCGCGCGATTTCCTCGACCAGGCCGCACCTCTCGCATCGGGCTTGCACAAGGATTCGACGGCTTACGCCGTTGAAGGTGGCAAGCTGTCGGTCACGCTCAAGGACGGCAGCAAGACGGGCCTGAAGGACGATGACAAGTTCGTGGGCTTCCAGGGCGACGCCGCAGCTCCCACGTCTGTGCTGCTGAAGAACAACGGCATTCACATTGACATCATCATCAACAAGTCCACCCCCATCGGCCAGACTGATGCAGCCGGCGTGTCCGACGTGGTGGTGGAAGCCGCGCTCTCCACCATTCTCGATCTGGAGGACTCCGTGGCCGCCGTCGATGCCGAAGACAAGATCAACGGCTACGCCAACTGGCTGGGCATCCTCAAGGGCACGCTGACCGAATCCTTTGACAAGGGTGGCAAGACCGTGACCCGTGGCCTGAATGCCGACCGCCAGTACACCGGTGCCGATGGCAAGCCCGTCAAGCTCCATGGCCGCTCGCTGATGTTCGTGCGCAATGTGGGCCATCTGATGACCAACCCGGCCATCCTGTGGGGCGCAGACAAGAAGGAAATCCCCGAAGGCATCATGGACGCCGTGGTGACCACCGCCATCGCCATTCATGACCTCAAGGGCAATGGCGCCAATGGCATCAGGAACAGCCGCACCGGCTCCGTCTATATCGTCAAGCCCAAGATGCACGGCCCTGCCGAAGCCGGTTTTGCCAACGAGCTGTTCGGCCGCGTCGAGAAACTGCTGGGCCTGCCCGAGAACACCGTCAAGCTGGGCATCATGGACGAAGAGCGCCGCACCACGGTGAACCTGAAGGCCGCCATTGCCGCGGCTCCTGCACGCGTGGCCTTCATCAACACCGGCTTCCTGGACCGCACCGGCGACGAAATGCACACCGCCATGTATGCGGGCCCCATGGTGCGCAAGGCCGACATGAAGGCCAGCGCCTGGCTGCCTGCCTATGAAAAGAACAACGTGCTGGTGGGCCTGGGCCTGGGCCTGCGTGGCCGCGCCCAGATCGGCAAGGGCATGTGGGCCATGCCCGACCTGATGAAAGCCATGCTGGAGCAGAAGATCGCCCAGCCCAAGGCCGGCGCCAACACCGCCTGGGTCCCTTCACCTACCGGCGCCACGCTGCACGCCCTGCACTACCACCAGGTCAACGTGGCCGACGTGCAGAAAGAACTGGAAAAGACCAATGCCGACGGCGAGCGCGACAACCTGCTGGGCGCCATCCTGCAGGTGCCCGTCTCCAGCAACCCGAGCTGGAGCGATGCCGAGAAGCAGCAGGAAGTGGACAACAACGTGCAGGGCATCCTGGGCTATGTGGTGCGCTGGGTCGACCAGGGCGTGGGCTGCTCCAAGGTGCCCGACATCCACAACGTGGGCCTGATGGAAGACCGCGCCACACTGCGCATCTCGAGCCAGCACATTGCCAACTGGCTGCAGCACGGCGTGGTGACCGAAGCCATGGTGCGCGACAGCTTTGCCCGCATGGCCAAGGTGGTGGACGAGCAGAACGCAGGCGACGCCGCCTACAAGAGCCTCGCAGCCAACCCGCAGGGCGCTGCCTTCCAGGCCGCGCTGGACCTGGTGTTCAAGGGCAAGGAACAGCCTTCTGGCTATACCGAGCCGCTGCTGCACGCCTGGCGCCTGAAGGTGAAGGCCGCAGCCAAGTAAAAAACGGCAGCGGGTCGCGCTTGCTCATCAATGGTTTCAGGTTACTTTCAATCTGAAGCCTTTGTTTAAAAAGCGCGCACAGCTATAAAAAATGCACCCCTTGAGGTGCATTTTTTTATGGAAGGCACATCAGCTGCCTCGCCGCAGCCAGCCAAACCAGATGCACGTGGCCGCCGGAATGCCCAGCGTGAGCCACGCCAGCATGTCGCCAAGGCCGCCGTCGCTGAACAGCGCAGATACCAGTCCGATGCAGGTGAGCAGGCCCATGGCGAGGGGCCAGCCCCACAGCGCCCAGAAGGGGTGGTGCGGCTTCATGGCGAAGTCTCCAGCGATTTTTTCAGCGTTGCCAGGGCTGGCGTCGCCCCATTTGCCTCGGTGGCGCTCTCTGCCTTTCGCTCGGGGGCGGTGTTGCCCTTTCTGAGCCACAGGTACAGGCCGCTGCCCAGCACGATGATGGTGGCGATGTCGAGCAGCGCCCAGAGGATCTGCATGGGCATGCCGCCGTAGTCACCAAAGTGCAGCGGCTGCGATACCAGCAGCGCTGTCAGATACCAGGGCAGTTGGGGCGCCGCCGTCACTTCGGTCGTCCTGGCATCCACCAGCACCGGCTGCAGCAGCTTGGATGTGAAGGGTTCATTGCCCTTGAGAAAGAAAGTGGTGTGGTGCGGGCTGGAGAAGGCCGTGCCGGGGAAGGCAATGAAGGAAAGCTTGGTCTGCGGCGCCTGGGCCTGCGCCACTTCCATCGAGCGCTGCACCGAGCCGCGCTCGGCCACCGGCACAGTGGACTGGCCCTGGTAGGGCACCATGAGCGCGCTGAGCTGGTCGTACTGCCAGTACTTGATGACCAGATCCGCCCAGGTGTTGATCATGCCCGTGGCACCCACCACGAAAAGCCACACCAGCGTGACAATGCCCAGCAGGTTGTGCAGATCGAGCCACTTGAGGCGCGTGCGCCTGTCGCGCCGCACCGTGCCGAAATCGAGCTTGCGCATGAAGGGGGCGTACAGCACCACGCCGCTGACGATAGCCACCAGAAGCAGCAGGCCCATGAAACCCAGAAACAGCTTGCCCGGCAGGCCAGCGAACAGGTCGACATGCAGCTTGAACATCACGTACATGAAGCCTTCGTCAAAGCGCGGCTGCGCCAGCACCTGGGCCGTGCGCGCATCGACGGCCACCGAGCGGAAGTCCTCCGTAGGCTCCGGCGTGGGCGTCAGGGTGATGAACCAGAGGTTGTCGTCGTCCGCATCCTTGGAGGCGAACTGCACCACACGGTCGGGGTGCTGGGCGCGCGCCACTTCCAGCACCTTGTCCAGGCTGGCGTGCGGCGTGCCCGGCGCCATCTTGGGGGTCTCCACCTCGGTGCCCAGCAGGTGGCCGATCTCGTGGTGAAAGATCAGCGGCAGGCCGGTCAGGCACAGCAGCAGCATGAAGACGGTGCAGACAAGGCTGCTCCACTTGTGCAGCCATGCCCAGGTCTTGATCGTTCGGCTCTGCATGGATCAGAACCTGTAGGTGGCGCTGGCCACCACGCTGCGCCGCGCGCCCCACCAGCAGTCACCACGGGCGAGGCAGGTGCTGAAATAGGCCTTGTCCGTTGCGTTGTTGACGTTGAGCGCGTAGCGCCAGTGTTCCGAATCGTAGGCCACCATCAAGTCAAGCAAGGTCACAGAGGGCATGCGGGGGCCGCGAGCTGCCCCATCGATGTCCTGGAAGCCGCTCAGATAGCGCACGCCCGCGCCTGCCGAAAAGCCCGTCACCCCGGCAATGGCGAAGCGGTACTTGCCCCACACCGATGCCTGGTTGCGCGGCATGTCGGTGAGCTTGCGGTCCACATTGGTGTAGTTGTAGTTGGCGATCAGGTCGACGGACTTGGCCAGCGTGGTCTTGATCTCCAACTCCAGCCCCTTGTTCCGGGTTGCGTCAACTTGCCGGCCATAGTTGGGGTTGGTGGCGTCGGCAACAATGCGGTTCTTTTCCTTGAGCGAGTAGACCGACGCGGTGAAACTGGTGGCCGAGCCCTCGGGCTGGTACTTGACGCCAGCCTCCACCTGCTCGCCGCGCAGCGGCTTGAACAGGCTGCCCGCCACATCGGTGCCCGCCTGCGGCGTGAACGATTCGGTGTAGCTCAGGTATGGCGACCAGCCCGAGGGCAGCGCGTACATCACGCCCAGGCGGCGGCTGTTGGCAGTGGTGGTCTCCGATGCGCTGCCTTCTGAGCCGCTGGTGCTGCGGTCATGGCGCAGACCGGCCACGAAGATCCACTGGTTCCACTTCATCTGGTCCTGCAGGTAGATGCCCGCATTGCGCTGCGTGGTGCGCGGCCGGTCGGTCAGCTCGGTTACCGGCACATAGCCAACGCCGTAGACCGGGTTGTAGGCGTCGATGGTGCTGTAGGCGGAGCCTTCGCGCTTGTCCTGGCGCTGGCGCGAGTATTCCGCCCCCACCAGCAGGGTGTGCTGCACTGCACCCGTGCCGAAATGGCCTTCGACATGGTTGTCGATGGCGTTCATGCGGGTCCATGCCAACGATTTGTCGTTGTAGCGCCCCAGCAGGCGCTGGCCCGCCGGGTCCTCCTTCCAGCCACCGGGCAGCGCGAAGGAGTCGGCGTAGTGGTAGTGCGAATCGTTGAAGGTGCGCGCAGTGCGGGCGTTCTGGCGATAGCTCCACTGGTCATTGAAGCGGTGCTCGAACTGCCAGCCGAAGGTCTTGCGCGTGGTGTCGTAGCCATCGCCCGGCTCTCCGATGAAACGGCTGCTGGGCAGCTGGCCATTGACGTTGGGCAGGAAGGTGCCCTGCCAGGGCAGGAACTGCGCGGTGCTGCCGGTCTTGTCCTTCTGCCACAGGCCCTGCAGCGTAAGCGATGTGGCAGCGCTTGGCCGCCAGGTGAGCGAAGGCGCCAGCAGCGAGCGATCATCGGGCACATAGTCCACCTGGGTGTCTGACTTGCGCTGCAGCGCAACCAGGCGGTACGACCAGGCACCATCGGCACTGAGCGGGCCGGTCAGATCCGCCTGAATCTGCTTGCGGCCGAACGAGCCAAATTGCACGCCCACTTCGCGCGCAGCCTCTGCCTGCGGGCGCTTGCTGACCATATTGACCACGCCAGCCGCCGTGCCGGCACCGAACAGCATGCCCGCTGGCCCGCGCAGCACTTCCACCCGCTCCAGCGTATACGGATCGGGCCGCGCGGTGGCCGTGTACCAGCCGGAGGAATACATCTGCAGCCCATCCAGGTACAGCGACGGCTCGCTGCCCCGGATCAGAAAGCTGTCGGTGCGTGAGTCGATGCCATAGGCGTCGGAGCGCACGCCCGCGGCGTAGGTCAGCGCATCCTGCAGGTTGGTGGCACCCTGATCGAGCATCTGGTCGCGCGTCACCACCGTGACGGACTGCGGCGTTTCGGCCAATGGCGTGTCGGTCTTGGTGGCGGTGGCAGCATTCCAGGCCCGGTAGCCGATCACGGACGAAGTCGCCGTCTCGGCCTCTGTGGATGCGTTGACCCGCACTGTCGGCAAGGTAGCCTCCGCAGGTGTTGCTGCAGACGGCTCCTGCGCTATCGCGGCCGAACCCGCGGACAGCGCGACTATCGCGGCCGCAGAATGCACGGCCAGACGTGTGCGGCTGGCAATCGGAAATGAGGAAGCCATTGATGTTATAAATATTAATGAGAATAATTCGCATTCTAATCAAATTCTTGAATCAATGCACCCCTGCCGCAGTGTGTGGACTGCCTGCAAAGCCATGGACTGGCTGGCGCCGCAGCCCTCCAATAGGCCGACGCGCTGAAAGTGCATGCCCGCGCCGCTAGCATGCGCACCATGTGGAAAACCAAGACACTCCCGCCTGCCCTCCTGGCCGCTGGCTCGCTCGTTTTCATGCTGGCTGGCTGCGCCAGCAGCGCTTCGCCCCCCGCCACTCCGCTGGGAGACTGGAAGCGCCAGCTGCTACTGCAACACCCGCCAGATGTGCTGTTGCTCGGCGAACAGCACGATGCCCCGGAACACCAGCAGTGGCAGCGCGATACCGTGGCGCAATGGGCTGCGCAAGGCCGTCTGGCCGCCGTGGTTCTGGAGATGGCCGATGCAGGCAACAGCACGCAGGGCCTGCCCGCATCGGCAAGCGAAGCCGAAGTGCAGAAAGCCCTGGCCTGGAATGATGCAGGCTGGCCGTGGAAGAGCTATGGCCCCGTCGTGATGACCGCTGTGCAGGCCGGTGTGCCGGTGGTTGGCGGCAACCTGCCACGCGCAAAGATGCGCGAGGTGATGCAACAGCCGCAATGGGACACCCACTTGCCGCAACCCGGCTGGCAGCGCCAGTTGGATGCCATCCGCGACGGCCACTGTGGCCTGCTGCCCGATGCGCAGTTGGCGCCCATGGCACGCATACAACTCGCCAAGGATGCGAGCATGGCCCGCGCGGCGCAGCAACAGGTGCGGGCAGGCAAGACGGTGATCCTGATTGCCGGACGCGGCCATGTGCTGCGCAGCATCGGCGTGCCCAGCTGGTTGCCGCCGGGATTGCGCTCAGTGGTGGCCATCGGGCAGGCAGGCGATGCGGAGCAAGCTCCGCAAGCCGACCGGGACTCGGTGCATTACACCCCCGCCATTGCCGCCAAGGACCATTGCGCCGAGCTGCGCGCCAAGTGGAAGAAATAGGGATAGCGGCAGCGCCTGCGCCAGATCAGGCGGCGCGAAGATCGCGCCAAGCCGGCGAATGCATGGACAACCGGATCAGCCGTCCACTTTCACATTCGCCTCCTTGATCACTGCCGCCCATTTGGCAACTTCCGCCTTCTGAAAATCTGCCACCTGCGCGGTGCTCATCGCCGAGGCATCCATGCCCATGGATTTGAGCCGCGCCTGCATGTCGGGCGTGGCGATGATCCGGGCAATCTCCTGGTGCAGCCGCTGCACGATGGCATCGGGTGTGCCGGTCGGCGCAAAAATCGCCTGCCACGAAGTCACCTCGAAATCACCCAGTCCATTGATGCCCGACTCGGCCACCGTGGGCACGTCCTTGAGCGCATCGAGCCGCTGCTTCGACGTCACCGCCAGCGCACGCAGCTTGCCGCTTTGGATGTGCGGCGCAGCCACCACCGTGGTGTCGAACATCATGTCCACCTGCCCGCCCATCACATCCTGGATCGCCGGGCCGCTGCCCTTGTAAGGCACATGGGTGAACTTGACGCCCGATTTCCAGCCCAGCATCTCCAGCGCCAGGTGCTGTGAAGTGCCGGTACCTGCCGATGCGGAAGACAGACCGCCCTGCCTTTTCTTCGATGCCTCCAGCACGTCCTTCAGACTCTTGTAGGGGCTGTTGGCCGCCACCACCAGCACGAGCGGATTGGTTCCGATCAAGCTGATGGGAGTGAATGATTTGACCGGGTCGTACCCCAGTTTGGGGTAGAGGCTGATGTTGATGGCGTGCGAGCTGATGGTGCCGCCCAGAATGGTGAACCCATCGGGCTGGGCGCGCGCCGCCAGTTCCGAGCCCACACTGCCGCCCGCCCCGCCCTTGTTCTCGATCACCACCGTGGTGCCCAGCGCCGGGCCCAGTTGCTGCGCAATCAGGCGGCCCAACGTATCGGTAGTGCCCCCGGTGGCAAACGGCACCATGTAGGTAATGGGTTTGCCCTTGGGCCAATTGCCCTGCGCACGCACAGCGGCGGGCAGGCAGGCCAGTGCCAGGGGCGCGGCAGCGGCTTTCAACAGTTGACGGCGTTGCATGTCTGTCTCCAATCGGGTGGTTCAAAAAGGGGGACGCACCCGTCTTGCTGCGGGTTGGAATGGCTCTTCAAAATATGCGCTCAGGTCACCGGCGCGGGGTTGAACAGCACAAGTGCGTTGTGCAGCTTCCAGTGCTCGGCCCAGGTTTTTTTCCTGCCGCTGGCCACATCCAGCATCAGGTGAAACAGCTCCCAGCCCAGGTCTTCGATGCTGGCCTCACCATCGGCAATGCGACCCGCATTCACATCCATCAGATCGTGCCAGCGGCGCGCCAGATCGCTGCGCGTGGCCACCTTGATCACCGGGCACTCCGCCAGTCCGTATGGCGTGCCGCGACCCGTGGTGAAGATGTGCAGGTTCATGCCTGCTGCCAGTTGCAAGGTGCCGCAGATGAAGTCGGACGCGGGCGTGGCTGCATAGATCAAGCCCTTTTGCTGCAGCGTTTCGCCGGGCGCCAGCACACCGTCGATGGGTGCCGAGCCTGATTTGACGATGGAGCCCATGGCCTTTTCCACGATGTTGGACAGGCCGCCTTTCTTGTTGCCTGGCGTGGTATTGGCACTGCGGTCGGCACTGCCGCGCGCCAGGTAGGCGTCGTACCAGGCCATCTGCTCCACCATGGCCTGTGCCACCTCCGGCGTGCGGGCGCGCGAAGTCAGCTGGTCAATGCCGTCGCGCACCTCGGTCACTTCCGAAAACATCACGCTCGCGCCAGCGCGCACCAGAAGATCGGTGGCAAAACCCACGGCCGGATTGGCCGTGACGCCGCTGAAGGCATCGCTGCCGCCGCACTGCACGCCCACCACCAGCGCGCTCGCGGGCACGGTCTGGCGGCGGCGCTGGTTGAGCTTTCGCAGATGCACGTCGGCCTGGCGCACGATGGAGTCGATCATGCTCATGAAGCCCACATGCTCTTCGGCCTGCAGGCACACCACATCCAGGCTGGCGGCGGGCGCAGGGGGTGCGACCGCTTCGCGCTTCAAAGGCAACAACGGCGCTTCGAGCGGCAGCAGGCGCTCGGGCTGCAGCTTTTCGCAGCCCAGGCTCACCACCATCACCTCGCCGCCAAAATTGGGGTTGTGGCTGATGTTGCGCAGGGTGCGGATCGGGATCACCGCATCGGGCGCATCAATCGCCACGCCGCAGCCGTAGGTGTGCTCCAGGCCCACCACATCATCGACATGCGGGTAGAGGGGCAGCAGCTCCTTGCGGATGCGCGCCACTGCCACATCCACCACGCCCGACACGCATTGCACCGTGGTGGTGATTGCCAGAATATTGCGCGTGCCCACCGAGCCGTCGGCGTTGACGTAGCCTTCAAAGGTATGACCGTCAAGGGGCGGCTGCGCAGGCGGCTTCACCGTTGCCATGGGCAGGCCATGCAGCTCGGGCGCGGTGGGCATGCGCAGGGTCTGCTCGTTGACCCAGCTGCCGCGCGGCAAGGCGCGGCTGGCGTAGCCGATGACCACGTTGTAGCGGCGCACGGCATCGCCTTCGGCCAGATCGGCCAGCGCCACCTTGTGGCCTTGCGGCACCGTGTCCACGAGCGTCAGCCCGTCGGCAAACACGGTGCCCGCAGGCAGGCCGCCATCGTTGGCGACAATGGCCACGTTGTCTGCCGGGTGCATGCGGATGTAGAGCGGTTGGGTGGTCATCGCGTCGCCCTCACTTCACGGTCATGAACAAGCCCGGCAGCCAGGTGGTGAACGCAGGCACGAAGGTGACCAGCGCCAGCGCGAAGATCAGCGCGCCATAGAAAGGCCAGATGGTACGCATCACCGTGCCGACCGAAACCCCGCCAATGGCGCAGCCGACGAACTGCGTGGTGCCCACGGGCGGCGTGTTCAGGCCCAGCGCGCAGTTGATGAGCAGCACGATGCCGAACTGCACCGAACTCATGCCGTAGTGCTGCGCAATCGGCAGGAAGATCGGCGTGCACAGCAAGATGGTGGCAGCCATGTCCAAAAAGGTGCCCAGCACGAACAGGATGACGTTGATCAGCAGAAAGATCATCCACGGTGTGGTGGTGATCTCAGACAGCATCTGGCCCGTCAGCTCGGCCACACCGTACAGGCTGATCAGGTAGCCGAAGGTGCTCGAGATGCCGATCAGCAGCAGGATGATGCCGGTGTTGCGCACTGCCTTGGAAGCCGCCTTGACAAAGTGTTCCCACTTGATGGAACGGTACACCAGCACCGTCAGCGCCAGCGCATACAGCACGGCCACCACGGCCGATTCCGTGGCGGTAAACACGCCGGACAGAATGCCGCCCAGGATCAGCACCACCACCAAGAGGCCCGGCAGCGCCGCCGCAAAGCTGCGCGCCACAATGTGCCAGCCGGGAAAGGTACCCGCAGGGTAACCGCGCCTGCGCGCCACCCAGTAGGCCGCTGCCAGGTTGGACAGCGTCAGGATCACGGCTGGGAGGATGGCCGCAAGGATCAGCGCCGCAATCGATACCTTGCCGCTCGCTGCCAGCGCATAGATGATGATGTTGTGGCTGGTGGGCATGAGCGCGCCCACCAGGGCGGCGTGCGTGGTCACATTCACCGCGTAGTCCGCGTGGTAGCCCTCTTTCTTCATCATCGGAATCATTACCGCGCCCATGGCCGAGACATCGGCCACTGGCGAACCGGAGACACCGCCAAACAGGGTGCAGGCCACCACGTTCGACATGCCCAGGCCGCCGCGCACGTGGCCAATCAGCGCCCGGGCAAAGTTGACGATCCGGTCTGCAATGCCGCCGTACAGCATCAGCTCACCGGCAAAGATGAAGAAGGGAATGGCGAGGAAGGAGAAAACGCTCATGCCCGCCGTCATCTGCTGAAAGCCGACTTCCAGCGGCAGGCCTTCATATGCCAGTGTGGCCAGCGCCGACAGGCCAATCGAGAACGCCACGGGCACGCCCAGCAGCAGCAGGAGTGCAAACGAGATGCACAGAATCAACAAGGGGGTTGTCATCGCGAGACCTCGGCTGCTCAGTTGGCTTCCACTTCGCGGCCCTGCGCGAGTGCAATGATGTGTTCAATGGAAAACAGCACGATCAGGCTGCCTGCAATGACGGCTGGAATGTATTTCCAGCCCTCGGAGATGCCCAGGGTGGGCAGGCGGTACTCCCATACCGATTCGGCCAGCGACGCGCAGCTGTAGGCCATGCAGGCGCCAAACAGCAGCACCAGTGCGTGGATCAGGTATTCCATCTTGGTGCGCAACCAATCCGGCGCCAGCACCAGAAACGATTCCAGCCCGATATGGCCGGAGTTGCGCACGCCTACGGCAACGCCGAACATGGTGACGTACAGCACCAGCAGCAGCGACAGGCTCTCGGCCCAGGTCGGCGTGTTGTTGAGCACGTAGCGGCCAAACACCTGCCAGCTCACCGCAGCAATCAGGAGCACCAGGCCCAGCACCCCCAGCCACATGCACAAGCGGGACAATGCGCTGCAAATTTTGGTATACATAGTTTTCAGGCCAGATCAAACCCCGGCACCCGCACAGCAAGCGCCAGCAGCTATTGTTTTTGATACCGAATCGCCTGACGAGGCTTGCGCCAGCCAGGCAACCGTGGCTGTGCTGTTTATTGGGTTTCCTGCGTGCGCTTGACCAGATCCTTGAGCTTGGCATCGGTGATGAACTTGTCGTACACCGGCTTCATCGCGGCCTGGAACGGCGCCTTGTCGATCTCGATAATCTCGGCGCCACCAGCCTTCACGATGGCCAGCGATTTGGCCTCGCGCTCGGCCCACTGCTTGCGCATGTAGGGCACCGATTCCTTGGCAGCCTGGCGAATCCAGCCTTGCTCCTCGGGCGAGAGCTTGTCGAAGGTGCGCTTGGAGAACAGCAGAATCTCGGGCGCCATCGAATGCTCGGTCTTGGTGAAGTACTTGGCCACCTCGAACGAACGCGAGCTTTCATAGGTCGGATAGTTGTTTTCGGCTGCATCGATCAGGCCGGTCTTCAGGCCCGTGTAGACCTCGCCCATCGGCATGGGCGTGGCATTGGCGCCCATGGCTTCGAGCATGCTCACCCACAGGTCGGACTGCTGCACGCGCACCTTCATGCCCTTCATGTCGGCCAGGCTCTTGACCGGCCGCTTGGCGGTGAACATCGAGCGCGCGCCGCTGTCGTAAAAGCCCAGGCCGACAAAGCCCTGCTTTTCGCAGGCCTTCAGAATCTCCTCGCCCACCGGGCCGTCAAGCACCTTGTGCATGTGCTCCACCGAGCGGAAGAGAAACGGCATGGTCGGCACAATGGTTTCGCCGCAGACATTGTTCATCGCGCCGACGTTCACGCGCACCATGGCGAGCGCCCCGATCTTGGCCTGCTCGATGGTTTCCTTCTCACCACCCAGCGCCCCATTGGGGTAGACGCGAATGGTGTGCTTTCCGCCAGACAGCGCCTTCAGGCGCTCCCCCATGAACTTGACCGCCTGCACGGTCGGATAGTCGTCCGGGTGGATATCGGACGAGCGGAATTCCGTTGCGCTGGCAGCCAGCGACAACACACTTGCGGCCAAGGCCACCCACAGTTTGTTGGCGTTCATTTGTCTTCCTCTTTCTCAACAGTTTTCTTTGTCAAACAGCGCCCGCGCTCTGGCGCAGGCCATACCTCAAAAAACCTAGCCTCCGGCAAACGCAGGCTCGGGCACGCCCTGCACGCCCGGTTGCAGCGCAAACACGCCCCCGGCAAGCGGCTGTTCGGCCAGATCCACGCCGTCAGGCCGGATCGATGTGACGTACAGCACATCCAGATTTGCGCCGCCAAACGCACACATCGCTGGCTTCTTGACAGGAACGGCGAGCGACCGATCCAGCCTGCCGCCCGGCGTGAAGCGGTGCACCAGCCCCGCGTCATTGCCGCAGATCCAGTAGCAGCCATCGGCATCCACCGCAGCCCCGTCGGGCCGACCGGGCAAGGGCTTCATGTCCACAAACACCCGGCGATTGCGCGGCGTGCCCGTGGCAATGTCGTAGTCGAAGGCCCAGATGGTCTGCACGCTGGGGTGCGAATCGGACAGATACATGGTTTGGCCGTCAGGGCTGAACGCCAGGCCGTTGGGCGTGATCAGCGGCCCCAGTTGCAAATCGGTGGCAGCGCCTGCAGCCAGCTCGCCCGCCCCCAGGCGGTACACCTTACCCACAGCCTGCGCGGCTGCCATGTCCATGAACATGGTGCCCGCAACAAAACGGCCCTGGCGGTCGCAGCGGCCATCGTTGAAGCGCATGCCGGGCAAGGCGTGCTGCACGGCAGCGAGTGGGCGCACCTGCGCGGTCTCCACACCCGCTTCTGCGGTCACCTCGTAGATGCCGTCTTCCAGCCCCGCTACCCAGCGCTGGCCATCGCCATTCCAGGCCGCCATGCAGGCCAGCATCTGCGGCAGTTGCCACTGCGTGTGCTGCAACTTGCCCGCCAGCCAGCGGTGAAGCACGCCACGCGGAATATCGGCCCAGTACAGCGCCTGCTCGCAGGCCCGCCACACCGGGCTCTCGCCGGTGGCGTTGCGCGCATCCAGAACGAGTTCGGCACTCATGCCGGCTGGCCTTTACCGTCGCCAAAAGGGCCTTGCGCCGTAAAGGCACCGCCCTGGTAGACCGCCACTGGGTCATTGGCGGCGGGTGCGGGCTGCGCTTCGACCTTGGCGCGCCAGGGCTCGGAGCTGTCCATGGGCGCAAAGCCCAGGTGGGCCGCGGCGTGGTTGTCCCACCATGCGTCGCGGTTGTCGGATGCGCCGTACACCACCGTGTGGCCGACATTCGGGGTGAACAGGCCCTTCTCGATCAGTTGCACCAGATCGTCGTAGCTGAGCCATGTGCTCATCATGCGGCGGTCCTTGGGCTCGGGAAAAGACGAACCGATGCGCATGCTGACGGTTTCGATGCCGTAGCGGTCAAAGTAGAAGCTCGCCATGTCTTCACCGAAGGATTTGGACAGGCCGTAGTACCCGTCGGGGCGGCGGCGCACATGGGCGTCGAGTCTGTCGCTCTGCTTGTAAAAGCCGATCACGTGGTTGGAGCTGGCAAACACCACGCGCCGCACGCCGTGGCGCCGCGCGGCCTCATACAGGTTGAAGATGCCTTTGATATTGGCTTCCAGCACCTCTTCAAAGGGGCGCTCCACCGAAACGCCGCCCATGTGCACAATGGCATCGCACCCGGCCACCAGCGCGTCGACCGCCTGCTTGTCTGCCAGATCGCAAAGCACCACCTCCTCGCCCGCATCACGAGCGGGCGCCATGCCTGCCACGTCCGACAGGCGCAACACCTCGGCATAGGGGCGCAAGCGCTCACGCAGCACCTTGCCCAGACCGCCGGCAGCGCCGGTCAACAACAAACGATGCACTTTCAATGGCTGGCTCATAAATGTTCAATATCCGGGGTTAGTGATATGTTGTCATACAACATGTTGCGATTATCATCAGAGCCATGAGCAAGCCGACTTCGGAATTACCCCAATCTCCTGCAATTTTTTCCAGCCCGGACGCTGGCGCCCTGCGCAACAAGGCCAACCGGGGCAGCCGCAACCTGGCCAACCTGCTGTCCGAAGAGTTTGAAACCAAGATCCGCCAGGGCCTGCTGGGTGAAGGCGACAAGCTGCCCACCGAATCGGAACTGGTGCGCAGCTACGATGTCAGCCGAACCGTCGTGCGCGAGGCGCTGTCCAAGCTGCAGGCGTCGGGTCTGGTGGAGACGCGGCACGGCATCGGTACCTTTGTGCTGCCTGCGCGCCAAAGCCCAGGCCTGGTGCTGAGCGCCAGCGAACTGAGCGAGTCGGTCGACGTGCTTGCCGTGCTGGAATTGCGCATCAGCCTGGAGACCGAGGCTGCAGGCCTTGCCGCCCAGCGCCGCCAGCCACAGCACCTGCATGCCATGCTGCAGGCGCTGCAGGCCTTCGAGATCAATTTTGCCGCCGGGGCAGAGACGGTCAGCCACGACCTCGCATTCCACCTGAGCATTGCCCAGGCGACGGGCAACCGCTATTTTCAGGATATCTTGCAGCACTTTGGCAGCATGCTGATTCCCCGCACCCGCATTGCATCCATCGACAAGCCCGCACGCGATCCGGACTATCTGCGCCGTGTCAACCGCGAGCACGAAGAGATCTATGCCGCCATCGAGCGCCAGGACGCCGATTCGGCCCGTGCCGCCATGCGCATCCACCTGACCAATTCACGCGAACGCCTGCGCCTGGCCCAGCGGCAAAGTGCAGGAGCCACTGCTCAGAACGCCTGATCCGCGCAGAAAACCGCTCGCTTGGCGAGCGCCTGGCGCCCTTTTTGGCAGGCGGGTGTGCAATACGAGCGCTCATGCCCACTGCGCCTTTCTCTCAGCCCTTTATTCCGTGGTTGACGCGATCTAGGTGTTAACCTGCAGACGAGGTGCCTTTACATTCTGATTTTAAGTTGTATGATGACTTACAACAACTCAGGAGACAGCTCCCCATGATCACCCGCGCCCGGTTTCTCCACACCGCGCTGGCACTTGCAGCCAGCGCCGCACTCGGCCCGGCCCTGGCTGCCGATGCCTGGCCGAGCAAGCCCATTCGGCTGGTTGTGCCCTATCCGCCCGGGGGCAGCTCCGACATCATTGCACGCTCGATCGGCCAGCTGATCTCGCAGGAGCTGAAGCAACCGGTCGTCATCGACAACAAGCCCGGCGCCAATGGCAACCTGGGCGCCGAGTTGGTGGCCCGGGCCCAGCCCGATGGCTACACCTGGCTGCTGTGCGATCTGGGTGCGCTGGCCATCTCGCCCTCGATCTACACCAAGCTGGCTTTTGACCCGAGCAAGGACTTGCGCGGCGCCGCCATGCTGGCCTATTCGCCGCACATGCTGGTGGTGCACCCCTCGGTGCAGGCAAGCAACCTGCAGGAGCTGGTGGCCCTGTCGAAAAAGCAGGACTTGAATTTTGCCGTGACGGCCACCGGCAGCGCCCCGCATCTGGCCGGGGTGGAGCTGGCCCGCATCACCGGCGCCAAGTGGGTGTATGTGCCCTACAAGGGCGGCGTGCAATCGGTGCAGGACACCGTCGCCGGGCAGACCCAGGTGCTGATGAACGGCATGCTGGCCACCTACCCGCAGGTGCAGAGCGGCAAGCTCAAGCTGCTGGGCATCTCCAAGGAAAGCCGCATGCCGCTGATCGCCGATGTACCCACACTGGCCGAGCAAGGCGCCAAAGGCTTTGCCTCCGGCACATGGCAAGGCGTGGTGCTACCCGCCAAGACGCCGGACGCGGTGGTCCAGCGCGTCAACCAGGCGCTGCTGGCAGCCATCCGCACGCCCGATGTGCGGGCCCGCCTCACCGGCCAGGGCGCCGAGGTCGTCACGATGACACCGGCCCAGACCGACCAGTTCTTCAACGCCGAACGCCAGCGCTGGCGCACGGTTGTTCAATCCGCCAACCTGCAGTTGGACTGATCACCACTGCGGTTGCTCCCCCTTACTCGTTCTTGAAAGATTTTCCATGACCACCATGAGCCCCCAGGATGTGAAGCACGTGATGAGCTCCGGCCTGCTGTCCTTCCCCGTGACCGATTTTGATGCCCAGGGCAACTTCAACGCCAAGGGCTATGCATCGCGCCTGGAATGGCTGGCGCCCTATGGCGCAAGCGCACTGTTCGCTGCGGGCGGCACGGGCGAATTCTTCTCGCTCACGGCAGACGAATACCCAGAGATCATCAAGACCGCCGTCGATACCTGCAAGGGCAAGGTGCCCATCATTGCAGGTGCTGGTGGCCCCACGCGCTTTGCAATCCAGTGCGCCCAGGCCGCAGAGGCAGCTGGCGCCCATGGCATTCTGCTGATGCCGCATTACATGACCGAGGCCAGCCAGGAAGGCCTTGCCGCACACGTGGAAGCGGTCTGCAAGAGCGTGAAATTCGGCGTCATCATCTACAACCGTGGCCAGAGCAAATTCACGCCCGAGACCGTGGCGCGCCTGTGCGAGCGCAATTCCAACCTGGTGGGCTTCAAGGATGGCGTGGGCGACATCGAGGCCATGTCGGCCATGTACCTGACGATGGGCGACCGCCTGGCCTACCTGGGCGGCCTGCCGACTGCCGAGGTATACGCGGCCGCGTACAAGGCACTGGGCACGCCGGTGTATTCGTCTGCGGTGTTCAACTTCATTCCCAAGACCGCAATGCGCTTTTACGAAGCCGTTCGCACCGACGACCATGCCACCCAGCACCAGTTGCTCAAGGACTTCTTCATGCCTTACCTGAAGATCCGCAACCGCAGCGCAGGCTATGCCGTCTCCATCATCAAGGCGGGGGCAAAACTGGTGGGCCACGATGCAGGCGCGGTACGCGCACCGCTGGCCGATTTGAAGCCGGAAGAGGTCGACATGCTCGCAGCCCTGATCAAGAAGGTTGAAGGCTGAACCTACCACCACTGCCTGCCCGCAGGGCAGGCGCCCACCTTTTCACCATGACTGAAGCCACCCGCCCCCGTGTCCTGCAAATGGGCAAGATGCCTTTGCCCGCGCTGGATGCCGATCTGGCGCGCGAATTTGACATCACTGTTCTCAGCGAGCAGCCGGACCCGGCGCAGTTTCTGGCACGGCATGGCGCGCAGTTCGAATACTTCGTCACCTCTGCCGGCATGGGCGCGCCCGCCCAGGTGATCGAGGCCCTGCCCCGCCTGCGCTGCATCAGCAGCTTTGGGGTGGGCTTTGATTCGCTGGACCAAGCCGCCATCCTTGCGCGCGGCGCCCGCGTCGGCTACACACCCGGCGTGCTGGACGATTGCGTGGCCGACATGGCCTTTGCCTTGCTGCTGGACGCCGCACGCCACGTGTCTGCCGCCGACCGCTTTGTGCGCGCCGGCCTGTGGCCACAGCAGCGCTTTGGCGTCTACACCCGGGCATCGGGCAAGCGCCTGGGCATTCTGGGCATGGGCCGCATCGGCCTGCAGGTGGCGCGGCGTGCCAGCGGTTTTGATATGCAGGTGGCCTACCACAACCGGCGCCCGGTACCAGATTCCGCGCACCGGTACATGGCCTCTGTGCAAGAGCTGGCCGCGTGGTGCGACTTCCTCGTCATCACAGCGGCGGGCGGCAGCGCAACGCAGCACCTCGTCGATGCCAAGGTGCTGCAGGCGCTGGGGCCGCAAGGCTTTCTCATCAATGTGGCGCGTGGCAGCGTGGTGGACGAGGCTGCGCTGCTGCACGCCTTGCAAAACGGCGCCATCGCCGGGGCGGGCCTTGATGTATTTGAAGACGAGCCTCGCCCACTGCCCGGCCTTTTGCAGCAAGACCATGTGGTGCTGGCCCCGCATATCGCCAGCGGTACGCAGGAGACGCGGCGCGCCATGGCCGACCTGGTGCTCGCCAACCTGCGCAGCTTTATCGCCCACGGCAGCCTGGTGCAGGAAGTGCCCTGGTCGCAAGCCGCTGCCGCAGCACGCACCGAATGACAGAACCGCAGAGAGACACGCCCATGGCTCCAACGCCCACCATCACCGACATCGAAGTCATTCCCGTAGCAGGCCGCGATGGCATGCTGATGAACCTGAGCGGCGCGCATGCGCCCTTCTTCACCCGCAACGTGGTGCTGGTGCATGACAGCAGCGGCCACACCGGTGTGGGCGAGGTGCCGGGCGGCGAAGGCATACGCCAGGCGCTCGAAGACAGCAAGGCCGCGCTGCTGGGCCAGCCCATTGGCCAGCACCTGCAATTGCTGCAGAAGGTACAGCTGCTGCTGGCAGGCCGTGACAGCGGCGGCCGTGGCCTGCAGACGTTTGACCTGCGCATCGCCATCCATGCCGTCACGGCGGTCGAGTCTGCCTTGCTCGACCTGCTGGGCCAGCACCTCGGTGTGCCGGTGGCCGCCTTGCTGGGCGAAGGCCAGCAGCGCGCGCGTGTCGAAATGTTGGGCTATCTGTTCTTCGTTGGCCCGTCCGAGAAAACCGACCTGGCGTATACCAAGCCGGGCGATGACCGCACGGGCAGCGACGCCTGGAGCCAGGTGCGCCACCAGATGGCCATGTCGCCCGAGGCCATCGTGCGCCAGGCAGAAGCCGCGCACGCGCGCTATGGCTTCAACGATTTCAAGCTCAAAGGCGGTGTGCTGTCAGGCGAGGAAGAGGTGCAGGCAGTGACCGCGCTGGCGCAGCGCTTTCCACAAGCGCGTGTCACGCTCGACCCCAATGGCGGCTGGCTTCTGAAGGACGCCATCCGCCTGATGCGCGACATGCACGGCGTGCTGGCCTACGCAGAAGACCCCTGCGGGGCGGAAGGCGGCTTTTCGGGCCGCGAGGTGATGGCCGAATTTCGCCGCGCCACCGGCCTGCCGACGGCCACCAACATGGTGGCGACTGACTGGCGCCAGATGGTGCATGCGCTGTCGCTGCAGTCGGTCGACATACCGCTGGCCGACCCGCATTTCTGGACCATGGCGGGCTCCGTGCGTGTGGGCCAGACCTGCCGCGACTGGGGCCTGACCTGGGGCTCGCATTCCAACAACCATTTCGACATTTCGCTGGCCATGTTCACCCATGTGGCCGCAGCCGTTCCCGGCAAGGTCACCGCCATCGATACTCACTGGATCTGGCAGGACGGGCAGTTCCTCACGACCAACCCGTTCCAGATCAAGGATGGCTTCGTCGATGTGCCACAGACCCCGGGGCTCGGCGTCATCATCGACCGCGCAGCACTGCAGCGCGCCAATGCCCTGTATCTGGAGCATGGCCTGGGAGCGCGCAACGACGCCATGGCCATGCAGTACCTGATTCCAGGCTGGCAGTTCGACCCCAAGCGCCCGTGCATGGTGCGTTGATTACTATTTATTTCATAGCAATCTATGCCAACCCATCGGGCGCCAGAGACCTTTTTATCCAAATACCACCATGACGATCTACAACAACCTCATCAACGGCCACTGGACTGCGGGCCATGCCACCACACCCAACACCAACCCCAGCGATCAGGCCGATGTGATTGGCGAATACGCGCAAGGCGACGCAGCCGATGTGAATGCAGCGGTGGCTGCGGCGCAGGCAGCTTTTCCCGCCTGGAGCACCTCGGGCATTCAGGCACGCCACGACGCGCTCGACAAGATCGGTAACGAGATTCTGGCCCGCAAGGACGAGCTGGGCGACCTGCTGGCACGCGAGGAAGGCAAGACCCGCCCCGAAGCCATTGGCGAGGTGGCGCGGGCAGGCCAGATCTTCAAGTTCTTTGCAGGCGAATGCCTGCGCCTGGCCGGTGAGAGCCTCCCATCGGTGCGCCCCGGCATTGGCGTGGAAATCACGCGCGAGCCCATCGGCGTGGTGGGTCTGATCACGCCGTGGAATTTTCCCATCGCCATTCCGGCGTGGAAGATTGCCCCGGCGCTGGCCTTTGGCAATTGCGTGGTCCTCAAGCCTGCGGACCTGGTGCCGGGCAGCGCCTGGGCGCTGGCCGACATCATCCACCGCAGCGGCATTCCCGCGGGTGTGTTCAACCTGGTCATGGGCCGGGGCCGCGTGATCGGCGAAGCCCTGGTGCAGCACCCCGATGTGGCGGCCATCAGCTTTACCGGGTCGGTAGGCGTGGGCCGCGGCATTGCCGAAGCCTGTGTGAAGAGCGGCAAAAAGGTACAGCTGGAGATGGGTGGCAAGAACCCCCAAGTAGTGCTGGACGATGCCGATCTGGCCCAGGCCGTGGAGCTGTCGGCGCAAAGCTGCTTCTACTCCACCGGCCAGCGTTGCACGGCATCGAGCCGCCTGATCGTGACCGAGAAAATCTACCCGGCCTTCATCGACGCTTTGCAGGCCCGCATGGCCAAGCTCAAGGTGGGCGATGCGCGCGCAGCAGGCACCGACATCGGCCCCGTGGTCAGCCAGGCGCAGCTGGAGCAGGACCTGAGCTACGTGGAAATCGCCAAGGCAGAAGGCGCCGTGCTGGCCAGCGGTGGCCAGCGCATTGGCTGCCACACGGGCAGCGGCAAGCAGGGCTTCTTCCTGCAACCCGCCTTGTTGGTGGATAGCACGCCTGCCATGCGCATCAACCGCGAAGAGGTGTTTGGCCCGGTAGCCAGCGTGATCCGTGTGCACGACTATGACGAGGCGCTGGCTGTCGCCAACGACACGCCATTCGGCCTGTCGGCAGGCATTGCCACCACCAGCCTGAAATACGCCACCCACTTCAAGCGCCATGCGCAGGCTGGCATGGTGATGGTGAACTTGCCCACGGCGGGCGTGGATTACCACGTACCCTTTGGTGGCCGCAAAGGATCGAGCTACGGCCCGCGCGAGCAAGGCCGCTATGCGCAGGAGTTCTACACCACCGTCAAGACGGCATACACCCTGGCATGAGCACGGCCAGTACCAGCCACGCGCCTGCACCCATAGCATCGGCGTGGCGCAGCCCTGCCGTGGTAGCCAGTGTGGCGCTGCTGTGCTGTCTGCTGTGGGGCAGTTCGTACCCGGCCATCAAGGGCGGTTATGCGCTGTTCTCCATCTCGCAGTCCGATCTGCCCGGCAAGCTGCTGTTCGCAGGCTGGCGTTTTGTGATGGCGGGCGGCTTTGTGCTACTGGTGGCAACTGCCATGGGCAAGCCCGTGCTGCAGACGTTTCGCGCGCATCCGCGCCAACTGCTGGTGCTGGGCGCTACGCAGACCAGCCTGCAATACGTGTTCTTCTACCTGGGCCTGGCCTACACCACGGGCGTCAAGGGCGCCATCATGAACGCCACAGCCACCTTTTTCAGCGTGCTGATCGCGCATTGGTTCTACGCCAACGACCGGCTCACACCTGCCAAGGCCCTGGGCTGCGTGATCGGCTTTGCTGGCGTGCTGACGGTAACGCTGGGCGGCAATGGCGAGTTGGGCGGTGCTTTCAGTTGGCTGGGCGAAGGCTCGGTGGTGCTGGCGGCGCTGATCCTGGCGGCATCCAGCATCTACGGCAAACAGCTGTCGCAAACCGTGGATGCCATGGCCATGACCGGCTGGCAATTGGGCCTGGGCGGCGCGCTGTTGGTGCTGATGGGCTGGGGCTGTGGCGGCCAGATGGGCCTGCCGTCCTGGCAGGCATTGGCGCTTCTGATGTATCTGGCCTTGCTGTCCTCAGCCGCCTTTACCTTGTGGAGCCTGCTGCTCAAGCACAACCGGGTCAGCCAGGTGACGATCTACAACTTCACCGTTCCCGTTTTTGGCTCCGTGCTGTCGGCGTGGTTCCTGGGGGAGACTCTGTGGGCCTGGCACTATGTGCTGGCCCTCGCCATGGTGTGCCTGGGCATCTGGCTGGTGACGCGAGAAGCACGGGGAATGCGCAAATCGGGAAACGCATAAAGCGGGCCAGAAATAGCGCGCACACTCGGGTACTGCAGCTGGCGGAAAATAGCGGGCATGAAACTCCTGCCCGACCTGTCCCTGCCGGTAAGCGCCGACATCAACGACCCCAAGCCGCTCATCCTCTACCACGGGCGCAGCTGCCCTGATGGCTATGGCGCCGCGCTGGCGGCCTGGCTGTTCTTTGGCGACAAGGCGGAGTTCCGTGGCCTGGACCACGGTGAAATCCAGACCGTGGACGACCTGGGCGACCTGAACGGCCGCACCATCTACATCCTCGATTTCGCCTTTGGCCCCGAGTTGCTGGCCGCCATTGAAGCCAAGGCCCATAAGCTCGTGCTGCTGGACCACCACAAGAGCGCCGCAGAAAAGCTGATCGGCTACCGCTGCACCTGCGGCGTGGTGCACTTTGACATGAACAAGTCCGGTGCACGCCTGGCCTGGGAGTTTTTCCACCCGACCGAAGCGATTCCAGCACTCATCCTGCACATCGAAGACCGCGATATCTGGCGCTGGCAGTATCCCGAGAGCGGCGCCTTCCTGGCGGCGCTTGACATGGAGCCGCGCACATTCGAGCGCTGGGCCGAGATTGCCGCCTTCACGCCCGAGCAGTTGGCCGCCTTCATGGCACGCGGCGGAGCCATGGACGAAAAGTACCTGAAGCTGTGCAGCGATATTGCAGAGGGAGCGCAGCCTGTTGTCTTCAACGGCATTGCAGGCCTGATGGTGAACGCCCCCGGCATGTTCCACAGCCAGGTGGGCGACATTCTGGCCAAAAAGAGCGGCAGCTTTGCGCTGATGTGGAGCGCCAACGAAAAGGGCGTGAAATGCGGCCTGCGTTCACGCTCCGATTTCAACTGCATTCCGCTCGCAGAAAGCATGGGAGGTGGCGGACACGCGCAGGCCTGCGGTTTTCGCATGGGCGCAGACCGCCTGCCGGAGTTGCTGGCCGGCAGCCTGACCGCGCGGCCCGAGGATGCCCTGCCAGCCCCCCGCCCCGCACCTGCAACCGCAGCATGAGCAATACCAGCCCCCAGGCACAGCGGTGTCCGCTCTGCGGACAGCACAACCAGTGCGCTGTCGCCCAGGGTTTGCCGGCAGAGCAATGCTGGTGCATGACGGCGCAGATCAGCCCGGAAGCACTGCAGCGTGTACCTGCCGCCGAACGCGGCCAGCGTTGCATCTGCCCCGCCTGCGGGCAAGCCACCATTGGCCTGGACACAGCAGGCGCTGGTGCTCAAGCGCCAAAGTTGCGATAATTATTGGCACCCAGCGCAGACCTGCCAAGCGCATCAAGCTATTAAATTCATAGTATTTCGCACGCAAGAGCGATTCAGGTCTGCACCGTCGCACGCCATCCATCATGCATATCAGCAACCACAACGCCCAAGATCTGCGCGCCCTGTACGGCGAGCGCTTCCGCTGGTATCTGCTCTTTACCGTGATGATCGGAACGATGGCGTCGATCATCTCGTCCACCATCTTCAATGTGGCCATCCCGGCCATGAGCCACCATTTCCAGCTGGGCCAGTCGCGCGCGCAATGGGTGACATCGTCGTTCATGGTGGCCACCACGGTGGCAATGCTCACCACCCCCTGGCTGCTGTCGCGCTACGGCTACCGCAACACCTATCTGGGCGCCGTCGTTCTGCTGATGCTTGGCGGTATCGGGGGCGGCTTCAGCACCGATTACAACCTGGTGCTGGTCGCGCGCGTGGTCGAGGGCCTTGCCGCTGGCGTGATTCAGCCCATTCCGGCCATCATCATCCTGCACGCCTTTGCACCCAATGAGCAAGGCCGCGCCAACGGCCTGTTCGGCATGGGCATTGTGCTGGCGCCTGCCATCGGCCCGAGCGTGGGCGGATTGCTGGTGGACTGGATGGGTTGGCGGTCGGTGTTCTTCATGGTGGTGCCGCTGTGTCTGGCCTCGATCTGGCTGGGCCTCAGATACGTACCCGTCAACGCACCAGGCGGCGCATCGGCCGACCGCAAAGGCAAGAGCCTCGACTGGATTGGCCTGGGTATTGCCACGGTGGGCACCATCTGCCTGCTCAACGGCCTCGTCGCACTGCATGGCACCAGCTGGCAGGAAAGCGCTGTGCTGCTTGCCATCGCCCTGGCATGCTTCCCAGGGTTTGTGGCGTGGGAAAAGCGCATGCTGGCCCGTAGCGAAAAGCCGCTGATGGATCTGCGCCTGTTTGCCTGCAAGCCCTTTGCCGCCGGCTGCATCGTCGCCTTCATCTACGGCACCGCGCTGTTTGGCTCCACCTACCTGCTGCCGGTGTTCATGCAACTGGGGCTGTCTTACTCGGCCTCGGTGGTGGGAACCACCATGCTGCCTGCAGGCCTGGTGCTGGGCGGCGTGATCGCCCTGGCGGGCCGCATGGCCGACCGCACACCGGCCCATTGGCTGGTGATAGGCGGGCTGGCGCTGCTGGCACTGTCATTTGTGCTGACAGGCGTGCTGCAGCCCGGTTCATCGCTGTGGCTGCTGGTGGGCTACACCGTGCTGGGCCGCATTGGTCTGGGCTTCATCCTGCCCTCGCTCACCCTGGGCAGCATGCGCCCGCTGGACAAAAGCCTCATCTCGCAAGGCTCCAGCACATTCAGCTTTCTGCGCATGCTGGGTGGCGCGGCTGGCGTCAGCCTGTGCGGCATCTTTCTGGAGTGGCGCGTGGGTTACTACGCCGCGCAATCGGCAGCGGTAGAGATTGCCATGGCCGAGCGCGTGTCTGCTTTCCGCGATACCTTTGCCTTGCTGGCTGTTGTGTGCGTGCTCGCAGGAATCGCCGCGCTCCAGCTGCGCGCACGGCCAACGCCTGCGGCGCACTGATGGCGGCTGAGGATGGTCTACACTAGGTCTTCAGTGCATTTTGAGAGTGTTCTGCCATGTGCCAATTGCTGGGGATGAACTGCAACACCCCCACCGATATCAACTTCAGCTTTACCGGCTTTTCGCAGCGTGCCGGCAATACCGACCACCACAGCGACGGTTGGGGCATTGCCTTTTTCGAAGAAGGCGGCCTGCGCCACTTGGTGGATCACAACCCGGCCGTCGATTCGCCGATGGCGGAGCTGATCCGCCGCTACCCCATCAAAAGCCGCAATGTCATTGCGCACATCCGCAAGGCGACGCAAGGCCGCGTGCTGCTACAGAACTGCCACCCCTTTGTACGAGAACTCTGGGGCAAGAACTGGGTCTTTGCCCACAATGGCGATCTGAAGGACTTTCGTCCACGTCTGCATGCGCATTTCCGCCCTGTTGGCGATACCGACAGCGAACACGTGTTCTGCTGGATCATGCAGGAGCTGTGGAAATCCCACGCAGGCACACCCAGCATCGCAGAATTGACCCACACCCTGCGCGATCTGGCAGCCCGCATTGCGCCACATGGCACCTTCAATTTTCTGCTCTGCAATGGCGATGCACTCTGGGCCCATGCCACCACATTCCTCTGCTACACGGAACGTGCGCACCCCTTCTCGCATGCGCACCTGAGCGACGAAGACCTCAGCCTGGATTTCTCCACCTGCACCACACCCCAGGACCGGGTCGCCGTCGTCGTCACAACCCCTCTCACCACCAATGAGGAATGGACACACTTTCAACCCGGTGAGCTGATGGTGTTTGACCAGGGACGGCGGCTATTTCTGTAAATGGGGTGTGCATTAAAACGGCTCCTTCCACGAGTCATTGCCACCTGCCACAATCGAGCATCAGGCCTGTCGCAGCCGATCGACGCGCATGCAAGCTGCAGCGGTAAAGAGCACATCGGTGGACGAATTCAGTGCGGTCTCAGCAGAGTCCTGCACAACGCCAATGAGCATTCCCACCATCACGACCTGCATCACCACATCGCTACTGATGCCAAACAGACTGCAGGCCAGCGGGATCAATAACAACGAGCCCCCTGCCACACCGGATGCACCGCATGCACACAGCGCCGACACAACACAAAGCAGTATTGCAGTCGGTACGGCCACCTGAATGCCCATGGTGTGAACCGCCGCCAGCGATAGCACACTGATCGTGATGGCAGCACCCGCCATATTGATCGTGGCACCCAGCGGAATGGCAATGGAATAGGTGTCTCGATCGAGGCCCAGCTTTTCAGCCAAGGCCAGGTTGACGGGAATGTTGGCCGCTGAGCTGCGCGTGAAAAAGGCCGTGACGGCGCTCTCCCGCAAGCAAGTCAGAGCCAATGGATAAGGGTTGGCACGAATGACCACCGCCACAATCAGCGGGTTGACCACAAGAGCTACAAAAAGCATTGCACCTACAAGCACGAACAGCACGCGCACATAACCCAACAGGGCATCGGCACCTGCCTCCGCAAAGGTGGACGCAACCAACCCCAAAATACCGAGAGGTGCCAGCCGAATCACCCATTGAATCACCTGTGTGATTGCTGTTGCGGCATCCTGGATCAGTTGCCTGGAGCTCTCTGCCGCATGGCGGAATGCAAAGCCCAAGGCGATCGCCCAGGCCAGCACCCCAATATAGTTACCCGCCATCAGGGCGTGCACCGGATTGTCCACCACCTGCATCAGCAGATCCAGCATGACTTGCGAGACATTCTTGGGCGCCTGGCTCACATCGGCAGCGCCTTCCAAATGCAAAGTGGTAGGAAAGAGCATGCTGGCCGCAACACCTACAAGCGCTGCAGCGAAAGTGCCTACAAGATAAAGAAGCAATATGGGCCGCATATGGGTGGTAGAGCCCTTACGCTGACCACATATGGCTGCCATTACGAGGATAAGTACAAGAATCGGAGCCACCGCCTTGAGGGCCGAAACGAACAATTTGCCAAGAATGGACAAGAAACCTGCCCCCTCTGGCATCAGGTATCCAATGGCTACGCCCAATACCATTGCGCACATGATTTGTGTCACCAGGCTTGTTCGCAGCACCAGACGCATCAACGAAGAAAACATAATCAGTCAAAAATCTGCAAGCGCGATCTGCGCAAATACCATAAGGCTGCCTCGAAGCAATCCGCCTGATTCGAGCCTGCAAAAGCAAAACCCCCGCAGTCGGAGACTGAGGGGGTTTGGGAATAAAAGCCTGACGATGACCTACTTTCACACGGGAATCCGCACTATCATCGGCGCGAAGTCGTTTCACTGTCCTGTTCGGGATGGGAAGGAGTGGTACCAACTTGCTATGGTCATCAGGCATAACTTTTTGCTTTGCTGCCAGGTTTGTTAGGCAGCGCAGCGAATTCATAGAGTCTTATCAGCTAAATTTGATTGCGCTTTGGGCATAACTGCAGTTGCAGTGTCTTTGCATGTATCCCATCTAAGGGGGGATCATC
>NZ_JBEBNZ010000006.1:0-171599 GCF_040396735.1 Comamonas odontotermitis
CCCGGCTTGTTCTCGATGATGATCGACTGCCCCAACTGCTTGCCCATCGACAAGGCCAGCGCCCGCGCCACCACATCGCTCACACCGCCCGCCCCATAGGGCACGATCAGCACAACAGGCCGGTTGGGATAATCGGCTTGCGCTACAGCAGGCGCGGCAAAACCCGCAGCGCCCAGGACGGCAATGCTGGCTGCGACAGCGGCAAAAGTACGGCGATGCATGGTCGTCTCCTTGCAATGGTGGTTGTTTGCCCTGCAGCCTAGCGAAGCCACCCGCCCATACCCCCAACACAGGTGACAGCGCCGTTGCACCGACGCTCCAATGCAGGGAAAACCACCATCCGTTGACTCTTTAGTGCGTGACCCATGGGTGCAGCCGCCCTTGGAGACGGCAGTCAGTAATTTTTCAAAAATAATCGTTCAACAATTCTTCATAACACACTCAACAAAAGAAAAAACAAGACCTACAAACTTTCGATATTGTTGAAATCCCTGATGGAAGTTAATTGGCAGGAATGTTACTTTTGGCAAGCAATTTGCAGGTACATTGCAAGCGGCGCGCGGCGGAGGGCTGCGGCGCCGTGCGTTCACCGTTTTCATCCTGGCCAGCGACCGCTGAGCCGCTTTCTTTGAGGAGCCACTATGAAGCGTCGTTTTTTCTGTGCTACCGCCACCCTGGTTGCCAGCATCGGTTTTGCCACGGCGGCTGCCGCCCAGACCAAGTGGGACTTTGCCACTGCCTACGGGCCCGGCAACTTCCATTCCAAGAACAACGAGCTGTTTGTGAAGGATGTGGATGCAGCCACGGGCGGCAAGCTCAAGATCACGCCCCACTTCGGCGCTTCGCTGTTCAAGATGCCCGAGATCAAGCGCGCCGTGCAGACCGGCAATGCGCAGATGGGCGAGTTCTTTCTGGTGAGTTTCCAGAACGAATCGCAGATTTTTGGCGTGGACGGCCTGCCTTTCCTGGTGGGCAGCTATGACGATGCCTTCAAGCTGTACCAGGCCCAGAAGCCTGCGCTGCAAAAACTGCTCGACAAGCAGGGCCAGGTGTTGCTGTATTCGGTGGCGTGGCCACCGCAAGGCATCTACACCAAGAAGCCGGTCAATTCGGTGGCCGATCTGAAGGGCATGAAGTGGCGCGTGTACTCGCCCACCACGGCCCGCATTGGCGAGCTGATCGGCGCGCAGCCGGTGACGGTGCAAGAGGCCGAGCTGGCGCAGGCGCTGGCCACGGGCGTGGTCGATGGCCTGATCACGTCAAGTGCGACCGGCGCCGACAACAAGCTGTTCGAGAACCTGAAGTATTACTACAACGTGCAGGCCTGGATTCCAAAGAATGCCGTGACCGTGAGCAAGAAGGCGTTCGCCGCATTGGGCAAGGCCGAGCAGGATGCATTGCTGAAGGCCGCAGCCGCAGCCGAGGAGCGCGGCTGGAAAGAGTCGAAGGAAGTGGATGCCAAATCGATCGCAGCACTCAAGCAAGGCGGCATGAGCATCGAGACGGGCTCTGCCCAGCTCAAGGCAGACCTGGCCAAGGTAGGGGAAACCGTGGTGAAGGAGTGGACCGAGAAGGCCGGCGCCGATGGCAAGGCCATTCTGGACGCGTACAAGGCTGGCAAGTAAGGATCAGCACCGGATCACGATGGCATGCGCCCATCTGCCCCACAGGCCGATGGGCGCCTTTGTCAGTGACCACAGCCTTGGAACACACATATGCGTAAATTTCTAGATGGCTTGTACTCTGCCGCCGCCTGGCTGGCAGGGCTGTCCATGATCGGCATTCTGGTGATGGTGCTGCTCACCGTCCTCAGCCGCGTCATCGGCTTCAACGCACCCGGCACCGACGCCTACGCGGGCTACGCGATGGCGGGCGCCGGTTTTCTGGCACTGGCCAGCACTTTCAAGAAGGGCGAGCACATCCGCGTCACCCTGCTGCTGGGCGCGCTCAAGGGCAAGGCACTCAAGGCGATGGAAGTTGCCGCGCTGCTCATTGCCACCATATTGGCCGGTTTTCTGGCCTTCTACTCTGCGCGGCTGACCTGGCAGTCGTGGGACATCGATGATATTTCGGTGGGCATCGATGCCACGCCCATGTGGATTCCGCAGATTTTCATGGCCCTGGGTACCCTCATCTTCTTCATCGCCCTGTGCGATGAGCTGGTGCTGGAGCTGATGGGCAAACGCCAGACCGCCGTGAACGAGGACGCACACCATGAGTGAAATTACCGCAAGCATTGCACTCATCGTGGTGCTCCTGCTGCTGCTGGCCGGCGGCGTGTGGGTGGGTCTGACGCTCGCTGGCGTGGCCTGGTTCGGCATGCAGTTCTTCACCGCGCGCGCCGCAGGCGACGCCATGGCCATGACCATCTGGGGTTCGGCCAGCAGCTGGACGCTGACGGCCCTGCCCTTGTTTGTGTGGATGGGCGAGATTCTCTACCGCACCAATCTGTCGGAGAGCATGTTCCGGGGCCTGGCGCCCTGGGTCAACGCCCTGCCCGGCCGCCTGCTGCACACCAACGTGATCGGCTGCACGATCTTTGCGGCAGTCTCCGGCTCGTCTGCAGCCACCTGCGCCACCGTGGGCAAGATGAATGTGCCCGAGCTGATGAAGCGCGGCTACCCGCAGGACCAGGTAATTGGCTCGCTGGGCGGCCCCGCCACACTGGGCCTGTTGATTCCGCCCTCCATCATCCTGATCGTGTATGGCGTATCGGCAGAGTTGTCGATATCGAAGCTTTTCATGGCTGGCGTGCTGCCGGGCATCATGCTGGCGGTGATGTTCAGCGGCTGGATCATGGTGTGGGCGTTGATGAATCCCTCCAAGGTGCCCAAGGCCGATGCAACGATGGGCTTCAAGGAGAAAATCTACGAATCGCGCCACCTGATTCCGGTGGTGCTGCTGATCGCCTCGGTGATTGCCAGCATCTACACCGGCATTGCCACTGCGACGGAAGCTGCCGCCATTGGCGTGGTGGGCTCGCTCATTCTGTCGGCTGCGCAAGGCGCCCTCACCTGGAAGAACTTCAAGGATTCGCTGTTTGGTGCCACGCGCCTGTACTGCATGATTGCCTTGATTCTGGCTGGCGCCGCCTTCATGACGCTGTCGATGGGCTACATGGGCCTGCCACGCCAGCTGGCCGAATATGTGGGCAGCCTGAACCTGTCGCCTGCGATGTTGATCGTGGTGCTGGGCATTTTCTACATCCTGATCGGCTGCTTTCTGGATGGCATCTCCACCATCGTGCTGACCATGAGCGTGGTGCTGCCCATCATCCATGCCGCAGGCATCGATCCGCTGTGGTTCGGCATCTTCCTGGTGATCACCGTGGAGACCGCCCAGATCACACCGCCCGTGGGCTTCAACCTGTTCGTGCTGCAGGGCATGACGGGCAAGCAGATCACCTATATCGCCCGCGTCTGCGCGCCGTATTTCTTCCTGATGGTGATCGCGCTGGTGATTCTGTGGTTCTTCCCGCAGATCGTCACGGCGCTGCCCAATAACATGTAGGCTCCCATCCACGTGCGAAAAACCGGCTCCTGCAGCCGGTTTTTTTTCGTGCACGGGCAACGAGCCTCCAAGCCAAAGGCACCCTCGCATTCACCACGACAATGGCGGGTGAAGCACCGCATTTCTCAGAAGCTCCATGCACTGGCCATCGCCATTCTGTTCATTCTTCTTGGGCTGGTGCCATGGCGACAGCATTTGACATTCTGAACCCCTATCTTCAGCAATTGGCTCTTTACAGACAGACTGAAACTGAGGACATCCATGCAGATTCACGGCTCCTGCCACTGCGGCGCCATCCGCTTTACCGCCGATATCGACCCTGAACGCGTCACGCTCTGCCACTGCAGTGACTGCCAAGCGCTGTCGGGCGCACCGATGCGGGCCATCGTCAGGGCGCCCATCGGGCAGTTCCATCTGCAGGGCGACCCGAAAGCCTATCTCAAGACCGCGCAAAGCGGCCAACGGCGCGCGCAGGTATTCTGCCCCGAATGCGGCACCCCCATGTATGGCAGCGAGGCCGTGAACCCGCAGTATGTGGTGATTCGCCTGGGCTGCGTGGCCGAGCGCGCCCACTTGCCGCCGCGCAAACAGATCTGGACGCGTTCTGCCATGCCGTGGATTCATGACCTGGAAAACGTGCCTGCCTTTGCCGAAGGCAGCTGATTTCATAAGAAAATAGCCTCCAGCGCGCCCCCCATAAGCGCGATTCGCTTTATTTTTATAGCACCACTCCACCGTGTGCGCTATTCCTCTGCCGCATGACCCGCCTTTTTGAGTTTGCCGATTCCGAAATCAGCCGCATCGAAACCTCGCCTGCCGGGCTGGTGATTCGTTTTGCAGCGGCCATGCTGCGCGTGCCTGAGGCCAACGAAGCGCTCTCTTCCCGCCGCAGCCAAGGCTATACCAATGGCCTGAGCCTGACATTGACGGGTGCCCTGGTCACCGGCGACATGGCCGCTTGCACAGGCCGGCTGGCGGAAGGCCAGTTGGTGCTGGCGCAAGAACGCCTAAGTGCCCTGCCCGTGCCCAGCCTGTATGCGGCGGATGGCACCCATGAAACGGGTGGAGCAGCCCTGCAGCTGGAGCTGCAGAGCGCCCAAGGGGCCTGGCTGCGGATCGATGCCACAGGCCTGCGCTGCGAAGAGGCAGCGGATGCGCGGTTTCATGAGGTCTTTCAATGCTGAACCTGCCAACCACCGAGACACGTTTGCCCAAGGTACTGGTCAGCGCCTGCCTGCTGGGCCAGCCCGTTCGTTATGACGGAGGCCACCAATTGGCGCATCACCCGGTGCTGGCACGCTGGCTGGCGCAGGGCCAGGTGGTTGCCATCTGCCCGGAGGTGGCAGGCGGCCTGCCAACACCCCGCCCACCGGCAGAAATCACGACAGGCGGCAGCGGTGCCAGCGTGCTGTCTGGCCACGCACAGGTGCGCGACAGCGCAGGTGACGATGTGACGGATGCCTTTGCGCGTGGCGCCCAGCTTGCGCTGCAGTTGGCGCACAAGCACGGCATACGGGTTGCAGTGCTGAAGGACTTCAGCCCTTCCTGCGGATCCAGCCATATTTACGACGGCCAGTTTGCGGGCCGCAAGGTGGCTGGCGACGGCGTGACCAGCGCCTTGCTGCGCGATGCGGGCATTGCGGTGTTTGGCGAACACCAATGGGATGCAGCAGCGCAAGCCCTGCAGGCCGCTACCTGCGCTGCGGGCAAGGATTGATCGACATGCGTTTTGAAGGCACTTTGCAGTCGTGGAATGACGAGCGCGGCTTTGGCTTCATTGCTGCCGATCAAGGGGGCGACCCTGTTTTTGTACACATCAAGGCATTCGGCCCGGGCGCTGCGCGGCCCCAGGCGCAGCAGCGGTTGAGCTTTGAGGTGGAACCGGGCCCGGAAGGCAAGAAGCGTGCCCGCAAGGTGCAACTGGTTCGCCCGCGTGCTGGCACTGCTGGCCCTGCCACTTCTGCTGGCAGGCCCGCTCGCGGCACGCAGCAGCGCAGCCCCGCATCCGCCCGCTCTGCCCATGGCAGTGCCCGCTGGGGAACCGCCAGCCTGTTTGCCTTGCCAGCCTTTGCGCTGCTGGTTGTGGTGCTGGGTGTGCTGTGGCACCCGCCATCGTGGCTGCTCTGGTGGTATGCGGGTCTGAGCGCATTGACCTTTGTCATCTACGCCCTGGACAAATCCGCAGCCCAAAGCGGCCGGTGGCGCACCAAGGAGAGTACCTTGCACCTGCTTGCCCTGGGCGGTGGATGGCCTGGGGCGCTGGTGGCGCAACAACTGCTGCGCCACAAATCGGCCAAGACGGAATTTCGTGCGGTTTTCTGGCTGACCGTGCTGCTCAACGTGGCCGCCCTGGTGTATGTGTGTTCCCCCGCCGGGCGCCATCTGCTGCCTTATTAGGTCTACCGTCGTTTGCCAGCAATCATTGACCTGCCGACTTCAGCACGTCTCGTTTTGGTATGGCTCAATGGGTGTTGGCGGTAATGCCAAGCGCCAGGCGCTCAATGCCTGCATCGCTCAGATCATCGGTCGCATAGCTCTGGCGCGCAGGCCACTGGGCAAAGTTGCGCGATTGCGAGCGTTCGTAGTGCGGGTCGTAGTGCTGCGCCATCAACTCGGCAAACAGGGGCGACAGCGCGCCTTGCCGCGCCCAGCCCTGCCAGCGGGCCACCGCCTCCTTGCCTTGCAATTCCTTGAGGTAGCCCAGTTTTTCTTCCAGCAGGGCCGCATCGTCGCCCAGGTAGGCATAGTCGCGCAGCAGGTAGGCCAGGCGCGCCTCTGGCGTTGCCTGGATTTCGACCACCGGCGCCGCGCGCAGGTGCGCCACCAGCGGCAGGGGCAGTGCAATGCGGCCAATCTTGGCGCTTTCCCCTTCGATGAATACCGGGCGCTCCAGATCCAGCGTGCCGATCTGCTCGGCCAGCAAGGTCTCGAAATGCTTCTGGCTGGGCTGGGCAACGCCCGGCAGGCTGCCCAGGAGCGAGCCCTTGTGGCTGGCGTAGCCTTCCAGATCGATGATCTGCGCGCCCTGCTCCGCCATGGCGTGCAGCACACGGGTCTTGGCGCTGCCGGTTGCACCGCACAGCACACGCAGTTGCAGCCGGGGCACCAGGGTGTCCAGTTGTTCGATCACATGCGAGCGAAAACCTTTGTAGCCGCCAGCGAGCTGCTGTGCATCCCACCCCACCAGGCGCAGCCAGGTCACCATCGAGCCGCTGCGCAGCCCACCCCGCCAGCAGTACACCAAGGGCTTCCAGTTGGCAGGCTTGTCATGGAAGGTATCGCGCAGGTGCCGCGCCAGGTTGGCGCTGACCATGGCCGCGCCCAGGCGCTTGGCTTCAAAGGGGCTGACCTGCTTGTAGATGGTGCCGATCTGCGCGCGCTCTTCGTTGCTGAGCACAGGGCAGTTGATGGCGCCGGGAATGCGGTCCTGCTCAAACTCTGCAGGCGAGCGGGCGTCGACGATGGTGTCGAACTGGTCAATGTCGCTGATGCGGACAGGCTGGCGGTGAGACATGGCAGAAGGCTCGGGGCTCCAACATGGAGCCAGTCAAAAACAGGGCGCCGCTGTCATGGCAACAGCAGCTTCGCAGTGTTTGATCGAGCCTCGATACATCCGTTTGTGGCCCCTGTCTTGGAAGGGGCGCACGCTGCGCGCGAAAGCTGGCATTATCCCACCGCGCGCAAGCCAGTGACAGCTGCTCAGCCGTCCACGGGTTGCGCGGGCGTCTCCAGGGTCAGCTGGTACAGCGCCAGATCCAGCCAGCGCCCGAACTTGAAGCCCACTTGTGGCATCAGGCCCACGCTCTTGAACCCGAGCTTTTCGTGCAGCGCAATCGAGCCCGTGTTGGCGGCGTCGATGGCGCCCACCAGCGCATGCACATCGTGCGCCCGGGCCTCGGCAATCACTGCCTGCAAAAGCCGCTTGCCCAGCCCCCGGCCGCGCTGGTCGTTGCGCACATAGACCGAGTGCTCCATGGTGTACTTGTAGGCCGGGTAGGCGCGAAAGCTGCCGTAGCTGGCAAAGCCCAGCAACTCTCCGGCCTCGTCTTCCAGGCCGATCACCGGCCAGCCGCCCTTTTGCTTGGCGGCAAACCAGGCCACCATGCTCTCTGCCGTGCGAGGCTGGTAGTCATACAGCGCCGTGCTGTTGATGATGGCATCGTTGAAGATGGCCAGGATTGCAGCGGCATGGCGCTCATGGGTGCAGGGCACCAGTTTCGGTTCACTCATCACTTGCTCCGGGAAAATTCGGGGTTCACCAAGGCCAGCACATAGCGCGCGGGCGTGTTGCCGGTGTTGGAAAACACCAGCGTCTGGTTCAGCTCCATCGCAAGGCAATCGCCCGCCTGCAGCGCCCAATGCTGACCGCCCAGGGCCAGCTGCATGCTGCCCTCCAGCATCCACAGTTGCTGGTGCAGCGGCTGGCTGCGCAGGGCATGGTCAAAAGCCACGCTCTGGCCGGACGGGAAGATCACCTCCACCAACTCCAACGGCGCGGGGTAGCCAACGGGCGAGAGCTGGCGGCGCACATAGCCGGTGGCCGGGTCCTGCCAACGCGGCTGGCTGGCGGCGCGCACCAGGGGCTGCGCCACTTCGCCGCTGCGCTCCTCTTCAAACAACGATGCCAGCGGCACCTGCAGCGCCTGCGCCAATTTACCCAGGACAGCGGCAGTGGCGCTGGTTTCGCCCCGCTCGATCAGCGAGATGGTCGAACGGCTCACACCACTGATCTGCGCCAGGGCATCGAGCGTATGTCCGCGCGCCTTGCGCAGGCCATGCACACGGACGGAGAGAAGCTGGTCGATGGACATGCATCCATCATAATAGAATAAATTCCAATTTACTGGAATAAGTGCAGTCAATGCACTAAATGCATTCAACAAGGGCGCTTGTGGCCTTGTTCATGCAACCGGCCTGTGCAGCAATGCCATGGTGTGCATGTCAAAGTACACCCCATCCACACAGAAGCCGTCGCGCAGCAGCCCTTCGCGCACAAAGCCCTGGCGCTCGTACAGCGCTATGGCCCGCGCATTGTCTGCACGCACGGCAAGCTCCACCCGTGTAAAGCCATAGGATTGCGCGGCTTTCAGCGCGGCCTGCATCAGCCGCTCTCCAATGCCCTGGCCACGCATTGCGGGCAGCAAGCCCATGCCCAGCATGCCCACATGGGCACGCGCCTGTCCGTGCACGGGTTGCACGCCGCACCACCCGCACACCTGGCCGTCTGCCAGCGCCACATAGTATGGCTGGCCCTTGTCGATATAGGCTTGCAGGTACTCGCGCATCTGCGCAGGCGCTGGCGCGCATTGCGATGCGAGGTAGTGCTTTTCGCGCGCCACCGTATCAAACACCTGCCAGACGGCGTCGAACTGTGCAGGCTGCAGGGCTTCAATGGATATCTGCATCGCGGTCACAGCCTTCTGCGCAGCGCTTCAAAAAACAGGGTCGACTGCAGGCGTTCGCCATTGGCCTGCTCGGCCACCCGTGCGGCCAGCGCCGGATCACAGGGCGCCAGTGGCACACCGGTCGATTGCGCCAGTACCT
This sequence comes from Comamonas odontotermitis, assembly GCF_040396735.1. Lineage (GTDB taxonomy): Bacteria > Pseudomonadota > Gammaproteobacteria > Burkholderiales > Burkholderiaceae_C > Comamonas > Comamonas odontotermitis_C. The sequence continues at coordinate 9,055 of NZ_JBEBNZ010000006.1, forward strand.
GGGCTTGGCAGGCGCGTTCCAGGTAGTACAGATCGTCAAAGGCGTAGTCCATGCGCTCGCCGCAAACGATGATGCCGTGGTTGCCCAGAAAGCTGATGTCCGCGCCCCGCATGGCATGGGCGATGCGTTCGCCTTCGCGGCCATCCAGTGCAAAGCCGTTGTACTGGCTGTCCACCGCCACGCGGCCATGAAAGCGCATTGCGTTCTGGCTCAAGGTGGTGTCCAGCGCGCGTTGCTGCGTCAGGGTAAGTGCAGTCGCATAGGGCATGTGCGTATGCAGCACGCAGGTCTTGCGGGCGATGCGGTGCACGGCCGTGTGGATGAACATGGCGGTGGGCTCCACCGCGTGGCCACCTGCAACCACGCAGCCCTGGTCGTCGACGATCACCACATCATCGGCCTGCACCTCGCTCCACATGAGCCCACGCGGGTTGAGCAGAAAGTGGCTGCCATCGGGCAGCGCCATGCTGAAATGGTTGCACACGCCCTCGCCCAGGCCGAAATGCGCTGCCGCACGCAGGGCCAGCGCCATGTCCTCGCGCATCTGGACGACATCGGGATCGGTGAACAAGGGGTGCGCTGTGCTGCCTGGGGTATGGGGTGCATTCATGGGGCGGCCACTCTGTAGAGGAAGACGGAAGAAGTTCCACCAGTATGGAAGGCGCCCGAGCCGCAGGCAAGCGCCTGGGGCACAAACCGGCTGTTACTGTCTCCTGCATGCGCTCCGTATTTCTGCCAATTGTGTCCGCAATCCATCGCTATCCTCGGTTTCAGGATATGTCATCAAAACCGCCTCTGGCGCCCACCAGTCAAACGCTAAATGCTATGAAAAATATAGAAATCATCGACGGCAACCTGCTGGACCAGCCAGTGGATGTGATTGTCAACGCATGGAATCGCAACATCATTCCCTGGTGGCTGCTGCTGCCACGAGGCGTATCAGGTGCCATCAAGAAGCGGGCGGGCTACCGGCCCTTCTGGCAGTTGGGCATGCTGGGGGCGATTCCGCTGGGCGGCGCGGTTACCACCTGCGCGGGCAGGTTGCCGTTCAAGGCGATCGTGCATGTGGCCGGTATCGACATGTGGTGGCGTGCGTCGCAGGCTTCCATCCAGGCCAGCGTGCATTCGGCCATGCAGATCGTCCATACGCGCGGCTACCGCTCCGTGGCCTTTCCGGCCTTGGGGGCAGGCACCGGCGGGCTGTCCGAAGAGCAGGCCCTACACTGGATGCAGGAGAGCCTGAACACCATCGACAGCAAGGCGCATGTGCGGCTGGTGCGCTTTGGCGGTGCAAGCCAGGCAGGCCGGGTAGGCCGGGCCTTGGCAAATTACAGCGAAGCGTAGACCGCATCCCGCACTTCGTTGACCAGTCGGCCGGCCATGCCTTCGAACGCCGTGTTGGTGAGCAGGATCACGCTCAGCCTGCGCTCGGGGTCAACAAACCAGTTGTGTCCATACGCCCCACCCCATTGCAGACTGCCCTTGCCCTGGGGCGTTCCGGCCAAGGCCGGGTCGACCAGAACCGCCCAGCCCAGGCCAAAGCCCCAGCCCGGGCCCTGCGTCTGGGCTTGCGGGCCGACCTGGTCACGCACCATCTCCTGCGCGGTTCTAGGCTGCAGCAGGCCGCGCTGCCCGGCGGCGCTGCGCCTCACCGATTCCAGCAGCTGGAGGTAGTCATCTGCATTGCCCACCATGCCTGCGCCGCCGGATGCAAAGGCATGGCGGTCAAACGCCCGATTGGGAGAAAAGCGCACGCCCCCCTCCTGCCCGGCAGCGAGGGGAACCACCATGTTCTCGTGCACGCGCACTGGCTGGGGCTTGCCGTCGGCATAGGGTACCGCCAGCGGCGTCCCCGGGCGCACCGCAAAGCGGGTGTGCTGCATCTGCAAGGGATGGGTCACAGACCGCGCCACCACCTGCTGCAGCGGAGCGCCCCCGGCCTTGGCGACGACGGCGCCCAGCACATCGATGCCCAGCGAATAGCGCCACTGGCTGCCCGGGGCGAAGTACAGCGGCGCCTTGCCCAGCCTGCGCAGGTTTTCATCCAGGCTGATGCCGCTGCTGTCGAGCCCGTCGGAGACGCCCAGCCGGGCATAGGCACCATCGGCCCCTTCCGCAAATCCATAGCCCAGGCCCGAGGTGTGGGTGATGAGCTGGCGCACCGATAGCGTGGGCACGGTCTTCTCGCCGTGGGCCTGCACCAGGGGCGGCCGAAAATCCGGCAGGTACCGGGTGACGGGCGCGTCCAGCTGCAGCTTGCCCGCTTCCACCAGCCGCATGGCGGCCAGCGTGACGATCGGCTTGGTCATCGAAGCGAGGCGAAAGCCGGTCGATGCCTGCATGGGCCGCTGTGCTTCACGGTCCGCATAGCCAACGGCCTGGCGGTAGAGCACGGCTCCATCCTGCGCCACCAGCACCACGGCACCCACGATCCGCTTTTGCGCGACGGCCGCATCCAGCACCGTGTTGAGGTTGGCGGCGAGCCGGGCCCGTTGCTCCAGCGCAGCATCGCTGGCCGCGTGGGCGATAGACGCCAGTGAAAGCAGACCGGCGGCAAGCGGCCGTGCCATGGTGGCAAACACATGGTTCATGGAGAACTCCTTGGCGGAAAACCGCAGTGTCCGCCACTTCACGCTCAAGAAAAAGCGTGCAACACTTCACCCATCGTGAAGAAAAACTTATCCAACCCGCGCGATTCGCTGAATGCGCTGAGCACCTTTGTACTGGTGGCACGCCTGCGCAGCTTTACCCAGGCGGGCAACCAGCTGGGCATCAGCGCGTCTGCCGTTTCGCAGCAGATGCGCAAGCTCGAAGCGCAGCTGGATGTGCGACTGCTGCAACGCAACAGCCGCCAAGTCTCCGTCACCGAAGCGGGTGAGCAGTTGCTGGCAGAGGTGACGCCGTCGCTGGACCAGCTCGACCTTGCCATGCAGAAGGTGCGCGCCGCGCGTGACGAGCCCACCGGCTTGCTGCGCATCAATACTTCGCGGCTGGCGGCGGGGCTGCTCATCACGCCCCGGCTCGATGCCTTTCTGGCACGCTACCCGCGCATTCAGCTCGAGCTGTTCACCGACGATGCGTTTTCCGACATCGTGCAGGATGGCTTTGACGCAGGCATTCGCCTCGGCGCCTTTCTGGCACGCGACATGGTGTCGCTGCCGCTCGACCAGGGCCAGTGGGAAGCCGTGGTCGCCAGCCCGGCGTACTGGCAGGCGCACGGCATGCCGCAAACGCCTGCCGATCTGGCCCGCCATGACTGCATCCGTTTTCGGCTCCCCGGCTCCAAGCGCTTTGTGCCCTGGATTTTTGTGGTGGACGGCAAGGAACAAGCCATTGAACCCAGGGGGCGCCTGATCTTTTCGGACGACGCCTACCTCACCCGCGCGGCCTGCCAGGGCTATGGCGTGGCGCACAAGTTTGTGGCCAGTATTCAGCAGGAGCTTGCCACCGGCTTGCTGGTGCCGGCCTTGCAGGCCTTCGAGAGGCCCTGGTCGGGCTTTCACATCTACTACCCGGCGCGCAGGCAGATGCCTCCCAAGCTGCGGGCGTTCATCGATTTTCTGCGCGAGGAGCCACCAGCCTGAAGTGCTGACGATTCCAGCACCGGGCTACAAAAAAAACGCAGCCCGAAGGCTGCGTTCCTGTTTTCATCGCATGCAGCGCTTACTTGATGAGCGTCACACCCGTCTTGGATTGCGCGTCATCAAAGCTCACCTCGGGGGCCAGCTCAATCACCTTGAGGCCCTGCTCGGTCACATCGAACACACCCAGGTCGGTGATGATGCGATCGACCACGCCCACGCCGGTCAGCGGCAAGGTGCAGTTCTTGAGAATCTTCAGGTCGGTGGTACCGTCCTTCTTCTTGGCCACGTGTTCCATCAGCACGATCACGCGCTTGACGCCAGCGACCAGATCCATCGCGCCGCCCATGCCCTTGACCATCTTGCCCGGAATCATCCAGTTGGCCAGGTCACCCTTCTCGGACACCTGCATGGCGCCCAGGATGGACAGGTTGATCTTTCCGCCACGGATCATCGCAAACGACTGGTCCGAGCTGAAGATGGAGGAGCCGGCGATGGTCGTCACCGTCTGCTTGCCAGCGTTGATCAGGTCGGCGTCAATGGCGTCTTCGGTAGGAAATGGGCCGATGCCCAGCATGCCGTTTTCCGACTGCAGCCACACTTCCTTGTCGCCGGTGTGGTTGGCCACCAGGGTAGGAATGCCGATGCCGAGATTGACGTAGAAGCCGTCTTCCAGCTCTTGCGCCGCGCGTGCGGCCATTTGGTCTTGGGTCCAAGGCATGTCAGGCTCCTTATTTCTTCTCGGTGATGGTGCGCTTTTCGATGCGCTTCTCGGGCGTGGCGTTCAGCACCAGGCGGTGCACATAGATGCCAGGCAGGTGGATTTCATCGGGCTTCAAGGCGCCGGTCTCGACGATCTCTTCCACTTCCACGATGCAGACCTTGCCGCAGGTGGCCGCTGCCGGATTGAAGTTGCGCGCCGTCAGGCGGAACTGCAGGTTGCCGCTCTTGTCGGCGCGCCAGGCCTTGACCAGCGACACATCGGCAACGATGGAGCGCTCCATCACATAGGTCTCGCCGTCGAATTCGCGCAGTTCCTTGCCTTCTGCCACCTGCGTGCCCACACCGGTCTTGGTGAAGAAGGCGGGAATGCCGGCGCCGCCAGCACGCATTTTTTCGGCCAGGGTGCCCTGGGGTGTGAATTCCAGTTCCAGCTCGCCTGCCAGGTACTGGCGCTCGAACTCCTTGTTCTCACCCACGTACGATGCGATCATCTTCTTGATCTGGCGGGTCTCCAAAAGCTTGCCCAGGCCGAAACCGTCGACGCCGGCATTGTTGGATGCCACAGTCAGGTTCTTGGCACCGCTGTCGCGCAGCGCTTCGATCAGCGCCTCGGGGATGCCACACAGGCCAAAACCGCCCACGGCCAGCAACTGGTTGTCTGCGACCACGCCTTGGAGTGCAGCTGCCGCATTCGGATAAATTTTGTTCACACGTGTCTCCTAATTAAGAAGGGCTTGTTCCGCGAATGAAGCATACTACGTATTAGCATACGTAGTATTTCGTAAAGGGGACAATTTTTGCCATGCGAGTGACACCGCTTGATTATCGACAGGCCTTCGAGATGGCGCCCGTGGGCCTGGTGGTTTCGCACCGCCGCATCATGATCGACTGCAACGAACAGGTCTGTTCCATGTTCCGCACTTCGCGCGAGCTGATGATCAACCAGTCCTTCCAGATCCTCTACCCCAGTGCCGACGAGTTCGAGCGCCTGGGCCGGCGCATTGCCCCCATCATGGGCGCGCAAGGCCTGTATTCGGACAACCGCATCATGAAGCGCGCCAACGGCGAGATGTTCTGGTGCCATGTGATGGGCCGGGCCTTCAACCGCGACGATCCGCATGAAGGCGGCGTGTGGAGCTTTGAAGACCTGAGCGCGCTGCGCCCGGTGCGCGCCGAGCTGACGGCGCGTGAGCGCGAGGTGGCCGCCCGCCTGCTCGAGGGCATGACCAGCAAGGAAATCGGCCGCTGCCTCGATATCAGCCACCGCACCGTCGAGATCTACCGCACCCGCCTGATGCGCAAGTATGGTGCGGAATCATCCGCAGCACTGGTGCAGAAGCTGCTGGCCGGTGGCAGCTCGCTCGATATCGTGCTGGGTCCGGACGAGGCTTGATCCAAGGCCACCAGGGCCCCTCTGCAAAACGCCCTGCCGTGGCCTGAACACGGCTTGGGGCGATCCGCTGCTTTGTCTTTTTTGATCAGTGCAGCTTCATGCGACCGGACACACGCTGCTGCAGCAGCCGCGCCAGGGCCAGCACCGCTGTCTTCACCGTGCCCAGAATGGCGCGGTGGTGCATCAGGTGCAGCGACATGTACATCCACTTGGCAAGCAGCCCCTGCACAAAGAAGTTCTTGCCGGACAGGCCCCCCATCAGGTTGCCCACACCCTTGTTGTCACCCAGCGAGACCAGCGAGCCAAAATCCTTGTAGACAAAGGGCTCGTTGAAGCGCCCTTCCTTCAGGGCGGCATACAGCACCTGGGTCAAATAAGTGCCTTGCTGGTGCGCGGCCTGCGCACGGGCGGGTACGGTCTTTCCATCTACCCAGGGCGTTGCTGCGCAGTCGCCCAGCGCATAGACCTGGTGCGCACTGGTACGCAGATGGTCATTCACCACCAGCTGGTTGATGCGGTTGACCTCCAGGCCCAGCAGCGCATTGCGGTCGGCTGCCTTGATGCCGGCAGCCCAGACGATCAGATCTGCCGAGACAGGGCCATCGGGCGTGATCACTTCGCCCGGCTCCAGTGCCTGCACCCGGGTGCCCGTCATCACGCGAACCCCCTTGCGCTCAAGCGCGGTGGTGGCCTGCTCCGATATGCGCGGTGGCAGCCCACCCAGAATGCGCTCGCCTCCCTCGATCAGGTTGATCTCCAGCCGAAAGCGCTGGTTGCTGCCCTGGCTCTCCTGCAGCATGCTGTGGGCCTCCAGCAGTTCGGCCGACAGTTCCACGCCGGTGGCGCCCGCCCCCACGATGGCCACCGACAGCGAGCGCGGTTCTGCATACGAGGCGTGGGCACAGGCACTGAGCCAGTCGGCATGGAAGCGCTGCGCGTCGCGCACGCTTTCGAGCAGATAGGCGTTCTCGATGCCCGGCGTGCCAAACGAATTGGAGCCGCTGCCCAGCGCAAGCACCAGGTGCCGGTAGCCAATGCTGCGCTCGGGCACCACTTCCTTGCCCGCTTCATTGGTGATCGCCGCGAGGCGAATGCATTGCTGTGCGGTGTTCAGCGCGATGAACTCGCCCATCACAAAGCTGAAATGGTTGCGCCGGGCCAGCACGGTGTAAGAGAGCCCCTCCTGGTGCGCGTCAAGCGTGCCTGCCGCCACCTCGTGCAAGGTGGGCTTCCAGATGTGGAAGGGCATCTTGTCCACCAGAAGCACCCGCTCGCGCCCTTCTCGCGCCCCCAGCTTGCGCCCCAGCTGTGCGGCCAGTTCCAGCCCCCCGGCGCCGCCGCCCACAATTACCACGTCATAGTGCATCTGCCACTCCTTTGCAGGATCTCCGGTACGGTCTTTCAATCACAGCTTGAACCGTAGCTTAACTTAAGTCAAATTTAACATACATTCTTGAATGTATATACAAAAAGACGACGTTTCTGCCTATACGATCTGGCGTATAAAGGCAGCAGATACCGCCCAGACAACCCGCGCCCTCAGCGCTGTACTCGTCGCGCTGAGAGGAGTTCAGCCAAGCTGGCATATGCAGTTCTGCCCATACACTGGGCTGGTTTCCATCCCGCCCTGCCCGCGGCATTCCTGCATCTATCCACTGCCTGCCATGTCGTCCCATCCACCGCCCAGCAATCCCCTGCCCCTGACACCACTGGCGCCCAATTTATGGAGCGTGCAGCAGCGCATCCGTGTGCAAGGCCTGCCGCTGCGCACGCGCATGACTGTGGCCCGGCTAGCGGACCACCAGCTATGGCTGCACTCGCCCGTCGCGCCCACACCGCAACTGCGCGCCGCACTCGATGCCCTGGGCAGCGTGGCCTGGGTAGTGGCCCCCAACCGCATGCACCACCTGTATGCAGGTGACTGGCTGCCGTTCTATCCAAAGGCGCAATTGTGGGGCGCGCCTGGGCTCGCATCCAAGCGGCGCGATCTGCGGCAGTTGCAGACCCTGCCAAAACAGCCGGGCCCACCGGGCCAGTCGGACGATTCCGCCACGCCCTCCGCATGGCGTAATCAGTTGCAGATGCAATGCGTGGGCGGCATTCCGCTGCTGAACGAATGCGTGTGGCTGCACGAGCCCAGCGGCAGCCTGATCGTCACGGATGTGCTGCAGTACTACCCGCAGGATCTGTCGCTGTCGGCGCGCCTGTTCAACAGCCTGAACGGCACACGCAGCCGCCTGGCCATGCCACGGGCCGTACGCTTTGCCATCCGTGACCAGGCGGCCGCGCGCGCAGCCGCACAGCTCATCTGCAACTGGCCCGTGCAGCGCATCGTGCTGGCGCACGACACGGTCATCGAACAGCACGCCGCCGGGCAGTTGCGCGCCGCGCTCGGCTTTCTGCTGGACTGATGGTTGGCCAAATTGCTATCCAATCAATAGCTAAATGCGCCATCTGCACTAGGCCACCTGCAAATTTCTTTGAAGAGTAAAGAGGCTTTCAAGAAACGCGAAAGCTCTCCAGGTGGATGCTGGTTTCGCTATTGCTGATGCCCTTGATGAGCCGGATGCGCTCCAGCACGCGCGAAAGCTCCTCCAGGCTCGCCACCTGCAACTCGGCCAGCAGATCCCAGCGACCATTGGTGCTGTGCAGCGCCGCCACGCCAGGCTCGCCCAGCAGCGACGCCATCACCCGGCGCGTGTCGTTGCCCACGATCTCGATGCTCATCCAGGCTCGCAACACCTCGGGTTGCACATCGGGGCGCAGACGCACGCTGTAGCCCACGATCAGGCCTTCGCGCTCGAGCCGCTCCATGCGGTTGGTGACGGTGCCGCGTGATACGCCGAGCTTGCCGGCCAGCGTGGCCACGCTTTCGCGTGCGTTTTGCCGCAGCATGCTGATCAGTGCCTGGTCGGTTTTGTCAATTTGCACAATGAGAGCCTACATTTTGCTTCACAGGCTGACATTTTCTACCACTTTTTGCACTTTGCTTTGTTTTCGCCCTGCGCCACACTGGTGTCAGCCGCCAGTGCCCATGTATTGGGCATCAAAAGCTATAAAACAAGGAGCAAACCATGACCAGCACAAGCAATAACTACACCGCAACCGTTGACTTCCTCAGCACTGATGCTGCCGCCGAACTTGTGCGCCGCGTAGGCCTCACGCCGCTGCTGGCAGGCCTCGTCGCTGCCCTGGAAGAAGACTTTGCCCGCTGGCAGGACTTCGACAAGACCGCGCGGCTTGCCCAGCACACCCGCGACGGCGTGATGGAGCTGATGCCCGTGGCCGATGCCGACCACTTTGCCTTCAAGTACGTCAACGGCCACCCCAAGAATCCGCAGCGCGGCATCCCCTCCATCATGGCGTTTGGCGCGCTGATGCGGGCCGATACCGGAGCGCCGGTACTGCTGTCGGAGCTGACGCTGACCACCGCCCTGCGCACCGCCGCCACCAGCGTGATGGCCGCCAAGCGCCTGGCGCGTGCCAACAGCCGCACCATGGCCCTGATCGGCAACGGCTCGCAGAGCGAATTTCAGGCACTGGCATTCATCGGCCTGCTGGGCATCGAAGTGCTGCGCCTGTTTGACATCGACCGCGCCGCCACCGACAAGCTGGTGCGCCACCTGCAGGCCCATGCACCGCAAGTGCAGGTGACGGTATGCGACAGCGCCGCGCATGCCGCAGACGGCGCCGATATCGTGACCACGGTGACTGCCGACAAGACCAATGCAACCATTCTGACCCGCGCCATGGTGCAGCCCGGCATGCATCTGAACGCCGTGGGCGGCGACTGCCCGGGCAAGACCGAACTCGACGCCGCCATCCTGCCGGACGCCAGTGTGTTTGTGGAATTTGCGCCGCAAAGCCGCATCGAAGGCGAAATCCAGCACATGGCCCCTGACTTTGCCGTGACCGAACTGTGGCAGGTATTGCATGGCAAGGCACCGGGTCGGCAGCGTGATGACGAGATCACCGTGTTCGATTCCGTCGGCTTTGCGCTGGAGGATTACTCCGCCATGCGCTACCTCCACGCCCTGGCTCAAAAGCATGGCGTGCTGCAGCCTCTGCTGCTGCTGCCACAATTGGCCGATCCCAAGGATCTGTTTGGCGTGCTGCACACAGGCAGCCCTGCCCGCAACCCATTGAAAACGACTGCCGCAACCGCTTGATATGCACAACTCTACTGCCATCAGCTTGATAGGAGCACCCACCGACATCGGCGCCGGACGCCTGGGCGCCGCCATGGGGCCGGACGCGCTGCGCGTGGCGCAGCTGGGCCCTGCCCTGGCCGAGCTGGGCTGCGAAGTACGCGATGTAGGCAACCTGGCCGGGCCCGCCAACCACCGCCACCCGCGCGATGCGGCCCACGGCAACCTGCGCAACTTTGAAGAAGCCGTGGCCTGGAACCAGACCGTGCACGATGCCGTGCACGCCGAGCTGGCCGCAGGCCGCATGCCGCTGATGCTGGGGGGCGACCACAGCCTGGCGGTGGGCTCCATCAGCGCGGTGGCGCGCCACTGCAAGGCTGCAGGCAAGCGCCTGTATGTGCTGTGGCTCGATGCCCATGCCGATTTCAACACGCCCGAGACATCGCCCTCCGGCAACATCCACGGCATCCCCGTCGCCTGTCTGAGCGGCCTGGGCCCGCGCGAGCTCACCCACCTGGCGGGTTTCGCACCCGCCCTGGGAGAGCAATCGCTCTGCCAGATCGGCCTGCGCAGTGTGGACGATCAGGAAAAGCACCTCATCAAGACCCACAACATCGACGTGTTCGACATGCGCGCCATCGACGAGCTGGGCATGCGCGAGACCATGCTGCGGGCGCTGGCGCCGCTGCGCAATGCCGACCCGGCCACCACCCACCTGCACCTGAGCTTCGACGTCGATTTTCTCGATCCTGAAATCGCCCCCGGTACCGGCACCACCGTGCGCGGCGGCCCCAACTACCGCGAAGCGCAGCTGTGCATGGAGATGATTGCCGACACCGGCCTGCTGGGCTCGATCGATATCGTCGAGCTCAATCCAGCGCTCGACCTGCGCAACCAGACGGCTGAACTGGTGGTCGATCTGGTGCAGAGCCTGTTTGGCAAGAGCACCCTCGTCAAGGACGTGCGCAGATAGGTTCCCAGGCTTTCCACAAACACTTTTGATCGGCCGCAATGCGGCCGTTTCCATTGGGTGATAAGCGAATCCATGGCGCCTATTTGCACAACCCCAGCGCTTGATTTTCTTAATGATGCACTTGGGTATATTCAATCGGAAAAGCGCACACCGAAAGCAGCTGCAATCGCATAATGAACAGCAACCAATGGCACGGAACACCTGCCCGCCATTGCCACGTTGCTGTCGCCGCAAGGCCGTCAGTGTCCTGCAAGTTTGAACCGGAGAACTCCCCATGACGACTGAATCCAAGTGCCCCTTCCATAACGCCCAGCAGACCCACAGCGGCACAACCAATAGAGATTGGTGGCCCACTGCGCTGCGCGTGGATCTGCTGAGCCAGCACAACAGCAAAAGCAACCCCATGGGTGCCGGTTTCGACTATGCCACGGAGTTCGGCAAGCTTGACTATGAAGGCCTCAAGCGCGACCTGCGGGCGCTGATGACCGACTCCCAGGACTGGTGGCCCGCCGATTTCGGCCACTATGGCCCGCAGTTCATCCGCATGGCCTGGCACTCCGCCGGCACCTACCGTGTGCAGGACGGCCGTGGCGGCGCAGGCCGTGGACAGCAGCGCTTTGCACCACTCAACAGCTGGCCCGACAACGTCAACATCGACAAGTCGCGCCGCCTGCTGTGGCCCATCAAACAGAAGTACGGCAACCGCATCTCCTGGGCCGACCTGCTGATCCTGTGCGGCAACGTGGCTCTGGAGAGCATGGGTTTCCGCACCTTCGGCTTTGCCGGCGGCCGGGTCGATACCTGGGAACCAGACCACGATGTGTACTGGGGCGCCGAAAAAGAATGGCTCGCTCCCACCAACAACCCCAACAGCCGTTACAGCGGCGAGCGCGATCTGGAAAACCCGCTGGCTGCCGTGCAGATGGGGCTGATCTACGTGAACCCTGAAGGGCCGGACGGCAATGGCGACCCCATTTCGGCCGCCCGCGACATCCGCGACACCTTCGCCCGCATGGCAATGGACGATGAGGAAACCGTGGCCCTGATCGCTGGCGGCCATACCTTCGGCAAGACCCACGGCGCGGGCCCTGCCAGCCACGTCGGCAAGGAACCCGAGGGTTGCGACCTCGAAGCCCAAGGCCTGGGCTGGCAAAGCAGCTTTGGCACCGGCTCCGGGCGCGATGCCATCACCTCGGGCCTGGAAGTGACCTGGACGCAGACCCCTGCGCAGTGGAGCAACTTCTTCTTCGAAAACCTGTTCAAGTACGAATGGGTGCAAGAAAAGAGCCCTGCAGGCGCCATCCAGTGGGTGGCCAAGGATGCGGACGATGTCATCCCTGACGCCCACGGCGGCCCCAACAAGAAGCCCACGATGCTGACCACCGATCTGTCGCTGCGCATGGACCCGGCCTACGAGAAGATATCGCGCCGCTTCCTGGAAAATCCCCAGGCCTTTGCCGAAGCCTTTGCCCGCGCCTGGTTCAAGCTGACCCACCGCGACATGGGCCCGGTCAGCCGCTACCTCGGCCCCGAAGTGCCGAAGGAAACCCTGATCTGGCAAGACGTGATTCCCGCCGTCAAGCACCCGCTGGTCAACAGCGATGATGTGATGGCCCTCAAGGCCCAGGTGCTGGCATCGGGCCTGACCGTGCAGGAACTGGTGGGTACCGCCTGGGCATCGGCGTCCACCTATCGCGGCTCCGACATGCGCGGCGGTGCCAACGGTGCGCGCATCCGCCTTGCACCGCAAAAGGACTGGCAGGTCAACCAGCCAGAACAACTGGCCAAGGTGCTGTCCGTGCTGGAAGGCATTCAGCGCGAATTCAACAAGACGGCAGACGGCGACAAGCGCATCTCCATGGCCGACCTGATCGTGCTCGCTGGCAATGCAGGGGTCGAAAAGGCGGCTGCCGATGCTGGCGTCAAGGTGACCGTACCTTTCAGCCCTGGCCGAGGTGACGCCACCGCCGAGGAAACCGATGCCGACTCCTTCAAATACCTGGAGCCCAAGGCAGATGGCTTCCGCAACCACCTGCAAGGCCCGCTCCCTGCTTCCGCTGAATCTCTGCTGATCGACAAATCCCAGCTGCTGAACCTGACGACCCCTGAAATGACCGTGCTGATCGGCGGCCTGCGCGCCATCAACATCAACACCGGTGGCAGCCAGCATGGCGTGCTGACCCACACCCCCGGCAAGCTGACGAACGACTTCTTCGTCAACCTGCTGGACATGGGCACCCAGTGGAAGGCGCTGGAAGACGGCACCTACGAAGGCGTGGACCGCAAGAGCGGCACCAGGAAGTGGACCGGCACCCGCGTGGACCTGGTCTTTGGCAGCAATGCCATCCTGCGCGCCGTTGCCGAAGTCTATGCCGAAGCTGGCAACCAGCAGAAGTTCGTTGGCGACTTCGTGGCAGCCTGGACCAAGGTGATGGAGCTGGACCGTTTCGACCTGAAGAAATAATTCCGCAACCCCGGCCGGCGCCTTGCGCTTCGGCCAGCCTTCAGAAACGCCCGATCCGGGCGTTTTTCATTTGCCGCGCATCCGCAGTTCCGCTCACCAGGTACCGGGCTCGCGCACCATGTGGATGATGTTGGACGGGCTGGTAATCCAGCCTCCCTTGAACCCCTCCGGCAGCGGCTCGATTGCATCGCAGCGGGTCACTCCGGCCCGTGCCAGATGCGCGGCCGCGTCCTCAAAACTCTCGGTGAACAACTCCAGCCAGATTTCCGCCTGGCTCATCTGCGGCGCCTCATCGATCCAGAGCCGGTTGGGGCCCAGCGCAAAGCCCATGGCCGGAGCTTTTTCGGTGATTGGCACGAGCCCCACCACATCGCGGTAGAACGCGAGCGTCGCCTCGTACTGGTGCGATGGCACTTTCATCGCGATATCGATTCCGCCGTAGAGATTGGCAGTCATGGCTTTCTCCTTTGTCTGTGCCTCCCCTCACCCGTGGAATACAGGCAGCCCGGCCTTGCGGGTTTTCGGTCACTTCTATAATCCAGCCTTCACCATACACCGTCAGAGGTATCCGTCCCATGCGCCATTGATGCAGCCGTTCACACAACGGCAAACCTCCACTGCCCCCACAGCGCGGGGAGTTCTTTGCATCTCTGGAATTGGCATGGCGATTTCTCACCTCTCCCTGGAGGGCGTTTCGTACGTCCTCCCCAACGGTCAAGCGCTTTTCTCCGACCTGACCGACATCTTTGACACACGGCACACCGGCCTCGTTGGCCGCAATGGCTGCGGCAAGACCATTCTGGCGCGCGTGCTTGCAGGCCAGTTGCAGCCCTCCAGCGGCCGCTGCGTGCGATCGGGTAGCGTCTACTACCTCGAACAGCAGGTTCGCCCGGGCGCGGCCACCACGGTGGCCGACCTTGCGGGTGTGCGGAAGGTGTTGGATGCCTTGCAGCGCATCGAGGCGGGCAGCTCCGCGCAGGCGGATTTCGACGCGGTGGCCGACCAATGGGACATGGCCCTGCAGTTCCACCAGGCGCTTGCGCTGCAAGGCCTCCCGCACCTGCAAGCCGATACGCCAGCCCTTGCGCTCAGCGGCGGAGAAACAATGCGTGCGGCATTGGTGGGCGCCCAGCTCTCTGGTGCGGATTTTCTGATCCTGGACGAGCCCAGCAACCATCTGGACCAAGGCAGCCGCACGGCATTGGCCGCATGGCTTGCGCATTGGCCGGGCGGCCTGCTCGTCATCAGCCACGACCGGCAACTGCTGGAATCCATGGACCGGATTGTCGAGCTGTCTGCGCAGGGCTTGCGCAGCTACGGCGGAAACTACCTGTTCTATGCCCAGGCCAAGGCGCAGGAACAGCAGAGTGCGAACGCAGAACTCGATCGCACCAGGCTGGAGCGCAGGCGCACGGAGCAATCCATGCGCGAACAACGCGAGCGCCAGGAAAAGAGACTGCAACGCGGAGCCCGAAGCGGCAAACAGGCCAACCAGGCCAAGATCCTGCTGGACCGCCAGAAGGAGCGCAGCGACCACTCAATCGGCAAGCTCCACAGGCAGCACGCGGCCACGCAACGCGAGCTTGCGCAGCGTGTACGCGATGCCGCCGCCCAGGTTGATGGCGACCTGCACATTCACCTGCAAACGCCGCTGCATGCTGGCGTCTCCCAACGCCACGTGGTTGTGCTGGATGGCGTAGCACTGCCATGGGTGGCCCCTGCCACCCGGCAGATTGATCTGCTGGTAACCGGGCAGCAGCGCATCGGCCTGCAGGGGCCCAATGGCTGCGGCAAGTCCGCCTTGCTCCAGGTACTCGCAGGCCGGATCCAGCCCCAGGCCGGGGTTTGCACGGTGACAGAAAGCCTGGCCTATCTCGACCAACGGCTGGATACGCTGGATGTGCATCGGCCAGTGCTGGAACAGTTGCAGCAGGTGAGCCACCGCCTGAGCGAGAGCGAGCTGCGGATGCGGCTGGCGCAACTGGGCCTGGGCGCCGACCGGGTAACGGTGCCCAGCGGCGTACTCAGCGGTGGCGAACGCCTCAAGGCGGCACTCGCCTGCATCCTCTATGCCGATACGCCGCCACAATTGCTACTACTGGACGAGCCCAGCAACCACCTCGACCTGCCTGCCTTGCAGGCGCTGGAGACCATGTTGTCTGGCTACCAGGGCGCGATGATTGTGGCATCGCACGACCAGATTTTCCTGAACAATCTCCCATTGACCGATATGCTGCAAGCAACCAGTGCAGGTTGGCGGCTCTTCAGTGCCGATACGCGGCAGGACCGGGATCGGTGAATGCTTCTTTCGTGCGGAAGGTTGGGCCTCACCGGGTGCAGTGGTGCCTGGTCGGTCGCCACCGGGCTTGGTGAGGCTCCCGCTGATCTCAGTGGGGCAGTTGGTCCGCATCCATCGCCACTTGCAGGTGCAGGATGGTGAAGTACAAGGTCACATCCCCTTGCTTGTCGATGAAGGTACCGGCTGCGCGCTGCAGGCGGGCTGCGATGCACAGGCATTCGGTGGCCTCGGGGCGGCCGCCGGGGATGCGCGCCGTGGTCAGCAAGGCCAGATGGTGCTCGCGGCCAAAGTCGTGCACTACTTCCAGGGCCTCGCCGTGCTGGCGCGGAATGGCCTCGTTGGCCCAGCTCCAGACAAAGCCGCCTTCGCTGTCGCTGGTGGTGCCCACGAGGCAGACCGTGGCGACCACCTCGTGCAGGGGGCCCTGCAGCACCAAGGTGGCGCTGTCCAGGTCCCAGCGGAAGCTGGGGGTTGCCTGCAGGCCGAACTGCTAGGGCCATTGGGCATTGCGTGCCACCATCATCTCGACGGCCTCGCGGCTCCATGCGGCCCAGTCGGTGTCTTTTTCTGCTTCACTCATATGCTGTCTGTTGCTGTCCATTGCGCTTCAATGGGTGCTATTGTCGTCCAGCAAAGGCCCACCCCACATCAACGGACAGCCGGCAACCCGCAGGCGTTTCAGTTCAGACCGAGCATGCCGCGCAGCTTGGAGAGGTCTTCGGCCAGCGTGTTGACCTTGCCAGCCAGTACCTTGCGGTCGCGCTCACTCAGCTTGGTGTAGAGCTCGAAGCTGCCATCGGGCTTGCGGTATTTGGCCAGCACATCGAAAACGGTCTTGAAGTTGGCGGCTGTCTTGTCGGCGAAGGCCTTGTCCTTTTTCTCGACCAGGGGGCGCAGCAGCTCGAATATCTTGTCCGCGCCTTCGAAGTTGGCCTGGAAGTCGTCCAGATCGGTGTGGCTGTAGCGCTCTTCCTCGCCCGAGATCTTGGTGGCTGCCACCTCCTCGATCAGCACGGCGGCGCCACCCACCACCTTTTCCGGCGGGAAGGTGAGCGTGGTCACGCGTTTTTGCAGCTCCTTGCAGTCGGCCAGCAGCCGGTCGGCCACGGGCGCGAGGCCCTTGGTGGATTTTTCCACCCACAGGCCGTATTCGATGCGGTGAAAACCGATGAAATCGGGGCTTTTTTCGCCCTGCTCGTGGTCGTCGGCCCGTGCGTCGATGCTTTTATCCAGGTCGGCAAACAGCTCGGCAATGGGTTCGATGCGCTCATAGGGGCGGCGTACCTGGGCATAGAGCTTCTTGGCTTCTTCGATCTTGCCGGCCTTGACGGCGTCGGTGAAGGCCTGCACGCCTTTGACGAGTTCGCGCAGATTAGTGTTGACGTACAGCTTGTACTCGGCCAGCGGCTTGACCAGTTCGAGGGCCGAGACACCGTCGGCCGCCCACGCGGGAATGACGGCGGCGGACGCACCACCAAAGAGCGCCAGGCTTTGCAGGAAGTGACGACGTGCGAGCATGTTTTCTTGTCCTTTCAAACTATCAATTCAATAGCATCTTGCGCTTGAATGGTGTACGCAAAATGCTGATTTATTCCTCAAACCAGGCCATACCGCGAAAGCTATGCCTTCGCAGCAGCCAGGAGGCTGCGGCCGAGCCAATCCTGCGCGTCGCGCACGCCCGGCAGCACATAGAAGAAGCCACCGCCCACGGGCTTGATGTATTCCTCCAGCGGCTCCCCATCGAGCCGCTTCTGAACGGTGACAAAGCCCTTGTCCAGATCGGCCTGGTAGCAGATGAAGAGCAGGCCCATCTCCAACTGGCCGGATTTGGTGACCCCATTGGAGTAGTTGAATGGCCTGCGCAGGATGAGGTTGGCTTCGCTGCCGTGGTTGCGGGGGTTGGCGAGGCGGATATGGGCATCCAGCCGGGTCTTGTTGCCTTCGGGGTCGGCTGCGTAATCGGGCACATCGTGCTCGGTCTTGCTGCGTGCGTCGAGCGGCGCGCCGCTGTCCTTGTCGCGGCCCATGATGGCTTCCTGCTCCTGCAGCGGCGTGCGGTCCCAGCGCTCGACGAAGTTGCGGATGATGCGCACCACCTGGTAGCTGCCGCCTTCGGCCCAGGCGGGCTCGTCGCTGCCTGCCTGCACCCAGACAATGCGGCGCATCAGCGCATCGCTGTCCGAATCCGGGTTCGCCGAGCCGTCTCGAAAACCGAGGAAATTGCGTGCGCTCTCGGGCGCCTTGCCTGCGGCTGCGGGTATGGGCGGCACCGTCCCCTCCTGCTTCCAGCGCATCATCAGCAAATCCGGCAGGTTCTTGATGATGTCGCGCAACGCATGGATATTGGTGTCTGGCGTGTTGGCGCAGAACTGGATGGACAGATCGCCATGGCACAGCGCGGGCACCAGCGCATCGTTGGGGTGCTGGCGCATGGGCGTCAGGCGCTTGGGCGCGAGGCCCTGAAGGCCATAGCGCTCCTCAAACAGGCTGTGGCCCACGGCAACGGTCACGGTCAGCGCATCGGGCTGCACCACGGGCCCGAGGATGCCAGAACCGGCTGGCGGCAGTCTGGGATCGGCCACAGGCTGCGCGCCCCCTTCGGTGAGAAAGCGGATGCGCTCGGTGAGGGTCTTGAAGAGCCGCTCCAGATCGGCCTTGTTGTCGGCCAGCACATCAAAGCTGGCCACCATGCCCGCCAGCGGGCGCGGCGTGACGATACCGGCCTGGTGCGGGCCGTGGAAAGGCACACGCTGCTGCGAGGTGGTGGTGTGCGGCGCATCGGCCACCTGCGGATGCGCGGGCGCATTCGCCTGGAGCTGGGCGGCTGCCTGACGCGCCGGCACGCCCGCGAGGACCCCTGCGCCGACGACGCCCGCAGCCTCGCCCAGCCAGCGGCGGCGACCGGGGGCCGCGGGCGCCGCCTCGGCAGCGCCGGCCGATGCGTCCGATGCGGCAGTCTCAGCACTGGATTGAGAATCGTTTCTACTTTTAAAGAAAGACATGGCGGCTCTTTATTTTGTCGTGTGTTATCGGTAAAAGTTTAAGGCTGCAGACCCAAGGCCATATTGATCTTGCCCACGCTTTGTGACGCCTGGTACAGCGCCTGCGCCAGATTCTGGCATTGCACGGGGTTCAGCAGCACCCCGGGCACGCCAGCGGCCTGCGCCTCGTCGGCAGAGACGCCCTGGTCTGCCAGCAACTGGCGCACTTTGTCCAGGCTGGTCTGCAATTGCTGCAGCAGTGCCGGGTTGGCATTGGACAGCACCGGCGCCAGCAATTGCTGGGTCTTGTCTGCCGCAGCCAGGCTGCCGCGCACAAACTGCAGGGCCCAACGGCCCTGCGCGGGCGTGGTGGCCTCACCTGGAATCAGGGTGGATGCACGCTCCAGCGCCTTGGCGCTGTTGGTAGCGAGGTTTTGCGGCTGCAGTGAGGCATCGCCCAGGCGTTGGGCCAGTTGGTCCACATCCTGCTGCAGGCTGGTGACAAGCGGCAGCAATTGCTCGGCACCTTCACCCGCCTTCAGGCCGGCCGCGATGCGGTGCAGGCCGACAAAGGCGGGGTCCTTGTCACGCAGTGCAAAATCAGCGGCGCGCGCGTCAATGCGGGCATTGAGGTCGCCAAATTGTGCAGCCAGCGGCACCAGCTTCTGGTACTGACCGCGTGCCAGGGCCACCAGTTGCAGGGCATCGGCCGGATAGCCGTCTGCAGGCGCCTGCAACGCAGCATCCGCATCGCCAGCTGGCTGCAGGCGCTGCGGCAGGGCCTGCAGCATGTCCTGCAAGCTGGCCACCTCGGTCAACAGGTACACCTGGTATTCGGCCAGCGCACCGATGAAGGCCGTCACCGGCGGCTTGGCGGCTTCGGCCTTGAAGGCGTCTGACGGCGTGACGGTCAAGGTGCCGCGCGGTGCGTTGAGCAAGCCGCAGGTCATCTCGTACTGACCAGGCGCAAGGCGTGCCGTCAGGGTCTGCGACAGGCCGGGCAGGATGTTCTCGCGCTCTTCGAGCACCATCACACCGTCCAGAATCTCCCACTCCAGCGCACGCTCGCCCTTGTTGACGATGCGAAACTGCACCTTGCCCGCAGGCACGCTCACAGCATTGGGCGTACACGTACCCTGGCTGATCTCGATGGTGACCTGGGGCACATCGGTAGCGCCACCTGCAGCCGCCGCGTTGTCGACGCCTGGCCTCGCCGCAGACTGCGAGGAGCCCGCCGCCTGCCAGAAAGCCGCCGCGCCCAACACCAGCACGAGCACGCTGCCCAGTACCACGCCGCCCAGAGATGCAGGCTGCATGGCGCCTGCGGAAGGCTCGCTTTGCATCGCCATATCTGCCGCTGGCGCACCATGGGTGCGCGCAGCCGCTTCTGATTTTATAGCAGGTGCAGCTGACACCGGCCAGAAGAACACCACCAGTGTGACCGCCAGATACGCGGCCCATACCAGCACCTCGCCCAGTACCGGGGCATGCATGTAACCCAGCAGGCCGCCCAGAACCACGCCCAGCGCGCTGTCTTCCGGCAGAGTCGCGCTGCTGTCAAACACCACCTGCTGCAGATGGTTCCACACCCCTGCCTCATGCAGGCGGCGCACGGCGCCTGCCAGCAGGCCTGCGGCCACCAGCAGGATGAACACGCCGGTATAGCGGAAGAACTGGCGCATGTTGATGCGCACCCCACCCTTGTACAGGCCCACGCCCAGCAGAATGGACAGCGCGATACCTGCGAGCGCGCCCACCGCCGCGCCCCAACCCGTGCTTTGCTGGAAGATGGCCAGCAGGAAGAAGACGGACTCCAGCCCTTCGCGCGCCACCGCGAGGAACACCATGCCGATCAGTGCCCAGCTGGCGCTGCCTGTCGTAGAAAGCGCCTTGTCGACCGAAGCCTGCAACTCGCTCTTGATGGAGCGTGCGGCCTTGCGCATCCAGAACACCATGCCCGTCAGCATGCCGACGGCGATGAAGCCCACCACGGCCTCGAACAGCTCCTGCTGCTTCTGCGGGAATTCTGCGGCCATCCACTGCAGGCCGGCGCCCGCAAACAGCGACAGGCCCAGCGCAAAGAAAACCCCGGCCCAGACGGCAGGCATCAATGCGGCGCGGCCTGTATGGCGAAGGAAACTGGCAATGATGCCAACGATCAGCGCGGCTTCGATGCCCTCGCGCAGCATGATCAAAAACGGAACCAGCATGAATGTTATGGCGGATCGGCCCCGCGCCCGGCATACCCGTGGCGTGGCGGCGGCCCATGTCTTTCTAGGGTCTATGGTGCAGTGCAGCCGGCTTCCCCTTCGCAATGGAGCTGCCGACACAGCCTTGCCCATTTGGGAATGGCCTGCGCCTGCGACTCCAAATCGGGATGATTCTCAGCCACTGCAATTGGCGCACATATTACGACCAAAACACCACGCGCTCTGCAAGCGCCTCTGCCATACAGGAAGCCAGCAGGGTTGTTACATGCAAACCATACCTCTGGCACCCGCTGCAAAAGCGCAGCCAGCTCTCAAAAATATAGCGATTGTTACATATCGCCACCCGCATTCCCGGGACAGCCCGGCAGCTTGCTGCCGCTTATGATGCGGTTCAGCACAACAGGAACACGTTCCAAGGAGATTTGCCATGGCGTCCAAACCCCGCTACCCCCTACCCGATCTCAACACCCTGCCACAGGACATCCAGGATCGCATCCTGCAGGTGCAGGAAAAGGCAGGCTTCATCCCCAACGTGTTCCTCGCCTTTGCCCGCCGCCCTGCGGAGTGGCGTGCGTTTTTTGCGTACCACGACGCCTTGATGGAGCGTGAGGACAGCAGCCTGACCAAGGCTGAGCGCGAGATGATCGTGACGGTGACCAGCGCGCACAACGAATGCCTGTACTGCGTGGTGGCCCATGGCGCGCTCGTCCGCATCTATGAAAAGGCGCCCCTCCTGGCCGACCAGCTGGCCGTCAACTACCGCAAGGCCGATATCACCCCGCGCCAGTGCGCCATGCTGGATTTTGCGATGAAGGTCTGCACCCGTTCGCAGGAAGTCAACGACGCCGATTTCGATGCGCTGCATCCGCACGGCTTTGATGACGAGGATATCTGGGACATCGCGGCGATCACGGCGTTTTTCGGCCTCTCGAACCGCATGGCCAGTTTTGCGGGCATGCAACCCAATGAGGAGTTCTACCTGATGGGGCGTGTGCCAAGAGCAAAAGGCTGAAGCAAAGGGATGGCGTGAAGGGCTGAGCAGGCCTGCAGCCACCGCTTGCCGTTATCACCGGCCTTCCCTGCTCAGACCTCGGCCAGCTTCACACCGCCGCGCAGGCGCTCCTCCACGGCCTCGCGCATGCCAGGCGGTGCATCGGCAAGCAAGACTGGCCACTCGTCATGTGCCCGGCGCACCACGTCCTTGAGCAGCGCCACATGGCGCGACGCGCGCAGCAGGCCGGCGGATTTGACCAGCGCCTCCACATCGTCCCAGCTCAGGGCGCGCATGGCGGCATCAATCGCCTTGTTCACCGCGTACTGCTGCGGCGGTGAGCCCGGAAAGAAGGCGGCGACGCACACGCAGTCATACACGGGCGCCAGGCGCGGCTGGTGGCCATTGGGGTAGATCAGCGCCCAGTTTTTCAAATGCGCATCGGTATTGCCCATCAGGATGGCGGCAATGGTGCGCGCCAGAAACTCGCGCGTGTCGGCCACGGGCTCGGGGCTCAGGCGGTCGAGCACACGGAGCATCGTGGGCCAGTCCTGCTGCAGGCCCTTGCCGTATTTGTGGCGCGGCGCGTAGCCCAGTGCCTGGTTGAACTCTTCCATGTGCACGCGGCTGCCATCGGGCAGGTGGTCAAAGCGCTGCACGGCCAGAATCTCGTCAAACGGCACATGCCCGGGCAGGTCGGCCTGCGCGCGGGTGATGACCTGCGCATCCGCCGTGGTCAAGCCCAGCGCCTGGCATAGGCGGTAGCAGCTGTATTCGTTGGCGACCAGATCGGGATGCGCCGTGCTGGGCAGCTTGAGGATGACGCTGCCCGCTGCGCCCTTGCGGTGCACGGTGTAGCGGCGGCCGTCCTGCACCGCGCTGAACTTGGTGACGATGCCGGGCAGCGACGCCGCATCTGCCACCGGAAACTCCACAAAACCGGGCTCCAGCACGTCGAGCCCCTGCGTGGTGTGCCAGTGCCGCACCACATCGGGAATGGCTTCGCCCTGCGGGACGGGCTCCACTTCCAGCGCGCCCATCAAATCGTGGCCGGCAGCGGCCAGCAGCTCGAACTCATCGTCGGGCGAGCAGCCGCGCTCGGCAGCCAGGCGTTCGCGGTTGTGGCCTTCGGGCAGCAGATTCTGAAAGTACACGGGCCAGCGCCCATCCGTGCGCACCAGGCGCGCATCACGGGCAGACGAGAGGATGGCCCGCGTGTCGGCCTCGTTGCCCCCCAGATAGCTCAGTGACAAGGTGGGGCGCTGCGCATCGGCAATGTAATCGGCCTCAAACGAGACGCGCAACACATCGCCGTACTGCGACAGGTAGCCGATTGCGCGGCGCCCGCCCCCCATGGCCGCAGGCTGGTGCATGTACAGGCGCAGGTAGCGGATGGAGGTGGACATGGCGATATGCGGGCGGTGCTCAGCGCGCCTTTGCCTGGTTGGCAGGGCCCCGTGGCTCGGCGGCGATGCTCTCCACCACCGAAGGCGGCGCATCGGCCCCTGCCGGCTGGCCCAGGAACTTGCCGCCTGACTGGATGAAGGCCTGCAGCGCGGGCACCAGATCCGCCGGCACGGCCACCAGTTGCATGCCCAGCACACGCGCCATCTCGGCCACGGTGGAGTAGCGCGGGTCCACATCGCCGGTTTCGGTGCGCTGCACGGCCATGCGGGACAGGCCTGCGCGCTCGGCCAGTTGGGCCTGGGTGATGTTCTGGGCCTTGCGGCTGGCAGCCAAGGAAGCAATCAATGCATCAGTCATGCTTCACATCATACTCTTTTTCATGAAAATGAGTATAAAAATATTCATTTCAACCAAACAATGCAAGCAACACAAGAAAGCAAGGAGAAAAGATACTTATAGCGATCATTTTTCAAAAAAAGATCACCACAGATATCTTTTATGCCATGTGAAGCGCTACGCCCTCAAGCCACCCACACGCAGGCCGCAAAGCGGCCCGAGCCGCCCTGCACACCGGGCACCCCATCGCGCCGGTGCGAAAAGAACCGCTCCGGGTTGCGCACCGTGCACCAGACGGGGCTGCTGTCGTTGCCATAGAGCCGGGTGATTCCCTGGCGCTGCAGACGGTGGCGGGCCAGTGCGCTCAGATCCGCCTGGAACTTGCCCGGCTTGCCAGCCGCAAAGCAGGCCGCAGCGCTGGCATCGTGCTCCACAAAGGCAGCCTGCACTTCCGGGCCCACCTCGAACTCGGGCTGGCTGATGCAGGGGCCGAGCCAGGCGAGTGTCTGCGCGGCAATGTCTGCCAGGCTCATATCCTGGCCCAGGTGCTTGCGCACCAGTTGGGCATATGCGGCAAAACAGGTTTCCAGCACCCCGACACCACCCTGGCCCACAAGGCCGCGCCACCCCGCATGCGCCGCGCCCACCACGGGCAGATTGGCGTGCGAGAAGATCACCGGCAGGCAGTCTGCAGCCATCACCGCGCAGCCCATGCCGGGCGTGTCGCTCACGCTGGCATCGGCATCCTGGCCGCTGGTGGCGCACTGGTCGATGTATTTCACCTCGGTACCGTGCACCTGGCGCACAAATACCGGCTGGCTGGGCGGTGATGCACCGGCAACGACAGTGGCAGGGCTGCCAGCGGCGCCATTCAATGCTTTTTGGGTCTCAAGCGCTTGCATGGCTTGCGCAAGCAGCGCTCTATTCTGTAGCACATGCGCAGCCTCATCACCCACATTCAGGCTGAGGTTGGTAGTGCCAAAGAGGCCCGAGCTGAACCCGCCCTTGCGGGTGGTGCACAAGGCGTGCACCCGCGCAGGCGCAGGCCAGTCGGGAATGATCCAGTCCTGGGGGAAGGCAGTATCCATCGTGGCGGGCTCCCTCACGCCTGCGCGTCCGGGCAGGCCGAAGGCTGGGCTTTCTGCACGGCGTCCGTTGCCAAGGCGGCCTGGTAAGCCGCCATGGTGAGCGGCAGGCCTTGCAGATCGACATTGAAGCGCTGTGCATTGAAGATCTGCGGCACCAGCGCGCAGTCGGCCAGGGTCAGGCTATCGCCCCAGCAGAAGATGGAAGGCGGCAGACCCTGCGCCTTGCGCTCGGCAGCCAGCAGCACCAACTGGCGCTCAAAGGCATCCAGCCCGGCCCGGCACCAGTGCTGGTACCAGGCGTTCTTGGCCTCTTCGCTCTGGCCCAGCGTGTTCTTCAGGTACCCCAGCACCCGCAGGTTGTTGATGGGATGGATCTCGCAGGCCACCTGCAAGGCCAGCGCGCGGATGCGGGCACGCGCCAGCGCGTTGCCAGGCAGGAGCGTCGGGGTATCGGGATAGGTTTCCTCCAGCCATTCGATGATGGCGAGCGACTGGTTGAGCCACTGGCCATCTTCGGTTTCCAGTGCGGGCACCAGCGCATCGCCCACATGGCTGGCAAAGGCAGCGGCGCGGTGTTCGCCCTTGACCAGATGCACCGGCACATAGTCGTAAGGCAGGCCTTTGGCATGGAGTGCGATGCGCACGCGGTAGGACGCAGAGGAGCGGAAATAGTTGTGCAGCTTCATGGCTGCACAGCATACCGCAGGCAGGTGGGCGATTGTGCACACAACCAACAGGCAGTCGCGCGCATGACAGTGCCTGCAAGGAGGCGCGCGAACCAAGGCGTGGCTTTACACGGCCTTCCACCCTTTTTGCCCGATAATTTTTTGCATCGATTCATTGACCCGCGCGCCGGTGCCCTGCGCGCCGCCAACCGAGACCAGCATGAGCCACTACGTCATTCCCGCGCCCCAGCAAGCCAGCGTGCCCGTGCACGGCAGCAGCGACCTGTTTCCCGTGCACCGCATCTATTGCGTGGGCCGCAATTACGAAGAGCACGCCAAGGAGATGGGGTTTACCGGCCGTGAAGCGCCTTTCTTCTTCATGAAACCTGCCGACGCCATCGCGCCGGTGGCCGCAGGCACCACGGGCGAGGTGCCCTACCCCACGCTCACCAGCAACCTGCACCACGAGATCGAGCTGGTGGTGGCCATTGGCAAGGGAGGCAAGAACATCTCGGCTGCCGACGCCGCCCAGCACATCTGGGGCTACGCAGTGGGCCTGGACATGACCCGCCGCGACCTGCAGGGCGAGATGAAGAAGCAAGGCCGCCCCTGGGAGATTGGCAAGGCCTTTGAAGCCAGCGCCCCCATCGCCCCGCTGGTGCCCGCAGCCCAGGCGGGCGATGTGAACAACGCTGACATCTGGCTCCAGGTCAATGGCGCCGAGCGCCAGCGCAGCAATGTGAGCAAGCTGATCTGGAACATTGCAGAAACCATCGAAGTGCTGTCGCAGGCCTGGGAGCTGCAGGCGGGCGATCTGATCTTCACCGGCACCCCCGAAGGCGTGGCCGCCGTCGTCAAGGGCGATGTGCTCGAAGGCGGCGTTGCAGGCCTGCCATCGCTCAAGATCCAGCTGGTGTGATTGCCAGCGTCCAACCAAAACGCCACCCACTGCGGTGGCGTTTTTCGTGGCCGCACAAGCGCATGGCTGTTCTGCGTCGGATGACAAAACGCCCCCTTGCGAGCCACTGCTGCATGCAGCCAACAAGCCAGGGTCGCCATTTTGCAACCACCCGCTGCACAGCCCCACCAATAGCGCACAATAGCGCCCATGACTTCTCGCGCCCCTGTTGATTACTGCCGCCAATGCGGCACCAAGGTAGAGCACCGCATTCCCGATGATGGCGACACCAAGATCCGCGCCGTCTGCCCCGCCTGCCGCGTCATCCACTACGAAAACCCGCTCAACGTGGTCGGCACAGTGCCTTACCTGGGCGACCGGGTGCTGCTGTGCAAGCGCAACATCGAGCCGCGCAAGGGCTACTGGACGCTGCCCGCAGGTTTCATGGAACTGGGCGAAACCACAGGCGCAGGTGCCGCGCGCGAAACCGATGAGGAAGCCGGCGCGGACATCACCCTGGGGCCGCTGTTTTCCGTCATCAACGTGCCCCATGTCGGCCAGGTGCACCTCTTTTACCTGGCGCAACTCAACAGCAGCACATTCAACCCTGGCTGGGAGACGATGGAGGCGCGGCTGTTCAGCGAAGCGGAAATTCCATGGGACGACATTGCCTTCCGCACCGTCAAGATGACCTTGAAGCGCTATTTTGAAGACCGCAAACAGGGCGCGTTCGGCTTCCATGCCGTGGACCTGGAGCCGCCAAAGGAAATGCGCTGACAGGCTGGCTGCCCTGCGCCAGACACCATGCATCAGAATCTCGAAGGAACACCGTCCATGTCTCTCTCCCCATCCCGCCGCCAATTTGTCCGCACCGCTGCCCAGGGCCTTGCACTGGCCGGCCTCTACACAGGCGTTCTGCCTGCCAGCCATGCCGCCAAGCTGGTCGACATGGCCCAGGCCATGGTGGAGAAATACAAGCTCGGCCACACCCTGCCCCAGGTGGCATTGCAGCTGGCTGCCAAGTCGCCCGACTACCAGACGCTGATCGACAAGATGGGCGCACAACAGGCCCAGCAGCAGTTGATGGCTGCCGCCCGCCAGGTGGTGCCGCAATACCAGAAGCAATGGGATGCGCAGCTTGCCAATGCCTATGCGCAGACCTTCAGCGAGCCCCAGCTCAAATCCTTGCTGGAACTGGGCCCCCAATCCCCGCATGCGCAGCTGATGCAAAGCAAGCAGGCCGAAATCAACCAGCAGATGCAGAAAAGCAGTTCAGGCATGCTGCGCGAAATGCTGGGCAAACTGTTTGCAGCCGCCCAGCAACCCGCAGCCAAACCGGCAGACAAGGCGCCGGAAAAGGCCAAGAAGTAAGCTGCATACGCTCCATGACTGCCAGACCTTGCTTGCAGGCTTGGTCAAGCTTGCTCAGCGGCGCAAGGTTCTCGGTCTCAGCCCAGGAAGCCAGGCCCCTCTGCCTGACAGGTCTTCTTCAGCAATTGAGCACGTTCCCCGACCGATGGCACACGCGGCCATCCGGCCCGGTCAACATGTTGGGATTGCTGGACTTGCGAAAGATACCGCCCTGGCTGTCATAGCAGTAGTTGGCGTTGCAGTTGGTGATGGTGGTAGGTGTTTTGGGCGCCACGATGGGCTGCACGGCCTTTGCAGGCGGCTGCAAAAGCTCCGTGCTGGAGCCGCAGGCCGCATTGGCCTTGGCAATGGCCGCGTTCACCTGATCGCGCTTTTCAGCTTCATTTCTGGCGATGGCGCTGCGCGCAGCGTCCAGATCGCGCAGCGCAAGCCTGCAGTCCTCGGTGTCACGAAGACCGGGCTGGGGGCCCTGGGCGTAAATCGGCGCATGCACGCTGGCGGCAGCCAACAACCCGCACGCTGCCAAAAGTTGAACCCGTTTCATCTCCTCTCCTTGCGATCCATGCGGGCAGTGGAAGCACCTTGCGCATCGCACTTGATGGTGACACAAGTCCCTTCAAGGCTGATCAAGCCACTCCATGCTGCGCCGCGGCACCCGGTCATCCAGGCGCATTCCTTTTGGGCCATCAAACCTGGCCGGTCTTGAGCAGCTGCAGCATGCCTGCCTCGTCAAGCACCGGCACGCCCAGCTCCTCGGCCTTGGCCAGCTTGCTGCCAGCCTCGGCGCCCGCCACCACATAGCTGGTTTTCTTGCTGACCGAGCCCGAAACCTTGGCACCGGCGGCTTCGAGCAGGTCCTTGGCTTCGTCGCGGCCCATGGTCGGCAAGGTGCCGGTCAGCACCACCGTCATGCCAGCGAGGATCTGCGGCGGTTTCTCGGCGGGTGCACCCTCTTCCCAGTGAACTCCGGCAGCGCGCAGTTGCTCCACCACCTCGCGGTTGTGCGGCTGCGCAAAAAAGGTGTGGATGCTCTGCGCCACCACCGGGCCCACATCGTTCACCTGCAGCAGCGCTTCGACCGAGGCATCCATGATCGCATCGAGCACACCAAAATGCTTGGCCAGATCCCTGGCAGTGGATTCGCCCACATGGCGTATCCCCAGGCCGAACAGAAAGCGCTGCAGGCTGGTCTTCTTGGATGATTCCAGCGCCGCCAGCACGTTCTGCGCAGATTTCTCGGCCATGCGCTCCAGGCCCGAAAGGGTGGCGATCCCCAATTTGTACAGATCGGGCAAGGTGCGGATCACACCGGCATCGACAAGCTGATCGACCAGTTTGTCGCCCAGGCCTTCAATATCCATCGCGCGGCGGGCGGCAAAGTGCAGGATGGCCTCCTTGCGCTGCGCGGGGCAGAACAGGCCGCCGGTGCAGCGGTGGTTGGCCTCGCCCTTCTCGCGCACCACGGCACTGCCGCAGATGGGGCATGCCGCAGGCATGTGAAAGTTGGGCACGTAAGGGCTGCGCGGCCCGGGCTGCGAAGCCGCATCGGCACCGGGCACAGGAGCGACACGGCCCACCACCTCGGGAATCACATCCCCCGCGCGGCGCACGATCACCTGGTCGCCCACGCGCACGCCCTTCTTGCGGATGTCAAACACATTCGACAAGGTGGCATTGGTGACGGTGACGCCGCCTACAAACACCGGAGCCAGGCGCGCCACAGGCGTGAGCTTGCCGGTGCGGCCCACCTGGACGTCAATGCCCTCCAGGCGCGTCACCATCTCTTGCGCCGGGTATTTGTGCGCAACGGCCCAGCGCGGCTCGCGGCTGACAAAACCCAGCTCGCGCTGCTGCGCCCGGCTGTTGACCTTGTAGACCACGCCGTCGATCTCATAGCCCAGGCTGCCCCGCTCTGCGCCCATGCGCTGGTGAAAGGCGACCAGCTCGCCCGCCCCGCGTGCCAGACAGACTTGTGGCGCCACCGGAAAGCCCCAGGCCTTGATCTGCATCAGCATGGCGTAGTGGCTCTGCCAGTCCGGCCCACCGCTGACCACAGGGGTGACTTCACCCACGCCATAGGCAAAGAATGACAGCGGGCGCTGCGCGGTGATGTTGGAATCGAGCTGGCGCACCGCCCCTGCCGCCGCATTGCGCGGGTTGACGAAGGTCTTGCCGCCTGCAGCCTCCTGCTTGCGGTTGAGCGCGTCGAAGTCATCGCGGCGCATGTAGACTTCGCCCCGCACTTCCAGCACCGGGGGCACGCCCGCGTTCTGTGGCAGGCTGAGCGGTATCTGGCGGATGGTGCGGATGTTGTGCGTCACGTCCTCGCCAATCTCGCCGTCTCCGCGCGTGGTGGCCTGCACCAGCAGGCCGTTTTCGTAGCGCAGGTTCATGGCAAGGCCATCGAACTTGGGCTCGGCCACGTATTCCACCGGCGGGGCCGAAGCATCGAGCCCCAATTCCTTGCGGATGCGTACGTCGAAAGCCTCGGCGCCGCTAGCCTCGTTGTCGGTTTCGGTGCGTATGCTGAGCATGGGCACCGCGTGGCGCACCGGCGTCAGGCCGTCGAGCACCGCGCCGATCACCCGCTGGGTGGGCGAGTCGGGAGTCACCAGTTCGGGGTGCGCCTTCTCCAGCGCTTCGAGCTCCTGGTAGACGCGGTCGTATTCGCCATCGGGCACGCTCGGCGTATCGAGCACATAGTATTCGTGCGCCCAGCGGACCAGTTGGTCGCGCAGCGCTTTTATTTTGATAGCTGCCTGCGCTTTTGCGTCATGCGCTGGAGCCGAAAAAAGATCAAAGGTATCAGCCATGAGACTTGCTTCCAAAGCACAAGGCGGGTGGCATTCTTCGCCCACCCGCCTTGTCAAAAGAATAGCTACTCGCGCTTGCTACAAAAGGATTTCAAACGTAAATCTATCTGAAATGCTTTGAGGGCAAGCGCCAACAGCTCATTTTTATCAACTGAACAAACGCCGCGCCGCCAGCGAGCCCGCTGCAAGCTCTCGCTCTTCGAGCTGGTCGTACAGGTTCTCCAGGTCCTGCGCGATCGGGTCCACCACCATCACCGGCAGTGGCGTGCCGTTCTGGTCGCAGATGACGCCGTCCATCTCGGCGCACAGGGCTTCGGCGGCAGCACGCATCTTGTCGAAAGGCGCTTCGCTGCGGCTGACGTGGGGCACATCCAGGCTCAGCAGCACATCACGCAGCGCGCTTTGCTCCGGGTCGTCTGCCAAGGCTGCCTGGGCATCGTAGGTCAGCGCTAGAATGGATGGCATCTGTGCAATGCTGGAAGGCATCACCATGCGGCCAGGGCCTGCGGGCACAAAGCCGTGCTTGGCGGCGACCTGTGCAACGTAACCGGGGCTCCACGAAGCGCGCTTGGCGCGCAGCATGAAGGCCAACTGGGCATCATGCTCGCTGGCAAAGGCATCCAGTTCACGGGCGCGGGCCACTTCCTGCAGCATGTCGGGCAGGTCAGGCGAGGCGCCGATGGTGTCGGCAAACTGCTGCACCTTGCCGACAAATTCGGAAAACTCGATCTCGTTCATCGGGCCGTGGCGGTTGGCCAGTTGAATGCCAGCCTGGAAGCCGGTGTAGCGCTCGCCCGCCTTGGGCAGCTCCCAGGTCTGCGTTGCCTGGTTCATGCCTTCGATGTTGAAGGCCTTGTTGCCCGCGCGAAAACTGCTGGGCATGGCGGCAATGGCCGCGTTGCCCGAAACGATGCCATCGGTATGGATCGGAGCAATCGCGTCGGTCAGCGCATCCAGTATCTGCTGGCGGTCACCCAGGTAGGTGCCGGGGTTGCCGCTGCGCGCCACGGCGCCTGCGGGAAACGCATCTGCACTGGCATTGCCGCCCAGGTTGCCCCCCAGGCGCGGGCCCTGCCCACCCAGCTGGGCATCCAGCACCGGATCGCCCGTGGCTGCGCCCACCTTGCCATCAAAGCCGGGTTCGAAACGCGCGTCGTCTTCGCCCGCAGGCAGTGCGCCGCCAGCCTCTTCGGGCTTGGGCTTCTTGGGCTCGTTGCGGCGGGCAGACCAGGTGTTGAAGCCGACATACAGCGCCAGAATGACACCAAAGGTGATGACCAGGGCCAGTTGAAAATTACTCATACGATTTCGTTGTAAATATCCCAGGGCCGACGCACACAACGGTAAACAGCGGGCATCGCTTTGCGAAAAGCATGCCCCCACCGGGTGTGCGCAAGCCGCGTATCCGTATCCATCAGACCGATTCGGCCATCGTCAGCGCGGACTCCATGTCCACGGCCACGATGCGCGAAACGCCCTGCTCCTGCATTGTTACACCAATGAGCTGCTGCGCAATCTCCATGGCAATCTTGTTGTGACTGATGAAAAGGAACTGGGTTCCCCGGCTCATGCTGGCCACCAGCTTGGCGTAGCGCTCGGTATTGGCGTCGTCCAGCGGCGCGTCCACCTCATCCAGCAAGCAAAACGGTGCGGGATTGAGCTGGAAGATCGCAAACACCAGTGCAATCGCCGTGAGTGCCTTCTCGCCACCCGACAGCAGGTGGATGGTCTGGTTCTTCTTGCCGGGCGGCTGCGCCATCACCTGCACGCCAGAATCGAGAATCTCGTCGCCGGTGATGATGAGCTTGGCCTGCCCGCCACCAAACAGTTCGGGGAACATGCGGCCAAAATGCTGGTTCACCGTGTCGAACGTGCCAGAGAGCAATTGCCGCGTCTCTGCGTCGATCTTCTTGATCGCGTCTTCAAGGGTCGTCATCGCCTCGGTCAGGTCCTTCATCTGCGAATCGAGGAAGGTCTTGCGCTCGCGGGCGTGGTTCAACTCGTCCAGCGCTGCCAGGTTGACGGCGCCCAGCGCGTCGATTTCGCGGTGCAGGCGGTCAATCTCGCCTTGCAGGCCCGTGAGGCGCACATTGCCCTCCTGAATGGATGCGGCCAGCGCCTCCATATCGGCCTGCGCGTCGTTCAGTAAGGTGGTGTACTGCTCCAGGCCCAGTTGCGCGGCCTGTTCCTTGAGCTTGAATTCGGTGATGCGGTCGCGCAGCGGCTGCAGATCCCGCTCGAACTGCTGGCGGCGCTCGTCGCTGCCGCGCAGGCGGGCGGTCAGGTCGTCATATTCGCTGCGGCGCGCGGCAAGCTCTTTTTCGCGCTCCATTTTCAGGTTCAGCGCGTCCTGCAGGCCGCCTTGGGCGGCTGCGTCGTTCAGGCGCCCCTGCTCTTCCTGGGCGCGCACCTGCTCATCAGCAAGGGCCTTGGCCTGCTGTATGGCCGTCTCCATGGTGCGGCCGAGCTCGGCGCGGCGCGCATCCATGCTGCGCTGGCCGAACACGGCTTCCTGCGCCTGTCGCTCCAGCGCACGCAGCTGCTCGCGGGCGCCGGTCAGCTTGCGCTCGGACTCGTAGACCTGCTCATCGAGCTGCGCGTGGCGCTCCTGGCTGTCGGCCAGTTGCATGTCCAGCTCTTCAAAACGGGCCTCGGCGGCAATGCGGCGCTCCTGAATCTCTTCGAGCTGGATCGTCACTTCCGACAGATCCGCATCCAGCTGCGCCGTGCGCGCACGCGCCTGCTCGGCCAACTGGGTCTGGCGCAGGGTTTCGACCTGCAGCTCGTGGGCGCGGTTGCGGGTTTCGGCCGCATCGTTGCGGGCCGTCACCAGGCGCTGCGATGCATCGGCATAGGCCGATTCGGCGCGCACCAGGGCGTTGCGTGCCTCTTCGCCGATCAGCGACTGCGCACGCAGCTCCTTTTCCAGGTGCTCGATCTCCTGGGCCCGCGCCAGCATGCCCGATTGCTCGGAATCCTGCGCGTAAAAGCTCACGCTGTGGCTGCTGACGGCGTGGCCCGTGGGCACAAAAATGGTCTCACCCGCCTTGAGGCGGGCGCGCTGCGCCAGCGCCTCGTCGAGGGTCGGCGCCGTGTAGCAGCCGCACAGCCAGTCGGACAGCACGGCGCGCAGGCCTGCATCGTGTACGCGCAGCAGGTCGGCCAATTGGGCCATCTGCCCTTGCGGCGCGGCGCCGGGAGCCTGCGGCAGGCTGTAGAACGCCAGACGCGCAGGCGGCGCATCCTGCGCACCGGCGCCCAGAAAGCCGCGCACCATGTCGAGGCGGCTCACTTCCAGGGATGACAGGCGCTCGCGCAGCGCCGCTTCCAGCGCGTTTTCCCAGCCGGGCTCGATCTGGATGCGGCTCCACAGGCCCTGCAATCCGTCCAGGCCATGCTTGGCCAGCCAGGGCTGCAGCTTGCCGTCGGTCTTTACCTTTTCCTGCAGGGCCTTGAGGGCTTCAAGGCGCGCGGCCAATTCGGCCTGGCGGGCGCCTTCGCTGTTGACCTGCTGCTGTTTCTCGCGGCGCGCCTCGTCGAGCTGGGGCACGCTGTCCTGCAGCTCTAGCAGGCGCGCCTCGGCAATTTCGGCGGCCTCGGCGGCCTCGTCGTTCTGCTGTTTCAGGTTGGCAAGGCGTGCCTCGTCGGGCGCGGCCATGGCATTGCGGTCGGTGCGCAGGCGTTCGCTGCGCACTTCCAGACCACGGCTTTGTTCGTTCAGGCTGCGCTGCTCGGCGGCCAGCACCTGAATCTGCTGCTGCACCTGGGTGACGGCGCCACGCTGCTCATTGGCACGCTGCTGTGCCTGGCGGTGCGCGTCTTCCATGTCGGGCAGCTGCTGGCTCTGCTCTTCAAGCTGGGCAGCCAGCATTTCGGCCTTTTCCTCGGC
The DNA here is from genome assembly GCF_040396735.1 of Comamonas odontotermitis. Taxonomy (GTDB): domain Bacteria; phylum Pseudomonadota; class Gammaproteobacteria; order Burkholderiales; family Burkholderiaceae_C; genus Comamonas; species Comamonas odontotermitis_C. Next base: position 43,285 of record NZ_JBEBNZ010000006.1, read on the forward strand.
GTCCATGCCCTGACCGGTCAGGGTTTCAAGCTCGGTCTCGGATTCTTCCTTGCGGACCATCCACATGGCGATCTGCTCGGCCAGTTGCACCAGGCGGTTTTCCACGCGCTGGCGGCCTTCCACCACGTAGCGGATTTCGGCCTCCAGCCGCCCCACCTCGGCCGTCGCCTCGTAGAGCTTGCCCTGGGCCTGGTTGACGGTATCACCCGCCGCATAGTGGGCTTGGCGGATCGACTCCAGATCGGCCTCGACATGGCGCAGGTCGGCCATGCGCGACTCCAGATCGTTGACGGCCTTGAGGCCTTCGATCCGCACCTTTTCCTGGTCTTCTGCCGCATCGCTGCGCTTGAGGAACCACAGCTGTTGCTGCTTGAGTGTGGCGCTGGCGTTCAGCGCGTTGTATTTGGCGGCCACCTCGGCCTGCTTTTCGAGCTTTTCAAGGTTGTTGTTCAGCTCGCGCAGAATGTCTTCGACGCGGGTGAGGTTCTCGCGCGTGTCGTTGAGACGGTTTTCGGTCTCGCGGCGGCGTTCCTTGTATTTGGAAACCCCGGCGGCTTCTTCGAGGAACAGGCGCAGCTCTTCCGGGCGCGATTCGATGATGCGGCTGATCGTGCCCTGGCCGATGATGGCGTAGGCGCGCGGGCCCAGGCCGGTGCCGAGGAACACGTCCTGCACATCGCGTCGGCGCACCGGCATGTTGTTGATGAAATAGCTGCTGGTGCCGTCACGCGTGAGCACGCGCTTGACGGCAATCTCGGTGTACTGGCTCCACTGCCCGCCCGCGCGGTGATCGCTGTTGTCGAACACGAGCTCCACACTGGAGCGGCTGGCCGGCTTGCGGTGGTTGGTGCCGTTGAAGATCACGTCCTGCATCGACTCGCCGCGCAGCTCGCTCGCCTTGGATTCACCCAGCACCCAGCGCACCGCATCCATGATGTTGGACTTGCCGCAGCCGTTGGGCCCCACCACGCCCACCAGTTGGCCAGGGAGCATGAAATTGGTCGGCTCCGCAAACGATTTGAAGCCAGCAAGCTTGATGGAATTGAGACGCACGGTGCTTTTTTACTTTTCTCGGTCGGGATCGATGGCGTGGAACAAACAATGAATGGCAGGCCGATATAATACCGTGCAAGCCCTGCCTGCCACGGGCAAAAGCATCCATCCCAGGCCTTTTGCCTGCGCACCGGACTGCATCGGCGTTGAAATCTTGCGACATCGCAACAAGATTGCGCGCGCAACACCCCCCACCAGAGCTGACAATAAACACAGCCGCACACAGGACAAAGCCTGCGCGGACAATGGCTGCATGGATTCCACGCTGTCCAACACCTCTCCCTCCCATATGGTCGAAGCCTTGGCCGCCCTGCAGCCCGGCGCCCGGTGGATCAACAGCTTTGCGCAGTTGCCGCCCGCCTTCTACACCCGCCTGCAGCCCACGCCAATGCCACAACTGGCCTTGAACGCGGGCAACGGGCCTCTGGCCAGCGCCCTGGGCTTTGCCAGCGATTGGCTGCAAACCGAAGCTGCCGCCCAGGTGCTGGGTGGCAACACACTGCTACCCGGCATGGATGCCTTGGCCACCGTCTACAGCGGCCACCAGTTTGGCCAGTGGGCTGGCCAGTTGGGCGATGGCCGCGCGATCCTGCTGGGAGAGCTGGCCGCGCCAGACCAGCAGGACAGTGGCCAGGGGCTGGAGCTGCAGCTCAAGGGCGCAGGCATGACGCCATACTCGCGCATGGGCGACGGCCGCGCGGTTCTGCGCTCGTCCATCCGCGAATACCTGTGCAGCGAAGCCATGCACGCGCTGGGCATTCCAACCACGCGAGCGTTGTCGCTCGTCACCTCGCCGCAGCCGGTATACCGCGAGACAGTGGAAACCGCTGCCGTGGTGGCCCGCGTAGCGCCCAGCTTTGTGCGCTTTGGCCACTTTGAACACTTTGCCGCCCGCAACCAACTGGACAACCTGCGCACGCTGGCCGACTACGTGGTGCAGCGCTACTTTGCCGGCGCTGCCCAGCACGCGAGCGGCACCCCCGCGCGCTACGCAGCCCTGCTGGGCGATATTGCCGAGCGCACTGCCCGCATGGTGGCCCAATGGCAGGCCGTGGGCTTTTGCCATGGGGTGATGAACACCGACAACATGAGCATTCTGGGCCTGACCATCGACTACGGCCCCTTCCAGTTTCTGGACCATTACGATGCAGGCCACATCTGCAACCACAGCGACAGCAGCGGCCGCTATGCCTTTTCACGCCAGCCGCAAATCGCTTACTGGAACCTCTACTGCCTGGGCCAGGCGCTGCTGCCCCTGATTGACGACGAAGCCCAGACCATTGCCGCCATCGATGCCTATAAGCCCGCGCTGGAAAGCGCCATGCTTGCCGCCATGGCTGCCAAGCTGGGGCTGCCGGGCGAGGCCACCCGCATTGCCGACCTCGCCAACCCACTGCTCACTTTGATGCAGCAGCACCGGGTGGACTACACCCTCTTCTGGCGCGAATTGTCGCAAGCGGTAAAAAATGACCGCCTGCCTGCCCTTGCCCACTGGTTTGCAGGCGATGCGGCTTTCGACACCTGGTTGCTACAGTATCAGGAGCTTCTGGCGCGTGCTGATATTGCACAGGCTGCCGATTTGATGCTCTGCACCAACCCACAGTACGTGCTGCGCAATCACCTGGGCCAGCAGGCCATTGAGGCCGCTCAGCGCGGCGACTGGGCGCCCTTTGCACGCTTGCAAACCGTGCTGGCAGCGCCATATCAGGAACATGCGGGCTGCGAAGACCTGGCAGCCCTCCCGCCCGACTGGGCGCAACACATTGCCATCAGTTGTTCATCATGAGCTTTCCCATCCAGAAAACCGATGCCCAATGGCAAGCCGAACTGGCTGCCAAGCATGCCGAGCCCGCGGCCTACCAGGTCACGCGCCACGCCGCCACCGAGCGCCCCTTCACCGGCAAGTACGAGCAGCACTGGGCCGACGGCAGCTACCACTGCGTGTGCTGCGGCGCCAAGCTGTTCGACAGTGACACCAAGTTCGACGCGGGCTGCGGCTGGCCCAGCTTTTCGCAGGCCATTCCTGGAGCCATTGCCGAAAACGTGGACCGCAGCCACGGCATGGTGCGGGTGGAGACCGTCTGCGCGCAGTGCGGCGCGCACCTGGGCCACGTCTTCCCCGATGGCCCCGAGCCAACCGGCCTGCGCTATTGCATGAACTCGGCCTCGCTCGATTTCGAAGACACGAAGTGACGGCGGGCGCGGCGCGACTGTGCGGCGGAACTTTTCCGCACCGCCGCGCTCTTAGAACGTGTTTCCCCCCATTCGCCGCATTGCGGCAGGTCAAGCACATCTTCAGCACGGCTTAAGTCAGGGCGAATCCGCTCGCGTATCATTGACAGCCTTTCAAACAAAACGCTGAAATCACTGCGCCGCAGACTGCAGGCCTACAAGAACGACTCCAACACGCCACGCGCTGCGCCCATCCAGACCCCCCTGCTTATGAAATTCCTGATCGATTTTTTCCCCATCCTGCTGTTCTTCGTCGCCTTCAAGGTATGGGGCGTGTTCGTGGCAACGGGTGTGGCCATCGTTGCCACCATTGCGCAAATTGCCTACCTGCGCATGAAGACCGGCAAGGTCGAACCCATGCAGTGGATCAGCCTGGGGGTCATCGTCATCTTCGGCGGCGCCACCCTCATCTCGCACAACGACACCTTCATCAAGTGGAAACCCACGGTGCTGTACTGGGTGATGGCCGCCGTGCTGCTGGGTGCCTACTGGATCATGGGCAAGAACCTGATCCAGAAACTCATGTCTGCGCAGGTGCAACTGCCCCAGCACGTATGGAACAAGCTCAACTACAGCTGGGCGATCTTCTTTCTCGTCATGGGTGTGGTCAATATCTGGGTCGCCTACCAGTTCGATCTGGACACCTGGGTCACCTTCAAGATGTTCGGTGGCCTGGGCCTGATGCTCGCCTTTGTGGTTGCACAGGCGCTGTACCTGAGCCGCCACATCCAGGAAGCGCCCCCTGCCAGCAAGGCCCCGGATTCGCTGCCCAAATAAGAGAAACCAGACAGATTGACCTCTGGCGCCCTTCCTCAAAGCGCCACCAGCTATCGTTTCTATAGTAATCATGCAAACCCAGGACATCACTGCCGCCGCCATTGACGCCGTGCTGCGCAACACGCTCGCGCCCACCCTGCTCGAGGTCATCGACGAGAGTTGGCAGCACGCGGGCCACGCCGGCGCCAATGGCACCGGTGTGGGCACGCATTTCCGGGTTCGCATCGCTTCACCCTTGTTTACCGGCACATCGCGCATTGGCCAGCACCGGCTTGTGTATGATGCGCTGCAAGCATTCATTGACGCGGGTTTACATGCCCTTGCCATTGAAGTCCTCAGTACACCAAAACCATGAAATCACTGGTGTATATTTCATTTCATTGATAAATATTTTGGATTTCGCATGAAAAAACAGCTCTTGTCCGGCCTGGTTGCAGCTGCTCTGCTGGGTTCTGCTGCACTGCCCGCGATGGCTCAGAACATTGGTATCGTCAATGGCAAGCCCGTGCCTGCATCGCTGATGCAGACCTTCAAGGACCAAATGGAGCGCAGTGGCCGCCCCGTGACGGCTGACCAGGAAGCCCAGATCAAGGAAGCCATCATCGAGCGCGAAATCTACGCGCAAGCTGCCAAGGCCCAGGGTCTGGACGCCACCGACAGCTTCAAGGGCCAGATGGAACTGGCGCGCCAGGGCATCCTGACGCAAGAGCTGTTTGCCGCTTACGAAAAGTCGCACCCCATTACCGACGCAGCCGCCAAGGCCGAATACGACAAGTTTGTCGCCGCCAACCAGGGCAAGGAATACCATGCCTTCCACATTCTGGTGGACAGCGAAGACAAGGCCAAGGCCCTGATCGCCCAGATCAAGAAGGGTGCCAAGTTTGAAGACGTGGCCAAGAAGGAATCGAAGGATCCTGGATCGGGCCAGCGCGGTGGCGATCTGGACTGGGGCAATGCTGCCAACTACGTGCCCGAGTTCTCGGAAGCCATGACCAAGCTGAAGAAGGGCCAGATGACCGACGCCCCGGTCAAGACCCAGTTCGGCTACCACATCATCCGTGTGGACGACATGCGTGATGCACAACTGCCCAAGCTTGACGAAGTCAAGCCACAGATCGTGCAGCAACTGCGTCAGCAACAGATCCAGAAGTACCAGCAAGAACTGCGTGAAAAGGCCAAGGTCGAATAATCTTCCTTGCGCCTTCAGCCAGCAACCCCTGCCCCGTCCAGGGGTTGTGCTTTTTGTGGCGCGCGATGGATCGCGCCACCGATAAACTAGCGTTTTCAGACCCGCGCGCAGTCCTGATACAGGCTTGACCCGCGAAGTGACGGCAAGGTGCAAAGCCACCGCCTGTCACCGAGCGCCAGTGCTCCTGCAATGATCAGCCAAACACATTGGCGACTGCTGCGCCCCAACAAGAAAGAACCCACCCCATGCGTCTTCTGCACACCATGCTGCGCGTCGGCAACCTGCAGCGCTCCATCGATTTCTACACCCAGGTGCTGGGCATGAGCCTGCTGCGCACGTCCGAGAACCCGGAGTACAAGTATTCGCTCGCCTTTGTGGGCTATGAAGGCGGCAACCCCGGCCAGGCGGAAATCGAGCTGACCTACAACTGGGGCACGGAATCGTACGACCTGGGCACGGCCTACGGCCACATTGCGCTGGGCGTGCCGGACGCCTACGCCGCCTGCGAGAAGATCAAGGCCAATGGCGGCAACGTGACACGCGAGGCCGGACCTGTCAAAGGCGGCACCACGGTGATCGCTTTCGTGACCGACCCAGATGGCTACAAGATCGAATTGATCCAGCGTGCAGAAGACGCTACAGGAGGCGGCCTGCGCTAAGAGCCGCTCACACAGTCCTTGATACGTCATTGCTTCGTCGGGGGCGCCTAGCCGGGGGCGCCTAGCCGGGGGCGCCTAGCCGGGGGCGCCTAGCCTTGTCGTACGTCTTTACTGCTTGCGGCTTCGCCTAGCGCGGCCCGGCCTGACGCGGCCCGACCTAGCGCGGCCCTGCCTGACGCGGCCCGACACCTAGTCTCAGCCGCACATCTGCGATTTGCTGGGTTGCGTTAGCGGCTCTAAGCGCGCTTGGCCAGAAATACTCCATCAAACTTTCGACCGAATTCGCACAAAGGCAGCCGCCGTTGCGAGTCCCATCAGCACAATGGCCCAGAGTGCGTTGACTGGAACGGGCGTTGAAACGCTGGCATTTTTGTCATTGACGGTCAGCGTCACCGTAGCTGTTGCACAGACTGCTGGCACCGCCTTGTTGCACAGCTGGTAGGTGATGGTGTAGGTGCCGGGCGGCACTGCAGCCGTGGTGGTGACGAGGCCTGTGGCAGGGTCCAGCACCACACCGGGGTTGGACGCTGGCGTCACCACGGTCAGCGTGGAATTGCCAAGCGTGGAAGGCACGCCATCGGTAGTGTCGTTGGCCAATACGTTCACGGGGGTTACCGGCGTCCCGGCAGTGGCTGTGACCGTATCGGGCTGCGGGGCGGCGGCGCCTGCTACCGTGACTGTGACCGTGCTGGTGGCGCATGTTGGGGGTGTCGCCTTGTCGCACAGCTGGTAGGTGATGGTGTAGGTGCCGGGCGGCACTGCAGCCGTGGTGGTGACGAGGCCTGTGGCAGGGTCCAGCACCACACCGGGGTTGGACGCTGGCGTCACCACGGTCAGCGTGGAATTGCCAAGCGTGGAAGGCACGCCATCGGTAGTGTCGTTGGCCAATACGTTCACGGGGGTTACCGGCGTCCCGGCAGTGGCTGTGACCGTATCGGGCTGCGGGGCGGCGGCGCCTGCTACCGTGACTGTGACCGTGCTGGTGGCGCATGTTGGGGGTGTCGCCTTGTCGCACAGCTGGTAGGTGATGGTGTAGGTGCCGGGCGGCACTGCTGCCGTGGTGGTGACAAGGCCTGTGGCAGGGTCCAGCATCACACCAGGGTTGGACGCCGGCGTCACCACGGTCAGCGTGGAATTGCCAGGCGTGGAAGGCACGCCATCGGTAGTATCGTTGGCCAATACGTTCACGGGTGTCATGGGCGCTCCGGCAGCAGCTGTGCCTGTATCGGGCTGCGGGGCGCCTGTGCCAGCAATGGTTACGGTTGCGGTGGTGTTGGCACAGGCTGGCGGCAATGATTTATCGCACAAGGTGTAGGTAATGACATAAGTGCCAGGCGGTGTAGCGGCGGTTGAAGTTATCTGGCCGGTACTCGGGTCCAGCACCACACCAGCATTGGCGGCTGCGGTGGTGTTGGCATCGGTGCCCACCTGCAATGTGGAATTGGTGGGTGTGGCGGGCTGCCCATTCGATGTGTCGTTGCCCAGCACATTGATGGGGGTAAGGGGCGCGCCCATAACGCCAGTGGCAATATCGGGCTGCGGGCTCACCAGCAGCAAGGCTGCCGGGTTGATTCTGGTGGCATATAGTGTTGTTTGAGAGTTGATGGTATTAGGAGCGGTGACGATGGTAGTGGTGTCTTGTGTAATTGTTATTTTGTCTACCGGCCCGTTGATCACCAGCCCATTGAGGAATAACGAAGTGCCTACCGCCGGTGCGAGCGGGTTCCAGGTATAGGTCACAAAATTGGCCCCCACCCCGCCGGCCGTTTGCTGAAACCTGCTGGTGGCGGTACCACCCACCGCATCAAACACCGCCCCGCCGCTCAGTGCAATGGTGACCGTGCTGCCGCTGACGTCGGGTGGAGGCGGAGACCTGCGCAGTGAAAAACCGCTTTTACCCCCTGAACCACCCGGAAAGGCATTGCCCTGGGCGGCTGCAGGCCCGAACGTGGCAAGCGTTGGGCTGTAATTGATTTCAACCACCTCTTGATTGGTTGTGGGAACAGGCCCTGCCTGGTTATTTAGAATTCCTGAAAAAGAACTATTGACAGCACCAGAAAGACCAAGAGCGGGCAGGCCACCTGATCTAGACAAAGAACCCGATGCGGTTTGATTCACTTGAATATTGACCGACGGTGTTCCCTGCGAAGCAATACTGCTGGTTGTTACTGTTGAGGTAGCGGGATTGGTAGCAACGGGGCCATTCGTGTACGACCAAGGGCTCAAATCCCAATCGCCGGGTGCTGCGCACGCATATGCTGCGTTCAGCAATAGCGAAACTGCAAGTATTTTTTTCAGCTTTAGTAATTTCATGGTGCATCCCTCATCAAGATATCTGCTGCTTATTGATTTTATTTACGCATGTTTAATTTATGCGAACAATTGATATTGAACAGCAGCATTCGCAGGCATGATGTCACAAAGATCAGGCACTTACAAGGTTCTTCTGCCATAGAATGTTAATAATCATTCAAGCCAATCCATAGATGGATTGCATATGAATTTTTATTATTTTTCAATATGTCGATGATTATTAATTTATATGCAATTTATAATCATCAATAAATCACCCAACCCCGCCCCGCCTCTGGCCCGGCATCCTGGCGGCTGCGCGGGCGTTCCCCTTCCGCCGGCACATGGCACCCGGCTCTTGACCTCGGCCTGACAGCGCCAGCCGGCACCCCTAACGTAGTTGGCCGCAGTTCGGCACTGCACCGCCGAATTGCGGGCACACGCCGCGCTGCAACTCGCGATGAAACACGTCGGGCAGCACAAGCGGCTTCAGACACGCTGCAGGCTCCATCGACCGTCCTGGACATGCTCGCTGCTTGGGTGCTGGCGTCCGTTGGTCATCCCAAAGGTTAAATTTTGTAAAAAATAGATTTTTTGTATATTATTATTTGCTAGTAATTACCCTAATTTCTATTCTTACAACTCACTTTGTTACACTCCATCACTGGTTTATTTTGTAGCAAATTGTTTTAATGTTAAGAATAGATTTTCGTTTTCGCCGAGCCCTTTCCATTGCCAGCCTTGCCGGATTGAGTGCCTGTAGCGTCCAGGCCAGTCAGTTGACGCTGTATCTCTCCCAACCGTCTCTCAATGCGGCCCGGAATGCCGCCGTTCCCGATGGCGCCCTGCCGTGGTCTTCGACCTACGGGAAGGACTACACGATAGAGACTTTCAACAGCGAGGCCCTTGGGGCCAAGACCTCTGGCGCCTGGGCCATCGGTACCTATGCCGTTGCAACAGGTGGGAACACCAATGTCTCGCCTGCCAACCAATATGGGGGCGCGGGCACCAATACCGCCCTGGGCCGGGGTGGCTCCCATTTCCTCAACGCGGGCAATGCCGGCAGCCCTGCGGGCGTCACCATCACCCTGACAAACCCGGCGCGGTATGTCGGTTTCTGGTGGTCGGCTGGCTCCAATGGCAACAATGTGGAATTGCTGGACGAGCATGACAACGTGCTCACGAGCATGACCACCAACGATCTGATGCGTTTCCTGAACGATCCGGCCAACACGACGATGAAGGCGCTGAACGGAAAGACGACCTATACACGGACCCAATACAACGGAAACCCGTTCTTCGGCACCCCGGCCAATGCGGGAGAGCCCTATGTCTACCTGAACTATGTGCTGAACGACACGACCGGGTTCGGCACCACCGTCATCCGGAAAATCCGGTTCTGGGGATCGGGCTTTGAGCTCGACAACGTGGCTGTGCGCGAAGAGGCATTGCCCGGGCTGCCAGCCGAGACGGAGTTGCCCGATTCATGGGTGCCGACGGAGATCACCAAGGATTTTGTAGACCCTCCCGTCACGGCCAACGACGCAGGGGCAACGCGCATCAATACCGCTTCGGGGCCGCTCGATCTGACTGCCAATGACCCTTTTGTACCGGCAGGCAGCTCCGTCACGCCCGAGCCCTCTTCCGCCAACGGCGGCACGGTTGTGCCGCATCCGGATTACCCGGGCCAGTTTCTCTACACGCCGGCCCCGGGCTTCCATGGCGTTGACACGTTCCGCTACCAGGTCTGCCTGCCGTCGCCCAACCAGAGCAAGTGTGCAACTTCGACGGTCACGATGACGGTCACCGCTCCGGATCTGGTGGTGGATTTGACTGACATCAAGCCAAACGCCACCGTGGGGGTCCCTTATGAAGGCTCTTTCACCTGCACGAACCAGGGCACTGCCGACGCATTGACAGGCACGCGTTGCACGACGGGCCCCCTGCCCGGCGGGCTGGCCGTTGGCGTCTGCACGATGAGCCCTGCCGGTGCGGTATGGCATGCAGGCGATGCCATCCCCCAGGATGCAGTGGTTACCTGCGCGGTCACCGGCACGCCAACCAATGACAAGGGTGTGACGACCACCATTGGCACCACGGATGCTGATGGGGATTCCAACCCGGGCAACAACAGCGCATCCAAACAGATTACCGTCGAGGGAACGCCCGATCTGGTGATCGATCTGGAAGGCCTGCCGCCTACAGGCATCATTGACCGGCCTTACCAGGGCAGCTATACCTGCAGGAACCAGGGCAGTGCCGATATCGCAGGGGCAGAGTGCACCGCCACCGGCCTTCCACCCGGGGTGAGCCAGGGGCCGCAGGCCTGTACCATGGAGTCCCCATCCAGCCGAGGTGCCGTCAGTTGGTCGTCGCCCGCGGACATTCCCGAAGGGGCCGTGGTGACCTGCCTTGTGGAAGGAACACCCACACAACGGGGCCCTTCGACCACCAATGGCACGGCTGGCAACAGCACGGCCACCAAGGACATCACGATCAGCGCGACGCCCGTGCCAACTGCCGTGCCCTCGCTGACCGGATGGATCACGCTTGTGCTCTCCGCCATGATGGCTGCGCTCGGCCTGCGCAGCATCCGCAGACGCCAGCGCTGATCAAAAAGCCACCCTCGGGTGGCTTTTTCATGGTGCGGTGGCCGATTCCTGCTTGCCGCGCCTCAACTGAGTTCAACGGAGGGGAGCCGCACCCGGGAGCCGCGATGCGCTTTCACCAGGGGCCACCCCCTGTTAAAGCGCACCACCATGGGCCTTGGCCTTCTGGCGATACATGTCCCTGTCGGCGTGCTTGAGCAGGGTCTGCGCGTCGGCGCCGTCGGCGGGGTAGATGGCCTGGCCGATGGAAGCGCCCAAGTGAACCGATTCGTGCGCAGGCACGCCTTTGAGGCTGGTGAATGCCGTGCTCAGCACTTCCATGATCTTGTCGCGCACCATGCGGGCCTGCTCCTGGGTTTCCACGCCTTGCAGCACCACGACGAATTCGTCGCCCCCCAGGCGTGCCAGCATGTCGTTGCCCCGCAGAATGCCGCGAATGCGCTGTACCACTTCGATGAGCGCGAGGTCGCCGTTTTCATGGCCCCAGCGGTCATTGAGCGGCTTGAACTTGTCCAGATCCATGAACAGGACTGCAAATGGCACCGGCAGGGCTCCATTGGCCGGTTTTCTGGTGAGCGTGTCCAGAATATGCGTGAGCGCACTGCGGTTGGAGGCGCCTGTCAGCGGATCGGTGAACAGCCGGTGGCGCATGTGGTGCACATTGCTGGCCAACTCTCCGATCTCGTCATTGCGGGCTACCCCGATGGGTGCATCGATCTCGCCCTGCCCCACGCGGCGCACCGCATGCGTGAGCGATCGCATGTCATGGGCGAGGCCCCCGAAGATGCGCAGCCCCAGGCCCAGGGCAGTCCCCAAGGCCAGCAGGCCCAGCGCAACCACCAGGATGACATGGGAGCGGATGCCAGCGAGCATTTCCTGGTGCGGCACGGCCACCACGGCGAGCCAGTTCAGTCCGGCATCATCGGTGATCCGGCGGTAGGCCACTTCGATCGCCTTTCCATCCGTATCGAAAATCAGCGAAGTCTCCGCCACTTCGATCGATCCTTCAAACCGGGAACGCAGCTTTTCGTAAGCCACTTCGATCAAATGATCACCTGACGCACCGGCATTCACACGGCTGGGCCGCGCACCGGCTGTATAGCGGATGTTCTCCAGCCCGGTGGCGGCAATCAGATCCCCATTGGGCTCCATGATGAAGGCGCTGGCCCCCTTGGCCAGCGGCATGGCATCGACAAACCGGCGCAGATTGTTCAGAAACACGTCGGTGGCCACCACGCCGATGACCGCACCGTCCTCGGCATGAACGCCGCGTGCCCGCGTCATCACCAGATCACGGGCGTTGAAGTCGATATACACCGGCGTCCACACATGGCCTTTCGCCGCCCGGGCCAGGGTGTACCAGGGGCGTGTGCGCGGGTCGAACAGCTGCTTCTCGGTGGATTGCAGAACCGGAGCCGCCTTGATTCCCGGCACCATGTAGATGTTGCGGAAATCCTCGGCGCGCAGCTTCAGCCGCAGTTCGGCCACCGCCTCGCTCTTGCGCAGCAGGCCAATGCCCTGCCCGCTCTGGTTGCCGTAGTACACGTAGTCGCCGTCGTTGCCCGTCAATGAGGTTGCGGCCCACAGGCGGGTGCGCAGCGCGGGCATCTCGTCCTGCAGCCTGCCGGAGGCGTACATGCCCTCGGGAAACGAGGCCTCAATGATGGAGCGCGAACTGAAGATATGCCGGTCGACCGCCTGGCTGATGCGCTCTGCCATCTCCACCATCAACTGCTGCGACAGTGTCGAGACGGTCTTGCTGCCCGTCCAGTACCACAGCACGCCAAGCACACCCGTCAGCAGCGCAATCAGCATCACGAAAGGCAGTATCAGGGAGATCGTCAGCGATGAGGCTTTACGGGTGGGCATGGCAGATCAGGCAAGGCATTGTTTGCATTACATAGGCATCCGGGCATCCCGCGCATTGCGGCATGCCAAAGCATCGCAGGATAAATTGATAGGAATAACATATGGAACTGCAGTACTTTGATTTAGCAAAGCTTTGCTTGAATTCATCGCATACCCATGCAAAAAGCCCGCTGATCCTGCACGGATCCACGGGCTTTTTTGCTATTCAATCAGGAGTAATCGGCTGGCCTCAATGCACGCCAGCGCCGGATTTGCCTCCAGTCAGGCCTTGCGGGGCAAGGCTGCGGCTTCGCGCGCCAGCAGTGTGATGCGCTCCCAGTCGCCACGCTCGAGCGTGTCGGTCGGCACCAGCCAGGAGCCGCCCACGCAGACCACGTTCTTCAGCGCCAGAAACTCGGTCGCATTGGCCTGCGTGATGCCTCCGGTGGGGCAGAAGCGCACCTCGCCGAACGGGCCCTGCCAGGCCTTGAGCATGTTGATGCCACCGGCCTGCATGGCGGGGAAGAATTTCAGTTCGTTGAAGCCATCTTCCTGCGCCTGCATGATTTCGCTGCTGGTGGCCACACCGGGCAGCAGCGGCAGCTTGAGATCGCGGCAAGCCTGGCCCACGGCGTGCGTGTAACCGGGGCTCACGGCAAAGCGCGCACCCGCCGCTGCGGCGGCCTTGGCGTCGGCGCTGCTGCGCACGGTGCCAGCGCCCACGATGGCTTCTGGCACCGCCTTGGCAATGGCCTCGATGCTGGGCAGGCCCTGCGGTGTGCGCAAGGTCACCTCCAGCACGCGGATGCCGCCGCCCACCAGGGCCTTGGCCATCGATACGGCATGGTCCACATCGTGCAGCACGATCACCGGAATGACCGGTGCGTTCTGCATGATCGATAAAGCTGTCAGTTGCTCAGCCATGTGCAAGCCCCTTCTTCTGCGCTCGTCGCGTTGCGCCGGAATCCGGCAAACAGTTCACGGCCCAGCCCGCGCCCATTGGCGCGCAGCTGTTCGGCCGATATTGTGGCGTTCTCGCGGGCATTCCACACGTCTGCCGCCACTTCGGCCTGCATGATACCGGTTTCAGTGTTCAGCAGCACCACATCACCATCCTGAATCTTGGCCAGCGGCCCACCGGCCAGCGCCTCGGGCGATACATGGATCGCTGCGGGTACCTTGCCGGATGCGCCGCTCATGCGCCCGTCCGTCACCAGCGCCACCATGTAGCCTTTGCCCTGCAGCACGGCCAGCGGCGGCGTGAGCTTGTGCAGCTCGGGCATGCCGTTGGCCTGCGGGCCCTGCCAGCGCACCACGCAGACCACGCCATTGTGGCCATTGGTCTGGCAGATGCGCTCCAGCTCACCCGATTTGAAGGCGGCCTGCAAGGCGTCCTGCGAATCGAACACCTTGGCAGGCGCACGCAGCACATGGCGGTCCTGCGGCACGGCGCTGACCTTGATCACGCTGCGGCCCAGGTTGCCGGTGAGCAGTTTGAGGCCCCCAGTCGGGCTGAACGGTGCATCCACGGGACGCAGCACGTCGGTGTTGCCCGACACGCCCGCGTCCTTCCACACCAGCTGGCCCGACTCCACATGCGGAATGCGGGCAAAGGCCGCCAGCCCCTCGTCGCGCACGGTCAGTACATCGCCATGCATCAGGCCGGCTGCCAGCAGCTGGCCGATCACATAGCCGGGGCCGCCTGCGGCCTGGAACTGGTTCACATCGGCCGCGCCATTGGGGTACACGCGCGCCAGCAGCGGCACCACCGACGACAATTGCTCAAAATCGTTCCAGTCGATGACGATGCCCGCTGCACGCGCCACCGCCACCCAGTGGATGAGGTGGTTGGTGGAGCCGCCCGTTGCCAACAGCGCCACCATGGCGTTGACGATGCAGCGCTCATCCACCACGCGGCCGATGGGCGCAAAACGCTTGCCGTGGGTGATGCCCAGCACGGTGCGCATGGCTTCGCGCGTCAGCAGTTCGCGCTCGCCGTCCTCCGGGTTGACGAAGGCGGTACCGGGCACATGCAGGCCCATGGCTTCGAGCAGCATCTGGTTGCTGTTGGCAGTGCCGTAGAAGGTGCAGGTGCCCGCGTCGTGGTAGGCGGCCATTTCGGCCTCCAGCAATTTTTCACGGCCCACCAGGCCCTGGGCTGCGAGTTCTCGCACCTTGGCCTTGTCGCCGTTGGACAGGCCCGATTTCATCGGTCCCGCAGGCACGAACACCATCGGCAGGTGCCCAAAGTGCAGCGCGCCGATGAGCAGGCCGGGCACGATCTTGTCGCACACGCCCAGCATCAGCGCGGCATCAAAGGTGTCGTGCGTCAGCGCCACGGCGGTACCCATGGCAATGGTGTCGCGGCTGAAGAGCGACAGCTCCATGCCCGGCATGCCTTGCGTCACGCCGTCGCACATGGCTGGCACGCCGCCCGCCACCTGGGCGGTGGCTCCGTGGCGGCGCGCTTCGTCTTTCAGAATGTCGGGGTAGCCGGCAAACGGTGCGTGGGCCGACAGCACATCGTTGTACGCCGTGACGATGCCGACATTGGGCCCCTTTTCCTCGACGATGCGGATCTTGTCCTTGCCCGGCAGACCTGCCACTGCGTGCGCCACGTTGGCGCAGCCCATGGAGCGCATCTGCGGGGGGCGCTGAGCCATCGCATCCACCTGGGCCAGATAGTCGCCGCGCGTGGCTGCGCTCTTGCTGCGAATGCGGTCGGTGACCTCTTGGAGAATCGGGTGGAGTGGCGTCATGGGGATTTCCTTTGTAGGGGCGTGTCCGCGGTCTCCTTACGGGCTCTGGGTGGCCTGTACCTTGCGCACAGACCGCCAGCACACCCTCCGCGTTCAAGGCGCAGTCTGCGCTGCGCTTGGTTTTGTCTATTTTTATAGCATACGCGCCTTACACAATGTGCGCAGGCGCATATTTTTGCTATTTATTTTGCATCGCGCGCCTGCTTGACGGCGCCTTGCACGGCATCCCAGGTGCCCTGCCCCACGGTCTTGGCAATACCTGCATTGACCGACGTCAATTTGTCACGCATGCGGTTGGCCTCTGCGGCGGGCAACTCGTTCACCTGCATGCCCTTGGTCTTGATGTCTGCCAGGGCTTTGGCGGCTTCGTCGCGGGTGTCCTTGCGCTCGAAATCACGGCTCTTGATGGCAGCGTCCTGCAGCACCTTCTTCTCGGCGGCGCTCAGGCCGTCCCACCATTTCTTGCTCACCGTCAGGATCCAGGGGCTGTAGACGTGGTTGGAAACGGTCAGGTACTTCTGCACTTCGTAGAACTTGCTTGACAGCACGGTGTTGTACGGATTTTCCTGGCCGTCCACCGCCTTGGTTTCCAGCGCGGTGAAGAGTTCGGAGAATGGCAGCGGCACGGCGTTGGCGCCCAGGGCCTTGAAGCTGTCGAGGAACACGTTGTTCTGCATTACACGCAGCTTCACATCCTGCAGGTCTTCCAGCTTGGCGATTGGCCGCTTGTTGTTGGTCAGGTTGCGAAAGCCGTTTTCCCAGTACACGAGGCCGACCATGCCCTTGGGCTCCAGCGTCGCCTTGACCTTTTCACCCACCGGGCCGTCCAGCACGGCGTCCGCTTCCTTCACGTTGCTGAAGAGAAACGGCGTGTCCCACACCGCCATCTCGGGCGCGAGACCCACCAGGGTGGCGGTCGAGCCCACCATCATCTCCTGCGCACCGCCAATCAGCGCCTGCTGCATCTGCGTGTCTGACCCCAGCGATGCATTGCCGATGGCGCGCACCTTCATCTTGCCGCCCGATGCCTTCTCGACCTCCTGCGCAAAGAAGCGCGCCGCGCGCCCCTGGTTGGAATCCTCCACCAGGCCATAGCCAAAGCGCACGATGCGAGGCTTGAAATCCTGGGCGAGCGCCTGCGTGGCCGCGCCCGCAGCCATCAGGCCCGCGAGGGCACCCACCATGGCCAGCTTGGAAAATTGGATACGCATACCTGTCTCCTTCTTGTTGGGCACGCAGCCCGGGTTTGAACCAAGATTGAAATAAAACGGGGCTTCAGTGCCCTACATTCGGGCGCCACCAGCTATCAAATAAATAGTAAAAAAGCCGTTGTCAATGCATCCACTTGAGCGGCACGGTCACGATCTGCGGAAACACCACCAGGAGGGCCGCCAGGAATACATAGGCCAGCAGGAACGGCGTGGTGCCCTTGATGACCACCTCCATGCGCAGCCTGCCCACGCCTGCGACCACGTTCTGCACCGTGCCCACGGGCGGTGTGATGAGGCCGATGCAGCCCACATAGATGAACATGAAGCCGAAGTACACCGGATCGATACCGGCCTTGGCAGCCAGCGGCGCGCACACGGGGCCGAAGATCAGGATCGTTGGCGTCAGATCCATGGCCGTTCCCACCACCAGCAGGAAAATCATCATCACCGCCATGAACAGCATCGGCTGCCCCAGCAGGCCCGAGAAGCTGTCGGCCAACATGTTGGGCAAATCGGCCAGCGTGATCATGTAGGCCGTGACGGTGGCTGCGCCGCACAGGAACATCACCACCGCCGTCGTCTTGGCAGCGGCCAGAAACACCTCATACAGCTTGCACCAGCTCATCTCGCGGTACACCACCATCGAGACGAACAGCGCGTACACGGCAGCCACCACGGCCGCCTCGGTCGGGGTGAAAACGCCCCCTTTGAGCCCGCCCAGAATGATGACGGGCATCATCATGGCCCAGAAGCTCTTGGCCAGTGCCTTCATGCGTGCGCCCCATTCCACCCGCTCGCCGGAGCGCAGGTCATACTTGGCAGCAATCTTCCACCAGGCGCCCACCAGGAACACGCCCATGATGAGGCCCGGCACCACGCCCGAGAGGAACAGCTTGCTGATCGAGGTGTTGGTGGTCACCCCATAGATCACGAAAGGCATGGATGGCGGGATGATGGGCGCAATGATGCCGCCCGAGGCCAGTAGGCCCGAGCTGTAGCTGTCGGGGTACTTCTGGTCGCGCATCATCGGCAGCAAAATGGTGGCAAGCGCCGCAGTATCGGCAATGGCCGAGCCGCTCATCGAGGCCAGCAGCACTGCCGCGCCAATGGCCACATAGCCCAGCCCGCCACGGATGTGGCCGACAAAGGCCTGCGCCAGCGCAATGATGCGGCGCGACAGGCCGCCGGCATTCATCAATTCACCCGCAAGAATGAAGAACGGAACCGCCAGCAGCGGGAAATTGTCAAACCCGGCCTGCAGGTTCTGCGCGAGCAACTGGGTATCGAAGAAATCCAGGTGCCACATCAGCGCCACGCCGGTCAGCACCAGAGCGTGTGCAATCGGCATGCCGATCACCATGCCGCCAATCAGCACCGAGAGAAAAATCAGGGTCACGACCATGGCTGCGCTCCTTATTCCACCACGGCGTCAGCCGACTGCGCCGGGCCGCCGCGCAGCGCATCGCGCGCCACAACCACCAGCATGCCCACGGACAGCACCAGGGTTGCCGCCGCGCCCAGGGCGAGCGGGTAGCCCAGCACGGTGCTGTAGCTGCTCCAGCCTGCCACCACCTGCTCCCACGATCCCCACAGCAGCATCAGCATGCAAGCGGCGATGAGGAACTGCGACACCCAGAACAGGGCCTTGCGCGTGCCGGGGCCGACGCGCGAAGTCACCAGATCGAAACCCAGGTGCGCGCCTTCAAATGCCGCAACAATCGCGCCGATGGCTACCAGCCAGACAAACAGCAGGCGCGATACCTCTTCGTACGACACGATGCTGGTATGAAAGAGATAGCGCAGAACGACGTTGACGAACACGGCGATCACCATGCCCGCCAACGCCAGCACCATCAGGGCTTCTGCCATCCGCTGGATGCGCGGCTTGGGCTTTTTCGCTTCCTGGTCAGGGGTTGTCATCGTCAGTCTCCTGTGATTGATTCTTAGGTGGGTTCACTGCTTTCACGGCTGGGCCAACGGCATGGCGTTGACCCATTGCTGCGTGGCCCGGGCGATTTCTGCCAGCGGCTCGGTCGCCTTCAAGGTCAGCACATCGGGCTCGGCACGCGGGTCCTGCAAGGTGGCGAACTGGTTGGCCACCAACTCTGGCGAGAAAAAATGCCCGCCCCGCGTCTGTACACGAGCCAGGGCCGTTTCGTAATCCAGATCCAGAAACACAAAGCCCAAGCCAGGCTGGGCGGAACGCAGCTGGTCGCGGTACTTGCGCTTGAGGGCCGAGCAGGTCAGCACCACGCCGTGCTGCGCATCGGCAGCGGCCAGCAGGGCCGCCAGCCGCCCCAGCCAGCCTTCGCGGTCGGCATCGGTCAGCGCAATGCCTGCGGCCATCTTGGCAACGCTCTCGGGAGCATGGTAGGTATCGCCCTCCACCAGTTGCCAGCCCAGTTGCTGCGCAATGGCCTCCCCCGCACTGGATTTGCCGCAGCCTGACACACCCATGACAACCAGGGCAATGGGGTGAAAGGGAGCAGGAATGGTGTTCTCGGTCATCCGGATAGCGCTATCCAAAGCAGTCAAAAATAAATGCAATGCCTTGATATCATGGAAAAATCGGCACTTCTGCAAGTACACGAAAATTCGCCTCAAGCCAATGCAAACCCTGTATCGAAAAGATTGGGATAGCGCTATCATATCCGCATAACAACGCGCCAGACCTAGGAGAATCCCTTGCCCGCCAAGCCGGCCCCAGCGGCCTCTCAGCCCCTATCTGCCACCGACAAAGAAGCCCGGCGCTCCCGTGCCAGCGGCCGCATCACCTTGAGCGATGTTGCTGCCGAAGCCGGCGTGAGCCCGATCACCGTCTCGCGCGCCCTGCGTGGCGAGCGGCGCGTGGATGCGGCGCTGGTCGACAAGGTGCGCGCTGTGGCCGAGCGCATGGGCTATGTGCCAGACCCGGCGGCGCGCGCCCTCGCCTCGCAAAAGAGCACGCAGGTGCTGGTGCTGATTCCGCTGCTGTCCAACACCTTGTTTGTCGATCTGCTGGAAGCCGCGCACAAGGTGCTGTTTGCCGCAGGCCACCATATGCTGATCGGCGTGACCCATTACGACAGTGCCGAAGAAGAGCAACTGCTGCGCGCCTACCTACCCATGCGCCCTGCGGGCCTGCTGCTGACAGGCTTTGACCGCAGCCCGGGCGCGGGGCAGCTGCTGGCTGCCAGTGCCATTGCGCGCGTGCATGTGATGGAGTTGCACGATCCGGCTCCACATGGCATCGGCACCAACCCAGAAGTCGCAGCCGCTCTCGGTCCCGTCTACAGCGTCGGCTTCTCGCAGACCGATGCGGGCGCCGCCATCACCCGGCACCTGCTGGAGAGAGGCTACCGGCGGATCGCGTTCTGCGGCGCGCAGCTCGATGCCCGCGTGCTCCAGCGCCTGGCGGGTTACCGCCTCGCGCTGCAAGCTGCGGGCCTCTACGATCCGTCGCTGGAAATCCTGAACCCCGAACGCTCCTCCCTCGCCCTGGGCTCCCAGCTTTTCGAGCAGGTGGTTCGCACCCAGCCTGCGGTGGATGCCATCTTTTTCTGCAACGACGACATTGCCCAAGGCGCCCTGCTCGCCGCTACCCGTCTGGGGCTGCAGGTGCCAGGGCAGATTGCCATTGCCGGCTTCAACGACCTGCCCGGCAGCGACCAGATGGTGCCGCCTCTCACCACCATCCGCACACCCCGCAGTACCGTGGGCGAACAGGCCGCCACCATGCTGCTGCAACTGATGCGCGGGCAGTCCGTGCCCCAACCCCGGCTGGATCTGGGCTACACCCTGGTGCAGAGGCAAAGCAGCTAGCGCACTGGCTTGCAGCCGCTGTGGCAGCGAGCCGAAAGGGATGCACACCCCATCCCCCAAACCGCCCCCTTACGCCAGCCTCTCGATACGCTGCGCTGCCGTTTGCACATGGACTTGCAAGGCCGTGATGCATGGCGCAAAGCCAAGGCTGAAATCCGTGTGGGCTTGCAATTGGGCCACAAAAGCCTGCGCCAGCGGCAAGGCCTGCTGCCACACGGCAGCGGGCACCTGTGCAGCAATGACGGGCTCTGCCAGGGATTGAGGCAGTCCTCCGCCACTCAGCGGCGCGAAGGCCATGGGCGTCATGTCATAGGCAGGCGCCAATGCGTAGGGGCGGCCATTTTCTGCCATGAACGACAGATTGCCCGCATGCATATCGGTATTGCCAATCAGGTACCCATACGCCCACAGCAGCGCGGCACCCTGCACAGCCACAGCGTCGATGCATTTGATCTGGGCCAGAGCCTGCGCAATATCAGGCCAGCGCCCCGCACTACCAACAAATTCGGCATCCAGCGCCGTCAGCGAATGCAGCGCTCGGCGCCCCTGCGGCCCGACCCGGTCAAATCGCTGCACCTGCAGAAACCGCTGTCCGGCGTGGTCGATGATCCGGGTCTGCGCAGCGGCAATCCCATTGGCGCGCAAGACTTCCAGCGCCAGATGTTCCGCCAGCAGCAGATCGCGCCAGCGCTCGCTCACCGGGCTGTTCTGCAGCTCGGAGAACTTCACGATCACATGCGCGGCGTCCTCACCCGGTCCCGGCTGTGCGAACGCGGTGAACTTGGGCTGTTCTCCCGCTGCAGATGAGCCAGCCACTTCGCCCCGCGCCGCGGCAGCAGCCAGTGCACTGTAGTGCGCCGGCCTGTCGGCAGCGGCAATGGCCTCCAACGGAACAGAGTTCATGAACTGTTGGAACGCACGCTCGCCCACCAGCAGGTTGCCTGCCAGATCCGCTCCGTGCTGTTGCAGAGCCTGCAGCACATGACTATCGCCCCACGATGTGAGGTTTTCAGGCAGCGACAGGGCCCCACCATGGTTGCGACAAAAGGCTCGGCCCAGATAGCCTTGCGGGCGCATGTCGTAGAGCCACCAAGGCAAGCCCTCGCTGTGCAGCGCCTTGCCATCGGTCTGCTGCATCACAAAGCCTTCTGCCCGCACCGCTACCAGCCGGCCCAGTTCACCCACGCGCCCAGCCGTATCTACACGGTAGATGGGAGCATCAAGCACAGAGCGGGAGCCATCGCGCAATGCATACTGAATAGATCTTGCGGCACCGATGCGCACCAGTTCCGGCTCCAGCGTTGCGAGCGCGCGCGACAAGGTCGGCTGGCTGATCGCGAGCCGCTCAGCCAAGTAGCGCGCTGTCTGCGGGCCGTCGCGCAGCAGCAGACGGATGTGGTCTGCGTGGGAGATTGGGGAAGGCTGCATGGGCTTGGTGTGTAGTATTCAACCCATCCATGAATTAATTTATGAATAGATAATTGAATAGATAAAACCAAGTTTAACCCAGCAGGGCAAGGGAAGCAAGGTGGCTGGGAATGGCCCGCCGCTGCCGCTCACCACTCCGCAAGCGCCCAACTGCTGGCCATGGCAAAGTACTCCCGCAGCCATACGTTGAAGCGGGTGAGCGGCGGCGTCGGCGCTGCCACGCCCACGGGCTGCGCAAAACCCTGGCGGTGGGCGATTCGCAGCGCGCGCCGCAGGTGGAAATCGCTGCTGACGATGGCTATCGGCTGGCTCAGGTCCACACCGCGCGCCTGCAGCAAGGGCTTGGTGAGCGCCAGGTTCAGCTCGGTGCTGGTGCTGACCTCTTCCACCACCATGGTGGCCATGGGCATGCCGTGCTGGGCAGCCAGGTAGCGCGCCATGACGATGCCTTCGCTCTCGGTCTCGCCAAAATCCACCCCGCCAGTGACCGCCACGACAGCCTGCGGTTGCAGCCGCGCCAGCGCGGCAGCGGTGTCGAGCCGCATGGCCAGTGCCGGGCGCGGTTGCCCGTCCTGCGTGCCGCTGCCCAGCACCACGATGGCCCCCACGGGCGGCACCGCCTGGGGTGCGAGCCCCACACCGGCCAGCAGGCTCCAGAGCCAGCCCACGCTCACCACCCAGACTGCCAGCCCGATCCAGCCCAGCCGCCACACCGTGGCATGCCAGGGCCGCGCCGCACGCCAGCGCTGCACCGCCTGCCACCGCCATGCCAGCAACAGGCCAGTTGCACCCAGCAGCACCGGCACCACTACCCCCAGGTGAAAATGCCCCGACACGAGCGGCACCACGCCCAGCGCCAGCAGCACTGCGGCCACGAGGGCAACCGCCGCCCTTGGTAAGAAAGTCATCGCATCCTTCATCAAAAACAGGCCTCCAGCGCTCGTCCACTATGCGCCAAAGCACCAAAAATCATAGCATCAAGGCGCAATAGTGCGGGCCAAAAAAACACCCGCTGGCGTGCAGCGGGTGTTGCCTGAGCACAGACGCGGATTATTCGAATTCCAGAATGATGTCGTCCACCGCCAGCGAATCGCCCTTGCCCGCGCTGATCTTGCTGACCACGCCATCCTGCGTGGCAAACAGGATGTTCTCCATCTTCATGGCTTCGATGACGGCCAGCTTTTCGCCCGCCTGCACCTTCTGGCCGGGCTGCACCGCCACATCAACCAAGAGGCCCGGCATGGGCGAGAGCAGAAACTTGGACAGATCGGGCGGCGCCTTGTAGGGCATGAGCTTGTACAGATCAGCACCCAGCTCGGACAGCACCAGAATGTCGAGCTGGGTGCCGTTGTGGATCACCCGCAGCGCCAGCGGGTTCTTGGGCGTGCCGCGCTCGATCTGGCAGGTAAAAGGCTGGCCGTTGCAGCTGCCGCGCACCACCAGATCGCGGATTTCGGCATTGCTGCGCATTTCGTAGGTCTTGCCGTCAATGACGACCTTGCATACGCGGGCCTCGGCGTCAAAATCGGTCACCTCGCCGCTCACATAACGGTGCTGCCCTTCCGCGCCCAGCACCACGGCCGTGTAGCGGTGGCCCACCTGCACGTTGTGGCCCTGCATCTGACCCGAGATGGTGGAAGCGCGCGCACGGTAGCGGCGGTTGCGGAACATGGCCAGCGCCACCAGGAAATTGGGGTCGTCATGCGGCACGTCTTCGGCATGGAAGCCGTGGCTGTAGTGCTCGGCAATGAAGCCGGTGTTGAACTGGCCCGAAACGAATTTGGGGTGCGCCAGCAGTGCAGCCTGGAATGGGATGTTGCTGCTGATGCCGCGGATGGCGAAGCCATTGAGCGCCTCGCGCATCTTGGCGATGGCGTCATTGCGGTCCTTGCCGTGCACGATGAGCTTGGCGATCATCGAGTCATAGAACATCGGAATCTCGCCGCCTTCGTACACCCCCGTATCCACGCGCACGCCGTGCAGGTGCTCGGTATCGGCCTGCCACATGGATTGCTCGGGAGGCGCAAAGCGCACAAGGCGCCCGGTGGACGGCAGGAAGTTGCGGAACGGGTCTTCGGCGTTGATGCGGCATTCGATGGCCCAGCCGTCGCGCTTCACATCGGCCTGGGTGATGGCGAGTTTCTCGCCCGCTGCCACGCGGATCATCTGCTCGACCAGATCGAGGCCGGTGATGCATTCGGTCACCGGGTGCTCCACCTGCAGGCGGGTGTTCATCTCCAGAAAGTAGAAATCCTGGTCCTTGCCGACGACGAACTCCACCGTGCCGGCCGATTGGTACTTGACGGCCTTGGCCAGCGCCACGGCCTGCTCGCCCATGGCCTTGCGGGTGGCTTCGCTGATGAAGGGCGATGGCGCCTCTTCGATCACCTTCTGGTGGCGGCGCTGGATGGAGCACTCGCGCTCGTTCAGGTACACCACATTGCCGTGGCTGTCGCCCAGAATCTGGATTTCGATATGGCGCGGCTCCTGCACGAACTTCTCGATGAAGATGCGGTCATCGCCAAAGCTGTTGCGCGCCTCGTTCTGGCACGCGGTGAAGCCTTCAAGCGCCTCCTTGTCGTTGTAGGCCACGCGCAGGCCCTTGCCGCCGCCGCCGGCAGAGGCCTTGATCATCACCGGGTAGCCGATGCCCTTGGCGATTTCCACCGCGTGCTCGGCGGTGTCGATGGCGTCGTTGTAGCCGGGAATGGTGTTGACCTGGGCCTCGCCCGCCAGCTTCTTGGAGGCGATCTTGTCACCCATGGCGGCAATCGAATGCGCCTTGGGGCCGATGAAGGCAATGCCCTCGTCCTCACAGCGCTTGGCAAAGGCCTCGTTCTCGCTCAGAAAGCCATAGCCCGGGTGCACGGCCTGCGCACCGGTCTGCTTGCAGGCTGCGATGATGCGGTCTGCCACCAGGTACGACTCGCGGCTGGGCGCAGCGCCAATGTGCACGGCCTCGTCAGCAAGCTTCACATGGCGGGCGTCCTTGTCGGCATCGGAGTAGACGGCGACCGTCTTGATGCCCATCTTGCGGGCCGTCGCAATGACTCTGCACGCAATCTCTCCACGATTCGCGATCAGGATCTTGGTAAACATGCTTGTATTCCTTTAAACCTTTAAACGATAGGGCGTGCAGAAGCAGAAGCCAGCCTCGCTGGCTCCATCCAGCAACTGACAGAAACGTCTTGGACAGAAACGCCTGCCGGGCAGCCGTTTTCACTGCGGTTGGCAATGCGGATTTTGGTAAACATGGTGCTTCGTCTCTCTGATGAAATTTGGAATCAATGTCTTCTGCCCATTTCAGGGCAGCGCCTTGTTGTGTGCCCATTGCCCGCCGGGCATGAGCAGGTAGTCTTCACAATCCAGATCGCTGCAGACCTGGCTGCCCAGCACCTGCAGGATCATGCGGTCCTGCGTGCGCACATCGGTCGAGCGGCCCTTGACCTTGACGGCCAGCATGCGGCTGTCCTTGCCCCACTTGGCAATTTCGGCACCTTCGGCCAGTGCTTCGGTCACATCCCAGCCTTCGCGGTGCGCCGAGCGCACGGTGGCAGCCCTGCGCGAGAGCACGCGCTCGGGCCGCACCCCCACCAGCAGCACCTGGCCCTGCCAGCGCGCACCGCTCTTGTCGACGGCCTGCAGGTCTGCCACACGCCGCGCATCGTACTTGCGCACCATCGCCTGCAGGCGAGCCGCGTTGGCACCGTATTCCTTGCGCTGGTCGGGCTGGCCCGCGTTCTGTCGCTGCAGGCTGGTGGCATTGTTGCTGTATTGCTGGAACAGCAGTTCCCTGCCCTGCAGCGATGCCGTGGCGCGCACCGTGGGCGTGGGCAGGTTGCCATCGGCATCCGGCACCAGCTCAAAGCCCTGGTACACCATCAGGCGCACCAGGCCCACGCCCTGCGCTGCCGGGCACAGCTTTTGCCAATGGTGGTGTGCAGCCTGGAGCCATTGGCGGGCAACCACTTCCGACGCCAGCGACTCGTGCACATCCACCAGCACATGCAGGGCCTTGGGGCGGCAGGCATCGGCGGCGTGGCTGCCCTGCGCGGCGGCCTCCGCCCACAGCCGCCCGCCCTTGCCTTCGTTGTTGGCAAGCGGCCCCATATCCAGCAAAACACCCTCTGCCAATGGCAAGCTGCGCTGGGCACCTGGCTGGGGCTGAGCATGTGCGGGCAGGCTACCAAAGGCCAGCGCGCACACCAGCAGCGCAGGTACAAAGCTGCGCCTGAAAAGGCGTTTGTGCACTGGATGGAGGCGTTGCGGGTATGGCATGGTGGCGTCAGTGCTGCGCAGCTGGCTGGCGCGCATTCGTTGATGGCCAGGCGCCGCTCAGGCACTGCTCCTTGGCGCCGCCGCTGATGCGCGTGGCGCCTTGGGGCTGCGCATAGGCATCTGCAGGAAACTGGTAGAAGTAATCCACCAGCTGCCTCGCCAGCGCTTCTCCCACAGGCGCCACCTTCTGTGCGGTCTGCAAGGCTTGCGCAGGCGCGATGTCACGCCGCCGGCTGCTGGCAACCGCAGCACCCGAGAGGTTGGCCTTGGCACAGGCCTCCACCCGCTGCGCACCGGCATCGGCAAACCAGGCCTGTGCGCAGGCGCGCAGGGCTCGGTCCACGTACAGGCCCACGGCCGCTGTGTAAGCCTCGGCCCCGTTGTCGTAGGCATCGCTGCCCGGGTAACCCTTGGCCAGCGATTCGTACAGGCGCAGGGTTTCAGGCTGCATGGCAGCGCGCAACCGCTCTGCGCTTTGCACTGCAAGCGAGTCAGGCCCATCGCGTGAGCCGATCTGCGCCAGCGCAAACAAGGCCTCTTCCACCAACTGGCACTGCACGCCGCGCCGGGCCATGTCCGGCAAGGCAGGCGCTTGCGCATGGCTGTGCCCCTGGCCCAAAGCCAGAGCGGCAGCCACAGCGACAGGAACCCAGGAGGTACGCATGCTAGCCCGCCTGGTGCCTTACAGCGGAATATTGCCGTGCTTGCGCCACGGATTTTCGAGCTGCTTGTTCTTGAGCATCTCCAGGCTGCGGCAGATGCGCTTGCGCGTTTCGTGCGGCTGGATCACATCGTCGATGAAGCCGCGCGCACCCGCCACGAACGGGTTGGCAAAGCGGGCCTTGTACTCGGCTTCGCGGGCCGCCAGCTTTGCCGGGTCGTTCTTGTCTTCGCGGAAGATGATTTCCACCGCACCCTTGGCGCCCATCACGGCAATCTCGGCGTGCGGCCAGGCCAGGTTCACGTCGCCACGCAGGTGCTTGGAGGCCATCACGTCGTAGGCGCCGCCATAGGCCTTGCGGGTGATCACGGTGATCTTGGGCACCGTACACTCGGCATAGGCGTACAGCAGCTTGGCGCCGTGCTTGATGATGCCGCCGTATTCCTGCGAGGTGCCGGGCATGAAGCCGGGCACATCCACAAAGGTGACGACGGGAATGTTGAAGGCATCGCAGAAGCGCACAAAGCGCGCCGCCTTGATGGAGCTCTTGATATCCAGACAGCCCGCCAGCACCAGCGGCTGGTTGGCGACAATGCCTACGGTCTGCCCCGCCATGCGGGCAAAGCCGATCAGGATGTTCTTGGCGTATTCGGGCTGCAGCTCGAAGAAGTCGCCATCGTCCACGGTCTTGAGGATCAGCTCCTTCATGTCATAGGGCTTGTTCGGGTTCTCGGGCACCAGGGTGTCGAGCGACATCTCGGCGCGGCCCACCGGGTCGGTGCTGGCACGCACGGGCGCCTTTTCGCGGTTGTTGAGCGGCAGGTAGTTGTAGAGGCGACGCAACATCATCAGCGCTTCCACGTCGTTGTCAAACGCCATGTCGGCCACGCCGCTCTTGGTGGTGTGGGTGATGGCGCCGCCCAGTTCCTCGGCGGTCACCTCTTCGTGCGTCACGGTCTTGACCACTTCGGGGCCGGTCACGAACATGTAGGAGCTATCCTTGACCATGAAGATGAAGTCCGTCATCGCGGGCGAGTACACCGCGCCGCCTGCGCTGGGGCCCATGATCATGCTGATCTGCGGCACCACGCCCGAGGCCAGCACATTCTTCTGGAACACATCCGCATAGCCGCCCAGCGACGCAACGCCTTCCTGGATGCGCGCGCCGCCCGAATCGTTGAGGCCGATCACCGGCGCACCCACCTTCATGGCCTGGTCCATCACCTTGCAGATCTTCTCGGCATGGGTTTCGGACAGCGCGCCGCCGAACACCGTGAAATCCTGGCTGAAAACGAAGACCAGACGGCCATTGATCATGCCGTAGCCAGTGACTACGCCGTCGCCCGGGATCTTCTGCTCGGCCATGCCGAAGTCGGTGCAGCGGTGCTCCACAAACATGTCCCACTCTTCGAAGGTGCCGTCGTCCAGCAGCAGCTCGATGCGCTCGCGCGCCGTGAGCTTGCCTTTCTTGTGCTGCGCGTCGATGCGCTTCTGGCCCCCGCCCAGGCGGGCGAGTTCGCGCTTTTTCTCCAGTTGTACCAAGATGTCTTGCATGTTCAATCCTCTGAAGCTTGCTGGGTTGTCTCTGTGTCTTGATGGAGGCCAGGGCCTCGTTCAATCGGGTTCAATCGGTTTTACTCATGTTTTGATAGCTTGATGCGCAATACTGGATTGCGCAGTAAGCAGATTTCTTGCTGCGGTAGAAGCGGCCAGTCGGCCCTGTGCCACCTCCTGCTGTACCTGGGGCAGCATATCGCGCACGGCAGGATGCTCGCGGAAGGCGAGCTTGAGCCCATGGTCGATGCGCTCCCACATCCAGGCCAGGGCCTGCTTTTCGCGGCGCAACTGCAGGCGACCATTGCCGGTCTGCAGGCTGCGGTAGGTCTCGACCGCCTCCCAGAAGCCTTCCACGCCCTGGCCCAGCAAGGCGCTGATCTGCACTACACGGGGTTGCCACAGCGCGCCGCTGTTAGCGTGGTCCGGATTGCCATGCATCCCCAGAAGGCGCAGGCTGGAGGTGATCTGGGCCTGCGCGCGCGTTGCGGCGTTGGGGTCGATATCGGCCTTGTTGATGACCACCAGATCGGCCAGCTCCATCACGCCCTTCTTGATGGCCTGCAGGTCGTCTCCCGCATTGGGCAGCTGCAGCACGCAGAACATGTCCGTCATACCGTGCACGGCAATCTCGCTCTGGCCCACGCCCACGGTCTCGACAATCACCACGTCATAGCCCGCTGCCTCGCACACCAGCATGGCCTCGCGCGTCTTCTCGGCCACACCGCCCAGGGTGCCGCTCGACGGGCTGGGGCGAATATAGGCTTCGGGCCGCATCGACAGCTGCTCCATACGCGTCTTGTCGCCCAGAATGGATCCGCCCGATACCGTAGATGACGGATCGATAGCCAGCACGGCCACGCGCAGCCCTTTGCCGATGAGGTACAGCCCCAGGGTTTCGATGAAGGTGGATTTGCCCACGCCCGGCACGCCGCTGATGCCCAGGCGGAACGACCTGCCTGTAAAGGGCAGCAAGGCCGTCAGCAGTTCATCGCCCTGCGCGCGGTGGTCGGCGCGGGTCGATTCCAGCAAGGTGATCGCCTTGGCCATGGCGCGGCGCTGCAGCGCGCGGTTGGCGTCTTGCGTGATGGCGGCAACGCGCTCGGTCACCTCTGCACCCATGCCGCCACCTTTGTACCAATTTGGCTATCAGCGCTTACCTGCAGGGCGCAATCAACAATCATTTTTATAGCAAACACCATGTTCAACTGTCCCTACACCGGGCTCCACTGGTACAGCAGGTCGATCGGATCGCCACCCGTCTGCACAAAGCCGTGGCGTTCGTAGAACCGGATGGCATCGCTTTGGTTCAGCACTTCCAGCCATACAGCCCGTCCATCGCGCCGCGCCTGGCTCTGCACCTGCTGCATCGCCCAATCGCCAATCCTGCGGTTCTGATAGGCGGGCAACAAATACAGATGCTGCAGCTTGGTGCGGCCATCGTCACAGGGAACCACCGTCAGCAAGCCAGCACGCTGCGGGCCTTGACCATCCTCAAGGTCTGCGCAGATGTGCTGCATGTACTGCGGATCGAACTGGCCAGCAAAGCGCTTGCGGGCATTGTCCAGATTGAAGATACCCAACCGCTCCAGGCTCTCGCGCATGGCAGCAATGCGCAGGTCAAACAGCGCTTCGAAATCGTCCTGTCCCACAGGCGCAAAGAAAAGCCTCATTCGGCAGCCTCCATCCAGTCCTCGATCCGCAAGCCTTCGATCCGCTCGAACTCGCGCACGTTGTGCGTGACCAGCACGCCGTCAGGGTCGGCCAGGGCCTGGCATCCAATCATGAGATCGATGGCACCGATGGGGGTGCCCGCCTTGCGCAGGCGAGCGGACTGCTCGCCGTAATGCCAGATGGCATCACCGCCCCAGGGCGCAATGGAAAACAGTGACAAGGCTTCTTCCATCAACACACGATTGCGCTCTGCATGCGTGCTGCGCATAGCGCCGCTGGCCAGCTCCGCCGCCACCAGCGCAGATATCACCATGCTGGTGTGATCAACAGCCCGCATGCGAGCCAGCACGGCAGCGTGCTGCCGATGCCAAGCATAGATGCAGATATTGGTGTCGAGGTAATAGCGGGGCATGAGACAAGGTGCGGCGAAAGCAATCAATCAAAACCGACATCGCGTGGCGGCGTCTTGTCGCGCTCGATCTCGTCGGGCATGCCTTCAAAGCGGCCCAGCACCCTGTCCAGCCGGGCCAGCCATGCAGCATGGGCATCCGCAGGCACCGGACGCAGAACCACGGCGCCATCGGCCTGGCGCTCCACCGTCACCTCGTCGGTATCGAAGCGGAACTCCTTGGGCAGGCGAACCGCCTGGCTGCGCCCGTTCATGAAGACTTTGGCGATGGCGAGATCAGACATGGCAGGCTCCTTCAGCAAAGATATATATCAATGGTATATATCAACACTCAAGCCGTCAAGCTCGCCTTGATCTGCTCCAGCACGTCCTTGGCGCTGGCCGGGATGGGGGTGCCGGGGCCGTAGACGCCCTTGACGCCTGCGTTGTACAGGTAGTCGTAATCCTGTGCAGGGATCACGCCGCCGACGAAGACGATGATGTCGTCGGCGCCCTGCTTTCTCAACTCTTCGATGATGGCGGGCACCAGCGTCTTGTGGCCCGCAGCCAGGGTCGAGACGCCCACGGCGTGCACGTCGTTCTCGATAGCCTGGCGCGCGCATTCCTCGGGGGTCTGGAACAGCGGGCCCATGTCCACGTCGTAGCCCAGGTCGGCAAAGGCAGTGGCCACCACCTTGGCGCCGCGGTCGTGGCCGTCCTGGCCGAGCTTGGCGATCATCACGCGCGGGCGGCGGCCTTCGGCCTCGGCAAAAGCGGCGATTTCGCCCTTGAGCTTGTCCCAGCCTTCTGCGGAGTCGTAGGCGGCTGCGTACACACCCGTCACCTTTTGCGTGTCAGCGCGGTGGCGGCCAAAGGATTTTTCCATCGCGTCGGAGACTTCTCCCACCGTGGCACGCAGGCGCACGGCCTCAATGGCCAGACCCAGCAGGTTGCCTTCGCCGGATTCCGCCGCAGCGCTCAGCGCATCCAGCGCCTGCTGCACGGCGGCGGCATCGCGCTTTTCCTTGATGCTTTGGAGGCGCGCGATCTGGCTGTCGCGCACCTTGACGTTGTCCACTTCCAGGATGTCGACCGGGTCTTCCTTGGCCAGCTTGTACTTGTTGACGCCGACGATGACTTCCTTGCCGGAATCGATACGCGCCTGCTTCTCGGCGGCGGCGGCTTCGATCTTGAGCTTGGCCCAGCCGCTGTCCACGGCCTGGGTCATGCCGCCCATGGCGTCCACCTCTTCGATGATCTTCCAGGCGGCGTCCGCCATGTCCTGGGTCAGCTTTTCCATCATGTAGCTGCCGGCCCAGGGGTCGATCACGTTGGTGATGTGCGTCTCTTCCTGGATGATGAGCTGGGTGTTGCGCGCAATGCGGGCGCTGAACTCGGTAGGCAGCGCGATGGCTTCGTCCAACGCATTGGTGTGCAGCGACTGCGTGCCGCCAAACACGGCAGCCATGGCCTCGATGGTGGTGCGCACCACGTTGTTGTACGGGTCCTGCTCGGTCAGGCTCCAGCCGCTGGTCTGGCTGTGCGTGCGCAGCATCAGGCTCTTGGGGTTCTTGGCGTCAAAGCCCTTCATGATGCGGCACCACAGAAGGCGCGCGGCACGCATCTTGGCGATTTCCAGGTAGAAGTTCATGCCTACCGCCCAGAAGAACGAGAGGCGGCCCGCAAAAGCGTCCACATCCATGCCCTTGGCAATGGCGGTCTTCACATATTCCTTGCCGTCTGCCAGCGTGAAAGCGAGTTCAAGCGCCTGGTTGGCGCCCGCCTCCTGCATGTGGTAGCCGCTGATCGAGATGGAGTTGAACTTGGGCATGTTCTGGCTCGTGTACTCGATGATGTCGCCAATGATGCGCATGCTCGGCTTGGGCGGGTAGATGTAGGTGTTGCGCACCATGAACTCTTTCAGAATGTCGTTCTGAATCGTTCCGGAGAGCTGGTCCTGCGGCACGCCCTGCTCCTCGGCGGCCACCACGTAGCCCGCCAGCACCGGCAGCACGGCGCCGTTCATGGTCATCGAGACGGAGACCTTGTCGAGCGGAATGCCGTTGAACAGGATCTTCATGTCTTCCACGCTGTCGATCGCAACGCCTGCCTTGCCCACGTCGCCGGTCACGCGCGGATGGTCGCTGTCGTAGCCACGGTGCGTGGCCAGGTCAAACGCCACCGATACGCCCTGCCCGCCGGCGGCCAGCGCCTTGCGGTAGAAGGCGTTGGATTCCTCGGCGGTGGAAAAACCCGCGTACTGGCGGATCGTCCAGGGGCGCACGGCGTACATCGTGGCCTGCGGGCCCCGCATATAGGGCGCAAAACCGGGCAGGGTATCGGCAAACGGCAGGTCGGCAGTATCGGCTGCGGTATAGAGCGGCTTGACGGTGATTCCATCCGGCGTCACCCAGTTCAGCGCCCCGACGTCGCCCCCGGGGGCCGATTTGGCGGCTGCTTTTTCCCAGGCGGCAAGGTCGGCCTGGGCAAACTCGGATGCGGTGTTTTGCTTTGCGGAATCAGTCATGTCTCAGCTTTGTATCCGTTGATCAGTCTATTCAGACCTGCGAGCAAGGCCCATGAAGGGATTCGCTGCAGTTGCACTGTTGCCTGCGCAGGCCTCGCCCGGAATGGTGGCCCATCCCGTGCCATCCTGCAAGTGTACATTATTCATAATTATGAATGCAGAATTTTGAATTTCGGGCAGTTTCTGTACAATCCACCTACCGATGAACACCCCCACCTTTGCGCCCCGCGCCCTGTACCAAGACGTTGCCGAGCTCCTGCGGCAGCGTATTTTCGCCAACCAGCTCCCTCCTGGCAGCTGGATTGACGAGCTGAAGATTGCCGAGGAAATCGGCATCAGCCGCACCCCTTTGCGCGAGGCTTTGAAGGTATTGGCGACGGAAGGCCTGGTCACGATGAAGCTGCGCCGTGGCGCCTATGTGACTGAGGTCTCGCAAAAGGACCTGCTGCAGGTCTACCACCTGCTGGCCCTGCTGGAGAGCGACGCCTCCGCCGAACTGGCCCGGGGCGCGAGCGATGCCCAGATTGCCGAGCTGCAGGCCCTGCACGACGCGCTGGAAGCGGCGGTGGACGATCGCGACGAATTCTTCAACGCCAACGAGCGCTTTCACATGCGCGTGCTGGAGATGCTGGACAACAAGTGGCTCAGCCAGATGGTGGCCGACCTGCGCAAGGTGATGAAGCTCAACCGCCACAACTCGCTGTTCAAATCGGGCCGCATCGAGGAATCCTTGCAGGAGCACCGCGAACTGATGCAGGCACTGGCCACACGCGACCCTGGCGCCGCCCAGGCCTGCGTGAAGCTGCATTTCAAGAATGGGTTGGCGGCAGCGGTGTAACTGCAGGCGCTTTCGCTATCATTCAATGAGCATTCAGCGCTTGCCCATCGCGCGCAAAAGGCCGATTCTTTTCCCAACCGCTGTCGCTGTCGCTGTGGCTGCCAAATCCCTGGGTTAGCCCTGGTGGCGCAGATGTACCAGCGGATAGGCGCGGCCCTGGCCATCCAGCGGAGACCGGCCTGTTTCCACAAAACCCAGCGCACGGTAAAAGGCCATGGCCTGGGGGTTTTGCGCGTTCACATCGGTCGTCAGCCGCGGATACACACCGAGCGCCCAGCGTACCAGGAGCGTGCCCACGCCCTGCCCTTTGCTGGCTGGGTCGATGAACAATGCTTCCATATGACCTCCGAGAGGGCCGCTGGACAGCAGCATGAAGCCAAGGGGCCGGACGGCAGCATCCACAGCCAGCACAAGCGGTGCCTGCGGCAGAAAACCGGCCACCTCCTGTGCAATCGCATGGCGGTCTGCCTCCGCCAGAAAATCGTGGCTGTCATCCACCGCGCGCTGCCAGATCTGCAGCACGCGGACGCCGTCGGCGGCAGTAGATGCGCGTATCCTCGGCGCGGGGCTACCACCCATGTTCAGCGGCCTTCCAGGAACTGCTCCACGCCCTGCGCCGCGCGCACGCCGCTGGCCAGGGCTGCGGTCAGCAGATAGCCTCCCGTGGGCGCTTCCCAATCGAGCATCTCGCCCGCGCAGAACAGGCCCGGCTTGGCCTGGCACATGAGACCCGGCGTCAAACCCGCAAATGCCACACCGCCGGCAGTACTGATGGCTTCGTCCAAGGGTCGCGTGGCCGTCACGGTGATGGGGGCAGCCTTGATGGCTGCTGCGAGGCGCCCGGCGTCCTGCATGCCGTCCTTGCCCAGCACCTCGAACAAGAGCGCGGCCTTGATGCCATCCAGGCCCAGGCGGCCTTTGAGATGGTTGGCAAGGCTGCGCGAGCCGCGCGGGTGACGCACTTCGGCCAGCACACGCTCTGCACTGTGGTGCGGCAGCAGATCGACAGTGAACGTGGCGCTGCCCTCGGCGTGGATGGCTTCGCGCAAGGCGCTGGAGACCGCATACACCAGACTGCCTTCAACCCCCTGCTCCGTGGCCACAAACTCGCCCTTGCGCACAAACGGGCTGCCGCTCTTGCTATCAAAAGTGATAGCCACCGACTTGAAAGGCTGGCCCGCGAACTTGGTGCTGAAAAATGGCGACCACCCGGCCTGCAGCGCGCCACCGGCGTCGCGCTGCATGCGCACCTCAAAGCCACAATTGGCCGCCTGCAGTGGCGCCACGTCGACACCCGCCTTCTGCAGCACCGGGACCCAGGCGCCGTCCGAGCCCAGCCGGGCCCAGCTGCCGCCGCCCAGGGCCAGCACCGTGGCGCGGGCCTGCACCGCCGCCTCGCCTTCCGGCGTGGCAAAGCGCAGGGCATTGTTCTCGCCAAAACCCAGCCAGCGGTGGCGCATCGCAAAGCGCACACCGGCCGCGCGCATCGCCACCAGCCAGCTGCGCAGCAATGGCGCCGCTTTCATATCGGTGGGAAAGACGCGGCCCGACGTGCCCACAAAGGTCTCAATGCCCAGGCCATGCGCCCAGTCCTGCACGTGCTGCGGGCCAAAGTCGTTGAGCCAATCCCCCACCACGCCCTGCTGGGTTCCGTAACGGCCGACAAAGGGCTCGGCCGGCTCCGAATGGGTCAGGTTGAGGCCGCCGCGCCCCGCCAGCAGAAACTTGCGGCCCACCGATGCACTGCCGTCAAACACCGTCACATTCAGACCTTGCGTCGCAAGGCGGTGCGCCGCCATCAGGCCTGCGGGGCCACCGCCGACAACAGCAACATCGAGGGCAGGGAAGGAAGTAACAGACACCGTCATGGCAAGGCGCAATCGAAAACAGCAAGGGGGCGAACCTTACACCAACTGCAATGCCCTGTGGGCGGAATTCGGTACGTTCAGTGCAAAATGGCAATGCCCTGTGTTCAGGCTCTTCGGCATTGCGCGATTGCCAATGCACTGGCGTCTGGTGCGAGATTCAACAAATGACGACGCACGCAGCTGTAGCAGAGTGACGCCGCAAAAGCCACCAGCCACCAAGCAGTCCATCGTCACCGAGGTCGCTATTCCTGCCGGATCAGCTGGTAGTACTTTCGGCATCCCCAGACGGCAGCCACGACCAGTCCGATACCGATACCCCAGGCCACCGGCACATCGAAAGCAAAAATCAGAACGAACATCAGCCCAACGGTGACCAATGCCACCCATACCAGCGTTACATAGTCGAAGTGCGCAACTGCCATGGCGTCATCAGCCACACTGCGAGGGGCGTGGCCTGCCTTACCACGCAGATGCCTGAGCAACAGAACATCCAGGACAAATTCGAAAATACCGAGAATCAGATCGATTACGAAACCCATAGCAGAATTTTCTCCTCACTCAGCGAGCCCAGCCCGTCATTTTTATACGGCTGGCCAGTGGGGTTTCCCCTGCCTCAGAATGTACCGCAACAAAGAATATCGCCTGTCGCGGTAGACCAACTTCGCGTCGGCTGCAGAAAAAATCCGTGCCTGATCAAGGTGGCGCATGAAAAATTCGGACTCTGCGAAACCATAGGCCATGCGCCCAGCCAGCATCGATATTAGCTATATATCAAATAGCTGAATAAATCAAAGTAAAGCTCTATTTTTTGGTTCGACGGTCCTTGGTGAGCCAGGGCACCACCATCAGCACGATAAGCGCAATCACCGTGCAGAAGATGGCGGCAGACTCCTCGCCGACACCGACGGCGACGCCAATGGCGGCGGTGAACCAGATGCCAGCCGCTGTCGTGAGCCCCTTCACATCTTCCTCACCGCCTTTGGACGATTTCAGGATCGCCCCTGCGCCCAAGAAGCCCACGCCCGCAATCACGCCCTGCATCACCCGGCTGGACTCCTGCGCATTCACGCCCAGCAACTGCGCAATCGCCAAAAACATGGCCGCCCCCATGGCTACCAGCATATGCGTGCGCAAACCCGCCGCCTTGCCACTGGCTTCGCGCTCAAACCCCAGCAGGCCACCCAACAGCGCCGCCAGTACCAGCTTGAAGACAATGCGTGTCGCCTGCTCCAGGTCAGGCAGGTCGGACAGTTCCTTGGCAATCGTGTTCCAGATCACGGTGACGGCAGAATCGGTGGGGTTCATGGCGCAGCGCCCTCCAGTTGCAAGCAGACCCCAGATCCTAGTGCGCCCTCACCGTTGCCCACGTAGGACACGCATGGGCTTTTCAGTGTGGCGGCGCCCCATTGCAGAGAGGCATTCAACGGCAATGCTGCTGCAAACCCATACCCTCACGTCGTCCGTTCCAGTGCCGGCCGCGTTGCTCACTCCAGCCTGGTCGTTAAGAATTGATTGAATTTCATAGATAAATTTTGCAAATTTATATTTAGAATGGTTTTCTGTTTTTAATAGATAAAGGCTATAAATGTCGCGAATCAATAAATTGACCAGCGCCAGATGGGCCGCCTCATCCTTGCTGGCGGGCCTCTGGTTTGCCGGGCAGGTTCAAGCCCAGGTGCTGCCGACGATCGACTGCAAGCCCGATTCCGTTGCGCAACTCAACACGGGGCAGACCAGTGCAGGCGACCCTGCGACAGACCTGAACTGGAAGTTTCAATACCTGCCCACCTACTCCGGCAGCGATCCTGTCAACTGGGGCGCATTTGGTGCTGCGAAGCTGGTGACCAGCCCTACAGCAAGCTGGAGCAGCACGCCCGCCAACAGCAGCACCGCCAAATGGATCGGCATGGACGCCTTTGGCAGCCAGCCCTACACCGATGGCTCGAACTTCGGCAACATCGATGGGCTCTTCCAGGTGCAGTTCAATCTTGCATCCACCGTTTCCCTGGGCGGCTTTCAGCCCTCGATGACCTACAGCGCAGACAACTCCGTCGTCGATATCTTCATCAACGGCAAATCACAGCTCGCGCGTGGGGCCGGCACCTGGGGCTTGCCACAAGCCGGTGGAACCAACCAGTTCAACTACAACGGATTTGGCACCGGCCGCTGGCTGACGATTGCCAGCATGGCCTCGCCCGACTGGCAGCCCGGTGCCAACACCCTCACCGTCTACGTCAAGAGCAGCCGGCCCTTCATGGGATTTGCCGCAGCCATCTCCGGCACCAATGCATGTGCCCCGAATGTTGCACCCACTGCAGTGCCCGCCATCTCGGGAACCACCCAGGTCGGCTCCACCATGACGGGAACCTACACCTATGCGGACACCGAATCGGATGTGGAAGACCCCGCAGGAACCGCCTTCAAGTTCGTCACCAGCCCCAATGCATCGATTGCCAGCTCCGGCGACGGCACCACCGTCGCCAGTGGCACTACGGGCGGCGCGGCGGCAAGCACGTCGTACACGCTGCAGGCCGCAGATGCGGACATGTACCTCTACTACTGTGTGACCCCGGCCGCAAAGACCGGCACCTCACCAGGCACGGAAACCTGCAGTGCGGCATCCAGCAAGATCGTCGCCCCTCCCAAACCGCCTGCGCAACCCGCCAATGTTCCAACGCTGGGTGAGTGGGCCTTGATGGGACTGGCTGCCTTGCTTGCCCTGCTGGGCATCGGAGCAATCCGCAGGCAATCCGTCTGAAACGACAACCACCTTCGGGTGGTTTTCTTTTGCCCTCGAACACTTACCTGGTTCCCGCACCGAGTTGACCTGATGCCGCTGTCCATCCATCATGGGGCCTGACATTCGCGGCTGTTCTGACGCGCATGCTGGGTGCGCGGCAGTGCCAGAGCCTCCACCAACCCAGGTCACCCGAGTGAAAGGGAGAGATAGCGCCATGAGCAAACCAACGGTCATACTAGTGCACGGCTTCTGGGGCGGTGCCGCCCATTGGGCCAAGGTGATACTTGAGCTGAGCAGGCGTGGTTACACGGACATCCGCGCAGTGGAAAACCCATTGACCTCCCTCGCCGACGATGCGGAAAGAACACGCAAGATGATTGCGCAGGTCAATGGCCCGGTGGTGCTCGCAGGCCACTCGTATGGCGGCGCGGTCATCAGCGAGGCGGGCAACCATCCCGATGTGAAGGCGCTGGTCTACATTGCGGCATTTGCCCCCGATGCCGGGGAAAGCCCGGGCGGCATCACGCAGCAGCACCTGCCCGTTGCAGCACCGAATCTGGCGCCTGACAGCGATGGCTATCTGTGGCTGAAGGCTGACAAGTTCCATGAGAGCTTCTGCCAGGATCTTTCCGCAGAAGAGGGCCTGGTAATGGCCGTAACCCAGAAGGCGCCGCTGGCAAAGACTTTTGGCGACCCCGTGACCGACCCTGCCTGGAAGCACAAACCCTCCTGGTACCAGGTCTCCAGCCAGGATCACATGATCGCCCCCGAAAACCAGAAATGGATGTCTGGGCGCATGAATGCCCGCAAAGTGGTGACGCTCAATGCAAGCCATGCCTCCCTTGCCTCCTTGCCCGTGGATGTTGCCGCCCTGATCGACGAAGCGGCGGTGGCTACTGCCGCCTGAGTATGGATGAATCCAGAGGGCTCTTAATAGAGCCCTTTTATTGGTCCTGAAATGCGCGCATTCAAGAACTCTTGCTTGATCTTTTCGCCCCGGCCTGATACTGGGAGGGTGACAACAAAGGCTTGCAATGTGCAGCGCGCCAATTAACAAAAATAGGTAGTCAAAAGGCAATTTTCTGCATTGACACCCCCGAATATATACCTTCCACCAAGTCGGTAAGCAACAGGATCGACAGAGGCACTTAAATGATTTCCGCTGAAATCGATTGAAAATCGCAAACCTTGTTTCTTCCGCTTCGCTTTGCTGCGTAAAGTGCTTTGTCTGCCTTTAAAAGAACCGCCTTTTCACTTTCTTCCTGCGCTCTCCAGTCATAACCGCAGATGCCAATGCTGACGGTAATGGGCCAGGATCCGGCCGGGTGATTCACGCTGATGTTTTCTCCAACGCAGTTGCATAGCCTTTGGGCCAGGCGAACGGCTTCGGCAGGCGATATTCTCGGGCAAATCACCACAAACTCCTCGCCACCGTATCGCCCAACAAAATCACTGGTGCGCACCTCGGATGTGAGGAATTGCCCGACTGCGGACAAAACCCTGTCGCCTTCCGGGTGGCCACAGAGGTCATTCACGCGCTTGAAATGATCCACATCGATCATGAAGACCCCCAAAGGCTCCTGGGCACGGGCGGCATCGGCCATTTTCTCCTTCAGCTTGCTCATCAAGGCCCGGCGGCTTGCGACACCAGTCAGAACATCCTTGCTGACCATATGGTTCAGGTCCGTCTCGACCTTGTCATGCAGCATCATCAGATAGCCAACGACCATCAGCTGCAACGATATCAACAGAACTGCGTATGAGATAAGCAAGGCATAGGCGCCGCCTTCAAGCGGTCTTGCAGACAACGACAGGTTGGGCTGAAAGAGCCGCACCACCATTGAAAGCGCCAGCAGGGTAATGGAAGAAAATACCACCCAGCAGCCATTGAGCTGGTTTCTCTGTGGCAGCATGACCAGGTCAAGCATCACGATGAAATACTGAAGCAGAAACAAACCGCCGATCAATCGGGTGCGCAGCGGCCCATTGTCAAGCAGCAAGAAATATACCAGACCAACCAATAAAGGGATGGCCATCCATTTTTTTGCATTGATTGCTTCTTCAAAAAATATTCTCAGCGACCAGACAGTGAATACGATGCCGTAGGAATAGAATATGGTGGCAACCAGAAACCAATAGAATTGATTTCTGGATCCCATGAAGCTCATACAGAGAAAAGACAACCCATATGCCAGCAGCGCCCCCATCAGCTGCATATGACCGTTGCCATGGGTTTTTTTTCGAAAATAAAAAAACAATGCTGCAGAAACGCCGGAAGAGATAAAAATCAATAACGCGACCGTCATAAAATCAAGCATATGACGCCACCTTATTCATTTGCCTCCAGGGCTTTGACATAGGCGCTTTCTCTAACATTTTAAACATTGACTTACTATTTTCTCTCATGCAAGAGAGGAGTCAATCTGGCTTCCTCCAAGGCGGAAAAACTGTTGTTAGTTACCACCAATCGTGACGGCCTCCTCTCTTGATGTAGAGGGCCCCTGCCCGGCGGAGACTCGCAGCGGGTGCTCACAGCCCCTGGCGGCGTGCGCTCATCGTATGAAGGGGTGTGCGCAGGCAAGACCCACTGCAGTTGGCCCGCCTTCTACCAAGATGCGTGCAAGGGAAAAGGTCGCGGGCTTTCGACAACGCCGCGCTCGTGCCCCCCGGATGCAGAGCCGTCCGCAGAGCTGCGCAAGCAGTTGGCTGCTTGCACAAAAGAGGGCCATTTTCTACGAAGAAAGTGCCGCCACGCCCGTGGCGGTATGGCTCTCAGGCAGGCTGCTGCTGTGTGGTGCAGTGAATCCCACCACCGCCGGCTGCAATGGCGTCGATATTGAGTTGCACGATATCGCGCCCGGGAAACTGCTCGCGCAGGATGGCTTTGGTGTTGCGGTCGGCTTGCGCATGGCCAAATTCGGGGCTGATCACCGCTCCATTGCACACGTAGAAATTGATGTACCCGGCAGCAAAGTCCTTGTTCTCATATTGCGGCCGTACGTAATCGGGTCCTGGCATGCGCACCACCTTCAACAGGCGGCCACGCACGTCCGTGGACTTGCGCAGGATATCGAGATGGCGCTGGGTGACCGCGTGTTCCGGCGACGAGGTGTCGTTCTCAAAACCTGCAACCACTACCCCGGGCGCGCAGAACCGGGCATAGAAATCCGTGTGGCCATCGGTGATGTCTCGGCCGGCAATGCCGGGCAGCCAGATGACCTTCTCGATACCCAGTACCCGTTGCAGTTCCTGTTCGCACTGCGCCTTGCTGACGCCGGGGTTGCGGTTGGGGTTCAGCACACAGCTTTCCGTGATGATGGCCGTTCCCTGGCCATCGACTTCGATGCCGCCACCCTCCAGCACCAGGGTGCTTTTCAGCACAGGCATACCGGCTCTGCCGGCGACGAAGCCAGCGACCCGCGCGTCATCCCTGTGTTCCTGCTTCCTGCCCCAGCCATTGAAATTGAAGTTCACGCCAGAGAGCGCGCCGCCTGCATTTTTCACGAAGACCGGTCCGGTATCGCGCATCCACAGGTCATCAATGGGCTGCACCACCAGGTTGACCTTGTTGCCGCACAGCCGCGCGGCGAGGTCGTAATCCTGCTCGTTGACCAGCATGTGCACGGGCTCGACGCTGGCAATGGCCTGTGCGATGCGCGCCAGATTGGCCTGCGCCCCTGATTTCAGCCGCCTGCCCCACACCTCGTCATTGGCGCCAAAAGCCATCCAGGTCGCCGTGTGGCGTTCCCCTTCGTCGGGCATGCGCCATCCGGCATTGGCAGCAGGGGCAGAAAAAGCTGGCAGGCCCACCGTGGTACCTGCCACCAGCCCCATGGTTGCCGAAAGAAG
Source organism: Comamonas odontotermitis (assembly GCF_040396735.1). GTDB lineage: Bacteria > Pseudomonadota > Gammaproteobacteria > Burkholderiales > Burkholderiaceae_C > Comamonas > Comamonas odontotermitis_C. The sequence continues at coordinate 85,520 of NZ_JBEBNZ010000006.1, forward strand.
TTGTCGTCTTTGCATGTTGTTCTCTCTTTGAACAGGTTCTTAGATGACTTCTTGCTGGGTGGTGCAATGAATGCCACCTCCGCCAGCGGCGATGGGGTCGATATTGATCTGGATCACCTCACGCCCTGGATACAACTGCATGTACATCGCCTTGGCGCCAGCATCCGCATTCACATCCCCGAACTCCGGCAGAAAAATGGCGCTGCTGGTCGCATAGTAGTTGATGTAGCCTGCAGCGAAGGTATTCGGATTGTTTCCAGGCCGGATCTGCTCAGGACCGTCGATGACCACGATCTGCAGCGGTTGGTTGTCCGCATCGGTGGCACTGCGCAAGATATCCAGATGCCGCCGGGTCAACACATAGTCGTAGGAGTCCGGATGCATCTCCCGGTGTGCCACGACCACGCCTGGGCGCACAAAGCGGGCATAGAAATCCGTGTGCGCATCGGTAATGTCCCGATTCTTGATACCCGGCAACCAGATCACCTTGCGAATACCCAGCAAACGGCCCAGTTCCGCTTCGCAGTCGGCCTTGCTCCAGCCTGGGTTGCGGTTGCCATTGAGCACACAGCTCTCGGTGATGATGGCCGTGCCCTTGCCATCGACCTCCAGTGCCCCACCTTCCAGCACCAGACGCGTGGCAAGCAGCGGCAGCTGCGCCTTGGCGCTGACCTCATCGGCCACCTTGCCGTCAAAGCCGGATTGCTGCTTTTTGCCCCAACCGTTGAAATTGAACTTGACGCAGGCCCGCTCGCCATTTTGCTTGCGTACAAAGACGGGGCCGGTATCGCGCATCCACAGGTCGTCCATCTGGGCGGGAATGAGCACGACGCGCGCATCAAGCATTTGCCGCGCGCTGTCCATTTCTGCCTCCCGCACCAGCATGTTGACAGGCTCATGGGCAGCAATGGCATTGGCAATGCGCGCCAGCGCCAGTTGCACCTGTGGCACTTGAGAACGTGACCAGATGGCATCCGAGGCGCCGAACGCCATCCACGTCGCCTTGTGCGCCTCTGCCTCATCGGGCATGCGCCAGCCATCGGCAGAGCCCTGCCCAGCTGAACCGCTGCCATTGCTGTTGTCCGCAGGGGGCCGGGCTTCAGCCTCTCCCCCCTCCCCGCCACCACAGGCGGTCAGCAAGCTGCCTACCGCAATCGCACTGCCACCCGCTGCGCAATGGCGCATGAAATATCGACGTGTCCTCATCATCCATCCTTTGTCCGCTTACAGAATCGATACGGAAATCCCTTCCGCATCAGGCTGGTCGCATTGTGGATGGATCAAGACATGAGATCAAATGATAATATTTGCCTCAATACATTAATTTTTCTCATATGTCAGAACATCGTATTCCTTCGCTGAAACTGTTGATGGGCTTTGAGGCAGCGGCCCGGCACGGCAGTTTTTCGCGCGCGGCAGACGAGCTGCATGTGACACAGTCGGCCATCAGTCACCAGGTGCAGCAGTTGGAGGAGCAGATCATGCAACCGCTGTTTCGCCGCGCAGGCCGTGGTGTGGAGCTGACCGTTGCCGGCGAGGTGCTGCTGCGCAGTGTTCAACGCACGCTCACCGTCCTGCGCAGCGGCCTGGGCCGCATCAGCACCTACCTGGATCCCGGCCTGGTGGTGCTGGTTTGCCCCGCGCCATTGCTGCACGGCTGGCTGCAGCCGAGATTGCGCGCCCTGGAAACCCGGCACCCGCAGCTGTGCCTGCTGCTGTCCGTGGACGAAAGCGCACGGTTTGTCGATGAGATCGATGTCGATATCGCCATCAGCGACAGGCCGCTTCAGCAGGCGGGTCTCGATGAAAGACCATTCCTGCAGGACGAATGGGTACTGGTGGCGAATACCGAGCTGGCCGGGACACTTGCCCCTCTTGCGCAGGCACAACACCATCTGCACGCCGATCTGATCTGCCTGGAAGAGAGCCTGACCGGCGAGGCGACGGCCGCAGTCTTTCTCGGGCCACTCGTGCACTTTCGAAAGCGCGCCATCTATGACGACCCGCGACTCGTGCTGGACGCCATTCTGGAGGGCCGGGGAATCGCCTGTCTGCCGCGCCTGCTCGTCGATGCCAGCCTCATGCGCGGCCAGTTGCAGATTCTTGAGCAGTACCCTCGTCTGCCCGGGGCGACCTGGTGGCTGTCCGGGGTTGCCGGGCAGGCGCGCTCTCCCATCGTCTCACAGGTATTCCAATGGCTCATCTCCGAAGGCCTGGAGCCCAAACCTTGACTGTGGCGAGGCACCGAAAAAATTTACGGCCACCGTGGAATATTGAATGCCCGGCGTACGTCTACCTGGATACCTACACCTCATCTTGAAAGATATACGCCATGAAAATCCGCAGTCTCCCCGTGCTGGCCTTAGCTCTTGCAGCCACTTTTGCTTCCGTAGCCCAGGCCGAACCTGTCGCCACCATGGCGGGCGGCGTGCTCGTCAATGCCAGCGGCATGACGCTCTATACCTTCGACAAGGACGTGGCCGGCAGCAACAAGAGCATGTGCAATGGCCCCTGCATCGCGTTGTGGCCGGCAGTCTCTGCCTCGGCCGATGCAAAACCCGAAGGCGACTTCAGCGTGATCACCCGCGACGACGGCAGCAAGCAATGGGCCCACAAGGGCAAGCCGCTGTATACCTATGCCGCAGACAAGAAGGCGGGCGACGCAACGGGCGACAATTTCAAGGGCGTGTGGCACGTCATCAAGTAAGCCGCAGCCACTGCTGATCTGGATGGAACTTGCCTGGACTTCTATGCGCGCACAGGACGAAGCCGAGATCGTTGCCTGCATCCCCAGCCTGCGGCGTTATGCCCGCGGGCTGATGTCAGACCCTGACCGGGCTGACGACCTGGTGCAAGATACGCTGGAGCGCGCCTGGTCGCGCTTTTCCATGTGGCAAAAGCACAGTGAACTGCGGGCCTGGATGTTCGGCATCATGCACAACCAGTTCATTGATCGCATCCGTGCGCAGCGTAGCCGGCCCGAGGACAGCGTGGGTGACGACCTTCCTGAAATGCCCCAGCGGCCGCAGCAGGCCGACGCGCTGGAAGTGCGTGATCTCGATCGCCTGTTGCAACGGCTCCCTCCCGAGCAGCGGGAGGTGCTGCTGCTTGTCAGTGTCGAAGAGCTCAGCTACCAGGAGGTGGCCACTGTCGTCGGCGTGCCGATAGGCACCGTGATGTCCCGGCTCTCCCGCGCCCGTGCCCGCTTGCGCGATGAGATCGCCGCCAGCGGCAGCAGCCCGGACAAGGTCACGGTCGCCTCCCACAGAATTCAACGCGTGAAGTGATCATGGACACCCCACAGATCAAGGCCCTCGACTCCAGCACGATGCCGCCCGTCACAGAAGCCGATCTGCACGCCTATGCAGACCAGCAACTGACCCATGCGCGGCGCATCCAGGTGGAACAATACCTTGCGGAGCACCCGCAAGAGCATGCCCGTGTGCAGGATTGGCAGCAGCAGAATGCGCGCCTGCGCGAAATGCTGGCCCCCGTGCTTGACGAGCCTTTGCCGCTTGGCCTGCCACTCCGACCAGCGGCAGCAAGGTTTCCGTGGCGCAGCCTGGCAGCCGGGGTGGTGATTGCGGTTGTCAGCGCAGGGTCGGCATGGTCCATCCGGGGCGCGGTCGATGCAGAGACGACACGGCTTGCCCTGGCGCGCCACGCCCAGGTGGTGGCTGCGAGCAATGGCGCCTTGAGTGGGTTTGCGCAGCGCGCAGCCATTGCCCACGTCGTGTACAGCCCGGATGTCCGGCGGCCCGTGGAAATTGGTGCCGACCAGGAGCAGGCACTTGTCACCTGGCTCACCAAACGCATGGGGACGGAAGTACGCCCACCTCAATTGGCCGGGCTGGGCTATGAATTGATGGGTGGGCGCCTTCTGCCCGGCGGCAATGGCCCGGTCGCCCAGTTCATGTACGGCACCCCTGCCGGACAGCGCCTGACGCTCTATGTGACACGCGAGGTTCCAAGCCAAGGCGATGCGCAATTCAAGTTCGGCCAGGATGGCCCCGTCAACGTGTTCTATTGGGTGGAGGACCACCTGGGCTACGCCATCTCTGCGGGCGCCGACAAGGCAGAGCTGATGCGGGTCTCGCAAGAGGTCTACCGGCAGCTCAAGCACGGGTGAGGCGGCGAAACACGCTGCAGCCAGACGGCTGCAGGCGTGCTTCTGGCGACATGCCTATGCAGGCTCCCTGCCGTATCACAGCCCACTCTGTGCGCGGGACTGGAATATTCCGCCCCCCTCAAGCGTCCATCGAAGGTATCACCCCGCCTCAATGCATCTTTTCCATCCATTGCTGGCTCGGCCTGCATGCGCAGGGCTGAAAGACCCGCGCCCGGGCCTTGCCTCTTTGAACCCGATTGAACAAGCACCATGAAACAACCCCGACACTTTCGCCTTTCCTTCCAGTCACTGCTGGTCTCGCTGGCAGCATGCATCGGCCTCGCCGTATCCCATGTTGCCCACGCCGATCCGGTGATCAACGTATATGGGCCCGGCGGCCCCGCCCCGGCCATGAAGCAGGCAGCCAAGGAATTTGGCGAAGCCAGGAAGGTCACGGTCAACATCGTCGCCGGGCCTACGCCGCAGTGGGTGGACAAGGCCAGAAACGATGCCCACGTGGTATTCAGCGGCGCCGAAAACATGATGGGCGATTTCGCCAAGGCCATGCCCGGCGTCTTCGACCTGCGGGACGCAGAGCCCCTGTACCTGCGGCCTGTTGCCATCCTGGTGAGGCCCGGCAATCCCAAGGGCATCCAAGGCTTCCGCGATGTGCTCGCCCCCGGCATCAAGGTTCTTGCCGTTGCAGGCGCCGGCCAGAACGGTCTGTGGGAAGACGTGGCCGGCCGCACCGGCGATATCGATACGCTGCGCGCCTTCAGAAAGAACCTGCTTCTGCCCGAAGCGGCCAACAGCGCCGAGGCACGCAAACGCTGGATCGAGCAGGCAGAGATCGATGTGTGGCTGATCTGGAACATATGGCAGGTGGCGAACCCGGAACTGGCCCAACTTGTCGAGATGGACGAGCCCTTCCGTATCTACCGGGATACGGGTGTTGTGCTGACCCATCGGGGAGCAGAACTTCCCGAGGCAAAGGAATTCGTGAAATTTCTGCAATCGTCTGCCGGGCAAGCCATTTTTGCCAAGTGGGGCTGGAAAACACCCTGAGATGCCACCGTTCTCAGGAGCAAAACACCTGTCGGCCCTTCCTGCACGCCTCTCCTTTGCCCCCCAGACAGTGCAAGAAGGTGCAAGGCGGATTTCTTACATTGGGCTTACATTTGTTAAAACAATCGAATTCATTTTTTGATTCATTTGATCTATGATGCTATTACTCCGGAGAGGGAGTGGAGAAGAAGCACATCAGAGCTAGCCCAAGCTTGAGCCCGCAGAATGCGGGCTCTTTTTTTACCAATTGGTAGCGAATAAGACACAAACAAAACTATCAAATTGATAGATTTAGGCTAATATTTCCACAGAGATTTGTGCCGAGTTCGTGCCTCTCCCTCTCCCAAATGCTTCTGCACGACATCCTGCACTCCAGGATCGGCCTTTTTACAGTGAACTTTGCCACCTCCGGGTGGCATTTTTTCAGCCTCCAACGAAGAACGTGTTTACGATCTCTACGGAGGGCTGGAGGGGCCATGGATCAGGAGTTCAAGCCATTCGTCGATGATTTCAAGCGCTGTGCGCAGGCATTGGATACAAGGGGTGAACCGTTCGAGCTGGACACGCCACTGGCCCTGCTTGCTCGCCTGATGCACGATGTCGAGGGCTATCTGTCAGAGCCCGAAATGCGGGCCCTTGCTGAAATTGGCGGATACATCTACCGGGAAGCCAGGCGCAATAAAGCCCTGCGGGGTGATTGAATGCATGTATCCTAGGGGCCCTCTGCAAAACGCCTTGGCGCGAACCTGACGAGAGGCTGATACCTTTCAATGCATGGGTGGCTGCAGAGCAGAAAGCGAATTCAGGCCACCATGGGCAAACGCCAGTGCGGTGGCCGCTTTGTTGCAGTTGCCGTGTTTGCTGTCGTTCCCGCGGGCCATCTCCATCTCATGGTCTTAATTGCATGCGCAATAGCGTGCATACCCGCATCCGTACTGGTGATGTCGCATCGATTGGTATTAGGAAAACAACAAACATAGTGCCATGCATCAAGCCCCAAATGCTTTGGACATGCTCTATTGCCATAGTCGCAGGAGCTGAGGCGGGATATAACTACGTCTGCAGCCTGGAGCCTGGAGTGATTTGATTCCCCATTCGGCCTATGTAACATAAGCCGCACGCCGTAATTAAATGTGAATGAAAACTCACAGCCCATTACAATTTGAGCACGCTCTACAGAAAGACATACGATGAGAGGTCTAACAGTCAGCCAGCGGATTTCCGCCAGTTTTGCACTCATTATTGCGGTGATGTTCGGCATGTCCGCCACCTTCTATTTGCGTGCGGCTTCCAACCACGAGCGGGCAGCCGAAGTTCTCTCTTCGGATCTGGCGGGCATGGGCTTTGCAGGCCAGATGCGCCAGGATCTGGCCTTCCATTTCTACCAGACGCTCAATCTGCTGCGGGATGCCGAGACGAATGCATCGCGCGCCAGCGATGTGCTCACCGAAAGAAAGGCGAGGCTGAACGCCATTGAAGCCAGCCTGGACAAGGCCTATTCCAGCTACCTCTCCACCATCACCCGCCAGGTAGACCGAGACGCGACTGCAGAGTTCGCGCGCACGCGGGATGAATACCAGAAGAACGCGCATCAGCTGGTGGACTTTCTGGATCGTGGCCAGATAGCGCAGGCTGCGCAATTGCGCAATGAGCAGATGCTGCCGCAGTGGCGCAAGGCCCAGGAGCAGGTCAGCGGCATTGTCGACATGAACCAGCATGAAGTGATCGAGGCCATGGAGAAAATGCAGGAGATCGCGGGCTCCAACCAGCGCCTGGCCGTCGGTGCCCTGGTGCTGGCTCTGGTGCTGGCCATCGTCTGCGGCCTGCTGCTGCACCGCTCGATCATGCGCCCCATTGAGGCGACGCTGGCCGCCATGAAGACCCTGGGCACCGGCGACCTGTCCAGCAAGCTCAACCTCAGCCGCCGCGATGAGTTTGCCGCCATTGAAGAAGGCTTCAACGGCATGGTGACGTCGTTGCGTGAATTGGTGGTGCAAGCGCAGCGCTCTTCTGTGCAACTGACCACATCCATCACCGAGGTCGCCGCCACCACCAAGCAGCAGCAGGCCACGGTGACGGAAACTGCCGCCACCACCAGTGAAATTGGCGCAACCTCGCGCCAGATCGCCGCGACCTCTCGCGAACTGGTGCGCACCATGGGCGACGTCTCGGCCCGCTCCGAGCAGACCGCGACGCTGGCTGGCTCCGGCCACCGAGGCGTGGTGCGCATGGCAGAGGTGATGCAGGAGCTGACCAGCGCCTCCGAACTGGTCAACGCCAAGCTTGCCCTGCTCAACGAAAAGGCCGGCGGCATCAACCAGGTCGTCACCACCATCGTCAAGGTGGCCGACCAGACCAACCTGCTCTCCCTGAATGCCGCCATCGAAGCCGAGAAGGCGGGTGAATATGGCCGCGGGTTCGGCGTGGTGGCCACCGAGGTACGCCGCCTGGCGGACCAGACCGCCGTCGCCACCTACGACATTGAACAGATGGTGCGCGAAATTCAGTCTGCCGTGTCCGCAGGCGTCATGGGCATGGAGAAGTTCTCCGAGGAAATGCGCCGTGGCAATAGCGAAATGACCCAGGTCGGCGACCAGCTGTCCCAGATCATCCACGAGGTTCAGGTTCTGGCCCCGCAGATGCAGCAGGTCAGCGAAGGCATGCAGACCCAATCCAGCGGTGCCGAGCAGATTGAACAGGCACTGAGCCAGCTGACCGAGGCGAGCGGTCAGACCGTCGAATCACTGCACCAGGCTGGCATGGCCATTGAAAACATGAGCGATGTCGCCAACAACCTGCGCAGCGGAGTCAGCCGCTTCAAGGTCTGAATTGTGGCATTGACTTCAGCACCGGAACCTGTGCCGCTGCACCTGCTGTTCAGCCTGGGTGCCGACCGCTACGCGCTGCCTGCCAGCGTGGTGCGCAAAGTCATGCCCCTGCAACGGCTCAAGCATGTGCCAGAGGCTCCGGCCTGGGTGGCGGGGCTGCTGTCCTACCGTGGCGAGATCATTCCGGTGCTGGATCTGTGCCAGCGCATCTTTGGCCACATGGCCCGGCACAGCATCAACACCCGCCTGGTGCTGCTGCACTATTCACCCACCCAGTCCCTGGGCCTGATCCTCGAAAAGGCCAACCAGGTGGTACGCCTGCCCAGCCTCGCGCAGCAACCCATGGGCCTGGATGCAGGAGGATCCTACCTCGGCTCGGTGCAGGCCCAGGGCCCGGGTGATGTGATCCAACGCATCTCCATCGAAGGGCTGTTGCCTCCGGACGTTGCCCAAATGCTGTTTCCGCCGGAAGACAGGCAAGCATGATTGAAAGACTGGAACAACTTCTGCGGTCGCTCATCGGGCTTGATGCGAGCACGTTGGGCCGGGGTGCGGTCGAGCGCGCGCTGCGGCAACGGCTGAAGGCCAACTCCATGGATGAAGAGGCCTACTGGAGCCATGTCCGCCAATCGCCCACGGAACAACGTGCCCTGATCGAGAGCATTGTGGTTCCGGAGACCTGGTTCTTTCGCTACCCGGAATCATTCGCCCTGCTGGCAACGCAGGCGCGGGCGCTGCAGCGCAGGCTCCCCATCGGGCGGCCCCTGCGCCTGCTCAGCCTGCCCTGCTCCAGTGGCGAGGAGCCCTATTCCATGGCAATCGCCATGCTCGATGCCGATTTTTCTGCAGAGCAGTTTCAGATCGATGCACTGGATATCAGCCAGCGCGGCATAGAACAGGCGGCGCTGGGCAGATATGGCGTGAACGCCTTTCGCGGCGATGACCCGGACATCCGCGAGCGCTACTTTCAACGGGAAGAGGACGGCACCCACCGCATTCACGAGAGGTTGCGCGCCATGGTGAACTTTCAGTGCGGCAACATCCTCGACAGCATCGTGTCGCCTTCGCTTCTGACCTACGACATCGTGTTTTGTCGCAATCTGCTGATCTACTTCGACCAGCCCACGCAATTGCGTGCCTTGACCAATCTCAAGCGCTGGTTGCACACCGATGGGCTGCTGTTTGCCGGGCCTGCTGAAGCAGGCATGCTGAGCCAGCAAGGCTTCGAGTCGCTCGACGCAGCGCATAGTTTCGCATTCCGCCGGCGCAGCCCGTCCAGCCCCCAGATGGCACCGCGCCCGATGTTGCCCGCAGCGACCAGGCCGAGAATCCCATTGCCGGTGCCGCCCCGTGCCACGGCGGCAGCGCGCCATCCGGCGCCGTCACCCGCCACCAGAGGAGAAGCGTCGCCCGGAGCGGATGCCGCCGCCGGCCTGAGCAAAATTGCCGCGCTCGCCAATGCGGGGCGCAGCGCAGAGGCGCTTGGCGCCTGCGCGCAGCAGTTGGCTCAGCATGGGCCGTCCGCCGAGTTGTTCTTCTGGTGGGGTTTGATCTGTGACGGCGCAGGCCAGACCGATGCGGCACTGCGTCACTACCGCAAGGCCCTCTATCTGGAGCCCTACCACGCCCGCGCGCTGGCTCACCTGGCAGCTCTTCTGGTGACGCATGGAGACCACAGCGGCGCGGCGCGATTGCAGCAGCGGCTGAAGCAACGAGAAACCCACGATGCCGGCAAGTCCTGATTCCCTTTTCACGCCTGAGCCCCCGGCGATTGATGCCTGCTGGCAGCGCATCGGTGTTCGCGGCGACCGCTCCTGCGAGCGGCTGCTCCAGCATGTGCACTGCCATAACTGCGAGCGCCATGCCGAGGCAGCCTCCCAGCTGCTCGATCGGCATGAGTTGCAGCTGGAGGCGATAGATGACTTCTCCGCCGACGACCAGCAGCCCGACCCGCAGACGGAAGGCGGCACACTGTCGGCCCTGATCTTTCGCATGGGGCAAAACTGGCTGGCCGTTCCCTCCACGCTGTTGCTGGAGGTTTCCGTGCCGGTGCCCGTTCATGGATTGCCTTACCCCCGCAACCGATCGCTGCGCGGCCTGTGCAATGTGCGGGGCACGCTGGTTCCCTGCCTGGCGCTGGAGGTGGTGCTGGGGCTGGCCACCGAAGCCACGCCGCAGGACCGGCCTCGCATGCTGATCCTGGATGCCCCCGGCGGTGCGCTGGTCACCGAGGTCCAGGCCGTGGAAGGCATCTACACGCTGGCGAACGCCATGCTGCAGAAAACCAGCCATGCCAGCGGCCTGGCTGCAAGCCAGCTGGCCTCTGCCGTCACGCAATGGCAGCAGCGCAGTGTCACCGTGCTCGATGCCGATCTCCTGTCGCAGGCCTTGTTGAGGAGCCTCCGATGAGCCAGCAAGCCACGCCAGTGTTCCACAGCGCCGTCTGTGCTCCAAAGGTGAAGCCATGAGCCTTGACGCATATCAAGACAGCTCCATGCTGGAGTTATTCCGGCAGGAAGCGCAAGCACAGACCCAGGTCATGAATACCGGCCTGCTCGTCCTCGAGCGGGAGCCTGCCGACCCCACCCAGCTGGAAGCCTGCATGCGCGCAGCGCATTCGCTCAAGGGCGCAGCGCGGATTGTCGGGCTCGACGCCGCCGTATCCCTGGCCCATGTGATGGAGGACTTGCTGGTCGCCGCCCAGAGCGGCAAGCTCCGCCTGAACACGACACGCATCGATGCGTTGCTGCGCGCCTCCGATGCCTTGCGACAACTGAGCGAAGGCGCCAGTGTCGAAGGTCTGGCCTCATTGCAGGCCATTCTGGCGGCAGATGCGCAGCAGGATGCAGCGCCAGAAACATCAGCAATACCGGATGCCTGGCCTGCGCCCGCGCCAGCGCTTGCGGAAGAAGCCGTCGTCATCGAAACCTCAGAGCCCGAGGCTCCGGGCGAGCTGCACGACCGCATCCTGCGCGTGTCGGCCGAACGCCTCGACCACATGCTCGATCTGGCGGGGCGCTCACTGGTGGCGGCGCAGCGCACCAAATCCCTGAGCCAGGATCTGGCACGCCTCAAGCGCCTGCAAGACCATCTGGACCGCTCCCTGCATGGGCTGCGTGATGCCCTGCTGGGACAGGATCTGCCGCCCCGTGCCAAGGCCCTGCTGACCGATGCAAGCCACTGGACGCTGGAAGCAAAAAACCACCTGCAGCAACACACGGAGGCTTTCGACAGCTTTGGCTGGTCCTTCGAACAGCGCAGCCAGCGCATGTATGACACCGTGCTGGCCTCGCGCATGCGCCCCTGCGCCGATCTGATGGCAGGCAAGGCGCGCATGGTGCGCGACCTCGGTCGCAGCCTGGGCAAGGAGGTGTGGCTGAATCTGGAAGGCGAAGACATACAGGGCGACCGCGATGTGCTGGAGGTACTGGAGGCGCCGCTGATCCAGCTGCTGCGCAATGCGGTCGACCATGGCATTGAGAGCCCCGCGCAGCGCCTGGCCAGCGGCAAGCCCGCGCAGGGAAACCTGGTGCTGCGCGCACGGCATGCCGCTGGTCTTCTGGTTCTGGAAGTCGAGGACGACGGGGCCGGCGTGGATCTCGACCGCGTACGCGCCACCGTCATCGCACGCAAGCTGGCCACCGAAGCCATGGCCCAGCGCATGCACGAGGAGGAATTGCTGGCCTTTCTGTTCCTGCCGGGCTTCAGCGTGAACGAGAAAGTCAGCGAGATTTCCGGCCGGGGCGTGGGGCTCGATGTGGTCCAGCATACGCTGCGCCAGCTGCGCGGCACCATCCGCGTTCGCCAGCAGCAAGGGCGTGGAACCGTGTTCCAGCTGCAACTACCACTGACCTTGTCGATGTTGCGCTGCCTGGTGGTGGAGATCGGGGGCGAAGCCCTTGCCCTGCCCCTCGCGCAGGTGGAGCAGACTCTGCGCATTCCTGCAGACGCCGTCAGCATGGTCGAGGGCCAGCAACATGTCTGGGTGCGCGACCACGCTGTCGGTCTGGTCGCAGCCCACCAGCTTTTGCAGTTGCCACAGGGGAAAGCCGATCCGCTGGGACTGTCGGTGGTGCTGGTGCCGCACCACGATCGCAGCCTCGCCATTGCGGTGGACCGCGTCATCAGCGAACAGAATCTGGCCGTGGTTCCCATCGACCCCCGTCTGGGCCTGCTGCGCGGCGTGGAGGCCGGTGCACTGCTCGATGACGGCAGCCCGGTGCTCATCATCGATATGGATGACCTGCTCAACTCCGCCGACAAGCTGTTGGGTGCAGGCCAGGTCGAACGGGTTGCACGCCTGTCTGGAGGGCCGTCGCTGCGGCGCAAGCGCGTCCTGGTCGTGGACGACTCGCTGACCGTGCGTGAGCTGGAGCGCAAGCTCCTGGTCGGGCGCGGCTACGAGGTCTCCGTGGCAGTGGATGGCATGGATGGCTGGAACATCCTGCGGTCCGAAAAATACGACCTCCTGGTGACCGATATTGACATGCCTCGCATGGACGGTATCGAGTTGGTAGGCCTGGTGAGACGCGATGCACAACTGCAGTCCATGCCCGTGGTGGTTGTGTCCTACAAGGACCGGGAAGAAGACCGCCGACGCGGCCTGGATGCGGGAGCCGACTACTACCTTGCCAAGTCGAGCTTTCACGATGAAACACTACTAGAAGCAGTACAAATGCTGATCGGCGAGGCCGTTGAATGAAACTTGGATTGATGGTCAACACCCCTGAGCTGGCACAGCGCCTCGAACGGGCTCTGGCGCCGCTGCACGACATCCACTGGGTCGCGCAGGACGAAGCCCAGGCCCTGCGCCTGTGCCGCGACACCCCTCCCGAGTTGCTGCTGCTGCAACTGGGCACCGCCGACCGGGTTGCGTTCTCGCGGCGGATCATGGACGAAGCCCCCTGCCCTTTGCTGCTGCTCGACCTGGCGACCGAGCTCAATACCGAATGGGCGTTCAATGCCCTGGGCCATGGCGCGCTCGATGTGGTTCACCTGCCGGAATTGGCGGGCGGCAGCGCATTCAATCCCGCGCTGCTGCTGCGCAAGATCCAGAACATCGCCTGGCTGACCACCTCCCAGCAGCCCCCCGCCCACCGCGCCACGCGCACCAGTTCGCAGCGCCCCTGCCTGATTGCCATCGGCGCTTCCGCGGGAGGGCCTGCAACGCTCAACCAGTTGCTGCACGAATTGCCGGCGGATCTTGACGCCGCCGTGGTGCTGGTCCAGCACCTGGATGACAAGTTCTCGGCCGGCATGGCTGAATGGCTGGCACGTGAATCGGCGCTACCGGTACGACTGGTCGAGGCAGGAGAGATGCCCCAGGCCGGCGTGGTCTTGCTGGCGGGCCGCAATGAACACCTGACGGTAAGCCGCCGTGGCGAACTGCAGTACTCCCCCAAGCCTGACGAGCAGATCTACCGTCCATCGATCGACGTCTTCTTTCACAGCCTTGCCGAACAATGGCGAGGCGACGCCATTGGTGTGCTGCTGACCGGCATGGGGCGCGACGGGGCCCACGGCCTCAAGGCCATGCGCGAACGCGGCTTTGCCACCATTACCCAGGACCAATCCAGCAGCGTGGTATGGGGCATGCCCAAGGCTGCCGTTGCCATCAATGCAGCAGACGAAGTCCTGCCTCTGGACCGTATTCCCGCCCGCTTGGCCGAACTATGTCGCTGGATAGCCGTAAAGAGAAATCCATGATTCACATTCCAACCCTGCCCGACAACATGTCTCTCCGGGAGCCGGATGAGTTCGCCGTCAGCGTTCTGCTGGTGGACGACCAAGCCATCATCGGCGAGGCCGTGCGGCGCATGCTGACCCAGGAGGCTGGAGTCACCTTCCACTACTGCGGTGACGCGAACGAAGCCGTTGACATGGCCGAGCGCATCCAGCCGACCGTCATCCTGCAGGATCTGGTGATGCCCGGTGTTGATGGACTGGTCCTGGTGAGCCAGTATCGCAGCAACCCGAAGCTGCGCGACCTTCCCATCATCGTGCTGTCGTCCAAGGAAGACCCCAAGATCAAGAGCCAGGCATTTGCGATCGGCGCCAATGACTACCTCGTCAAACTGCCCGATGCAGTGGAGCTGATCGCACGCATCCGCTACCACTCCCGCGCCTATCTGGCATTGAAGCAACGCGACCTGGCCAACCAGGCCTTGCGCCTGAGCCAGCAGCAGCTGGTGGAAAGCAATCTTGCCTTGCAGCGCATGACCAAGCTCGACGGTTTGACAGGCCTGTCGAACCGCCGGCATTTCGATGAGCAGCTGGACCTTGAATGGAAGCGTGCGCGGCGAGAGCAGCTTGAACTCTCCCTGCTGATCATCGATGTCGATTACTTCAAATCCTACAACGACAGCTTTGGCCACGTGATGGGCGATGAGGCCTTGCGCAGCGTAGCCCAGGTCCTCTCACAGTCGTGCTCCCGCTCCGGCGACATGGTGGCCCGCTATGGCGGTGAAGAATTCGCCATCATCCTGCCCAATACCTCCCACGAAGGCGCCTGTTCGCTGGCCGATGGCGCGCGGCTTGCCGTCCAGGCTCTGGCCATTGCCCATGTGCTGCCCGCACCCGGCGCCACGCTGACCATCTCTGTCGGTGTAGCCACGATGGTGCCCGAGCAGGACACCACCAAGCCCATTGCCCTGATACAGCGTGCAGACACCGGGCTGTACCAGGCCAAAGAAAAGGGGCGCAATCGCATCGGCGCGGCCTGAATGGCGCTGCGCCAAAGTCTATCGTTATGTACACAGCCACGGAATGTCCCGTGGACTGGTAGCCGCCATTGCACCGTATCGGGGCGCCCGGTGCCCTATCAGCGCAGCATCGACACGGCCGCCGGCCGTCCGGCTAGATTCAATGTTGCCACCGGCGCTGGCGTGCTTGCAATCCGGACACCCCGGCGCCAGACGCCCAGGCGGGCGGCCTTCAGGCGCAGGGCTTCGATGGGGTTGTGGGCGTGCAGCAGCACAAAGTCTGCATTGCAGCCTGCTTCCAGCCCGTAGCCTTGCAGGCCCAGCAGTTGGGCCGGATTCCGGGTGATTGCATCAAAGGCCTGCTGCATGCCGGTGCGGCTTGTCATCTGCGCCACATGCAGGCCCATGTGGGCCACGTCGAGGGCATCACCGCTGCCCAGGCTGTACCAGGGGTCCATCACGCAGTCGTGGCCGAAGGCGACGGTCAGGCCCGCTGCCATCAGCTCGGGCACACGGGTCATGCCACGGCGTTTGGGATAGGTGTCGTGGCGGCCCTGCAAGGTGATGTTGATCATCGGATTGCTGACCACGCCCAGTTGGGCCTCTGCCATCAGCGGGATGAGCTTGCTGACGTAGTAGTTGTCCATGCTGTGCATGGAGGTGAGGTGCGAGCCGGTGACACGGCCGTGCAGGCCCAGGCGCTGCGTGTGGTAGGCCAGGATTTCGACATGGCGGGAGTGCGGGTCGTCCGATTCGTCGCAGTGCATGTCCACGCGCCTGCCCTGCTCGGCTGCCAGCTCGCACAGAATGCGCACACTCTCGGCGCCATCGGCCATGGTGCGCTCAAAGTGCGGAATGCCGCCCACCACATCCACCCCCATGGCCAGGGCGCGTTTGAGGTTGTCGAGCCCGCCGGGGGTGCGCAGCACGCCGTCTTGCGGAAAGGCAACCAGTTGCAGGTCGATGTAGGGGGCCACGCGCCTTTGCACATCAAGCATGGCCTCCACGGGCAGCAGGCTCGGGTCGCTGGTGTCCACATGGCTGCGGATGGCCAGCAGGCCGCGCGCCACGGCCCAGTCGCAGTAGGCCAGGGCACGCTCCACCAGCGCCTCGTGCGTGAGCTGGGGTTTGAGCTCGCCCCACAGCGCAATGCCTTCGAGCAAGGTGCCGCTTTCGTTCACGCGTGGCATGCCGTAGCTGAGCGTGGCATCCATGTGGAAGTGCGGGTCGACAAAGGGCGGGGTCAGCAGCAGGCCCTGGGCGTCCACCACCTCGTGTGCAGGCGCCTGCAGGCCTTCGGTCACTTCGGTGATCTTGCCGCCCTGCACGGCAACGGACATGCGCTGCCGGCCATCGGGCAGCGTGGCATTGGTGATGAGGAGATCGAGCATTTTTTGTCCTTTTTAGGTGCGCCTTGGTGCCAAACCGGCTTCTGGCGCACAACTGGCAAGCGCTGATTGCTATGAAAACAATAGTTCAGCGCTCACCCTTGCGGTAGGGTTTCATCAGCGCCTGCGGATAGGCTGCCTTGCGGGCCACCAGCACCAGGGCCAGGATGGACAGCAGGTACGGCAGCATCAGGTAAAACTGGTACGGCAGCAGCCCGTCGCCCGACTGCTGCAGGCGCAGCTGCAGCGCATCGAAGAATGCAAACAGCAGCGCACCCAGTAGCGCCTTGCCCGGTCGCCACGATGCAAACACGACCAGCGCCACGCAGATCCAGCCACGGCCATTGATCATGTTGAAGAAGAAGGCATTGAAGGCCGAGAGGGTGAGGAAGGCGCCCGCCACCCCCATCAGCGCCGAGCCCGCAATGATGGCGCCGCTGCGCACCGCCATCACCGGAATGCCCTGCCCTTCGGCCGCCTGCGGGTTTTCGCCCACCATGCGCACGGCCAAACCCAGCGGTGTGCGCATCAGCACCCAGGCGAGCAACGGCACCAGCAGCAGCGCCAGCAAGGTAAGTGCCGTCTGCTCGCCCAGAATCGGTATCGGCAGCCAATCCATGGCTTCGAATGGCGTGATGGTGGGCGGCGTGTTCACCTTCGGAAAGCTCACGCGGTAGCCGTAGTACGACAAGGCCGTGGCCAGCATGGTGATGCCCAGTCCCGAGACGTGCTGCGACAGCGCCAACCCTACCGTCAGCCATGCGTGCAGCGCGCCAAACACTGCGCCAGCAAGCGCCGCCACCAGCACGCCGGTCCACAGGCCATGGCCCGCATAGACCGTGAGCCAGCCGGTAAAGGCCCCTGCCACCATGATGCCTTCGATCCCCAGGTTGAGCACGCCAGCGCGCTCGCACAGCAGCACGCCCAGGGTGCCCAGCAGCAGCGGCGTGGCGGTGCGCAGCACGGCCACCCAGAAGGCACCGTTGGCCAGAATGTCCATCAACTCGCTCATGTCGCACCTCGCACTGCAATACTCTTTTTTTGATAGCTAATAGCGCTTACCAGATAGGCGCCAGAGGCTGTTTTTCCTGAAAACATGGCGCTTCTCACTTTCTGCGCAGGCGGTATTGGGTCAGCAGGCTGGCCACCAGCACCGACAGCAGCGACGCGGCCACGATCACATCGGCAATCGCATTGGGCACGCCCACGGCGCGGCTCATGCTGTCGGCCCCCACCAGCATGCCGGCCACAAAGATGGCAGACGCCACCACGCCCAGCGGGTGCAGCCCGGCCAGCATGGCAATCACGATGCCGCTGTAGCCATAGCCGGGCGACATGTCGAGCGTGAGATAGCTTGTGCGGCCCGCCACCTCAATGGCTCCGGCCAGGCCCGCGAGCCCGCCCGACAGCAGCGCCACCAGCACCACCGTTCGGGTGACCGGCACACCGGCAAATGCAGCGGCGCGCGGGTTGGCGCCGGCTGCGCGAATATCAAACCCTGCCACCGTACGCTGCAGCAACAGCCACAGCGCCACCGCCAGCCCCACGGCTACCGCCAAGCCGGTGTGCAGGCGGGTTTGCGGGATGAGCTTGCCCAGTTCCAGATCGCCCTGCAGCGCCACGCTTTGCGGCCAGCCCATGGCCATCGGGTCTTTCATCGGGCCGTCGAGCAGATAGGCCACGAGCAGCAGCATCACAAAATTGAGCAGCAAGGTCGTCACCACCTCGTCCACGCCCAGGCGCGTCTTCATCAGGGCCGGGCCCAGCAGCAAGGCCGCACCGGCCAGGGCGGCAGCCAGCAGCATCAGCGGAAAGAGCAGGTACATCGGCAGCTCGAACCCGGTGCCGCCATGCATGCCGCCCACGGCAACAGCCGCCACCGCGCCGGCATACAACTGCCCTTCCGCGCCAATGTTGAACAGCCGCGCGCGAAAGGCGACGGCTGCGGCCAGCCCCGTGAGAATCAGCGGCACGGCGCGGGTCAGGGTTTCAGACAGCGCAAAGAGCGAACCGAACGCGCCCTTGAACAGCGCCGCGTACGTGGCCCCCACGGGCGCGCCCGCCCACAGCACCAGCAGGCCACTGATCAGCAACGTAAACAACACAGCGCCCAGGGGTGCAGCCACCATGGCGGCTTTGGAGGGGGTGGGTCTTTTTTCTAATCGCATGGGAATCTCTCACGCCTTGCGGGCAGCAGGCACACCGGCCCCCGCCATCGCCAGGCCAATGGTTTCGCGGCTCCACTCGGCGTGTGGCAGCGCGGGCGACAGGTGGCCTTCGTGCATCACGCCAATGCGGTCGCCCAGGGCCAGTACTTCGTCCAGGTCGTCCGATATCAGCAGCACGGCAGCCCCTGCATCGCGCGCGGCCAGCAGCTGCTGGTGCACAAAGCGCACGGCGCCGATGTCGAGCCCCCAGGTGGGCTGGTGCGCCACGATGAGGCGCGGAGCGCCCTGCTCTCCACCCGGGCCTTGTGCCTGTGGCGCCAGCAAGGCCCGGCCCAAAATCAGCTTTTGCATATTGCCGCCCGACAGTGAGCGCGCCGGTGCATCGAGCCCGCCGCCGCGCACATCAAACTGCGTGGATACGTGCTGGGCCTGGCTGCGCGCTGCGGCGCGCCTCACCCAGCCCAGGCGCGAGAACCAGCGGCTGCGCAGCCGTTCGGAGACGGCGTTTTCCCATACCGGCAGATCGCCCACCACGCCCGTGCTGTGGCGGTCTTCCGGAATCCGCGCTACACCCTGCGCCACCAGCGCGACGGGCGACACGGGCATGGGCCGCCCCTGGTAGCTGACGGTACCGCTACCGGCGCGGCGCATGCCGCACAGCACATCGGCCAGCGCCACCTGGCCGTTGCCCGAGACACCGGCGATGGCAACGATCTCGCCCGCCCGCAGATCGAGCGATACATCGATGAGGCGGTCACGCGCCGTGCTGTTCTTGCTGAGCACTGTGTGTACATGGCTCAGCTGACACACGCTGGCACCTACGCTCTGCGCAGGGCGGCGCTCGGGCAGGGCCACGGCCTCGCCCACCATCCATTGCGCGAGCTGCGCCTGCGTGGTGCCAGCCGTAGGGGCCTCGGCCACCAGCTTGCCATGGCGCAGCACGGCTACGCGGTCGGCCACGCGCAACACTTCGCCCAGCTTGTGGCTGATGAAGATGATCGACAGGCCCTGGGCCACCATCTGCGCCAGGGTGGCGAACAGCGCTTCGCTCTCCTGGGGCGTGAGCACGGCCGTGGGCTCGTCCAGAATCAGAATGCGCGCGCCCCGGTACAGGGCCTTCAGGATTTCCACCCGTTGGCGCTCGCCAACCGTCAGGCCCGCCACACGCGCATCGGGCTGCACCGGCAGCCCGAACTGCGCGGCCACCTGCACCAGTTTGGCGCGCGCCTGCGCAGTGGCCGATGCCGGGCGCAGCAGCGATTCGCTGCCCACCATGATGTTGTCGAGCACGCTCAGGTTGTCTGCCAGCGCAAAGTGCTGGTGCACCATGCCGATGCCTGCGGCCAGCGATGCGCGCGGCTGCCCGGGCGGCAGGGGTTGCCCATGCACGTCAATACGGCCCTCATCGGCCACATAGTGGCCGAACAGGATCGACATGAGGGTGGATTTGCCCGCCCCGTTTTCGCCCAGCAATGCCACCACCTCGCCCCGGCGCAGGGTGAGCGAGATGGCATCGTTGGCAACCAGCGGGCCAAAGCGTTTGGTGATGCCGTGCAACTGCAGTACGGGCAGATCGGCCTGCGCGGCGGTGGATGATGAAGGCGGCATGGTGTGGGGCACGGGAGCGCCGGTTGTGCACCGCTGTGGTGCTGGGTGCAGCTCTCTGGTGTCGGTTCACCAGAATGAATGATCAAGCGAAAAAGAATAGCTGGCAGCGCTTTCCGCTATTGGGTTTCCAATACAAAATTCATGAAAACCCAATACAGAAAAGCGCTACACGCTATGCTTTTGATACCATAGCGTGCGCAGGGCATGCCGGAGATTGTCCGCCACGCCTTGCGCACCGCATGCCACTTTACTTGGCGGTGGATTTGGGCTGGGAGTCATCCACCTTCACGGTGAACTTGCCAGCCAGAATGTCGGCTTCCTTGGCCTTGACCTTGGCCACCAGATCGGCAGGCACCTTCTTCTCGAAGGTACCGAGCGGCGCGAGCGACGAGCCCTTGTACTTCATCATCGAGTACGGGCCGTAGTCTTCCGCCTTGTAGCTGCCATCCTTGACGGCCTTGATCGCGCGGTCCACGCTCGGCTCCATGTGCCACAGCGCGGATGCAACCACGGTGTCGGGGTACTTGTCCTGCGTGTTGATCACATTGCCGATGGCGAGCTTGCCCTTTTCCTTGGCGGCATCGCTCACGCCAAAGCGCTCTGCGTAGAGCACGTCGGCGCCCTTGTCGATCATGGCAAAGGTGGCTTCCTTGGCCTTGGGCGGATCAAACCAGCTGTTGATGAAGGTGACGGTGAATTCCACCTTGGGATTGGTCTCCCTGGCGCCCGCCATGAAGGCGTGCATCAGACGGTTCACCTCGGGGATCGGAAAGCCCCCGACCATGCCGATCTTGCCGGTCTTGGTCATGCCGCCGGCAATCATGCCGGTGAGGTAGGCGGGCTCCTGGATGTAGTTGTCGAACACGCTGAAGTTGGGCGCCTGGATCTTGCCGGACGAGCCAGCCACGATGGCCATCTTGGGGAAATCCTTGGCCACCTTGCGGGCAGCGGCCTCCACGCCGAACACTTCGCCAAACATCAACTGCGCGCCGCCGGTGGCGTATTCACGCATCACGCGCTCATAGTCGGCATTGGCCACGTTCTCGCTGGATTTGTACTCGATCTCGCCACGCGCCTCGGCCGCCTTCAGCGCATTGTGGATGCGGCTGACCCATTGCTGCTCGTAGGGCACGGTGTAGACTGCTGCCACCTTGAGCTTGGCCTGCGCCAGTGCTGCCACAGGGCTGCCGGCCACGATGGCCGCAGGAATGGCTGCCAGACACGCTTGAACAATACGACGCCTTGTACTCATACCGAAAACTCCTTGTTGTGTAGAACGTCCACGGGGTCGAACCAGTGGCCAGGCGGTTTGCAGCAAGTTCCGTACCGGATGGAAACAGGGTCCCCAAGTGCACTCAATCATTCACCTCGTGCGGCTGGGTCTCACAGAGAGAGGCCCTCAGAGCCGCAGGACCTGCGATGCCACACCAGTGGCCTTTTCAACCGCCTTTTTGCAGGCGAAAAAAAAGCCGCGCATCTTTCGATTGCTGCGACTTGGATTGTGAATGCTTGGCCCCGGGTCGTACCGAGGGGAAACGACAGCTTGCACGCTCAAAATGCGCCAACGCTTTGCGCATATACGCAAAGCGTTGGAATTCTAACCAGAGAAAATGGCAGTCAGGTTATTTTTTGCCTCGATACCTGCGCTCGGCCATGGTCTGCGGCTATTCAAGCCTGCGGGTGCCGGGCTTGATCGGCCCATCAGCGCCGCAGTTTCATCACCAGCGGCAGCACCACGCTTGCCATGCGCAGCAGCTTGCGCGGGCCCAGCAGCAGGCCCAGGCCCACGGCGCCCACACAGACCACCGGGTGCTGGCGGCCAAAACCAATCACGCGCTCCACGATGGAGCCATGGCTCAGGGCGTAGTCAGGGCCTGCATCGCGCCTCAAGGCCAGGGCCTGTTCGCGCGCAAGGCGGCGGCCATACAGGCGCTCGCGCTGGCCCTGGATGCGCTCCAGCACGGCCCGAGCCTCGGGTTCTGCATCCTGCAGCAGCACCAGGTCGATGTCTTTGGTTTGTTCTCTCATCCATTGCTCCAGGCTTGTTTCATTGCTCCGCCATCTATTGCCCTGCCCCGCACCGCCCGCTCAACCTTGAGCAGGCAAGCAAATGCGGTACAGCAGCAACGGATGCATCAGATGCGGCGCTTGGCAGCTTGCCAGTCCTTTTTCAGCACGGCCTTGGTCAGTTGGAACGGGTTGGTGGCTTTCTTGGCCGTCACCACCAGAAAGACCAGCACGCCGATCCACAGCACCAACCACACCGCTGCCACGAGCCAGGTCACCAGCATGCGGCTCTGCGTATCCCAGAAGGAGATGATGATGGCGCCCGAGAGCACCGTCAGCGCCACGATGGTGAGGCCAGCTACCACCAGGCCCATCACCACCATCCAGAGCATGTTCCGTTTCTGCTCCTGCCATTCGATGGACAACAGGTCCAGACGGTCTTCCGCCGCAATGGCCCCTTCGGCCAGCAGCGTACGCCCCCTCGCGAGGGTGTCTTCGAGCCCCAGCAAAGACAACCAGTTCATTGATGCTCCTCGATGGAAACAGGGCGTAGGCGCCCTGTTTTTCTTATTGAATCACACTGCTGGATCGCGCCGCCGCGCCTGGGGCCCGGCCAACGGCCGGGCAGGCGCGCGGCACCGTCCATCAGCGGCGAGAGAAGATGAAACCGATCAGGGCACCGACTGCCAGTGCAGCGCCTGCCACACGCCACGGCTCATCATGTGCGTAACGGTCGGCAGCCAGGGCGGCTTCCTTGGCCTGGCGGGCGGCATCCTGCGCGGCGCGTACGGCGCTGTCGCGGGCATTGCCTGCGGAGTCTTCCAGACGGGCACGCAGGGCGCGGATCTCGGGCACGCCGTCCAGATCCTTGCTGGACAGGACGCTGCGCACGTCACCCACCAACTTTTCCAGATCAGCCTGGGCGCTTTCTACGGTGTCGGAAAACAGATTCGATTTACGCATATTCATCATCCTTTTCTTGATCAGGCTTGGGAAACCATAGCTTACGTCAATCAGGCAGAGACCCCAACATGGGTCATGTTCTTCGAGCCCCCCTGCTGCGCAAATCCATGAGAGATGCACCTCAGCCGCGCAAGCCCCACAGCAAGCATCTGCGGCATCAGCTGGCTTACATGTTACCGGAGAACACAGCCCCCACGCGCCCCGCATGCACCCGCGTAGGTGTCAGACAAGACCTACCGCCCGACCGACCAACCGTGCGCCATGGTGTGGCGCTACTGCAGCCGCTGCGCCACCGCTTTTCCGATGGCCATGCAGCTGGTGAGACCGGGCGACTCGATGCCAAACAGGTGAACCAGCCCGGCCACGCCGTGTGTGCTGGCATCCTGAATCACGAAGTCAGCCGCAGGCTCGCCCGGGCCGCTGATCTTGGGGCGGATGCCTGCATAGCCGGCTGCCAGCGCACCATCCTGCAGGCCCGGCCAGTAGCGGCGCACTTCGTCATAGAACACTTCGCCACGCGCGGGGTCCACCAACAGGTCGTCTGCTCTCTCCACCCACTGCACATCGGGGCCGAACTTGGCCTGGCCGCCCAGGTCCAGCGTCAGGTGCACGCCCAGGCCAGCTGCCTCGGGTACCGGGTAGATCAGGTGCGAGAAAGGCGCACGTCCACTCAGCGTGAAGTAATTGCCCTTGGCATAGTGCGCCGCAGGAATGTGCTCGGGCGCCAGCCCCTCGAACCGGCGTGCCAGGTCGGGGGCCCACAGGCCTGCCGCGTTGACCACGGTCTGCGCCAGCAGCTGGGTGCCGTCCTGCGCGGTGAGCAGAATGCCTTTGTGGCCGTCCACCGTCGCATCGCACCGTGCAGCGGCCAAGGGGCTGTTGAACACCACCATGCCGCCCGCGTTTTCCAGATCGCCCTGCAAGGCCAGCATCAGGCCGTGGCTGTCGACGATGCCGGTGCTGGGCGAATGCAGCGCTGCCACGCACTCCAGCGCAGGCTCCAGGGCCCGGGCCTCGTCGCGGGAGAGCAGCACCAGGTCGTTGACGCCATTGGCGGCGGCATGCAAGGCAATGCTGTCCAGCTTGGGGCGTTGCGCTTCGGATGTGGCGACGATCAGCTTGCCGCAGCGCTGGTGGGCAATGCCCCGCTCTGCGCAGTACTGGTAGAGCATGTCCTTGCCCTGCACGCACAACCGGGCCTTGAGCGAGCCTTGCGGGTAGTAGATGCCTGCGTGAATCACCTCACTGTTGCGCGAACTCGTGCCGGTGCCGATGGCATCCTGCGCCTCCAGCACCAACACCTCGCGCCCGGCGAGCGCCAGCTCACGTGCCACGGCCAAGCCCACCACGCCTGCGCCAACCACGACGCAATCGACAACATCCACCACAATGCACTCCTGAATTCTTTTGATGCAGGGAGCTTACAGGCAGTTGGGGCGCACGCATGCAAAAAGCGCTGCCCAAAGCTGAAAATTGCCTGTCCCACTCACCGCTGCATGGGACTGCGGCCCTTCCCCCGCAACAGGCCAAGGCAAAGAAAAAGCCGGCAAGAGCCGGCTTTTGCTATCTATTTTGATGCCATGGTGCCCATAGGACGGGCGCCAGCAGCAGCAATCAGTATTACTTTTTGCTGTTGTAGTTGGCGATGCCGTCCACGACTTCCTTGTGCGCTTCGTCCACGCCCTTCCAGCCCAGCACCTTGACCCACTTGCCCTTTTCCAGGTCCTTGTAGTGTTCAAAGAAGTGGGAGATCTGCTGCAGCACCAGATCGTGGATGTCGCTCAGGTGGTTGATCTTGTCGTAGCTGGGCAGCAGCTTTTGCGTTGGCACGGCCAGCACCTTGCCGTCCACGCCCGACTCGTCTTCCATGTGCAGGATGCCGATGGCGCGGCAAGGCACGACCACGCCGGTAGGCAGCGGGAATGGCGTCATCACCAGCACATCGACGGGGTCGCCGTCGCCAGACAGCGTCTGGGGCACATAGCCGTAGTTGACGGGGTAGTGCATGGCGGTGCCCAGGAAGCGGTCCACAAACACGCAGCCCGAATCCTTGTCCACTTCATACTTGACGGGAGCGGAGTTGGCCGAGATTTCGATCACGACGTTGAAGACTTCAGGTGCCTTGGCGCCAGGGGTCAGTTTTTCGAAGGACATGCGATTCCTTATGAGTCAAATGGTTGGGTGTCTGGAGCACGCCAGCGCCGTTGAGGCCACAGGCTCACGACCCGCTTGCCACTGGCCGCAGCGTGCAAAACCCGATGATTTTAGGTGCATTGGCTGACACCTGGCTGAAAAAAGCCCGGACGCCGATGTCAGCCCTTCGTCAAACCCGTGACAGACCCGGGCCATTCCCGGTAGGCGCCCTGCCCATCCTGCGCTAAGGTGAGAACTGTTTTGCCGCTGCGCCGCAGCGGCGCCCATGCACCCCAAACGCCATGCAACTGCACTACATCGCCAACGCCTCCGTGCCCTCCCTCTCGGGCAAGACCATTGCCGTCATCGACCCGTCCGATGGCCAGCAGTACGACGAAATCCAGCGCGGCAATGCCGAGGACATCGACCACGCCGTGCAGGCCGCCCGCCTGTGCTTCCAAAACGTGTGGGGCAAGCTGCCGCCGGTGGAGCGCAGCCGCCTGCTGATGAAGCTGTCGGCCAAGGTGCTGGAGCACGCCGACGAGCTGGCCGTCATCGAGCAGCGCGACTGCGGCAAGCCCACCAAGCAGGCCAAGGCCGATGCAGCAGCGCTGGCACGCTACTTCGAGTTCTATGCCGGCGCCTGCGACAAGCTGCATGGCGAAACCATTCCCTACCCGCAGGAATTCAGCGTGCTGACCTGGCGTGAACCCCATGGGGTGACCGGCCATATCGTGCCCTGGAACTACCCGATGCAGATCTTTGGCCGCTGCGTGGGCGGTGCGCTGGCGGCAGGCAATGTCTGCGTGGTCAAGCCCTCGGAGGACGCATGCCTGAGCCTGATCCGCGTGGCCCAGCTGGCGGCCGACGTGGGCTTTCCGGCAGGCGCCATCAATATCGTCACCGGCTACGGCCATGAAGTGGGCGATGCGCTGGCCCGCCACCCCGGCGTGGACCACATCAGCTTTACCGGCAGCCCGCGCATCGGCACCCTGATCGAGCAGGCGGCTGCCGAGCGCCACTGCCCCTGCACCATGGAGCTGGGCGGCAAAAGCCCGCAGATCGTGTTTGCCGATGCGGATCTGGATGCGGCCATTCCCACCATCATCAACGCCATCATCCAGAACTCAGGCCAGACCTGCTCGGCCGGATCGCGCCTGCTGGTTGAGCGCAGCATCTACGAAACCTTGCTCGCTCGCCTGGCCTCTGCCTTCGAGGCCTTGCGCGTGGGCCCGGCCACGATGGATCTGGACCTGGGCCCGCTGATTCGCCAGACGCAGCAGCAGCGCGTATGGGATTTTCTGAGCGATGCGCACAATGACGGCATCTCCATCGTTGCCCAGGGCCAGATCGTGGAAGATGCCCCCGAAGGCGGCTACTACCAGGCGCCCACCCTGCTGCGCGATGTGCCGGTTGACCACCGCCTCGCGCAGGAAGAGGTGTTTGGCCCGGTGCTCAGCTCGATGGCCTTCGATACCGAGGAAGAAGCCATCCAGATGGCCAATGCCACCGAGTTCGGCCTGGTTGCCGGAGTCTGGACGCGTGACGGCGGCCGCCAGTTCCGCGTGGCAAAGCGGCTGCGCAGTGGCCAGGTCTTCATCAACAACTATGGCGCCGCAGGCGGTGTGGAGTTGCCATTCGGCGGCGTCAAATCCAGTGGCCATGGCCGCGAAAAGGGATTCGAAGCGCTGTACGGCTTCACCACGCTGAAGACGGTGGCCATCCGCCACGGCTGATTGGCTCGGCTAAACCGCTATCAGTTTTGACCACCCGGTGCACACCACGCGTGCGCCAGAAGCCCAAATACGCTGATCCGACACCTTGACGCGCCGCCAAATGCCGCAATGCAACATGGCGGCGCGATTGTTTTTACAATAGCGGCATTGCCCGGCGCGCCTTGCCTGTTTTCTGCCTGTTGGCGGCTCTTCGCGCCGCAGTGCCCCCTGTCACTTGCTGCACAGACAAGAAGCCGCCGCCGGGCGCATAGTGTCTCCACCGGCAGCAGCCCCACGGCAACGCCACCCACACCTACAAGAACATGCCGCTTTCCCCCGTTGCCAACCGTATTCCCAAGCACCTGCGCGATGTGCGCTTTCGCAGTTTCGAGCGCGAGGACGGGCTGTGGGACATCGAGGGCGAATTGCTTGACACCAAGGCCTATGACCTGGTGCTCTCGGGCGAGCGCAAGCGCAAGGCGGGAGACGCCATCCACCATATGTGGATTCGCTGCACCATCAACACCGACCTCGTGGTGCAGGCCATCGAAGTGGCCATGGACGCACACCCGCTGGGCGACTGCCCCCAGGCCCTGCCTGCGATGCAGAACATGGTGGGCTGCAGCATGGCACGCGGCTGGCGCAAGGCCATCGAGGCCAACCTGGGCAGCATTGCCGGCTGCACCCATATGCGCGAGCTGCTCTTCAACATGGCCACCGCCGCCTTCCAGAGCGTGCACAAGGCCTTTGTATCGGCAGACCCGAACCAGCCGCCGCGCCACCTGGGCCAGTGTGCGGGCTGGGATTTCAACGGCAGCGGTGTTGCCGCCATCTACCCCCAGTTTGTCGGCTGGCAACCGCTGGTGCGCCAGACCTCCCCGGCGGAGGCCGCCAAAGCGCCTGCTGCAGCGGATATGCCGTCCGACCCCGGCAAGGCCAAAGCCTGACACTGCGCCTGGCGCACCGTTGCCCCTGCGGCCCCATGGGCGCTATTCATTTCCTGCCATAGCGCCTGTTCATGCGGGCTGGCGGGCTATCGCCCCCTCCGGCCTGCGGTACCATTGGCCTATGTCCCACCCGATCATTCCGCTGCGCGACGAGCGTCAACAGCCCCTTCCTGCCACCCGTCCGATGGTTGTGGCAGGAGGCCCGGCAGGCGGAGCAGTGGGCACCCAGGGGCCGCGCGACCAGCGCCAGCGCCCGCTGCGGGATTTGCGCATCAGCGTGACGGACCGCTGCAACTTCCGCTGCAGCTACTGCATGCCCAAGGACGTGTTTGGCAAGGATTACCAGTACCTGCCGCACAGCGACCTGCTCAGCTTCGAGGAAATCACCCGGGCTGCGCGCATCTTTGTGGGCCAGGGTGTGGGCAAGCTGCGCATCACCGGCGGCGAGCCTCTGCTGCGCAAGAACCTGGAAGCGCTGATCGAACAACTGGCTGCGCTCACCACGCCCGAGGGCCAGCCGGTGGACCTGACTCTGACGACCAATGGCTCCATCCTTGCGCGCAAGGCCCGGGCCTTGAAGGACGCAGGCTTGAAGCGCCTGACCGTGAGCCTCGACAGCCTGGACGACGCACTCTTTCGCCGCATGAACGACATGGATTTCCCGGTCGCCACCGTGCTGCAAGGCATTGAAGAAGCGCAGGCCGTGGGTTTTGCCAATATCAAGGTGAACATGGTGGTCAAGCGCGGCGTCAATGACCACGAGGTGACCGCCATGGCGCGCCACTTCCGTGGCAGCGGCGTCACCCTGCGCTTCATCGAATTCATGGACGTGGGCGCCACCAACGGTTGGCGCATGGAAGAAGTGCTGCCCTCCGACGCGCTGCTGGAGCGCCTGCAGGGCGAATTCGAGCTGCTGCCGCTCGACGCCACCGCACCGGGTGAAACCGCCGTGCGCTGGGGCTATGCCGATGCCAATGGCCAGCACGATGCCAGCCTGGGCGAAATCGGCCTCATCAGCAGCGTGACGCACGCCTTCTGCCACGCCTGCAACCGCGCCCGCCTGTCCACCGAGGGGCGCCTGTTCCTCTGCCTCTTTGCCAGCGAAGGCTGGGATCTGCGCAGCCTGCTGCGCGGCGGCGCGAGCGACGAAGACATTGCCGCTGCCATCGCCCACATCTGGGGCCAGCGCAACGACAACTACAGCGAGCAACGCAGCCTGCACCCCGAAATCGCCCAACTGCGCAAGCGGGTGGAGATGAGCTATATCGGCGGCTGACGAGGCTGCGGCAGGCAGGCCTGCCTATATTGCATCAATGCATCAGGGATTCACATCAGTGATTCCGGCTTTTCCCCGCGCTCGTAGACCACATGGGCACGGCCCACGATCAGCGGGTCGAGCTTGCCGATCTGCCCTGCATCCTTCTGGGCATAAGGCAGTTTGTGCAGCACGTAACGCAGGGCATTGAGCCGCGCGCGCTTCTTGCAGTTGCTCTTGAT
This sequence comes from Comamonas odontotermitis, assembly GCF_040396735.1. Classification (GTDB taxonomy): domain Bacteria; phylum Pseudomonadota; class Gammaproteobacteria; order Burkholderiales; family Burkholderiaceae_C; genus Comamonas; species Comamonas odontotermitis_C. Next base: position 114,648 of record NZ_JBEBNZ010000006.1, read on the forward strand.
CACCGTCCAGGGGTTGTCGGCGGTGTCGGTCTCAAAGAACATGGCCTCCTTGGCACGGGTGTATTCGTCCCATTTGTCCAGGCTTGCCTTGTCAATGGGGCTGAGCTTCCATTGCTTGAGGGGGTGGGATTCGCGCTCCTTGAAGCGACGGCGCTGCTCTTCGCGGCTGACGCTGAACCAGAACTTGATGAGGTGCACACCCGACTGCACCAGATGGCGCTCGAACTCGGGCGCCTGGCGCACGAAATCCTGGTACTCGCGGTCCGAGCAAAAACCCATCACCCGCTCCACGCCGGCTCTGTTGTACCAGCTGCGGTCAAACAGCACGATCTCCCCCGCTGTGGGCAGGTGCTGCACATAGCGCTGAAAGTACCATTGCCCACGCTCGAACTCCGATGGTTTCTCCAGGGCCACCACGCGCGCGCCCCGGGGATTCAGATGCTCCATGAAGCGCTTGATGGCGCCCCCCTTGCCTGCGGCATCACGCCCTTCAAACAGGATTACCACGCGCTCACCCGTGGCCTTGACCCAGCCCTGCAGCTTGAGCAGTTCCACCTGCAAATTGAATTTTTCCTTCTCGTAGACCGAGCGGCGCAACAGGTTCTGGTAGGGATAGCCGCCATCGCGCCAGCCGGGGGCCAGCTCTTCGTCGGGGTTGGTCTTGCCGATGTTTCGTGTTCGTGCACCACTGAATGCACGCTGCAGCGCTTCCCGGTCGTCTGGCGACGCACCATCCATCAGTGCACGCAGGCTCTTGGCACGCTCAGCGGCGCTTTGCCCGGTCTTGTTGTCAGCGATGTGCAATGCGGCCGACACCAATTCCTGCTGCGCGCCGGTGGTTGCCTTGTGCTCGACATGGGCAGCGATAGCCTTGCTGTTCAGGGCGGGAGCCGTATCGCCCTGGGCGGCGGGCCGCACGTCACGGGACGGGCGCCGAGTGGAACGGGCGCTGCCTGTCGCTCTTGCATTGGCCCGGGCAGATGTGGTTTTGGGTACGGTCGGCGGAGTTGGTGTTTTTCGCACGGTCATCGAAGTAGCCTTTTGAATTGAAATTTTCTATTGAAAGACTGTAGAGAACCCGCACGCACGGCATGTGCATGGCAGGCTCCTGATCGATCATCGTGCGCAGCAGCGAAAACCTGCTTGAGCTACATCAAATAGCGCCGCGCATCGCCTGTTGCAGGCGAGAAAGCGCAATCCCGGCGCGCCTGGCTACAGGGCATGGGAGCGCAGCGGGTGAGCATTCCAGTCAATCCTGCAGCAGCCCCAGCCCCGTCAGATTGCCATGGCGATCCCTGATTTGCAGAGCTGAGCCCGGGCTATTGGGCCGCATGATCAAGTTTGCTTTCTGCCACACCACCTTGTCATCGTAAACATGCATCCATTGGCAGGAAACCAGATGGAGCAAGGGCTCCTTGGGCGCGCGTTCACACCATGCAGTCTCATCGGCGTTGGCGGCCCTGCTTCCAAGATCGCGCGTCAGCGATACGATGGTGTCGTCTGACAGCACCCATTGGCCGAGCAGGCTTTGAGAGCCCTCCGCATCGGGCTCCAGCTCCATGCGAACCAGGCGACGGGTAGGTTCACCAGGAAGATCCAGCTTTGCCACGGTATGGCTTTCTATCGAAAACCTGCCCACGGTTTCCACAAATTCCAGACGCATGCTGCCCGCGTCTGCCAGCAGGGTGGCAGCCTGCCCAGGCCCACCCAGGTAGCGCCCGCCAGCATACTGGCCAAGGGGCAAGGTGACCGGTGTCTTGGGGGCATCCACGCTCCCCATGTGGAAGGTGGGCTGACCGCCGGGCTGGTAGTTGAACACCTGGGCTATCGCGACACCATTCTGGAAATCCAGCGCAAAGCCGCGTCCCGGCTTTCCGTCAAGCTCGCTCTCCACCACCCAGGTGCCGCTGACGGGAACCTTGTTGCCCATGCGACAGCCTCCAAAGGGCTCTGCATAGACCACCGAATATGGAGGACACTCCGGAATGCTTGCGCCCGTATCCTTCTTCATGCCTGTCACCAGCCTGCCCAGCAAGGAATACCGCTGAACCACTCCGTTCTGGATCACGTCCACAAATCCCTGCAGACCACCAGCCGAAATGCGCAACTCTATGGCATTGACAGGCAAGCGCGGGCTCGACAGCGACCGCACTATCGGCTCGGAACAGCTGTACATGTCGGCACCCGTTCGCAGGCAGGAGAAATCAGCGTATGCGCCGCCCATCTCCAGATTGACCCCATGCGTCGGGCTCTTCATGTGCCTTCCGATCGAGCCTCGCCAGTAAAAAACCGGCTGCCCTGCACCATCCAAGGCCACGGTTTGAAAGCTGCGCACCCCGCTCTTGGGCGCCAGGTAGTCGTCTTCGAACTGCGCAGACCTCACCTCAAACCTTTGAATGGGCAAGACCTTTTCACCGGGCAGTTGAATGCTCCCATGGAGGCCGTTGGTGAAGGAGACCGTCACGTCTCCAGCAGATCCGGCCTCGACGGCATCCCTTGCTTCACTGCCAAAGCTGCGGCCACCCTGGTACTGCATCAACGGCGCAGTCACGCGGTTGCCGTCCATCTGCCCGGTCGCGGTGTAGAACGTGGCATCGCCATTCTTTTCATACCCAAACACTTGCATGAAGAAGGTGTTGCCCTGCACGTCAATCGCGAGGCCCCGGCCGGGTTTGCCGTTGAGCTCTTCGCTGATGACCCAGGTACCAGCCTGCGGGGTGAAATCCCGTGCGGCCCAACTGCTGGCCACCGGAACTACCAGGCCAAGGACGGCAATGGCGGCGCGCACACTGCGCCCCTTAATATTGGTCAATGCTTTCACGGTACTCCTGATCGTTCCCTGGGTCATCGCCGCAGTATAGGCGGCTATTGCTTTTTCGAGGCAAAATGATCTCCAGCGCCCATTCATCAACCGCTTCCAGCTCATCAATCCATAGCACAATGCCAGCCACCCCCTTGTCCATTCCCCGCGAGCAGATCACCGGGCTGGTTTTGTCCGGCGGCCAGGGCTCGCGCATGGGCGGGGTGGACAAAGGCCTGCAACTGCTGGCGGGCAGGCCATTGGCGGAATGGGCGGCCGAGCGGTTGGCGGCGCAGACGGGCCAGGTACTGGTCAATGCCAACCGGTATCTGCAAGCCTATGCAGCGTTGGGTCACACGGTGATAGCCGATCTGGCGCCTGCCGCCTCACCGGCTGCAAACGCCCTCGCCGAACCCTACCCCGGGCCGCTTGCCGGGTTTGCAGCAGGGTTGGATGCCTGCCGCACTCCCTGGCTGTTGACGGTGGCCTGCGACACACCGTTCTTCCCGGCCGATCTGGCAGCCGAGCTGGCGCAGGCGGCCGTGCGCGATCAGGTGCTGGTCGCGATGGCCTGCACTCGCAGCCCCGATGGCCACCGCCTGCCCCAGCCTACGTTCTGCCTGCTGCATGCCAGCCTGGCGGCGAGCGTGCGCAGCTTTGTGGATTCCGGTGGCCGCAAGGTCCGCCAGTGGGCGGCGCAGCACCCGATGGTGATGGTCGAGTTCAACGATACCGCCGCCTTCTACAACGCCAACACGCTGCAGGAGCTGGAGACGCTGGCCCGCCAATGCCCTGCCAACGGCGTGGAAGGATGATCCGAGTCCGGCATGGGCGCAAAGCTGATGCCCGTAATCCGCTATCAGTTGAATAGCAGCAAATATGCTTAACCTGGAGACCGCATGACTTTCGCTAACCAGCATCTGGCGCAGGAGCCCAGCCGCGCCGAAGTGGACACGCTGCCCGGCCACACCGTGATTGAGTTTGGCACCCCCTGGTGCCCGCACTGCCTGGGCGCACAACCGCTGATCGAAGCGGCACTCTCCCCACGCACCGATATCCGTCACATCAAGGTGGAGGACGGCCCGGGCAAGCCACTGGGGCGCAGCTATCGCATCAAGCTGTGGCCAACCCTGGTCGTGCTCAAAGACGGGCAGGAAGTGGCGCGCGTGGTGCGCCCCACCGATGCCGCCGCCATTGCAGCAGCCTTGGCACCACTGGGCGCAGCGCCTTGAGCCGCACCCTTCTCCAGCTACACAGGCTTGATTGAAAAGGCGGCGCTGGGCGCTGTTGGGTCTTCGGGCGACACGCCAAAATACATGACCCCGGCGCCGTGCAGTTGCACGGTCTCGCGGCGCACCACAGTAGCGGGGCTGCTGCCAAAGGTCAACCAAGTGCCGTAGCGGCTCAGATCGGTGAAGATCAGATTGCCGCCGCGCCAGTCGATGCGGCCATGCTGGCGGGAGACGCGGCGGTCCAGAACCACCCATTCCGAATCGGAGGAGCGTCCGATGAAAATCGGCATTTCCTGGGTTTCGAAGACCCTTTCGACCCCGCCGCTGGCCAGACGCAGCCGCACCTGCACCACGGTTTCCTGCCGCATGGGCAGCGAGGAGTCGTAGGCGGTGATCACTTCCTGGGCTTCGGCATCGCTCCACTGCACCTGGTAGAGCATGTGCTGCTCGGATTTGCCGCGCACTTCCATCCAACCCATGGGCACGAAGGTGGTGTCGGCGCGGGAGCCTGATTCCATGGTCGACGCGCTGGCCCAGATTTCGCGGTGGCTGGCCTTTTCACACAGGCGCGAAGCCATGTTGACCGAGTCTCCGTAGCAGTCGCCCTCCATCAGCACGACCTCACCGGTGCTCATGCCCACGCGCACATGGAACTTCTGCGTCGGGGGCAGCGAATCCCATTGGCCGTAATGGCGACGCATCAGCATGGTCATGGCGCTCACAGCCAGCCCGCTGCTGTTGAAAATGGCCAAAACCCCGTCACCCAAGGTTTTGACGACCCGTCCGCCCGCTTGCACGACGACTTGCTTGAATGCATCCGTCATGCCTGCGACCGCCCGCGCAGCCCGCTCATTGCCCAAGGTTTCGAACAAAGCAGTACTGCCCGAGATATCGATAAATACCACGGTGGCGACAGTTGTCATGGATAGTTCACGCGGATGCGGTCACCTCCTCCCTCGGAGCGCCTACACCCTCAAAGAATTGTTATTCCGCATATTACACCGCAAACCGGGGTCCATATCCAAGCTGATTCGCTCGCACAGCATCAACAAATCTATGCGGCACGCCATGCCTTGCGGCAAATCCGCTGCCGCCACTGCATGACGCAGTGCAGCAATGCGGCGATACCGCTACATATGGCCCCAATAGATCAGTGCGTCGCGCCCTTCCACACTGAGCGAGACCTGTGCCCCGACTGGCAGCACCACCTTCGTCGGCACATGGCCAAACGGCAGGTTGGTGAACACCGGGATGGCAAGCTGATCGCGTAGCCATTGCACCACGGTGGCCAGCTTGTAGCCCTTGTCGTGCGCGTTGAGCTGGTAGTCGCTGAACTGGCCCAGCACCACCGCCTTCTGCTGCGCCAGGACACCCGCATGCAGCAGGGTGATCAACATGCGCTCGACCTTGTAGGGCGTCTCTCCCACATCTTCAATAAACAACACCCCGTTCTTGATCTTGGGCAGGTACGGCGTGCCCGCCAGCGACGCCAGCATGGCCAGATTGCCGCCCCACAGCGTGGCTTTGGGGATGTAGGTTTCCGCATCCGCAGATGGGCCCTGCACAGTACCCGCGCGCTCTGCCAGCGTGCGCCACCCAGCGCCTTCGCCCTGGCCCATCAGGAGGTCTTCAAAGCAATCGAGCATGATGTCGTCCATGCCCGCTTCTGCGCCAATGTCGGCCACCAGCGACGGCCCTGCCCAGGTCACCGCCTTGGTTCGGACATACAGGGCCATCTGCAAGGCCGTGAAGTCGCTCAGGCCCACCCATTGCGTGCCGGCCTCGATGGAGCGGGCAATCTGCTCATAGTCGATGCGGTGCAGCAGGCGCGAGATGCCGTAGCCGCCGCGCGTCATCATCGTCACATCGGCGCCGCTGGCCGCTGCACGCGCAATGGCCGCCAGGCGCGTGTCGTCGTCTCCGGCAAACCGTGTCCAGGAGTCGAGGGCCGCAGGGTCCACCTCCACCGCATGCCCCAGCTCCTTGAGCCTTGCAACGCCGCGGCGAAAGCCCTTTTTGTCGCGCACCGCGCCCGAGGGGGAATAGATGTAGATGCTGCGCGGGCCAGCCTGGTGGTTGTGGTTGCAATGGGCATGGTCGCATGGGCCGTCATGGCCATGGTCATGCGAGTGGTTGTCGTGCTGATGCATGGTGCGCTGTCGATAAAAGCATGGCAGACAGATCTGCCTGGATCAGGGAAAGAAGCTCGCAGCGCACACAATAGCGTAAGCGCCGCACTGCCAAAGAGGCCTGCCTTCAAGGCAGCAGCCATAGGCTCGTTTCAAGAATGGCTCGCATTATGCGCTCAGGCCACCTGGCCCGGTTGCCAGAACGTGTTTACGATCTAAGGCAACTTGCCGCGCGCAGCGGGCCTCACCGGATCTGGATCAGGCTGAAAACGCCGTGTACGCCGCTCACACCCTCCGTGATGGCGATGGCGCGGTCTCGCAGGTCGGACGAGGCAAGGGTACCTTGCAGCGTCACCATGGCATTGCCGGTTTCCACCTGCAGCATGCGCAGATCATCGTTTTGGGTGGCGGCCAGCGCATCACTCACCGCAGCGGATATCGCATCGTCTTCCGCCAGCACCCGCTGGCGGCTGGCGGTCTGCTCCACCGCGGCATTCACCCGTGCCCCGGATCTGCGCAGCCGCTGGTGCAGGCCGTGTACCCATTGCGCCACCTGCTGGCCGGTACCCATGGCATCCGCCTCGACAAGCCCCCACGGCGCAGCAATGCCCAAGGCGATGACCACGCTCAGACAGGCCCCCACCCACCACAAGCGGGCGCGCCCGGATTGCCGTGTCGGATCAGCGTTGGGCAAACGGTGAGGCGGGGCCATTCGGTGCGGAGGCATACAGTAAAAATGAGAGCGGATCGGTAATGAAAGCGCATTGAGTGTAGATTGTTGGCGATCCTGGCGGTCTTGCCCAGCCTTGTCCAGCCAAATGCTGCAACTGAAACCCCGGCTACACATTTGTCCACGATTTCTTCATATGGGTTGCCTCGGCAAGGCTCGCACAACACCCGGCAGCGTCCCTGAATCCGTGGAACCCTGTCGCATAAATCCACGGCTTGCGGCAGGCCTGCCCGCCATAAGGCGACAATGCGCCATGCTCGCGCCGCTGCTTTACCGACTTTTTCCGTTCCTCTCCTGGCCCCGCCCCACCCTGCAACTGCTGCGGGGCGAAGCCATGGCCGGCATCACCGTCGGCCTGATGCTGCTGCCACAGGGTGTGGCCTATGCGCATCTGGCGGGGATGCCGCTGATCACCGGGATCTATGCCTCCATCATTCCGGCGGCGGTGGCCATCCTCTTTAGCCCATCACCGCGCCTGGGCGTGGGGCCCACGGCGCTGTCCGCCCTTTTGATCGGCGCTTCGCTCACCGGCATGGCCGAGCCGGGTTCTGCCCAGTGGGTGGTGCTGGCGGCCTGGATGGCGATTCTGTCGGGCCTGGTGCAGCTGTCGCTCGGGCTGGTGCGCGCGGGGTGGCTGCTCAACCTGGTGACCTCGCCGGTACTGGCCGGCTTCACCCAGGCGGCGGCCATTTTGATTCTGGCGTCGCAACTGCCCAGCCTGCTGGGCATGAAAAGCGACTGGGCCACCGTGTGGGACAACCCGTCGCTCGGGCTGTTCGACTGGCGCTCGATCCTGTTTGGCGTCCTGAGCATTGCAGGCCTCGTGCTGGCAAAGAAGTGGCGGCCCGCGTTTCCCTCAGCCATCTTCGTCATTGCCATCACCGGCATCGTCAGCTGGGCAGGCGGTTTTGCGGACAAAGGTGGCGCCGTGGTGGGCCATCTGCCGTCGGGGCTGCCGCACTTCGTCTGGCCCGGCCTGCTGGGCTGGGACGAATTTGGCCTTCTGGTGATGCCCGTGCTGGTGATATCGCTGGTGAGCGCTTTGGAGACTGCATCCAGCGCCCAGGTGGAGCACCAGCAGGCCGGAACCCGCTGGGACAGCAGCCAGGAGCTGATTGCGCAAGGCATGTCCAAGATGAGCGCCGGCCTGTTTGGCAGCTTTGCTACCAGTGCCTCCTTCTCGCGCTCGGCGGTCAATCTGCTGGCAGGCGCCAAGACGGGTTACTCCAACCTGTTTTCCATCCTGCTGGTGGTGATCGTGGTGCTGTGGTTCATTCCCGCGCTCTACCATGTGCCGCAGTCGGCGCTGGCGGCCATCGTGATGACGGCCGTCGCCAACCTGGTCAAGCCCCGGGCGATTCTGCGGCTCTTTGCGATCTCGCGCATCGAGGGCGGCATTGCCGTGGCCACCTTTGCCATCACCATCCTCACGGCGCCACGCATCTACTGGGGCGTGCTGGCAGGCATTCTGCTGAGCTCCTGCTACTTTCTGTACAACCGGCTGCACCCGCGCATTGTGGAAGTGGGCCTGCACCCTGATGGCAGCCTGCGCGACCGCCACCTGTGGCACCTGCCGACCTTGGCCCCCGATGTGCTGGCCCTGCGCATGGATTCGGAGCTGGATTTCGCATCTGCCGCCGCGCTGGAAACCCGCGCCGCCAATGACTGGGCCCGCCACCCCCAGTACAAGCAGTTGGCCCTGCTGGCCCAGCCCATGAACCAGATCGACATCACCGGCGTGGAAGCCTTTGTGCGGCTGGAGCGCATGGCCGCCAAGCGCGGCGGCCTGTTGCACATCGTGGGCATGAAGCTGCCTGTGGAGCAGCGCTTGAAGCGCGCCGGCCTGCTGCAGGACAACCCCCACCTGCGCCTGTACCGCACCGACGCCGAGTTTCTGCAGGCCCTGGCGCAACACACGGCCAACGCCACGATTGAGTATTCGATATAAGTAAAATAGGCGCCGTGCGCCCACCTGGAGGGCGCCCTTCGCTATTAATTTGATAGATTCCCCTGCCGTGCCCGACATTCTGAACATCTCCTGCTACAAGTTCGTTCCGCTGCCCGATGCGCAGCAGCTGCGCGAGCTGCTGGCCGAGCGTGCGGCGCAATGGGCGCTCAAGGGCACGGTACTGCTGGCGGAAGAAGGCATCAATTTCTTTCTGGCAGGCCCGGCCCAAGCCGTGCATGGCTGGGTGAGCGCACTGCGCACCGACGCGCGCTTTGCCGATGTGGCCCCCAAGGAGAGTTGGTCGAGCACCGTGCCTTTTCGCAAGATGCGCGTGGTGGTCAAGCCCGAAATCATCCGCATGGACTACCCCGCGATTCGCCCTGCCAATGGCCGCGCACCCGCCGTCAAGCCCGCAGACCTGCAGCGCTGGCTGGCCCAGGGGCACGATGATGCAGGCCGCCCCGTGGTGACGCTCGACACACGCAACGACTACGAAGTGGATGAAGGCGCATTCACAGGCGCGATTGACTGGCGCATCCGCAAGTTCACCGAGTTTCCAGCCCAGTTGCGCGCCCACAAGGCCGATCTGGCGGGCAAGACCGTGGTGAGCTATTGCACCGGCGGCATACGTTGCGAAAAAGCCGCAATCCTGATGCAGGACGAAGGCATCGAGAACGTCTACCAGCTCGAAGGCGGCATCCTGAAATACTTTGAGGAAACCGATGGCACCGGTTACCAGGGCAGCTGCTTTGTGTTCGACGAGCGCCGTGTCGTGGATGATTCACTACAAAAAACAGAGCTTAAAGCGCAAGTCTGACAAACGCTGCAAGCCACTTCATGCATCACCCATAACAAAAAACCCTTTGCGTGGTGCAAAGGGTTTTTTTGTGAAGCCGCCTCAAGCTGTGGGCGGTAAATCCATGGAATCCATCATGCGGCTCTGCGCTTGGCGTCCATGCTCCAGGCACCGGCGCCAAAGGCTGCAAAGGCCAGCAAGCCGCCCACGATGGCAATGTTCTTGTTGAACAGCAACTGCGTCACCATGCGTGCTTCGGCGGGTACCGACCAGTAGGCATGGAAGAAGAAGCTGGCCACCAGGGTGAAGAATGCCAGCAGCAGCGCGGCGTAGCGCGTGCCCCAGCCCAGCAGAATGGCCAGGCCACCCAGAATCTCGACACACAGGCCGATGCCCACGGCAATCTCGGGCATGGGCATGCCGGCAGAGGCGGCATAACCAACGGCGCCAGCAAAGCCCGTGAGCTTGCCAAAGCCCGGAATCACAAAGAACCAGGCCACCAGAATACGGCCCAGCAAGGCCAGCGGATTTTGCAATGCATTCATTTAACACTCCTCTGGCCTTGCCCACCCGCGGGCTGCGGGCGGGGCTGGCCTCGTTACAAGGTTTTTGGAAGGATCAAGCTTCCAGGTCAAACACCAGTACTTCGGCATTTTTGGCCTGGTCCAGCTTCACGGCCGTTTCCTGGTCCATGTAGGCCGCATCGCCAGTGTGCAACGGCGTGCCGTTGACGGCAACCTCTCCCTTGACCACGTACACATACGACTTGCGGCCCGGGGCAATGGCCACCTCGGCGGTTTCCGCGCCATCGAGCAAGCCTGCGTACATGCGGGCATCGGCCGTCATGGACAGCGAGCCGTCGGCACCATCGGGCGACACCACCAAGCGCAGCTTGCCGCGCTTTTCGGCGTCGGGGAACGTCTTTTGCGCATAGCTTGGAGCAATGCCCGTCTTGCTGGGCTCGATCCAGATCTGCAGAAAATGCGTTTCCGCGCCCTCGGCATGGTTGAACTCGCTGTGCTGCACGCCGGTGCCTGCGCTCATCCGCTGCACATCGCCCGGGGGCAGCCCTTCGATGTGGCCCATGCTGTCCTTGTGCGCCAGGTTGCCTTCGAGCACATAGCTGATGATCTCCATGTCGCGGTGGCCATGGGTGCCAAAGCCCGTGCCAGGGGCAACGCGGTCTTCGTTGATCACGCGCAGATTGCCCCAGCCCATGAAGCGGGGATCGTAGTAGCCTGCAAACGAGAAGCTGTGGTTGGAGCGGAGCCATCCATGGTCGGCATGGCCACGATCGGCAGATTTACGAACCATCAACATTTTTGATCTCCTTCTTGTGAAACACCGCTGAAATGCCGTGTTCATCACCATGTCCGTTACTGTAAAACTGCGCCATCCTCCTGTGGGACTGCGGGTTTGATGGCATCATTCAAAAAAACTGATGGTGCTTTCCCATCCGCCCCTCCCTACGCCGAAGGACCCTGACATGGCCGTACTGCGCGACCGCGATGTACTCACCCCCGATACCCTGGCACTGCTGCAGCTGGTGGCCGACACCGGCAGCTTTGCCGCCGCTGCCCGCAAGCTGGGCCTGGTGCCCAGCGCCCTCACCTACCGCATCCGCCAGGTGGAAGACGCCCTCGATGTGCTGCTGTTTGACCGCAGTGCTCGCCAGGCTCGCCCCACCGAAGCTGGCGAAGAACTGCTGCGCGAAGGCGCGCGCCTGCTGCAGGAAGTGGATGCCGTGGCCAACCGCGTACGCCGCGTGGCCACTGGCTGGGAGCCAGAGCTGCGCATTGCGGTGGACGGTGTCATCTCGCGCACCACCCTGCTGGAGCTGGTCGAGGCCTTTTACGCCATTGCGCCACCCACGCGCCTCAAGATCATCGACAGCATCCTGGCGGGCACGCTCGAATCCCTCACCAGCGGCCGGGCAGACCTCGCCATCGGCATCGCGGTCGATGCCTCGAACGTGTCAGGCCTGCAACAGCTCGACCTGGGCGAGATCACCTTCCGCTACGTGGTGGCGCCGCACCATCCGCTGGCCGACGAGATCCAGCCCATCAGCGACGATGTGCTGCGCCGCCACCGCATCATCGCGGTGGCCGATTCGTCGCGCAGCGGCCAGGGCCAGACCATCGGCGTAATGAGCGGCCAGGACGTGCTCACCGTCGACACCATGCAGGCCAAGCTGCAGGCCCAGTTGCGCGGCATTGGCGCGGGCTTTCTGCCCGACAACATGACCCTGCCCTACCTGCGCAGCGGCCAGTTGGTGGAACGCGAGCTGATGCGCCCATTGCGCAAGATCAAGCTGCGCTACGCATGGTGCAGCAATGCGCCGGGCAAAGCCCTGCAGTGGTGGCTGGACAGGCTACAGTCGCAGGCAACGCGCGAGTCGCTCCTCAACAACCACTACGTGGGATAAATCCTGACCAGAATTGCCTTCCACAGCGTGTAGAGTGGATCGCTGAAAGCCCAGCTTTCGATTGCCACTGGAGTTTTTTGGAAACACTGATTCTTCCTTGTCCCGCTTGCCGAACCAGAACAGAAAGTCTCGCATGCCTTCTCGCATCCCTCCCAAGCCCAAACGATCCAAACAAACCCCAAAATCCGGTGCTCCGCGCCACTTTGCCGTCGTCGGTGCCGGTATGGCCGGTATCGCCTGCGCCCGCACGCTGCAGCAGGCGGGCCACCAGGTCACCGTGATCGAGGCACAGACCCAGGTCGGGGGCCGCATGGTCAGCCGCGATGGCAGCCACGGCAGTTTTGACCTGGGCGCGCAGTTCTTCACCGTGCGCGACCCGCGCTTCCAGCAGGCGCTGGACACCGCCCCCGGCGTCACCCGGCCCTGGAGCGTGAACGCCATCCGCACACTCGATTCGTCTGGCAAGGCGGTGGTCAGCCGGGCATCGATGGAGCCGCACCTGCTGGGCGTTCCCACCATGGACAGCCTGCTGCAGGTCTGGGCCGCGCCGCTGGCCGTGCGCCTGGGCGAGGAGGCCGTGGCTTTCGAGCGTGATGCGCTCAACCCCGATCAATGGCAGATCCGTACCGAAGACGCCGATGGCGGCGTGCATGTCTACGCCGGGCTCGATGGCGTGGTGCTGGCCGTCCCCGCCCCCGAAGCCGAAGTGCTGCTGGAGGAAAGCGACCTCACCCCGCCCGCCGACTGGAACCTGGGCGATGTGTACATTGCCCCCAGCTGGACCCTGCTGCTGAGCTTTGCCCACGCCGTGGACCCGGCCTTGACCAATATGGGCCCGCAGTGGAATGCCGCTCGCACCGAGCACCCGCGCATTACCTGGCTGGCACGTGAATCCTCCAAGCCCGGGCGCGGCAAGATGGAGCGCTGGACCGTGCAGGCCAGCCCCGACTGGGCCCGCAAGCATGAAAACGACGAACCCCAGCGCGTGGCCGCCAAGATGCTGCAGGCATTCTCCGAACTCACCCGCATCCGTGCTACGCCTACGGAGATGCGCGTGGTGCAATGGGGCTACGCCAAAACCATCAACCCGCTGCCCAAGGACGCACAAGGCAAGCCACGCAGCCACCTGTGGGATGCATCGCAGTGCGTGGGTCTGGCAGGCGACTGGTGCCTGGGCTACCGCGTGGAAGACGCCTTTGTCTCCGGGCTGGAACTGGCCCTGGCCGTACTTGGCGAAAAGGCCTGACACCTCGCCGGATACCTCTTCCGTTATCTCTGCCTGATAGCGCTTCTCATAGCGACATCAGACCGGTACCAGTGGCATCTACGGCCGCTGGTACTTTTTTCGCCCGAACAGTCCATGCACCAGGGCTGTCAAGTCTCGCTGGAGCCCAAGGCCAAATTGCCCACCGTGCGGCTTGCCAGCAGTGGATATGCGCTCTCCTGCCCCAGTTCCATCTGCGTTATCGACCAGGCCTGCTGCCATGGCGGCAGTTGGGCACAACCATGGGCCAGGGGCGCCAAAGGCACCGCCTGCCGGTAGCGAAACAGCGTGATGTGCTGAATCTGCGGCCGGTGTCTGCCGGGAAAACGGTCTCTGGCATGGTGCTCGATCTCGTCACGCAGGCGATCCATCGCAGCGGATGGCGAAAACTGCAGATAAATGGCCTTCTCCCCCACCAGAACCTGCCCCTGGTGCAGCACAAACGGCTCGTATCGCGAGGCCAGCGCCTGCAAGGCCATGAATGTTTCGGCCTCCAGCCCCAGCCACTCCTGCGGCCCGATGGCCACATGCTGCGTTCGCGCCCAGACGAGCTGAAAAATACTCAGGTGCAGCGTTGCCGCAGGCACACGGAGGAAGGCGCCCGCTGGCGCCAGCGCCTCGATCCGGTCCTGCAGCGCCACCAGCGCCTGCATCACATCTGGCGACGGCCTGACCACGATATTGATCGCAAAGGTGGGGTTGCCTATCTGGTGGTCGGGTACGGTCAAGCGGGTCATGGAAGAGGCACTGCGGTCAAGGCGGTTGAAAACGCGCCATTCTAGCCAGCCGCCTTGTGACTTGCGCCCTGCGCCACGGGTTGCCGCTGCTTCCTGCACAGCGGACAAAAAAATGCCACCTCGGTTGGCAGAGGTGGCACAAGGCCGGTAGAGCATGGAGTGCTTGGACTACCGACGAGGAGGTAGTGAAATGAGTGTTCTTCGTTTTACTGCAAAGCGTCAGAAAGCCGCAGGGCGCCACTTGAGCAAGCGTTTTTCCAGGCGAGTGAGCAGAAAATCCGCCCCCAGCGCAACGACAGCCAGCACGATCATGGCGGCAAATACACCGCTGGCATTGAAGGCACCCTGCGCGGTGGAGATCAACAGGCCGATACCTTCCTTGGCGCCGAGAAACTCGCCCACCACGGCGCCCACCAGCGCAAAGCCAAAGCTCACATGCAGGCTGGCAAGAATCCACGACATGGCCGACGGAATGACGACCGACATCGTCACCTGGCGCGGCGATGCGCCCAGAATCTGGGCATTGGCAATCATGTACTTGTCTGCCTCACGCACGCCCTGGAATGCGTTGGCAAACACCACAAAGAACACCATCACCACGGCCAGCGCCACCTTGGACGCCATGCCCAGGCCCAGCGCGATCACGAACACCGAACCCAGCACCACGCGAGGAATGGAGTTGGCGATCTGGATATAGATCGAAAACACATCGGAGAGCAGCTTGTTGCGGCCCAGCACAATGCCGCAGATCACGCCGGCAATAGAGCCAATCAAAAAGCCGATCACCGTTTCTTCCAGCGTCACCAGCACCTGCTGCCACAGCGGGCCTTGCGATGTGCCGTCGCGCATCCATTCCAAGATCTGGTTCCAGATCATGGATGGCATCGAGTAGAAGAAGGGATCGATCCACTTCATGCGGGCAGAGACCTCCCAGCCGCCCAGCACCGCGACGAGTACCAGCAGGCGCAACGCGATGATGACGGCCTTGCGGCGCTTGATGGCCGCCTGCGCAGCGATGGATTCCTGCGCCAGCGCAGCGTCGCTCACGGCAGCGGGGGTCTGGTCGGGCGCCACATGTGCGGGGGAAATGCCCGGGTTCAGGGTGAGTTCAGACATGGTGTATTCCTTCCCTCGTATTACTGGATATGGACTTCTTCGCGCAGGTCATCCCAGATGCGCTTGGACAGGTCGATGAACTGCGGGTCATAGCGCACCTCGCTCATGATGCGTGGGCGCGGCAGATCGATCTCGTACACACGCTTCAAGGTGGCGGGGCGCGCCGTCAGCACAAAAACGCGGTCGGCCAGGGCGATTGCCTCTTCCAGGTCATGCGTCACGAACACCACCGAGCCGCCGGAGCCCGACCACAGCCGCAGTAGCTCGTCCTGCATCAGGGTGCGGGTCTGCATGTCCAGCGCCGAGAACGGCTCGTCCATCAGCAGAATCTCGGGTTGGTTGATGAAGGTCTGGGCCAGCGCCACACGCTTGCGCATGCCGCCCGAGAGTTGGTGCGGGTAATGGTTGCCAAAATTGGCCAGGCCCACGCGGTGAATCCACTCGTCGGCCAGCTTGAGCGCCTGCTCGCACGGCGTGCCGCGAAAGATGGGGCCGGCAGCCACGTTATCGCGCACCGATTTCCAGGGGAAAACAGCATCGGCCTGAAAGACGAAACCGATGCGCGGATCAATCTGCTCCACCTTCTTGCCCATCACCCGCACCTCACCCACCGTGGGCTGCAGCAAGCTGGTGATCAGGTTGAGCGTGGTGGATTTGCCGCTGCCCGTGGGGCCGACGATGGCGATGAACTCGCCCTTGGCCACGCGCATCGAAAAGTTGCGCAGTGCCAGGGTGGCTGTGCCGTCTGGCGCAATGAAGCGCAGCGACACCTTGTCAAACTCAATCGCTGCATCCGCCTGTTGGGCGGGCGCTGCAGCACCTTGGGGCTGCAAAATGGTGGACGGCCGCGTGCTGGCAACCGCCTCGGTGGCGTAGGACATGAAATGCTCCTGGATGTTGGTGGATCGGCGCGCAGCGGGCAGCACGCGCCAAAAGGTGGCGCTCAGGTTCCTACTTCGCGTTCAGGTAGGCGTTGGAATAGGTCTTGGCCAGATCGATGTGCGCGCTCTTCACATTCGGCTTGTAGGCCGACAGCACCTTGAGCACGGTCTCCGGGCCGCCTTCTGGCATCTTCCCGTCCTTGGTGTACATGGGCAGCGAGGCCTTGAGCGCCGCCACATACAGCTCCTTGTCGTTGCCGTAGTAATCCTTGGGCATCTTCTCGGCAATCTCTTCAGCGCTGTGGCTGCTGATGTACTGCATGGTCTTGCCAAAGGCACGTGCCAGCTTGGCGGCCTGCTCCTTGTGGCTTGCGGCCCATTCGTTGCGCACGTACAGGCTGGCGGCAGGGTAGAGGCCGCCCAGCGCGGCCTTGGTGCCCTCTTCGCCGCGCATGTCCACCAGCACCTGCGCGTCACCCGTCTTGAGCATTTGCGACACGGTGGGCTCGGTCGTCATGCCAGCCTGGATACGGTCCTGTTTCATGCCGGCGATGAAGGAGTTGCCTGCGCCCACAGGCAGCAGCGAATAATCCTTGCTCGCCACGCCCTGCTTGTCGACCAGATAGCGGGTCAGAAACTCGGTGGACGAACCCAGGCCCGTGACGCCCAGCGTCTTGCCCTTGGCATCGGCCATGGACTTGAAACCCGCCGCAGCCGCCTTGGCAGAAACCAGCTCCACCTCACCCGGCACCTTGCAGAACACCGCAATCGCCTCGATTTCCTTGCCCTTGGCCTGCAGATCGATGGTGTGGTCGTAAAAACCCACCACGCCCTGCACGGCACCAGCGATCAACTGGTTTTCGGCATCCACGCCTGCGGGCTGCGACTGCAGTTCCACCTTCAGGCCCTCGTCCTTGAAGTAGCCCAGCGATTCGGCCAGCTTGGCGGGCAGATAAATGATCTTGTTGATGCCGCCCACCATGATGGTGACGGTGTCGCTGTCAGCGGCCTGCGCGGCAGGGCTTGCCATGCAGCAGACAGCGGCAGCCGCAATGGCAGCCAGCGCAGCACGGCGTGAAGTGTGGATGGTAGTCATGGTGCATCTCCTTGCGTTGTTGTCCGTGGTGCACCTGGGTCCGCTTGAGCGCCCGGTTGGGCGACCGCATAATGCACCGGATAGGAACAGAGTCTAGAAATGGCACCCTTTCAGTGCGCTTTCGCTGCACTGCAGCATTTTTAGTGGTTATCCCTGATCTCTTTTTTGGGTGCCTAGGGCGCCGTCGCATCTGATGAAAATTCTTCTGGTCGAAGACAACCTGGAACTGGCCCAATCCCTGGCGGAGCTGCTGCGCCAGCACGCCTTTGTGGTCGACCATGTGGACCGTGGCGACGCAGCCGACCAGTTGCTCACCCAGTCGCACTACGACCTGCTGCTGCTCGACTTGAACCTGCCGCAACTCACCGGCAAGGCCTTGCTGCGCCGACTGCGCGAGCGCGGCGACAGCGTACCGGTGATCGTGCTGACGGCCAGCGATTCGCTCGATCAGAAGGTGCTGTGTCTGGAGATCGGCGCCGATGACTACCTCGTCAAGCCGGTGGAAGTGCGAGAGCTTCTGGCGCGCATGCAGGCCATTGCCCGGCGGCAGATGCCCGGGCGCGACAACCACGTGCGCTGCGGCAACCTGCAGCTGGACCTGCGCACGCGCCTGTTCAGCGTGGCAGGCGAAGAGCTGGCCCTGCCACCGCGCGAGCGCAGCGTGCTCGAAGCACTGATGCTGCAGAACGGCAGCGCGCTGTCCAAACAACGGCTGATGGACGTGATCTACGGCATGGATGAAGACGCCAGCGCCGACGCCGTTGATCTGTACGTGCACCGCCTGCGCAAGAAACTGCAGGCGAGCGACACCACCATCATGACCCTGCGCGGCGTGGGCTACCTGCTCAAGCAAAAGCTGCCAGGCGGCGAATAGATGCTGCACAGCCTGCGCGCGCGCCTGGCCCTGTGGCTGCTGCTGCCGCTGGCGGTGCTGGTGGCCCTGTGCGGCTGGTTTGCACACGAACACGCCGAAGACGCGGCCGACTACGTGCAGGACCACGACCTGCTCTCGTCCGCCAAGATCCTCGCTGACCGCCTGATCTGGGAAGACGGCGACGTGCATGCCAGCGTGCCGCCCTCAGCACTCAGCCTGTTCATGTCACCCGCGCGCGACCATGTCTACCTGAGCGTGACCGATGCGCAAGGACAGCTGCTGGCAGGACAGCAGGATTTCCCCCAGCCGCAACAGTTGCAATTGAGCGGCAGCGACAACGCCCAGTGGTACGACGCGGTATGGCAGGGCCAGCCCATCCGCGCCGTCATCACGCGCCGCGCCATGTACGACGTGGCCGGCGCGCGGGAAATCACCATTCTGGTCGGCAAAACCACCCACAGCCGCGACAACATGGTGCAGACACTGTGGTGGCCCACCATGGAATACCTGCTATGGGCCTTGGCCGTGGCCGTCCTGGTGAGTGCCACCGCGCTGACCCTGGAGCTGCGACCCCTGCTGCGCATGGCGCGCCAGTTGGCCGCACGCCCCGCCAAGGAGCTGGATTTCCACCTTGATTCACGTCAATTGCACCAGGAGCTGCGGCCCCTCGCCGACACCGTCAACCAGTTTGCGCGCACCATCCGCGCCCAGGTGGCACGGCAGCGGCAGTTCATCTCGGATGCGGCGCACCAGTTGCGCACACCGCTGGCCATCCAGGCCCATACGCTGGAGCAGGCCCTGGGCCAGACGCCGGCAGCGCTGGCCGAGCTCTCCATCGCCCAGCGCCTGGCCATCCTGCAACGGCTGCAGCGCAGCAACCAGCAATTGGTAAACGTGACCAACCAGCTCCTCACCTTGGCACAGGCAGAGGCAGGCAGCACAACGCAAGCGGCGCAGTGGGTGGATTTGCGAGCCCTCTGCCTGCAGTGCCTGGAAGCCATGGCCCCCGCAGCCGACCAGAAACAGATCGACCTGGGCTGGGAGGAGAAAGAAGAAGCCGAGAGAAGCGAGACTGCACGCAATGCCACGCCAGCTACGGGCACCACGGCTACGAAGAGCGCCCCTCCGTTTTCCTTGTTCACCCCCAGCCGCCTGCTGCCCGAGTTGATTGCCAACCTGGTGGACAACGCCATCCGCTATACGCCGCCGCAAGGCCAGGTCACCCTGGGCCTGCACGCGCAGGCTGACAGCCTGCTGCTGTTTGTTGAAGACAATGGCCCCGGCATTCCCACCCAGAGCCGCGACCAGGTGCTGGAGCGCTTTTACCGCCTGGCCAACAACACGCCCGGCACGGGGCTGGGCCTGGCCATCGTGCAGGAAGTGGCGCAGGCCAGCGGCGGCACCCTGCAACTGGCCGACGCCCAACAATCCTACTCGCCCCCGTTTGGCCCAGGCCTGCGCATCAGCGTGCGCTTTGCGCGCAAGGCTGCGAGCTAGCCGCGCGTGCAGTACGCAGTACACTTTCGGCCCTATGAAACCTTCCACCTACGTGGGCCGCTTTGCCCCTTCGCCCACCGGTCCGCTGCATGCGGGCTCGCTGGTGGCGGCGCTTGCTTCCTGGCTGGATGCGCGTGCGCATGGCGGGCGCTGGCTGGTGCGGATCGAAGACATTGATCCGCCGCGCTGCCCGATTGGCATGGGGGAAGAAATCCTGCGCCAGCTCCTGGCCTGTGGCCTCGTTCCCGATGATCCACCTCAGTGGCAATCGGCCCGCCACCCACTGTATGCGCAGGCGCTGGCTCAGTTGCAGGCCGGAGGCTGGGCTTACGCATGTGGCTGCACGCGGCGTGACATGGAAGCCGCGCTGGTCGCCCAGGGCCATGTGCATGAGCGCCACGGCGAACGCCCCTACCCCGGCACCTGCCGTGATGGCCTGCATGGCAAGCCCGCGCGCAGTTGGCGCTTTCATACCGTGCGCTACCAGCAAAGCCTGGTTGCAACGACCGCCAGCACAGAACAGATCAGCGCAGTAACTCCCTTTTTCATGGCAAACCAGCAATTGCACTGGCACGACCGGCTGCTGGGTGACCTGCTCCAGGACGTGGCCTCGACGGTGGGGGATTTTCTGGTGCAGCGTGCCGACGGCCTGTGGGCCTACCAGTTGGCGGTGGTGGTGGATGATGCCGAGCAAGGCATCACCGATGTGGTGCGCGGCGCCGATCTGGCCGACAACACCCCACGCCAGATGCTGCTGCAGCACGCGCTGGGACTACCTACACCGCGCTATATGCATACGCCGCTGGTGCTGCAGGCCGATGGCGAAAAGCTGTCCAAGCAGTACGGCGCGCCGTCCATTGCGACTGGCAACGAGGCGCAGGCCCTGGCCGCATTGCAGCAGGCCGGGCGCTTTCTGGGGCTGGAGAGCCATGTTGGCCAACGCATCGGCCAGACGCTGGAACATTGGGTTCCGCAATGGGCGGCGCGCCATGTGGAGAAACCGGCGCCTCAATCGGTGCCCCAAGACGGATTGCGCCCTTAAATCCACCTACCGCCAACCACGCAGGCAGAAAACCTACAATACCGGGCTACGCACGCCTGTCTTGGCAGCGCCTGCAGATATATCAATTTTTCCTCAGTTCTGACAAAGCAGGCAGACCGGCCTCCATTTTCTTTGGCCCGCCGCGCCTGCCCCCGCGCTCACCATGCAAGATTCTTCGACGCCAGAGGCGAATCCATCCGCCGCCGAACCCATCGTCACCAATGCCGCAGACGCCAGCAGCACGCCCGGCCACGCACCAGCCGATGTTGCGCATCCCAAGACGATCCGGTCCTACGTTCGCCGCGCAGGCCGCACCACCACGGGGCAGGCCAAGGCATTCGAAGAGTTTGGCGAGCGTTACGTGCTCGAATACACCGGCCAGCCGTTCGATGCACAAACCGCCTTTGGCCGCTCCGCGCCTTTGATCCTGGAGATCGGCTTTGGCATGGGTGAAGCCACCGCGCACATTGCACGCGTGCGCCCCGACGACAATTTTCTGTGCTGCGAAGTGCACGAACCCGGCGTGGGCGCCCTGCTCAAGCGCATTGGCGAACAGGACATCACCAATATCCGTATCTTCCAGCACGATGCAGTGGAGGTGCTCGAGAACATGCTGCAACCCGGCATGCTGGACGGCATCCATGTCTTCTTTCCCGATCCATGGCACAAGAAGAAGCACAACAAGCGCCGCCTCATCCAGCCGCCTTTCGTGGCCAAACTGGTGGATCGCCTCAAGATTGGTGGCTATATCCACTGCGCCACCGATTGGCAACCCTACGCCGAGCAGATGCTGGAAGTGCTGTCGGCCAACCCGCAGTTGCGAAACACGGCAGAGGGCTATGCCCCGCAGCCCGATTACCGACCGCTCACCAAGTTTGAAAACCGCGGCCTGCGCCTGGGCCATGGCGTGTGGGATCTGGTGTACCGCCGCGCACAATAAACCGCGCAATCGTTTCAAGGGCTGCTTTGCAGCCCTTTTTACTGCGCCAACTCGTGGCAAAGACGCTATCGGGTGGATATACATCAATGCAGCATTTTCGGGTCGTTTCAGCGCTCAGCGACCGCCCAGAAAGCGCTGTCAGCTATAAAAATAATGCGCCAGAGGGCGGCATCGCTGCCAATCGGGTAGGATGGCTGCTGGCGTTGCACAGGCTGCGCCAATGGCAGGCCGCCGCCCCTCTGTGCCGCACATCCGCGCGCACCTTTGCAAAGGCCCATCCTTTGCCCCGCGCACGGCGCGGACCCGCAATACCGGCGCCCGCCATACACCTACCCATTGACTTGATATGACTGTCTCCAGCTTTCAACTCCAACCCGTGGACACCACCATCTCGGCCGACCAGCCCGAAGCATTGCGCAGCTACGGCTGGGCTACGGCCACCCCTGGCCCTTCGCTGCTGATCTTTGGTGCCGTGCATGGCAACGAGCAGAGCGGCACGCACGCCATCCGCCGCTGGATCGAGCGTTTTGAATCCGGCCAGGCGCGCCTCAAGCGCGGGCGCCTCACCATGGTGCCGGTGGCCAATCCAAAGGCCTTCATCAAGAACGAGCGCGAAGGCGATCGCAATCTCAACCGCAACTTTGTGCCAACCGACAAGCCCCAGAACTTTGAAGACCATGTCGTCAATGCGCTGGCCCCCTTGCTGGAGAGCCACGATGCCCTGCTCGACCTGCATTCCTACAGCGGCGACGGCGTGCCATTTGCGATGACCGGCCCCCTCAACAACACCGGCACGCTGGAGCCCTTTGCCCGCCAGCAGGAGGAAGAAGCCTTTGCCAAGGCCGTTGGCCTGCCCACCATCGTGCAGGGCTGGCTGGAGGTGTATGACAAGGCGGTCCAGGCCAGCAATGGTGCCATTCGCGCCGAGCACGGCATCGGCACCAACGAGTTCATGCGCAGCCGTGGCGGCTATGCGATCACGGTGGAATCGGGCTCCCACGCCGACCCGGAGGCCATCGAGATCGCCGACCGCTGCATTGCCGGTGTGCTGAATCTGCTGGACATGGCCGATGTGACCGTCGAGCCGGTGGCGCGCTACACCACGCACCACATGAAGGACGTCTTCATGCGTCAGCACAAGGACGACAAGATGACCCGCGAGTGGCAGAACTTCGACCCCTTCAAGAAGGGCGATCTGCTGGCCACGCGCGCCGATGGCACGCAGATCCTGGCGCCATTCGATGGCTGCATGATCTTCCCGCAAAGCGATGCGGAAGTGAACCGTGAATGGTTCTATCTGGCGCTGACCGACCACGCGTAAATCTGCCCTCCATAGCAAGCATAGTATGAAAGGCATGTTGCGCTTGCGCAGCATGCCTTTTTTGCTATCAATTCAGGATTAACCCGCAGATGCCGCGCCGGTGGCTGCAATGCATCATGCCGCCTGCTAAGCTCGGCAGGATTGGAGACACCATGAGCGATATGAACAACGACACCCTCCTGATTCCCGAATCGCAATTGCATGACCTGTCGATGCGCGTGCTGCAGCACCTGGGCCTGAGCGCGGCGCACGCCAGCGCCATGACGCGCATTGTGGTTGCGGGCCAGCGCGATGCCTGCCAGTCGCACGGCGCCTACCGCATTCTGAGCGCAGCGCAGACGATCCGCACCGGTCTGGTGGACCTGCAGGCAGAGCCCATCGTGCAACCCACACAGGGCGCGATCACGCGGGTGGACGCGCGCAAGGCATTCTCGCCGCTGGCACTGGAAGCTGGCTTGCCGCATCTGGTGGCGGCCACGCGCCAGCTCGGCATGGGCGCGCTGGTCATCAACCATTGCTTTCATTTCACCGCCCTGTGGCCCGAAGTGGAAATGCTCACCGCCCAGGGCCTGGCTGCACTGGTGATGACGCCCAGCCACGCCTGGGTGGCCCCCACGGGTGGCAAGCGCGGCGTGTTCGGCACCAACCCGATTGCCTTTGGCTGGCCGCGCCCGGGCCCGTATCCCTATGTGTTTGACTTTGCCACCAGCGCCATCGCACGCGGCGACCTGGAGCTGCACCGTCGCGCTGGCAAGCGCTTGCCCGAAGGCGCCGGGGTGGATGCAGACGGCGCCCCCTCCACCGACCCGGTGGCCGTAGCCAAGGGCGCCATGCTGACCTTTGGCGGCCACAAGGGGTCGGCCCTGTCCACCATGGTGGAGTTGATGGCCGGTGCGCTGATTGGTGACCTCAACAGCCAGGGCTCGATGGATTTTGATGCAGGCAAAGGCGGTGTGCCCTACCACGGCCACCTCCTGCTGGCCTTTGACCCGCAGCGATTTGCAGGCGGCGAGTGGCCTGCCTCGCAGGAGCGCGCCGAGGCCATGTTTGCAGCCATTACCGACCAGGGCGCCCGCCTGCCGTCAGAGCGCCGCTTCGCCGCCCGCGCCCAGAGCGCCAAGCAGGGCATCAGCATCTCGCGTGCGCTCTACAACGACATTGAAGCCCTGCTGCAGTGACACGGTGGTTGCGTTGATTCAAAAAGAAGAGCTGGCTGCGCTTGCGGTGATGAGGTTTAGACCCTTAAGGTCTATAAAACCCAATAAACGCAACCGCTACCAGCTCATTTTTCGATAGCTTTAGCTTCGCCAGGGCGTTGCCACCCCTATTGCGCCAACCGGCACGCAATCTCCGCAACCAACTGCTCGCCCAGCGCAGCCTTGCTGGCACGGGGCAGTTCCTGATGGCCGTGCGCATCCACCAGCAGCAAGGCGTTGTCGTCCTTGCCAAATGTGGCCGGGCCGATATTGCCCACCAGTAGCGGAATCTGTTTGCGGCGGCGCTTGGCCTCTGCGTTGGCCAGCAGGTTTTCACTTTCTGCCGCAAAGCCGACGCAGTAGAGCTGGCCGCTTTGGGCGCGCGGCAGTTGCGCCACGGTGGCCAGAATGTCGGGGTTCTCCACAAACGCCATCTGCGGCACCTGGCCGCTGCCATCTTTCTTGATCTTCTGGTCGGCAGCCTGGGCCGGGCGCCAGTCAGCCACGGCTGCGGTGGCAACAAAGATATCGGCGCCATCCACGTTGCTCAGCACGGCATCGAGCATGTTCTGCGCCGATTGCACATCGATGCGGCGCACGCCGCGCGGCGTGGGCACATGCACCGGACCAGCCACCAGGGTAACCTGCGCACCGGCCGCCTGGGCGGCCCGCGCAATGGCAAAACCCATCTTGCCGCTGGAGAGGTTGGTGATGCCGCGCACCGGGTCGATCGCCTCGAAGGTGGGCCCGGCGGTGATCAGCAGTTTCTTGCCTGCAAGCGATTTGGCGGCAAAGAAGTACTGCAGCTCTTCTTCGATCTCGGCAGCTTCGAGCATGCGGCCATCGCCGGTCTCGCCACAGGCCTGGTCGCCATTGCCCACACCCAGCACCACGGCGCCATCGGCCTGCACCTGGCGCAGGTTACGCTGCGTGGCCGGGTGTGCCCACATCTCGCGGTTCATGGCGGGAGCAAGAATGAGCGGCACCGTCCCCATGGGCCGCGCCAAGCACAGTAGGCTCAGCAGCTCGTCGGCCCTGCCCTGCACCAGGCGGGCGATGAAATCTGCGCTGCACGGCGCAATCACAATGGCGTCTGCCTCGCGGCTCAGGTTGATGTGCGGCATGTTGTTGTGTTCGCGCGCATCCCACTGCGATACATAGACAGGCCGGTTGGAGAGGGCCTGCATGGTCACCGGCGTCATGAACTGGGTGGCCGATTCGGTCATCACCACCTGCACGGTGGCGCCCGCCTTGGTAAGGCGGCGGCACAGCTCGGCCGATTTGAAAGCGGCAACGCCGCCGGACATGCCGAGGACAATATGTTTTCCATGGAGCTGGTTCATGCCCGCCAATGTAGCAGAGCCCCATGGCGCAGCGCCTGCCCGCCATGCAAAGGCGCATGCCAGCATGGCCAATCCCATGCATTTTGCAGACCATTGCCTGCACCTCGCGCACCGCCTTCGCAAGCGCCTTTATAATCAGAATTTCCCACCTCCCAAAAAGACATGACCAAATTTGTCTTCGTCACTGGCGGTGTGGTGTCTTCCCTCGGTAAGGGAATCGCCTCAGCCTCCCTTGCAGCGATTTTGGAATCGCGCGGACTCAAAGTCACCCTGATCAAGCTGGATCCCTACATCAACGTGGATCCAGGCACCATGTCCCCCTTCCAGCACGGCGAAGTGTTCGTGACTGACGACGGCGCAGAGACCGACCTGGATCTGGGCCACTATGAGCGTTTCATCGAAACGCGCATGCGCCAGTCCAACAACTTCACGACCGGCCGCATCTACCAGAGCGTGCTGGAAAAAGAACGCCGTGGTGATTACCTGGGCAAGACCGTGCAGGTCATTCCCCACATCACCAATGAGATCCAGGAATACGTCAAGCGCGGCGCCGGTATCGGCACCGACCACGCGGTGGACGTGGCAATCTGCGAGATTGGCGGCACGGTCGGCGATATCGAATCGCTGCCCTTCCTCGAAGCGGTGCGCCAGCTCTCGCTCAAGCTCGGCCCCAACAACTCGGCCTTCGTGCACCTGACCTACCTGCCTTACATTGCGGCGGCTGGCGAGCTCAAGACCAAGCCCACCCAGCACACGGTGCAGAAGCTGCGCGAAATCGGTATCCAGCCCGATGCGCTGCTGTGCCGCGCCCAGCATGCCGTCCCCGAGGAAGAGCGTGACAAGATCTCCTTGTTCACCAATGTGCAGTCCTGGGGCGTCATCAGCATGTGGGATGTGGACACCATCTACAAGGTGCCCCGCATGCTGCACGAGCAAGGCCTGGACGGCTTGATCTGCGACAAGCTGCGCCTGAACACGCCGCCCGCCAACCTCAAGCGCTGGGACGACCTGGTGTACGAGACCGAGCACCCCAAGGGCGAGGTCTCGATTGCCATGGTTGGCAAGTATGTGGAGCTGTCGGACGCCTACAAATCGGTCAACGAAGCGCTCAAGCACGCCGGCATGCAGAACCATGTGCGCGTGAAGATCACGCACGTGGATTCCGAAACGGTGGACGACAAGGCCGCTGCCGAAATGCTCAAGAGCTACGACGGCATTCTGGTGCCCGGCGGCTTTGGCTCGCGCGGTGTGGAAGGCAAGATCTCCACCGCCCGCTACGCCCGCGAGCACAAGGTGCCCTACCTGGGCATCTGCCTGGGCATGCAGGTGGCCACCATTGAATACGCGCGCCACGTGGCGGGCCTGGACAATGCCAACTCCACCGAGTTCGACCGCCAAACGCCCCACCCCGTGATCGCGCTGATCACCGAGTGGAAGGATGCCGACGGCACGATCAAGACGCGTGACGAAAACTCCGACCTGGGCGGCACCATGCGCCTGGGCGCGCAATCGTCCGATGTGCAGTCAGGCAGCCTGGCCCACAGCATCTACGGCGATGTGGTGACCGAGCGTCACCGCCACCGCTACGAAGCCAACACCCAGTACCTGGACAAGCTGCGCGACGCAGGCCTGGTGATTTCCGCGCTGACCCAGCGCGAGCACCTGACCGAAATCGTCGAGCTGCCTGCCAAGGTGCACCCCTGGTACATCGGCGTGCAGTTCCACCCCGAGTTCAAGTCCACCCCCTGGGCGGGCCATCCGCTGTTCAATGCCTTCATCAAGGCGGCCGTGGACCGCAAGAAGGTAGTTTCCAAGTAAAAAACAGGCGCCAGTGCAATCACTGCAGGCGCCAGGCGCTATGAAAAACAAAGCATCCACCGGTGCACACCGTTTTTCATGGCGCCTCACCACCCCTTATCGCTGAGGAGCCTTCCATGCAATTGTGCGGATTTGACATCGGCCTCGACAAACGCTTTTTCCTGATTGCCGGCCCCTGCGTGGTCGAATCCGAACAGCTGCAGATGGATGTGGCCGGCCAGCTCAAGGAAATCACCGCGTCGCTGGGCATTCCTTTCATCTTCAAGAGCAGCTTCGACAAGGCCAACCGATCCTCGGGCACGAGCTTTCGCGGCCCCGGCATGGAAAAGGGCCTGGAGATTCTCGCCAAGGTGAAAAAGGAGCTGAACGTTCCCATCCTCACCGATGTGCACACCGAGGCCGAAGTGCCGTACGTGGCCAGCGTTGTCGATGTGCTGCAGACGCCGGCTTTCCTCTGCCGCCAGACTGACTTCATCCGCGCCTGCGCGCAGTCGGGCAAGCCGGTCAATATCAAGAAGGGCCAGTTCCTGGCGCCGCACGATATGAAGAATGTCATCGACAAGGCCCGTGCCGCCGCCAAGGAAGCAGGCCTGCCCGAGGACAGCTTTCTGGCCTGCGAGCGTGGCGCCAGCTTTGGCTACAACAACCTGGTGAGCGACATGCGCTCGCTGGCCATCATGCGCGAGACGAATGCCCCTGTGGTGTTTGACGCCACGCACAGCGTGCAGTTGCCCGGCGGCAATGGCACCAGCAGTGGCGGCATGCGCGAGATGGTGCCCGTGCTGGCCCGCGCAGCCATTGCCGTGGGCGTGGCTGGCGTGTTCATGGAAACCCATCCCGATCCCTGCAACGCCCTGTCCGACGGCCCCAACGCCGTGCCGCTCAAGCACATGAAGGCGCTGCTGGAGACCCTGGTTGCACTGGACAATGTCACCAAGAAGAGTGGCTACCTCGAAAACAATTTTGGAGCATAAGCATGGCCTCTGCCTACATCATCGCGTCGGTCACCGTCACCAACCCTGAGCAGTACGAGGAATACCGCAAGTACAGCACCATCGCCATGCAAGCCTATGGCGCCGAAGTCTGCGTGCGCGGCGGCAAGGTGGAAGTGATCGAAGGCGACTGGAACCCTGGCCGCACCGTGATCCTCAAGTTCAAGGACGCCGAGAGCGCACATAAGTTTTATAACTCCCCGGAATACACCAAGGCCCGCGCGGCGCGCGAAGGTGCCGCTATCATGCGCATGGTTCTGGTCGAAGGTGTGTAACCGTTTGGGACGTTTTTTAGCCCCCAGCGCACGTATATCGCGCGGCTGCAGCTCCTCTTTTTGCAGCAACGCAACCCGTTTTTCAATCTCTGAAAGGCTCTAAAGTGAGTGCAATTGTTGATATCGTTGGCCGCGAAATTCTGGATTCGCGTGGTAACCCCACCGTCGAATGCGATGTGCTGCTGGAATCGGGTGTGATGGGCCGTGCGGCCGTGCCGTCGGGCGCCTCCACCGGCTCCCGCGAAGCCATCGAGCTGCGTGATGGCGACAAGAGCCGTTACCTGGGCAAGGGTGTGCTCAAGGCAGTCGAGCACATCAACACCGAAATCTCCGAAGCCATCCTGGGCCTGGATGCGGCCGAGCAGGCCTTCCTGGACAAGACCCTGATCGACCTGGACAACACCGACAACAAGAGCCGCCTGGGCGCCAATGCCATGCTGGCCGTGTCAATGGCTGTCGCCCGCGCCGCTGCCGAAGAAGCCGGTTTGCCGCTGTACCGCTACTTTGGCGGCATGGCAGGCGTGCAGCTGCCCGTGCCGATGATGAACGTCATCAACGGCGGCGCCCACGCCAACAACAGCCTGGACCTGCAGGAATTCATGATCGTGCCCGTGGGCGCGCCGAGCTTCCGCGAAGCACTGCGCTGGGGCGCCGAGGTGTTCCACGCCTTGAAGAAGATCATCGACAGCCGTGGCATGCCAACCGCCGTGGGCGACGAAGGCGGCTTTGCGCCATCGGTCGAAAACCATGAAGCAGCGATCCAGTTGATTCTGGAAGCCATCGACAAGGCTGGCTACACCGCTGGCGACCAGATCGCGCTGGCCCTGGACTGCGCTGCCTCCGAGTTCTACAAGGACGGCAAGTATGTGCTCGAAGGCGAAGGCGGCATCAGCCTGACGGCCGAGCAATGGACCGACATGCTGGCCGCCTGGTGCGACAAGTACCCCATCATCTCCATCGAAGACGGCATGCACGAAGGCGACTGGGATGGCTGGAAGGTGCTGACCGAGCGCCTGGGCAAGAAGGTGCAGCTGGTGGGCGACGACCTGTTCGTCACCAACACCAAGATCCTCAAGGAAGGCATCGACAAGGGCATTGCCAATTCGATCTTGATCAAGATCAACCAAATCGGCACCCTGAGCGAAACCTTTGCTGCCATTGAAATGGCCAAGCGCGCAGGCTACACCGCCGTGATCTCGCACCGCTCCGGCGAAACCGAGGACAGCACGATTGCCGACATCGCCGTGGGCCTGAACGCTGGCCAGATCAAGACCGGCTCGCTCAGCCGCTCGGACCGCATGGCCAAGTACAACCAGTTGCTGCGCATCGAGGAAGACCTGGGCGAAGTGGCCGTGTACCCTGGCCGCGCCGCCTTTTACAATCTGCGTTAAGCTTGCGGCTTTAGCCATTGTCTATTGATCGATCTGCGCTCATGATTTCCCGCATTGTTCCCTTTGTGCTGCTGGCCATCCTGGTCAGCATCCATGCCCAGCTGTGGAGCGGCCGGGGAAGCGTCCCGTACGTCAAGGACATGAAAGAGCAGATCGCCAAGCAAAAGACCGAGAACGAGGCCGCCGAGCGCGAGAATGTGCGCCTGGAGACCGAGGTGAGCGATCTCAAGCAAGGCATGGACATGGTGGAGGCCAAGGCCCGCAATGAACTGGGCATGGTCAAACCCAATGAGGTATTTGTGCAGTACACGCGCAAGTAGAAACACCGGCGGGATTGAATAGCGCAATCGGCTCCGACCGCGCTGGCGAATACAGCCCTCCCTGAAGCGCCTTCCTATCGAAGGCGCTTTCTTTTTCGCCGTATCATCGCGCCCTATGTCTGCCCTTCCCAGCACCCGCACCACGCCAGTATCGCCCTCCATGGCATGCGTCCATGTGGTGGCTTGCGCCGAGGAAGACGCTTGCGCATTGGCAGGCAGCCTGCAGCATGCGCTGGGTGCAGAGGACTGCTTTCACTTCCGCCCCAGCGCTGCAATGCAGCTCGATGCGCGCACACTCGGCGCCACCGATGCCCTGCTGCTGCTCACCCCGCCCCTGAGCGCCAGCAACACCCAGGGGCAGCACGCACAGGACGCGTTGATGCAGCTGCGCGCCGACCTGATCAGCCGGCGCCAGCCGTTTCAGGTCCTGTTCAGCCAGGGCACGCGCCTGCTGGACGACGCGCTCACCGCATTGTGCAACTGGTTTCCCGAGGCGCCGACACTGCAGGCGCGGCGCAGCGCCTTGCGGGAACACGGCAATCTGACACGGTGGAGCTGGAGCTGCGAAAAATGCAGCGATCCGGAATGTGAATTCCGCCTTTTCAAGGGACTGACCAGTTCCGAAAATCCGTGAGCGGATGCCCAGGCCTGGAATGGCGCCCAATGAAAAAACCACGCAATGCGTGGTTTTTTGCCAGGTACCGCAAAGCTGCAGACCTTTCTGGTCTTACTGCATGCGGTGGGAAGCTGGTGGGTCGTTGCCGGGTTCGGTAAACAGATGCGCAGTATCTACCGCATCAAAGCGGTACTGTTGACCACAGAATTCGCAACCCACCTCTATCAGGCCCTGCTCTTCCAGAATGCTGTCCACCTCTTCCTGACCCAGGTTGCGCAGCATGCCCGCCACACGGTCGCGGTTGCAGGTACAGGCAAAGTGCGGGCCGCCTTCACCGTCCTCCGGCACAAAGCGCAGCAGCTTCTCTTCCCAGAAGAGGCGATGCAGAATGGTTTCCACATCGAGGTTCAGCAGCTCGTCGCGCGTCAGGCTGGCCGCCAGGTGGGCGATGCGGTTGTATTCCTCATTCTGGTCGATCTGGTCGGCGTCTTCGGTGTTCAGGCTGCCGGCCGCCAGATTGGCTTCACCCTTGATCGGCATGCGCTGCACCATCAGGCCCGCCGCCACCTGCTCGTTCGCGGCAAGGACCAGCACGGTATCCAGCTGTTCGGACTGGCGCATGTATTGCTGCAGGATGGCAGCGAGGCTGTCCACCGGTTCGCCATCCAGGTTCACCAGCGGCACCACACCCTGGTAGGCTTGCTGGCCAGGGAGCTTTTCCTTGGGGTCGAGCGTGATTGCGCAGCGGCCCTTGCCATGCACGTTGACCATGTCGGTCAGGCTCGCATCGGTGGGCACTTCCGCACTGATGGTCACGGTGGAGCGCACGCTCAGGTTGGACTGCACCTCGGTCACCGCCAGCTTGACGGGGCCATCTCCGGATATCTGAAACACCAGCGCACCGTTGAACTTGATGTTGGACTGCATCAGCACACCGGCAGCCGTCATCTCACCCAGCAGCTCCTGCACCGGCAGCGGGTAGGCACCGGATGTAGTGTTGGCAGCGCGGCGCTTCAGGATCTCCTGCCAGGCTTCCGTCAGGCGCACGACAGCGCCACGCACGGGCAGGCCATCAAACAAAAATTTATGCAGTTCAGACACTCGTGATTCCCATCCTTGGTTCGCCGCGTGCACCCTGCGGTGCCCGGGCGATGGTTTGGAACATGCTTGCGACCTCTGTGCAGCCGCGTGGCGTGGGGATCGCAAACATGTTCTTACTCCGGTAATTTTCGCAGACCCGCCGCAAAGCGTCTGGCATTGGCCATATATCCCTGTGCACTGCGCTTCAAGCCTTCCATCTGCTCTTCGGTCAACTGGCGCACCACTTTGGCCGGGTTGCCGACGATCAGGCTGCCATCGGGAAACTCCTTGTTCTCGGTGACCAACGCCCCCGCCCCAACCAGGCAACGCTTGCCAATCCTGGCGCCATTGAGCACGATGGCCCCCATGCCGATCAATGACTCGTCGCCAATCGTGCAGCCATGCAGGATGACGTTGTGGCCGATGGTGACGTGGCGGCCGATATCCAGCGGCTTGCCCTTGTCGGTGTGCAGCACGCTGCCATCCTGGATATTGGAGCCCTCTCCCACCCGGATCGGATCGTTGTCGCCACGCAGGATGGCACCAAACCACACGCTGCTGTCTGCCGCCAGATGCACCCGGCCCATGACCTGCGCACTGTCGGCCACCCAGGCTCCGGCATCCACTTCGGGTTGCACGCCATCCAATTCATACTTCGCCATCATGTCTCCTGTTTTTGCACTGGAACGCCCCCTTGCCTGCAGCGGCCGAGGCGCTGCATCCGCGGGCTGATCCATAATTGTAGGGATGGAATTACGTCAAAGCGCCCTGCATGCCCTGTGCGTGCGCGATCCCGAAGAAAAATCTGCCCTGGCGCTTACCCTGCATGCGCAAAGCGCTTCGCTATCAATAGCAACCGATGCACCGCTGGAGACCCCGGTTGCCGTGGACTTGCCCGGCCACCCAGCCAGACCCGAACTCAAGCCCCACACGGCGGTTGCGCGCCGCTCACCCGCCACCCCTGAAGGACGCGCCATCCTTCTCCATGCGATCGCCCACATCGAGTTCAACGCCATCAACCTGGCGCTCGATGCCATCTGGCGTTTTCCTGGCATGCCGCGCCAGTACTACCTGGACTGGCTGCAGGTTGCAGCAGAGGAAGCCAAGCACTTTCGCCTGTTGCGCGCCCATCTGCAGAAATGGGGAGCCGACTATGGCGACTTTCCCGCACACCAGGGCTTATGGACCATGTGCGAGAAAACCGCTGGCGATATCGTCGCGCGCATGGCCCTGGTGCCTCGCACCCTGGAAGCCCGTGGCTTGGATGCAACACCCCAGATCCAGTCCAAATTGCAACAAACCGGTGCACCCGACGCCCTGGAAGCCGTAGCCATTCTGGACATCATCCTGCGCGAGGAAGTAGGCCATGTCGCCATCGGCAACCATTGGTACCGGCATGTCTGCGCAGCCCAGGGGCTCGACCCCGAGGCCCATTACAGCGATCTGGTGGCCCGTTACGAGGCCCCTCGCCCCAAGCCGCCCATCAATCTGGCAGCACGCAGCCAGGCCGGATTCAGCCCGGCGGAACTGGCCTGGCTGGAGGCACAGTTGTAACAAATAGGCGCTCATTGCTTTGTGGCTGAACGCGCAACTTGCTACAAAAACCTGTGCTTCTCATTCAACCTGTGTCAGTGCTTGCGCACAATATGGACGAAAATACTTCCAACCCCGAGACATAACGAATTGCAGATACCGCCTGCGCCGCCCACCCACTCACCAGGCAGCTTGCACAGACGGAAGTTCAGCTGTACATGCAACATACGAGCGCGCCATCCCCAGCTTCCAGTCCAGCGGCAGCCGCCATGGATTTCACCTCTCCAGCCCCCCCTATCGCATGGCAGTCCATTCGCGATGCCAATGGCATGCAAGTGGGACACGAGATATTCAACCGATCCCGCACGGCGTCCACCCACACCATCGACTCGGACCTGTCGCTTGCCCACTCGGTGCTCTCGCACCTCAAGCCCGCAGCGCTGCTCGATGATGGGCTGCTGTTTCTCAACACCACATACGAGAGCCTGCGCAGCCCGCATCTCGATCTTCTGCCAACGGGCAAGGTCGTCCTGGAGATTCCTTCATTGGGCCATGCGGCATCCAGCGAGGTGGAAGCCCGCCGCCCCGCGCTTGCGGCCCTGCGCGACAAGGGGTTTGCGCTGGCCTTCAACCATTCGGTGCTCGACTCCGCATATGCGCCCTGGCATGACCTGGTCAACTACCTGAAGATCGATTTTTCCGTGCTGGCTGCCGAGCGCGCCGTGCTGATGATCCGCTGGGGTCGGCGTATCCCGGGGGTCACCCTGATTGCCGACAAGATCGAGTCTGCCGCCCAGTTGCAGCTCGCGCAGGAAAATCAGGTGGACCTGCTGCAAGGCTATGCGGTTCGCCGGCCAGAGCCTGTACCTGCCCGCGTGGTGCTGCCCACCGTGAGGGAAGCCCATGCCCTGAGAGCCCAACTGAAGGCCAGCGCCGAGCCGGAGGCACTCACCCAGTTTCTGCAAGCCCAGCCCACGCTGCTTTTCAACCTGCTGCGCATGGCGCAGTCGCAAGAGTTGTCCAAGCGGCACATCTACACGTCGCTTCCCCAATTGCTCGCCAGTCTGCGCGTCGAGCAATTGCATGCCTGGGCAGGCATGCTGGACGCGGTTGCGCAGAACAATGCACCGCGCCCGCCCGATTGCATCGCTCTGTACCAGGAACACGCCATAGCACTCACTGCCGCAGCCGCCACGGCGTGGCCCGATGTGCCGCACGACAGCCTGATCCTGATTGCCCACTCCCTGCTGCTTGGCAAGCAATTGGGGCTGACGCTGCAGCAGGCCGTAGACCAGTTGCTGCCACCACCGCTCGCCACCCCGGTACTCGCCCTGGAATCGCAGTGGCAGGACCTGCTGCAAACCTATACATCCCCTGATTGATCTGGCCACGCTGGTCTCGCCCCGAAGCGTTAGCGGCAATAAAAAACCCGGCTCGCCATCCGCGCAGCCGGGTTTTTCATGGATGCCAGCACCTGTCTGGTTCAGCCCCTTCGTTTTCTAGCGGCCCATCAGGCATCCAGATGCTCTTCATGCGCCCGTTCGCGGATGAAGAACGAGGCGATGAGGCCCAGCGTCACGCCAAACATCACATAGAAGGCAGGCGACATCGTCGAGCCCGTCGTCTTGATCAACCAGGTGACGATGAACTGCGCGAACCCGCCAAACACCATCACGGCAATGTTGTAGGCCATGGACATGCCCACCGAGCGGACGTGGGCGGGGAACAATTCGGCCATCACCGTGCTGAACACACCAAAAAACACCGAAACAAAAACGCACACCACCACCTGTACGGTCATCAGCTTGGCAATCGTCGGGCCGTCGGTAAGCCACGCGTACAGCGGGTACAGCACCAGCAGGTAGCCAATGAGGGAGCCGATCATCAGCGGCCGGCGGCCAACGCGGTCCGACCATGCGCCCATGAACGGCATCAGCACCACCATCATCGCAGCGCCCACCATCTGCACCATGAAAGTGTCATGCAACGGCAGCTTGAGGGTGACCGTGGAGTACGTCACCAGATAGGTGAAGGTGATGTAGATCGACACCGTGGCGGTCACCACCAGGCCCATGCCCACCAGGGTTTCGCGCGCGTGGGTGCGCAGCATTTCCAGCACGCCCACCTGCTTGATGGTGCCGGCCTTCTGCGCGGCCTGCAGCTTCACGAAGGTTTCTGGCTCCTCCACATGGCGGCGGATGTAAATCGCCACCGGCACGATCAGCAGGCCCACGGCAAACGGAATGCGCCAGGCCCAGCCCATCAACTGCTCCTGCGTAAAGACATCGGTGATGAGCGTGCCCACGGCGGCGCCGATCAGCAAGGCAGCCATCTGTCCCGTCATCTGCCAGGAGCCGTAAAAGCCCCGCTTGCCCTTGGGTGCCAACTCGATCAACAGGGCCGTAGAGGTACCGAACTCGCCCCCCGCTGCAAAGCCTTGCAGCAGGCGCGCCAGCACGATGAAGATCGGCGCCCAGATCCCGACACCCTGGTAGGTCGGCGCAAAGGTGATCAGTGCAATCGCCACCGCCATGATGGCCGTCACCATCACCATGGCCGCCTTGCGGCCCTTGCGGTCGCCATACAGGCCCAGCAGGATGCCGCCCACCGGACGCATGAAAAAGCCCACGCCGAACACCGCCGTGGTCATCAGGATCTTGTTGAGGTCGTCGCTCGGATCGTTCGGATTGCTCGGAAAGAACAGCTTGGCCACGATGGGCGTCATGAAGGCGAAGACGAGAAAGTCATACCATTCCAGCGCATTGCCAATGACAGCGGCCAGAATATTTCTCTTGGATACAGCAGTAGATTGCACGCAGAAGTCCTAAAAACACAAGTCGCAGTCGGCGCGAGCGCAGCCGTTGCAGTTCACGAAAAAAGGGCTTGGTTCTGCGCGTGGCTGTGCGTTTTCCCATCCTTGGATTCCGCCGATGCGTATGGAGGGCTGCACTGTGGCGCCACAGTGCGCCACCCTACGCAAGGCAGGCGACGAAATCACGGGATCGGTAAATAAATCAAACCAGGCGTGCGAGCAGAAGTACCGGTAAATCCACAAGACGAGCTACGCAGCAGAGGTGGTCATGCAGAAAATGCATAAAACACCATCAAGACCCGTATGAAATTGTAGTTGTACTATGCAATCACTGCTGTCGAAAACCGGACATCCGGTGGGAAAACGCGGGTAAGCACGGAAATACGGGCCCGCACATACCCAGGGAATGGGAATGGCTGCCAGAAGAATCCGCC
Source organism: Comamonas odontotermitis (assembly GCF_040396735.1). Taxonomy (GTDB): domain Bacteria; phylum Pseudomonadota; class Gammaproteobacteria; order Burkholderiales; family Burkholderiaceae_C; genus Comamonas; species Comamonas odontotermitis_C. Next base: position 151,286 of record NZ_JBEBNZ010000006.1, read on the forward strand.
TGCGCCCTGCCCCAGCGGCGCTACGGCATACACATGCACAGCAAGAGGTCGGTCTCAGCGCCGATCTGCCAGCGCGTGGGCGATGGTGCCGAGGTCGACATACTCCAGCTCGCTGCCAATCGGCACGCCTCGCGCCAGACGCGTGAAGCCGACACCGCGGCGCTGCAGGGCTTCGCCCAGCACATGCGCGGTGGCTTCCCCTTCTGCGGTGAAGTTGGTGGCCAGAATCACTTCCTGCACCACACCGTCGCTGGCCCGCTCCAGCAATTGCTGCAGGCCGATGTCGCGTGGGCCGATGCCATCGAGCGGCGACAGGCGCCCCATCAGCACGTAGTACAGGCCCTTGTACGCTCCTGTGCGCTCCAGCGCCGCCTGGTCGGCGGGCGTTTCCACCACGCACAGGCGGGCCGCATCGCGCCCCGCATCCAGGCAGGTCTCGCAGATGGTGTTTTCCGTGAAGGTGTGGCAGCGCTCGCAATGGCGCACGCGGGTGCTGGCCTCATGCAAGGCACGAGAGAGCAACTCGGCGCCTTCGCGGTCATTCTGCAGCAGATGGAAGGCCATGCGCGATGCCGATTTGACGCCCACACCGGGCAGGCGGCGCAGCGCTTGCACCAGGGCTTCAAGGGTGCCGGTATCGGACATGGCAAATTCCAAAAGAAAAAGCACCGCAACGCTTATCCAGCGCGCGGTGCATGCTGTCAAAATAATTAGAACGGCAGCTTCATGCCGCCCGGGAGACCGGGCATGCCCGCAGTGATCTTGCCCATCTTTTCGTTGCTGGTCTCTTCCGCCTTGCGAACGGCCGCATTGAAGGCGGCAGCCACCAGGTCTTCCAGCATGTCCTTGTCATCGGACAACAGGCTCGGGTCAATCGTCACGCGCTTGACGTCGTGCTTGCAGGTCATCAGCACCTTGACCAGGCCCGCACCCGACTCGCCTTCGACTTCGATATTGGCCAGCTCGTCCTGGGCCTTTTTCAGGTTGTCCTGCATGGCCTGGGCCTGCTTCATCAAACCTGCGAGTTGTCCTTTGTTGAACATGAAAGATCCTTCTATTTGAAACTCTGCGGCACGCGCATCACTTGCACACGGCCCAACACATCATCATAGGGGCTGAATGCTGCCTGGCACTATTTTCGCGCCAAATTGCTGTATCAGAGACTGGACATAGGGGTCATTGCGCACCACATCTTCTGCGGCCCGCTGGCGCGCCTGCTGCGCATGCGCCTTGCGCCGTGCGGGGCAGTCTTCCACCTCACCCACGCTCACCTCGATCTTGCCTACCAGGCCCGCCGCCACCAGCGCAGTGCGCAAGCGCTCCACCGTACCAGGCTGCGCCAGCGTCTCCAGATCCACCCTCAGCCACCAGCAATCGGCTTCGCGCCGGATGAGCTGCGAGCGCAGTGCCAACTGGCGTGCCACGGCGGTAATCGCCTCGGTCTCGATCAGCTTGAGCACGGTCTCGTTCCAGAAGCCGCCGTCAGGTGTATCGGCAAACTCCGGGGGCACGCGGCCCAGGTTGTCGCCAAAGCTGGCGGGGCGGTCGTAATCGCTTGCCTGGTGCGCCTGCACAGGCAGGGCGATCAAGCCGGACTGCGCAGGCAGCTCATCGGTCGCCCGAAGGTCAGGCAGGGTCGGTGCCGATCCAGAAGGTGCCGCATCATCCAGGTAGGCGTCATCCGGTACGTCGTCAAAATACGGTGCGTCGTCAGCGTCCACCGGCGCCACAGGCACCGGGTCCTCGTCGTCATCCCCCTCTTGCGACGGCAGCGCCTCGTCGTCGGCAGCGGGCGGCTCGGCAGGGTGAGAACGCGCAGGAATCAGGTCTTCCGCCGTACGCACCGGCAGCCGCACGGCATCGACGGACATGCTGGCAGGTGAAACCGTGGATGCAAGGACAGGCGCTGCACCAGCCGCGACGGAATGCTCTACCGCGGAAGCGGGGGTGGTCTGCGCGATTGGTGCGGCAGGCGTGGCGGATGCGAGCGCAGCGGGGACAGCAGGCATTGCAGAGGCTGCAACAACGGCCTGCGCAGGCCCCTCCGGCTTCGGCTGGGTCATAGTCGGCGCCGCAACGGGCGCCACCGCCACGGGGGCTGCCTCCTGCAGAGCCACGGGTGCAGACACAGATGGCGTCGACCCTGCATTTTTGATAGCTGGCTGCGCTTGCTGTACGGGCGCTACCGGTGGTTTTGGTTGTGGTGCGGCGGCAGCAACGGCGCTATTCAGAGTTTTTTTTTCAGCCGCGCCCGCAGGCTTGAAAGCCAGCAAGCGCAGCAGCGCCATGGTCAGCGCTGCATATTCATCAGGCGCCAGCCCCAGCTCAGCCCGTCCATGCAAGGCAATGGAGTAGAGCAGCTGGGTTTCGTCCGCAGGCATCAATTGCGCCAGGCGCAGAACCTCCTGCTGCTCGGCATCGTCATTCGCAACGGCAGCCTGGGCCTTCTCTGGCACGGCCTGCAGCACGGCCATGCGCTGCAGCTGCACGCCCATGTCTTCCAGCGTGGATGCGGCTGACAGCCCCTGGTGGCGCAACTGATCAACGGTTGCCACCACCTCCGCACCATCACCGCGCGCCAGCGCATCAATCAGGCGGAACACATGGCTGCTGTCGACCGCGCCCAGCATCTGGCGCACACCCGCTTCCTGCAACTGGCCGCCAGCAAAGGCAATGGCCTGGTCGGTCAGGCTGAGCGCATCGCGCATGGAACCACGCGCTGCGCGCGACAGAAGGCGCAGCGCCTGCGTCTCGGCCGGAATATTCTCGTTGGACAGCACGCGCCCCAAGTGCTCCTGCACCGTCTCTGGCGCCATGGGCCGCAGGTTGAACTGCAGGCAGCGCGAGAGCACGGTCACCGGTACTTTTTGCGGATCGGTGGTTGCCAGAACGAACTTCAGGTACTCGGGCGGCTCTTCCAGCGTCTTCAACATGGCGTTGAAGGCGGTGTTGGTCAGCATGTGCACTTCGTCGATCATGAAGACCTTGAAGCGCCCTTGCACGGGTTTGTAGACCGCTTGCTCCAGCAGGCCCTGCACTTCATCCACGCCACGGTTGGAGGCGGCATCAAGCTCCGTGTAATCAGGAAAGCGGCCACTGTCGATCTCGACGCAGGCCGGGCACACCCCGCATGGCGTTGCGGTAATGCCTCCCGTGCCATCGGCACCCGTGCAATTGAGCGACTTGGCCAGAATGCGCGAAACCGTTGTCTTGCCCACCCCACGCGTTCCCGTGAACAAATAGGCATGGTGCAGGCGCTGCTGGGTGAGGGCATTGGTCAATGCCTGCACCACATGCTCCTGGCCCACCATTTCAGAGAAATTCCGTGGACGGTATTTGCGGGCGAGAACGAGATAGGACATAGGCAGGCATTCTACGGGCAGTCGGAGGCCCCGCCAGCCCGGCACTGTTTTGTGCAACCGACAACCGGCCAGACCCGCACCGTCATCACGCAGCAGGCACCGTTCTTTGGCCTTTCAAGCCAAAAGCCTCCATTTCTTTCGGTACAATGCATCCCTGACGGGCCTCCCCGCATGGGGAAGCGGCCAACCGGGTCAGGTGGGGAACCAAGCAGCCCTAACTGTGGATCCAGTGCCGGGGGTAAGGCTCGTCACCTCTCATTTCAAAAGCTCCTTGCATTGAGGAGCTTCAGCTCGTCCAGGGGCCTGTTCTCTCCAATTCCAGCCCTCCAACACGGAGCGCAAACACCGCTGGATTGCCAACCATGTCCACCATCACCATTCGGCCCGCCTTACCGGAAGACGCAGATGCCATCGTGCGGATTCTTGGGCAAACCTATGAAGCCACCTGGAAGCCGGTACTGACCCCAGCCGCCGTTGCACGCTTCGAAAGCTCTGGCAGTACGCTACGCTATGTGGACGAGCGCCTTTGCGCCATGCATGTGGCCGTGTCCGGCGCTGAGGTCGCAGGCCTCATTGACTGGGACGGCGATTTCATCGATGCCCTGCATGTGTCGCCCCGCCATCAAGGGCAAGGCATAGGCAGCCAGCTGCTGCGGTATGCCGAAACGGCCATGGTGGCGGCGGGCCATGCGCAATCGCGCCTGGAGACAGACACCTTCAATCAGCAGGCACGCGGGTTCTACGGGAGCCATGGCTACCAGGAAACCGGCTTCTGCCCCGATGAGGAGTGGCACAGCGGCCTGACCACCGTGCAGATGGCCAAGCAGCTGACAGCGGCATAGATCCTCCGGCTCCGCGTGAACCTGCCGAGCAGACCTACAGAGATGGTCATGCAGCCAGCCCCATGAATGAACGTAGAATGGCGCCAGGCCCTTTCTGCACCCTCTATGAAATACCTGCTGTGGCTGCTCAAGGCAGTCATTTTCTTCACGCTGTTTGCCTTTGCGCTCAATAACCAGCGCGATGTATTGGTGCACTTTTTCTTTGGCACCCAGTGGCAGGCACCTCTCGTGCTTGTGGTGCTGCTGGCTTTCAGCGCAGGCGTGATCGTGGGCATCGTGGGCATGGTGCCGCGCTGGTGGAAGCATCGCAAGGCAGCGCAGCGCGCTGCCGCACCTCCAGTGGCCGAGCCACCCGCAATCCCCGCCGCCAATGTGACCGACGCCTCTTTCAAGGCCGAACCGCTGCCTCCTCATGGAATTTGATATCTCCTGGATTCTGCTGGGCTTTCCAGCTGCCTTTGTGCTGGGCTGGTTGGCCTCCCGCTTCGACCTGCGCCAGATCCGCCGCGAAAACCGCAGCGCGCCCAAGGCCTACTTCAAGGGCCTGAATTTCCTGCTCAACGAGCAGCAGGACAAGGCCATTGATGCCTTCATCGAAGCCGTGCAGAACGATCCGGACACGGCCGAGCTGCATTTCGCACTGGGCAATCTGTTTCGGCGCCGCGGCGAGTACAGCCGGGCTGTGCGCGTGCATGAGCATCTGCTGCAACGCGCCGACATCGGCAAGGCCGAGCGCGACCGTGCACAGCACGCACTGGCGCTCGATTTTTTGAAGGCTGGCCTGCTCGACCGTGCCGAAGACGCCCTGGCGCGCCTGGACGACACCCCGTACGAAAACGAAGCGCGCCTCTCGCGCCTTGCCATCTACGAACGCGCCCACGACTGGCCGCAGGCCGTACAGATTGCACGGCAGATGCAATCCAATGGCCAGGGCGACTACAGTGTGCGCATTGCCCACTATCTGTGCGAGCAGGCCGTGGCCCAGCAGGCGCAAGGCAAACTGGATGCCGCCCGTGCGCTGTTGCACGAAGCCCAGTCCGAAGCGCCACGCGCGCCCCGGCCACGCATTGAACTGGCCCAGCTGCAGCACAAGCATGGCGAGCCCGCCTCCGCATTGAGCACCCTGCTGGAGTTGGCTGCCGTCTCGCCCTCCTCCGTGCCGCTGGTCGCCCCCCTGATGGTGGAACTGGCCAAGACCGATGACCGCAAGGCCGAGGTGCGCAACCTGCTGCGAGCCAATTACGCCAGCGATCCTTCGCTGGACGTGATGCAGAGCCTGGTGCAGATGGACGAGTTGGGCATGGTGCCTGCCGCCATACCGCCCCTGGGGCGCGAGTGGTACATCGAGCATCTGGCCCACGAACCCTCGCTCGTGGCCGCAGGCCGCTGGCTGGCAGAAGAGACCCTGTCTCACGAAGAGCACCACCCCGCCATTCAGCGCGCGCTGGACACCGCCGCCAAGCCATTGACGCGCTACCGCTGCGCAGCGTGCGGCTTTGAGGCACGTCAACACTTCTGGCAATGCCCCGGCTGCCAATCTTGGGACAGTTACCCGCCACGCCGCGTCGAAGAGCAGTAAGCCCGCTGAACTGACGGAAGCTCTGCTAGCATCGGATCTCGATCCCGGCGTTCGTCGGGATGCAGGAGGTTCTATGCAATGGCGTTGGAGTCTCGTCGGTTTGGCCCTGTGCACCCAGCTGGCATGGGCGCAGGTGGAGGCCAATGTGGCCACCGAAGCGCAGTTGGACGGCATCCATGGCATCGGCCCCGCTACGTCGGGCCGCATTCTGCAGGCCCGCCAGAGCGGGCCCTTCACGGATTGGGCAGACCTGATGCTGCGCGTATCCGGTATCGGGCAAAAAAAGGCGGCGCAACTGTCGCAGCGCGGGTTGACGGTGAATGGGAAAAGCTTTGCAGCGCCCGAGCCTCCGCTTCCCCCGGCTTCTCGCACTGCACAATAAGCAATGGCCTTTGCTGCCGTGTTTGCAGACGCACACATAGGATATTTGCTATCAGATAGCGAACGGCAATATCCTGAATTTGCTCGGGTTTTCGTAGCAGCAAAAGATGAGCTGGCTTGTAGAATTTACAAAAAATGGCACTCTCTTACCTGATCCTTCTTCCCTTCATCGGCAGCGCAATTGCAGCGCTGTTGCCAGCCAACGCCCGCAATACCGAATCAACGCTGGCCGGGGCCATCAGCGTTTTCTGTGCTGTTCAGGTGGCACTGCTCTTTCCGGAGACGCAGAACAATGGCGTCGTCCACCAAAACGTGGCGTGGCTGGGCCAGTTGGGGCTGGACCTGCATTTCCGCATGGATGGCTTTGCCTGGATGTTCTCCATCCTGGTGCTGGGCATCGGTTCGCTGGTGGTGCTGTACGCGCGGTACTACATGTCGCAGGCCGATCCGGTGCCGCGCTTTTTCTCGTTCTTCCTCGCCTTCATGGGCTCGATGATGGGCGTGGTGCTGTCGGGCAATCTGATTCAACTGGTCTTCTTCTGGGAGCTGACAAGCCTTTTCTCGTTCCTGCTGATCGGCTACTGGCACCACCGCAAGGACGCTCGCCTGGGCGCGCGCATGGCGCTCACCGTCACCGGCACGGGCGGCCTGTGCCTGCTGGCAGGCGTCTTGTTGCTGGGGCATATCGTCGGCAGCTATGAGCTGGACAATGTTCTGGCCGCGGGCGATCAGATCCGCGCCCATGACCTGTATACGCCTACCCTGGTGCTGATTCTTCTGGGGGCGCTGACCAAGAGCGCGCAGTTTCCTTTCCATTTCTGGCTTCCACGCGCCATGGCGGCGCCCACGCCGGTCTCCGCCTACCTGCATTCGGCCACCATGGTCAAGGCGGGCGTGTTTTTGCTGGCACGCCTGTGGCCAGCCTTGAGCGGCACCGAGGAATGGTTCTGGCTGGTCGGCGGCGCGGGTGCTGCCACCTTGCTGCTGGGCGGCTATATCGCCATGTTCCAGCACGACATGAAGGCGCTGCTGGCGTATTCGACCCTGTCGCACCTGGGCCTCATCACGCTGCTGCTCGGCCTGAACAGCCCGCTGGCAGCCGTGGCTGCGGTTTTTCACATCATGAACCATGCGACCTTCAAGGCCTCGCTCTTCATGGCGGTGGGCATTGTGGACCATGAATCCGGCACCCGGGACATCCGGCGCCTCTCCGGCCTGCGCAGGATGATGCCGATCACCGCCACGCTGGCTATGGTGGCCAGTGCAGCCATGGCTGGCGTGCCGCTGCTCAACGGCTTTCTGTCCAAGGAAATGTTCTTTGCAGAGACGGTGTACATCAACACCACGCCATTCCTGCAAACCGCCCTGCCTGTTGCGGCAACGCTGGCCGGTGTTTTCAGCGTCGCCTACTCGCTGCGATTCACGGTCGATGTATTCTTTGGCCCACCGGCCACCGACCTGCCGCACACGCCCCATGAGCCCCCCCACTGGATGCGTGTGCCCATTGAATTGCTGGTACTGATCTGCATGCTGGTCGGCATTTTTCCGGCCTGGGCTGTCGGCCGCTATCTGGATGCGGCAGCGCTGCCCGTGGTGGGCGGCACCTTGCCTGAATTCAGTCTGGCCGTCTGGCATGGAGTGAACGCCCCCCTGGTGATGAGCGTCGTCGCCATGTTGGCGGGTATTCTTCTCTACCTGCTGCTGCGCCAGTTGCGTGCAAAAAACTATGTGGACCATGCGCCGGTCGCCAGCTGGTTCAATGGCCAGCGCGTATTCCTGGGCGTGATGGCGCTCATCACGAACATGGCGCGCAACCTGCGCCGATTGCTGGGCACACGGCGCTGGCAATGGCAGGCGCTGTGGCTGGTGCTGGCGGCGCTGATCACTGCCACCCTCCCCCTGCTGATCCATGGTTTGCAATTGGGCAACCGCGCATCCCAACCCCTGTCTCCGTCATTCGTGCTGCTGTGGGTGATCGGTATCAGCTGCTCGCTGTCGGCGGCGTTCCTGGTCAAATACCACCGCCTGGCGGCGCTGGTCACCCTGGGGGGTGCGGGCCTTGCAACCTGCCTGACCTTCCTGTGGTTCTCTGCGCCCGACCTGGCCTTGACGCAGCTGGTCGTCGAAGTGGTCACCACGGTACTGCTGCTGCTGGGCCTGCGCTGGTTGCCCAAGCGTGACAAGCGCCTGAAGAAGGTATCCCAGCAAGGGGCCATGGTGACGGTGCGCCGTTGGCGCGACATGCTGATCGCCATTCTGGCGGGCGGCGGTATGGCCTGGCTCTCGTTTGCGATGATGAGCCGCCCATTTCCCGAGAGCACGTCCAGGTTCTTCCTCGAGCGCGCCCTCACCGAAGGGGGTGGCTCCAACGTGGTCAATGTGATGCTGGTGGATTTCCGGGGTTTTGACACCTTTGGCGAAATCGTGGTGCTGGGCATTGTGGCCCTGACCGTGTACGCGCTGCTGCGGCGTTTCCGCCCGGCGCCCGAAGCCATGGATGTACCCGAGCAGCAGCGTTTCCTGCCTGCCGACCTGCACACCGACCTGCTGAACCCGCGTACCGCCACCGACACGGCCATCGGCTACCTGATGGTGCCCGCCGTGCTGGTGCGCCTGCTGTTGCCATTTGCCGCCGTGGTGTCCATGTACCTCTTCATGCGCGGCCACAACGAACCCGGAGGCGGCTTCGTTGCAGGTCTCACGCTGTCCATCGGCCTGCTGCTGCAATACATCATCTCGGGCACGCACTGGGTGGAGTCGCACATGCCGATCTACCCACGGCGTTGGATTGCAGCCGGCCTGCTGTTTGCGCTGGGCACCGGGGTGGGCAGCTGGTATTTCGGCTACCCCTTCCTCACCAGCCATACCGCGCACCTCACCTTGCCGTTGGTCGGCGACATCCATGTCGCCAGCGCCCTGTTCTTTGATATTGGCGTGTTCTCGCTGGTGGTGGGCTCCACCATGCTGCTGCTCACCGGTATTGCTCACCAATCGGTACGGGGCTTCCGCTACCACGAACGCCAGCAGGGCGAGCGTGATGCAGACGCCGCGGCACAACAACCATAAGGAAGCGACCGATGGAAATCGTTCTTGCCATTGCCATTGGCGTGCTGACCGGCTCCGGCGTCTGGCTGTTGCTGCGCCCGCGCACATTCCAGATCATCATGGGATTGCTGCTGCTGTCGTATGCCGTCAACCTGTTCATTTTCAGCATGGGCCGCGTGGGCCTGGCCGTGGACCGTGAGCCCATTCTCCAGCCCGGCGTCCCCACCGATCTGATGCATTACGCCGACCCCATGCCGCAGGCCCTGGTGCTGACAGCCATCGTCATCGGTTTTGCGATGACGGCGCTATTCCTGGTGGTGCTGCTCGCCTCGCGCGGCATGAGCGGCACCGACCATGTGGACGGCTCGAACTCCAACGACGTGCAGGAGATGCATTGATGTCGTTGCTTGCGTTGACCGAACGTCTGATGCCGCACCTGCTGCTGGCCCCCATCCTGCTGCCCATGCTGACGGCAGCACTGATGCTGACCTTGAGCGAGCAGCACCAGCGCATCAAGCTGCTCATGAACATCACCTCCTGCACCCTGGGCCTGGCGATTGCCATCGCCCTGGTCAAATGGAGCAACCAGGAAGGCGTTGCCAACACGATGAGCGTCTACCTGGCCGGCAACTGGGCGGCGCCTTTCGGCATCGTGCTGGTTCTCGACCGGCTGTCCGCACTGATGCTGCTGACCACCAGTGTGGTGGCCACCTGCGCCGTGATCTATTCGGGCGCCCGCTGGCACCGCGCAGGCGTGCACTTCCATGTGCTGTTCCAGTTCCAGCTCATGGGGCTGGCAGGGGCCTTTCTCACGGGCGACCTGTTCAACCTGTTCGTGTTCTTCGAGATCATGCTCGCGGCGTCCTACGGCCTTCTGCTGCATGGCTCGGGCAAGGCGCGCGTGCAGCACGGCCTGCACTATATCGCCATCAACCTGGCAGCGTCCTCGCTCTTCCTGATCGGCGTGTCCATGCTCTACGGCATCACCGGCACGCTGAACATGGCCGACCTGGCACGCATCATTCCCAGTGTTTCCGGCGCCGACCGGGGCCTGCTCCATACCGCAGCCGGCATTCTGGCCACCGCGTTCCTGATCAAGGCCGCCGTCTGGCCGCTCAACTTCTGGCTCGTGCCTGCCTATGGCGCGGCCACCGCACCGGTAGGCGCCATTTTTGCGCTGATGACCAAGGTGGGCATCTACACCATCCTGCGTCTGTGGACGCTGATGTTCAGCACCGAAGCCGGGCCATCGGCGTACTTTGGCAGTGCCTGGCTGATTCTCGGAGGCCTGGCCACCATGGGCTATGCAGGCGTTGCCATGCTGGGCACCCAGCGCCTGGGCCATGTGGCCGGCTATGCGGCCATTCTGTCGGCGGGCACCCTGCTTGCCGCAACAGGCTTCGGACAGAACCTGATGACCGCTGCGCTGCTGTACTACCTGCCGAGTTCGACCCTCGCCGTCGCCGTGCTCTTCCTGCTGGCCGACCTGATCGACCGCTGGCGAACCGAAGGCAGCGATGTGGTGCGGTTTGACGATGAAGAAGCCCCCTTTCTCACCCCCGAGCTGCTGCCGCGTGAAGGGCTGAATCTGGATGAGGACGAGGAGGTGCTGATCGGTCGGGTGATTCCGGCCTCCATGGCGTTCCTGGGCCTGTCGTTCGTGGTCTGCACCCTGGTGATCTCGGGCCTGCCGCCGCTGTCGGGCTTTGTCGGCAAGTTTGCCATGCTCGACGCGCTGCTCAATCCCCTGGGCCTGGGCTCATCGGCAGGCAACAAGATCGGCTGGCTCGGAGGCCTGTTCATGGCGGCACTCATCGGCACCGGCCTGATGGCCCTCACGGCGCTGGTGCGCATCGGCATTCGTGAGTTCTGGTCCAGCATCAGCCGCAAGCCACCCAAGCTCAAGGTGATCGAGGGCCTGCCCATCGGTCTGCTGCTGGGCTGCACCGTGCTGATGGTGGTCTACGCGGGAGACGTGATGCGCTATACACAGCGCGCTGCCAACAACCTCCACTCTCCGGGCAACTATATGCGCTCGGTGCTGGACAAGGAGCCGCTGCCTTCGCCCAGCGCTGCCCCTTCGCACCTCCCGGCGGCGCCAGATGCCCTCCCCGGCGCCATGCCTGCGCCTGCTGCACCCACCTCCGGAGGTTCTGCGCCATGAAACGCCTTTTTCCCGCGCCGCTTCTGTCCGTGTTTCTGTGCCTGGTGTGGCTGCTGCTCAACCGCAGCGCCAGCGCCGGACAGATCATTCTCGGGGTACTGTTTGGCTGGCTGATTCCGATGCTCACGCAAGGCCTGCGCCCGCGCCAGGTCAGCATCAAGAAGCCCTGGACCATCATTCGCCTGGGGTTGCGCGTTGCCCGCGATTCCCTCAGCTCCAACCTGGCAGTGCTGCGCCTGCTGCTGATACCGGGCAGCCGCAAAAAGCCAGCAGGATTTGTGCATGTGCCCCTGCAACTGCGCGATCCCAACGGCCTTGCCGTGCTGGCCATGATTGTCTGCATCACCCCGGGCACGGCATGGGCCGAGGTTTCGCGCGACCGCTCGATCCTGCTGCTGCACGTGCTGGAGGCCGACGATCCGCAAGGCATCATCGACCACATCAAGGCCTGCTATGAACGGCCACTCATGGAGATTTTCGAATGAACACCATTCTTGCCTGGACCATGCCGGCAGCCCTGTTCATCCTGCTGCTGGCCATGCTGTTTGCCATGATCCGCCTGCTCAAGGGCCCACAGGCGCAGGACCGTGTTCTGGCGCTCGATTGCATGTACCTCATCGGTATGCTGGTCATGCTGGTGCTGGGTATCCACTATGCCTCGGTCAATTATTTTGAAGCAGCCCTGCTGATTGCCCTGTTCGGTTTTGTCAGCTCCACTGCCATGGCCAAATTCCTGTTGCGCGGCGAGGTGATCGAATGACCGAAATCGACCTGCCCATCTGGGCACAGATCGTGGTGTCCGTGCTGGTGCTGACCGGGGCGCTGATCGCGCTGGCCGGGGCCCTGGGCCTGTTCCGCCTGCCCAGTTACTACGAGCGGGTGCACTCGCCGGCCATCATTGCCACTGCGGGCTGCTGGTGCATCGTCTGGGGCTCGATCATCCATGTCACGCTGCAAAGCCATGCCACCGCGCTGCACGCCCTGCTGATTGCGGTGTTCATTGCGGTCACCGTGCCCGTCACCACCATCTTCCTGATGCGGGCCGCGCTGTTCCGCGACCGGCGCATGGGCAAGGATGTGCCCGCGAGCGTGAGCCGCATCGTTGCGGCCGACCCCGATACCAACGACGCCTGAGAACCTGGTCAAGAACGGGTTCGCAAATATGTGCCGGGGAGACAGCAAGGGCACTGCGCTTGCCCTATGCTGATGGATTGCAAGAATCCATTCTTCTCTCCCCGCCATGACCATTCTGCTCTCCAGCACCATCGATCGCACGCTCACCCAGTGGGTTCAGGAGCGCCTCGCCGACCCGCAGCCCGACGTTTTCTGGCAGCTCTGGTGCTTTGAAGGCGTTCAGGCGCGCCGTGCCGCCGAGCAGCAACTCGCTGCCCAGGGCATCCGTGCCCGCATCCGCAGCAGCTACAAGCCCCTGGTGCATGCGCTGCTGGAAGAAGTGCAAATGGATGGCCTGCGCGCTGTGGAGTTGCACTACCCCGTGCATGCCGATGCCGCCAGCAACCGGTTTTTGCTGGAAGCCTATCCGCTGGCCGCCATGCTCTCGCACATCGATCTGAAGATGCAGGCCAACGCCCCTGGCAGTGGCGACGACCATTACAGCCTGCACCTGCATTACCGCGGAGGCCGTCACCAGCAGATGCATGTGTTTGCCCCCAACCGCCGTTTCGAGACCGCACATGGCGGGCACGGTATCACTCCGTGCGGCTGGGAGCGATCGCAGGATTCGCAAGGCGCCTTCATGCACGATGCACCGCTCTCCACCGATTACGAGCTGGCCTACCAGCAGGCCATGCAATGCATTCGCCAGCAACCCTGGCCTGCCGAGGAGCCCTACTTCGGCCGCCTGCACATCCACATGGAACTGCCAGGCTTCGAGCAACCCATCAGCGGCACGGGCCAAGTGATGAGCACGCCCGAGGCCATGCACGAGGAGCTGTATTTCTCTCTGTTGGAGCATTTTCAGCATCTGTCGGGCCGCCCTGCCGGTGACCGGCGCCTGCAGCCCGGGCAAATGGTGCCCGATATCCGCATGGCAACCGGTGCCGATCCATTGGCGCTGCAGCACCTCTCGGTACGCATTGAAAGCCAGGCCCTCCCGCTGCCTGATCCGCTGGGTCAGCGCGCCGCTGCGTTTGCAAACGCAGAGGCGGCCGCCCAGTCTGCGGCTGCACTGGAGCAAGCCCCGAGCCTGGCGCAGATTGCCGAGCTGACGCAACCATTGTTCGACACCTATGGCACCGCCTGGCAAGGGCGCAGCGTGCAAGGCCGCACGATTGCCGCCACTTATAAAAAGGGAAGCAACCACGCCGTGCTGCTGAGCGGCGGCCAGCATGCCAACGAGATCTCTGGCGCCCACGGTGCGCTGCGTGGCGCACTGGCGCTGGCAACCCAGCCTGACAGCCACTTTGCCTACATTCCCGTCGAAAACCCCGATGGCTATGCCTTGCACGAGTGGTACCGCAGCTACGCGCCCGAGCAGATGCACCACGCCGCACGCTACACCGCGCTGGGCGACGACCTGGAATACCGCGACTCCGCGCCCTGGTACGAAAGCGCCGTGCGCCGCGATGCGCTGGCGGGCAGCGGCGCGCAGCTCCACCTGAGCCTGCATGGCTATCCGGCACACGAATGGACACGCCCGCTCACCGGCTACATACCGCAGGGCTTTGACCTGTGGACCGTGCCCAAGGGCTTTTTCCTGATACTGCGCTACCACGACGGCTGGGAGGACGCAGCCGTTGCGCTGGCCGAGCAGGTGGCCCTCGCCCTCACCCAGGTGCCGGGCCTTGCGGCCTACAACGAGCGCCAGCTGTACCACTACCAGCAGCACTCCGGGCTGCAGCCTTTCACATTGCGCCACGGCACGCCCTGTACCATCAGCGCCCATGCAGCGTCGCCAGCGCCGGTCACCCTGATCACCGAGTTTCCTGACCAGACCGTCATTGGCGACAACTTTCGCCTGGCGCACACCGCGCAGCAGGCTGCGGTGCTGGCCGCCTATGCGGCATGGCAGGAAATCATGCAAAATAGATAGCAGGCAGTGCATGCTCCGTGTGAGCAAGCAGCGGATTCTTTGGCTGTATGATCAAAACCATTGTTGCTGCTTCGCTGAAAAACACCATGTGGAACATCCTGGGTATCTCCGTCGGTGCCGTGCTGGGCGCTCTTGCACGCTGGCAATTGGGACGCTGGTTCAACCAGCCCCATGCCTTGCTGCCCTGGGGCACGCTGGCCGCCAATCTGGTGGGCGGCTACACCATCGGCCTGCTGGTGGCGCTGTTCCAGAACATGCCGGGCATCGATCCCGTCTGGCGGCTGGTGCTGATCACCGGCTTTCTGGGTGCGCTCACCACCTTTTCCAGCTTTTCGGCAGAGACGGTGTCGATGCTGCAGGCCGAGCGATACGGTCTCGCCCTGCTGCAATGCAGCCTGCACCTGTTCGGATCGCTCGCGCTGACCGCGCTGGGCCTGGCAACCGGCAACGCCCTGTGGGCCCATCGATGACGGCTGCCCTGCATAGTCGCATTCCTGCGCTTTGAAGACGCGCCGAGGGATTTTTGACATTTTTCGCGTTCGGCCCCTGTCAAAACGCTATATATTCAGTAGCTATCAGCGCTTGAAAATCTTGCGTTGATGGCTTTTTTGTTTCAAGCATTGCTCCGGTGCCCGGGCTGCGGCCTGCACCAAGTCAGAGGGAGACACCATGGACGCCAATACCCAGCTCGATGAACAAGTCATGGCGCATGACTGGAATCTGTTCAGCAAGGGCCCCGCAGACGACGTCGCGATGACGCGCGATTCCTACCGCCTCGCCTTTGCCGACCCCGAGTTTCTCAGCCGCCGCGAAACCCGTGCCATACGCTTTCAGCTCGAAATGCTCAAGCCTGATCTGGAGCTGAGCGCGCAGGGCATCAACAACACGGTGGTGGTATTTGGCAGCGCCCGCTTTGTCTCGCCCGAAGAGGCCGAGCAAAAGCTGGAGGCTGCCAAGGCCCAGGGTGATGCCAAGGCCATCGCCATTGCACAGCGCGCCATGGCCAACAGCCGTTACTACGATGCGGCGCGCCGCTTTGCGCGGCTGGTTGCCAAGTTCAGTGAAACGCAAAAGCTCGAAGACCGGCTCTACATCTGCACCGGTGGCGGCCCCGGCATCATGGAAGCGGCCAACCGTGGCGCCCATGAGGAGCATGCCCCCAACGTAGGCATGAACATCACCCTGCCTCACGAACAATCAGGTAACCGCTACATTACACCGGAGCTGTGCTTCAAGTTTCACTACTTTGCGCTGCGCAAGATGCACCTGATGATGCGCGCCAAGGCACTGGTCGTCTTTCCTGGCGGCTTTGGCACCATGGACGAGCTGTTCGAGGTGCTGACCCTGGTGCAGACCCACAAGGCCAAGGGCGTGCCCATCGTGCTGTTCGGCTCCGATTTCTGGAGCCGCATGCTGAACTTTGATGTGATGATCGAGTACGGCACCATCTCGGCCGACGACGTCAAGCTGTTCCACATCACCGACGATGTGCACGAAGCCTGCCGCCTGATCCAGGCGTTCTACCAGGATTGAACGGCCAGGCGGCTTCTCGCCACCCAACCCAACCAGCAAAAAGCAGCCAACCGGCTGCTTTTTGTCTGTGGGAGCCACAATATCTCAAGTTACTTTGGTTTCTTGGGCTCCACATCGGTCACCCCATCATCGCTGGCCGCATGCGCCTGGGGCAGCGCCACTTGCACCTCGATGGGCGTAAACGTGGGCAATGGCGTGCGGCCCAGAACCCAGGCCATGCGCGAGCCCGCCCCCACCAATGCGCCCATCACCCAGAACACGCCGCCCACGCCGATGGCCGCGCCCGCCGCGCCAAACATCAGCGGCATACACACGCTCGAGCCGTTGATCAGCATCAACCGCAGACCCACAGCCTCGCCATGGCGCTCTTCAGGGGTGATCTGGTGCAGCATGCTCATGGCCATGGGCTGCACGCTGCCCAGCGCAAGACCCAGGAGCGCCGAGCACACCGCCATGGCCAGGGCGCCGGGCATCAGCGGGTAGATGGCAAACACGGCAGCGGTCAGCAACATGGCCACCATCACGACACTCATTTCGCGCATGTGGCGCGAGATGCTGGGCAACAGCACGCGGATGACAAAGGCGGCCAGGGCAAACACCCCCAGCACCGTGCCGATCTCAGAAGCCGACAACCCTTTTTCATGGCCCAGAAGCGGCACCACGAAGGTGTGCACATCCCAGCAGGAGGCCACCAGCCAGTTCACCAGCAGCAGACGGCGAAAGCTCTGCTCGCGCAGCAGATCCCAGGCGTGGTGCGGCTGGCCATCGCTTCTGGGGGCAGCGGTCGGCAAGTCGTGCGCCCCGCGCACGCACCACCAGGCCACCACGGAAAACAGCGCCAGCACCGCAAAGGCGATGCGGTATGACAGGTTGTCTCCCGCCTGCCTGGTGGAGTGATCGATGATGAGCCCCGTGACCATGGGCCCCAGAAAATTGGCCACCGCAGGCCCGAGCGACAGCCAGCTGAAGATCTGCCGCAGCTCGCTCGCCTCGTGCGCCACACGGCCCGCATGGCGCTGCAGCGCAATGATCGAGATACCGCAGCCCGCCCCCGTCAGCAGGGCCGATACGCACAGCACGTCAAAGCGCGGAAACGCCACCCCAATGGCCGTGCCCGAGAACGCGAGGCCAATGGCGATCAGCATGGGCTTCATGAAACCGTGCTTGTCCGCATACCGGCCCGCTGGCAACGAGAGAAACACCTGCGTCAGCGCAAACAGGCTGAGCAAAAAACCCACGGCGCCGGGGCTGTAGCCGTCGCGCAAGGCCAGCAATGGAGCGGCCAGCCGCGTGCCTGTCATGCAGGAATGGACAAAAAACTGGCCGACGATCAGCCGTATCAACTCGCGGTTCACGCACTCCCCTTGGCTGGTCCGCATTCCCGGCGCTACCGGTCTGTCAGCAGCGGCTTGGCGGCTGCTGACATCCGGCCATGCATAAAAAATAGCTGATTGCGCTCAGCTGTATTGGTTTTCAGACAGGAAAGACGCTAAAAACCAATACAGGTATGCGCTGCCAGCTCTCATTTTTTGGTAACACTGCACAGCGCATTTCCCGCCGGCCCCCACCGGAGGCACGGAAAGATATGTTCATGCGGACTTGTCCTGCATTGTCATCTGCGGCGCGGGCTGCTGGCTGTCGCCTCCGTCGCCGGCGTCTGCGGCAATGCCTGCAGTGTCGGAATTGGGCAACTCATGCACGCCCGAGAGGCTGCGCTTGATGGCCCGCGTGCGCACATCCACCTGTTCGAACTTCTTGGCCGCCTGGTCGATGGATTTGCGCGTGGCCTCCACCGCTTCGCCAAACTTGTTGAACTCGGTTTTGACCTGGCCCAGCACGGCCCACACCTCGGAGCTGCGCTTTTCAATGGCCAGGGTCTTGAAGCCCATCTGCAGGCTGCTCAGCATCGCTGCCAGGTTGGCAGGCCCGGAAATCATCACGCGGCAGTCGTTCTGCACAGCTTCCACCAGGCCGGGGCGGCGCATCACCTCGGCAAACAGGCCTTCGGTGGGCAGGTAGAGCACGGCAAAGTCGGTGGTGTGGGGCGGCGCCACATACTTGCTGTGGATCTTGCGCGCCTCCAGGCGGATCGAGGTCTCGAAACCATTGCTGGCCGACTGGATGGCGGCCTTGTCCATGCTCTCCTGCGCATCCAGCAGGCGCTGGTAGTGCTCCACCGGGTATTTCGAATCGATCGGCAGCCACACCGGCGCGTCGTCGCGCTTGCCCGGCAGGCGGATGGCAAACTCCACCATGTCGTCGCTGCCCGGCACGGTCTTCACATTCCTGGCGTACTGATCGGCCGTGAGCACGTTGTCGATGATCATGCCCAGTTGCAGCTCTCCCCAGGTACCCCGCGTCTTGACGTTGGTCATCACGCGCTTCAGGTCCCCCACGCTGCCGGCCAGAGACTGCATCTCGCCCAGGCCCTTGTGCACCTGCTCCAGCCGGTCACTCACCAGCTTGAAGGATTCGCCCAGGCGCTGCTCCAGCGTGGCGTGCAGCTTTTCGTCCACGGTCTTGCGCATCTCCTCCAGCTTGCTGGCGTTGTCGGTCTGAATGCTGGCCAGCCGCTCGTTGAGGGTGCCGCGCAACTGTTCGGCCTGCTGCTGGTGGCCCTGCGCAAGCTGGGCCAACTGGCGGCCTACGCCGTCTTGCAGGCCACTCAGGTGCGCCTGCACATCGGCCTTCAGGCCCGAGAGGCTGTGCTGGTTGGCGCTGGTGAGGGCATCCACCCGCTGGGTCAGCGAGCTGTCAAGCGCCGAGAGCCGCTGGCTCACCGCCGCATCCAGATGCGCCAGGCGCTGCGCCAGCTGCGCCTCAAACCCCGCCAGCGCCTGCTGCAGTTCCTGCCGGCCCAGGCGCGATTCAGCCACACTTTGCGCGAGGCGCGCCTCCAGCGACTCGCGAAACTCGCCCATCGCCTCCAGGCTGCCCTGGTTCAGCTCACGCAACTGCAGGTTGAGGTGCTGCGCCAGATGGCTGAATGCCCCTTCGTTGCGGGCCAGCGCCTGCACCGTGGCCTGCAGGTCGCGCCCCTGCTGGCCCAGCTGCTGCGCCCAGGGGTCGCTCAGATCCACCCGGGGGCGGCGCACCAGCAGGATCAGCACAATGGCGAGCGCCACCGCCAGCAAAAGCGCAAGCAAAATCAGTTCCAGAGTCACAATCGCATCCTGCAGAGCAAAACTACAAAAATAATAGCTGCTTGCGCCCGGTGCATGAGCGCAAGCAGCTATTTTTACCCGAAATTAGCGCGGTTATTTGCGCAGGTGTTACTTTTGGCGGCGGGTGGTGGCATCCAATTGGTTGACCGGCGTGACTGGCGCCTTGCCGCCCAGGTAGGCAATCAGGTTGTCGGCAGCCAGTTGCGCCATGGCCAGGCGCGTGGGCGCGGTGGCGCTGGCAATGTGCGGGGTCAGCACCACGTTGGGCACCTTCAGCAGGTCGGGGTGCACGGCGGGCTCGCCCTCGAACACATCCAGACCTGCAGCCGCAATCTGGCGTGCCGCCAGGGCCTTGGCCAGCGCCGCATCATCAACAATACCGCCGCGCGCAATGTTGATGAGCGTGGCCGTGGGCTTCATCAGCGCGATTTCGGCAGCACCAATGGTGTGGTGCGCCTCGGGCGTATACGGCAGCACCAGCACCAGGTGGTCGGCGGTTTGGAGCAGCTCTTCCTTGCCCACATAGCGGGCCTTGCACTCGGCCTCCAGTGCAGGCTGGAGCTGCGAGCGGTTGTGGTAGATCACGTTCATGCCGAAACCGAAGGCACCCCGTTTGGCAATCGCCTGGCCAATGCGGCCCATGCCAAGAATACCCAGCGTGGAGCCATGCACCTCGGTGCCCGCAAACAGGTCGTAGCGCCAGTCCTTCCACAGGCCGGCACGCAGGTAATGCTCGCTTTCGCTGATGCGGCGGGCGGTGGCCATCAGGAGCGCAAAGCCGAAATCGGCGGTGGTTTCGGTCAGTACATCGGGCGCGTTGGTGCCCTGCACGCCTGCAGCCGTCATTGCTGCCACGTCAAAATTGTTGTAGCCCACCGCCATGTTGGCGCAGATCTTGAGCTGCGGGCAGGCCGCGAGCAAGGCTGCATCGATGCGCTGCGAGCCGGTGGTCAGCACGCCATCCATGCCCTGCAGCCGCTCAATCAGCTCGGCGCCTGACCAGGCCACATCCTCCGGGTTGGCGGTGACATCAAAGTGCTGCTGCAACGTGCTCACCACTTCGGGCGAGATGGCTCGGGCAATCAGAATCTTGGGTCGGGACATCTGCAAATCTCTCCTTGGTTCACCGGAACCAGATGAATGTCATGACGATGAAAAGCGGCACCAGAATGCTGCACGACCAGGCCATGTA
>NZ_JBEBNZ010000007.1:0-163696 GCF_040396735.1 Comamonas odontotermitis
ATGAGTTCCTGATGGGGGAGAGCGACCTGCCACGTTGACAGGGTGGGGCGGCCTTCCCGGTCGCCCTTTGGGTCTCGTGAAACGGCAAGCTGAACGGTTGCCTTTGACTCACCGCCGCAAAACCAAGCCGCATACCGGAAGGTGTGCGGCTTTTTTGTTGGCAACTGGTGAACGGTTGGGCCCGTAAGGTGGTGTACTCCCCCTGAGTAATGGTGAATTTTCTGGATTTTGAGATTACTGGCTGTGCGCTTATCTTTTATACTGTCTACCAGTATCTGCAAAAACCTGCATCATGCCCCATTCGGTCGAAGACAAACGCCGTGCCATTACGCGCCTGAACCGCATTCGTGGGCAGGCTGATGCGCTGGCGCGCGCGGTGGAGGCGGGCACCGACTGCGCGCCCATCCTGCAGCAGCTGGCTGCGATGCGCGGCGCCGTGCATGGCCTGATGGCTGATCTGCTCGACAGCCATCTGCGCGAGACCATGGCCAGGCAGCCCGCGCCCTCGCAGACTGATATCGAAGAGATGCTGGCGCTGCTGCGCTCGTACCTCAAATAGGCGCGCTGCCCTGGCAGCGTTTGACCGTTCCACCCGTTTTTGACCCAAGGAGTCCACCCATGAAATCCCGCGCCGCTGTTGCCTTCAAAGCCGGAGAGCCCCTGCAGATCGTCGAGATCGACGTCGCGCCGCCCCAGGCGGGCGAGGTGCTGGTCAAGATCACCCATACTGGCGTGTGCCACACCGATGCCTTCACGCTGAGTGGCGATGATCCCGAAGGCCTCTTCCCCGCCGTGCTGGGCCATGAAGGCGCAGGCATTGTGGTGGAAGTGGGCGAGGGCGTGACCAGCGTCAAGCCTGGTGACCATGTGATTCCGCTCTACACCGCCGAATGCGGTGAATGCCTGTTCTGCAAAAGCGGCAAGACCAATCTGTGCACCGCCGTGCGCGCCACCCAGGGCAAGGGCGTGATGCCCGACGGAACCACGCGCTTCTCGTACAACGGCGAGCCCATCTACCACTACATGGGATGCTCCACGTTCAGCGAATACACGGTGGTGGCCGCCGTGTCGCTGGCCAAGATCAACCCCGATGCGAACCCCGAGCAGGTCTGCCTGCTGGGCTGCGGCGTAACCACGGGCCTGGGCGCCGTCAAGAACACCGCCAAGGTGCAGGAAGGCGACACGGTGGCCGTGTTCGGCCTGGGTGGGATTGGCCTGGCAGTCATTCAGGGCGCCAAGCTGGCCAAGGCCGGCCGCATCATCGCCGTCGATACCAACCCTGGCAAGTTCGAGCTGGCCCGCACCTTTGGCGCCACTGACTGCGTCAACCCCAAGGACCATGACAAGCCGATCCAGCAGGTGATCGTCGAGATGACCGGCTGGGGTGTGGACCACAGCTTTGAATGCATTGGCAACGTCCACGTCATGCGGGCCGCGCTCGAATGCGCGCACCGTGGCTGGGGCCAGAGCGTCATCATCGGTGTGGCAGGCAGCGGGCAGGAGATTTCGACCCGCCCCTTCCAGCTGGTGACCGGCCGCAAGTGGATGGGCACGGCCTTTGGCGGCGTCAAGGGCCGCTCGCAACTGCCTGGCATGGTGGAAGACGCGATGGCGGGCAAGATCCAGCTGGCACCGTTCGTCACCCACACCATGGGTCTGGCGCAGATCAACGAGGCATTCGACCTGATGCATGAAGGCAAGTCGATCCGCTCGGTCGTCAATTACGCCGAATAAAACCTCGCCGCACGCAATCGGCCCGCAGGCCCGACAATGGCGGGCTGAATGCTTTATTGCGGCAGCAGCCGCGCCCTTGTCTCCATGTCCTTCTCCACACTCGGCCTTGCGCCATCGCTCGCCCATGCCGCCCAATCGCAGGGGCTGATTGCGCCCACGGCCATCCAGCAGCAAGCCATCCCCGCCATTCTGGACGGTGGTGACCTGCTGGCTTGCGCGCCCACAGGCTCGGGCAAGACTGCCGCCTACGTGCTGCCGCTGTTGCAGGCCTGGATGCTGAGCGACGCGGGCGACAGGCCCGGGACGCGTGAAACCCAGGCCCTGGTTCTGGTGCCCACGCGTGAGCTGGCCACGCAGGTGGCAGAGCTGGTCTATTTTGTGGGCGAGGCACTGGGCCGCCGCCCCAAGGTGGCGGTGCTCACGGGCGGTGTATCCATCAATCCGCAACTGCTGGCCCTGCGCGGGGGCGTGGACATGGTGATTGCCACCCCCGGGCGTCTGCTGGATGTGGTGGACCACAGCAAACTGCGGCTGGACACCATTCGCACCCTGGTGCTGGACGAGGCCGACCGCCTGATGGACCTGGGTTTTGCCGACGAGCTGAACCGCGTGCTGGCCCTGGTGCCCGCCAAGGCGCAGCGCCAGACCCTGCTGCTGTCTGCCACGTTTGCCCCCGCCGTGCAGGCCCTGGTGCCCCAGCTGCTGTGCGACGGCCATGCGCGGGTCGAGATCGCATCCACCCACCTGGAAGACGCCACCATCGAGCAGCGCGCGCTGTACGTGGATGCCGCCAAGCGCACGCCGGTGCTGCGCGATCTGATCGAGCAGTACAAGGGCCAGCGCATGCTGGTGTTCGTGGCCAGCCGCTACAGCGCGGAGCACGTGGCCAACAAGCTGTACGACCGGGGCATCAACGCCACGGCCTTCCATGGCGAGCTGAGCCAGGGCGCACGCCAGCAGGTGCTGCAGGAGTTTCGCAGCAGCCAGTGGCAGGTGCTGATCACTACCGATCTGGCAGCGCGTGGCATCCATGTCGATGCGCTGCCGCTGGTCGTCAACTACGACCTGCCGCGCTCGCCGACCGATTACACCCACCGCATTGGCCGCACAGGCCGCGCAGGGCTGAGCGGCCTGGCCATCAGCCTCGTCACGCCCGCAAGCCTGGCGCACTGGAAGCTGATTGCCAAACGCAATGCGCTTGCTGTGGAGCTGGAGCAGTTGCCCTCCTATCCGGTGACCGAGCCCGAGCCCACGCTCCAGCCGCAGGAAGACGGAAACAACGGCGGCATCAAGGGCAAGCGCATGAGCAAGAAAGACAAACTGCGCGCGGCAGCACAACAGGCAGGCATGCCTGCGGCCCGCCCTGGCAAGACGACGCAGTGAATTAAAAAAGGATTTCCATGGTTGACGCCACCTCTACCCTCAAGCTCAACGCCGCCCATGCCTCTTTTGGCGGTGCGCAGCGCTTCTACGAGCACTTCTCCAGCGAGACGGGTCTGGTGATGAAGTTCTCCATCTATCTGCCGCCCAAGGCAGTTGAGGGTGAAAAGGTGCCTGTGCTGATGTACCTGGCAGGGCTCACCTGCACCGAAGAGACTTTCATGGTCAAGGCTGCAGCGCAGCGCCTGGCTGCCGAGCTGAATGTGGCTCTGCTGACGTGTGACACCAGCCCGCGCGGCGCGGGCCTGCAAGGTGAATCGGAGAGCTGGGATTTTGGCGTGGGGGCCGGTTTTTACCTCGATGCCACCGCCAAGCCCTGGGCGCTGCATTGGCGCATGGAAAGCTACATCCTCCATGACCTGCTACCGCTGGTGGGCGCCAGGCTGCCCGTCGATCTGCAGCGCCTGGGTATTTTGGGTCACAGCATGGGCGGCCATGGGGCGCTGACCCTGGCGCTGCGCCATCCCGGGGTGTTCAAATCGGTATCGGCCTTTGCACCCATTGCCAACCCCATTCACTGCCCTTGGGGCCAGAAAGCCTTTTCCGGCTACCTGGGCGACAACCAGGCAGCGTGGGCGCAGCATGATGCCACCGAGCTGATGACCGCGCAGTCGCAGGCGCCATACCCGGCAGGCATCCTGATCGACCAGGGGCTGGCCGACAAGTTTCTGCTCGAAAAGCAACTGCTGCCCGAAGCCTTCGAGGCTGCCTGCGCCAAGGCAGGCCAGCCGCTCACGCTGCGCCGCCATGCGGGCTACGACCACGGCTACTACTTCATCCAGACCTTCATGGATGAGCACCTGCGCTTTCACGCGCGCCAGTTGTAGGCTTGTGCGCGCTCCCGACCTGCTGCGGCCGGGCTACTTGCGCGCCTCGGTCAGCATCCGCAGGGCAAGACCCGCCAGTACGGTGCCCATCAACCAGCGCTGAACCTGTATCCAGCTGGGGCGCTGCGCCAAAAACACGGCGATGGAGCCTGCCAGCATTGCGATGGCGGCATTCACGCTGACGCTGATCACGATCTGCGTCAAGCCCAATGCGATGGACTGCGAAAAGACGCTGCCATGCGCGGGGGTGATGAACTGGGGCAGCAGCGACAGGTACATCACGGCAATCTTGGGATTGAGCAGGTTGGTGAGAAAGCCCATGGCAAACAGTTTTCGCGGGCTGTCCTGCGGCAGTTGCCGCACTTCGAACGGTGAGCGCCCCCCGGGTTTGACGGCTTGCCACGCCAGGTACAGCAGATACAGCGCGCCGCCAATGCGCAGCGCATCATAGGCAAATGGGATGGCCATCACGATGGCGGTGATGCCCAGAGCCGCGCACACCATGTAGAACACAAAGCCCAGTGCCACACCGCCCAGGGAGATCAGACCTGCGGTGCGCCCCTGGCAGATGGAGCGCGAGATCAGGTAGACCATGTTGGGCCCTGGTGTCAGCACCATGCCCAGCGAGATGAGGGCAAAGGCCAGCCAGTTGTTGAAATCAGGCATCGTCAATACTTTTCCGCAAGGTTGGAGGGCAAGCCGCACATCAGGTGCTGCGCGGCGATCCTACATCATAGACGCGCAGGTTTCTGTCACCCATCTCCAGCGCAGGCCATGCGGCGCGCCAGGTTTGGATGTGGCTGGATGCGAAATGCGCGTCCAGCGCGGTCTGGTCACTCCACAACTCCTTCACATGGATCAGGCCCGGCTCCAGCACGTCTTCGCCATAGCTGTACTCCAGGCACCCGGCCTCGGCGCGCGAGGCCTGCACCATCGCACGCATCGCAGGTCTGGCGCGCTCCAGGTTGGCGGCAGGCAGGCGGACGGTACCAACAATCAACAGCATGTGTTTTCCTTTCATGGATGCAAGCCAAGCAGGCAAGGGGCGGGGGGCGCCATCGAGATCCGCATTCGCGCCCCTCAGCCGGGCCGATTCTGGCGGTCAGCGCATCCAGCCTGGCACCCGGGTTTCCAGCAACTGGGGCACAGTATCGGCTGCGGTCCACAGCACCGCCAGCTGTTCCCATTCGGCGGCCCAGCGCTGGGCATCTTCGCGGCCCATGCCGATGACGAGAAAGCCCGGTTCGGCGGGCCAGCCGTTGGCAGGGTGCTGGGCCACGGTGGGCAGTGCCGCGTAGCCGGCGGCGCCCAGGGCGCGGCCCAACTGGGCATGGCGCTCGATGTTTTCGTCCTTGTCCAGCAATTCGCCCATGGGGTTGAAGGCGGTGATGAGGCAGGCGCAATCGGTCTGGTGCTGCTGGTAGAGAGCCGTGAGCACGGGCTGGGGCTGGCCCACCTGCAAGCCAAAGGGTGCTTGGTGCAGCACGTGGTACTGGGTTTCTTCAAAGGCCTTGCGCAGTGCGGGCGAGAGGGTGGTCATAGTTTGATAGCTGCCAGCGCTTTTTGGGTAAGCGCTGGCGGCATATTCCATTGAAAATCACGGCAGGGGCCAGCCTGTGCCAGCCAGGGTCGCCATCGTAGCGGCTTGCCGACGTCCGACTAGCCCGGCAGAGTTTTCCATAAAGGCGACACGAAATTCGTGTGATCGGAGACAATACCCGCTTCGCCCGCACTTGGTATCTTGTCCCGAACAAGCCAGGTGCTCTTATTTTGTCTTTCTCTTTGCGTTGTTGGACACCATGAAAAAACGTTCCTTCGTTGCCACCCTGGCGCTGTCTGCCCTGCTTGCCGCTTGCAGCAAGAATGAAGCTCCCAAGCCTGCGGCAGAAACGCCGGCGCCAGCGCCTGCACCGGTCGCTGCTGTGGCTTCCAAGCTGGTGGTGGGCCTGGACGACAACTTCCCGCCCATGGGTTTCCGTGACGAGAAGAACGAAATCGTGGGTTTTGACATCGACATGGCCCGCGAAGCGGCCAAACGCGCGGGCATCGAAGTGGAATTCAAGCCCATCGACTGGAACGCCAAGGAAGCCGAGTTGCTGGGCAAGCGCGTGGATGCGCTGTGGAACGGCCTGACGATTCTGGAAGAGCGCAAGGAAAAGATCCTGTTCACCGATCCGTACATGGTCAACAAGCAGATCATCATCGTGAAGGCTGGCTCGCCCATCAAGACCAAGGCCGACATGGCTGGCAAGGTGGTAGGCGCTCAGGAAGGCTCCAGTGCCGTGACGGCGATGGAAAAGGACAAGGAACTGTCGTCCAAGTTCAAGGAAACCAAGCTGTTTGGCGACAACATTGCTGCGCTGATGGACGTGGAAGCCGGCCGCCTGGATGTGGTGGTGGTGGACGAAGTGGTGGGCCGCTACCTGGTCAACAAGAAGCCTGACAACTATGTGGTGCTCGCAGACGACTTCGGCACCGAAGACTATGGCGTGGGCTTCCGCAAGGACGACGAGGCCACCCGCAACAAGATCAACGACGTGCTGGGCGAAATGAAGAAGGATGGCAAGGCCGAAGAGATCGCCAAGAAGTGGTTTGGCGCGGACGTGATCAAGCACTGATAGCGGATTGCAGGGTGCACACCGCGCCCTGCTGGTGCAAGAAATCTGCAAAAAACATAGCTGGTAGCGCGCAGCCATATTGACTCTTTGGCATGAAAGCCATTGAAGTTCAATGTGGATGAGCGCCACCAGCTCTCTTTTTGATAGAAGTGTGTGGCGGCGAGATGCGCCGCACACCGTCAGGCATACGGCGCGCGAGGCAGGGCGCCACCTGAGGGCATGCGATGGATTATGTAATTTCACTTCTGGGGCCGCTCTCCAATGGCGCCCTGGTGACTCTCAAGCTGTTTGTCATCACTCTGGTGCTGTCGGTGCCGTTGGGCCTGGCATTGGCGCTGGCGCGTATCTCGCCCTTCAAATGGCTCTCGCGCCTGGTCGAGGGCTACATCTGGCTGATGCGCGGCACGCCCTTGATGCTGCAGTTGCTGTTCATCTACTTTGCGCTGCCGTTCGTGCCAGTGGTCGGCGTTCGCCTGCCTGATTTTCCTGCGGCCGTGGTGGCGTTTGCGCTCAACTACGCCGCCTACTTTGCCGAAATCTTCCGTGCCGGCATCCAGAGCGTGGACCGTGGCCAGTACGAAGGCGCCAAAGTGCTGGGCCTGTCGTATGGCCAGACCATGCGCCGCATCGTGCTGCCGCAGATGATCCGCACCATCCTGCCGCCGGTCAGCAACGAAACCATCACCCTGGTCAAGGACACCTCGCTGATCTACGTGCTGGCACTGAACGACCTGCTGCGCGCCGCGCGTGGGATCGTTCAGCGCGATTTCACCACCACGCCTTTCGTGGTGGCTGCGGCCTTCTATCTCATCATGACCCTGGTGCTGACCTGGGGCTTCAACCGTTTGGAGAAACGCTATGCCAAGTACGACGCTTGATTTCACCCAGGCGGGCGTCATGGTGCAGGCCCGCGGCATCCACAAGGCCTTCGGCGGTGCCGAGGTGCTCAAGGGCGTGTCGCTCGATATCCACAAGGGCGAGGTCGTGGCAGTGATCGGACCGTCGGGCTCGGGCAAGAGCACATTCCTGCGCTGCCTGAACCACCTGGAGGTAATCGATTCCGGCTCCGTCGTGGTGGGCGGCGCCACCCTGGTGCAGAACAATGCCCAGGGCGTGGCGCAGTATGTGCCCGACGCCGAACTGCGCACCATTCTGCGCCGCATGGGCATGGTGTTTCAGTCGTTCAACCTCTTCCCGCACCTGACGGTGCTGGAAAACATCATCGAGGCACCGATGATCGTCAAGGGCATGACGCGCGACCAGATCATGCCCAAGGCGCAGGCGCTGCTGCGCAAGGTGGGCCTGTCGGAAAAGGCCGATGCCTACCCCGCCCGCCTGTCGGGCGGCCAGAAGCAGCGCGTGGCCATTGCGCGCGCACTGGCCATGGAGCCGGACATCATGCTGTTTGACGAGCCGACCTCCGCGCTGGACCCGGAGCTGACCGGCGAAGTGCTGCGCACCATGCGCGAGCTGGCCGAAGAGCACATGACCATGCTGGTGGTCACGCACGAAATGGGCTTTGCCCGGGAAGTGGCCAATACCGTTGTGTTCATGGACCAGGGTGAGCTGATCGAGGCCAAGCAGGCGAGGGCCTTTTTTGAGGAATGCAGCCACCCGCGCATCCGGTCGTTTCTGGAAAACATGCTCTGAGCGAGCGAAAGGGAAAGCTCCAGCGCGCAGAAAGATGCTGCCGGAGTGGCCATATTGACCTCAAGCGCCCGTCTGCCGGGCGCTTTTTGCTATTGAAAAAGAATTTTTCATAGCAGCGCCGTGGGTCGATGGCGCAGGGCTGCCGCACTGCAGCAAATCGTGCAACCGCCGCGCCAATAGCCTGCGGCGGCAAGGGGCCTCCCGCTGGCAAAGTGGCGATGTGATGCTATAAATACATGCGTGAATGTTTGTTGCAAATGTTGCTGCCAGAAGGTCGCTG
Source organism: Comamonas odontotermitis (assembly GCF_040396735.1). GTDB lineage: Bacteria > Pseudomonadota > Gammaproteobacteria > Burkholderiales > Burkholderiaceae_C > Comamonas > Comamonas odontotermitis_C. Next base: position 8,550 of record NZ_JBEBNZ010000007.1, read on the forward strand.
CGTTCACCAATTGACGACAATGAGGATGACGGCGATCACGTATGATGATCAAGCCGGTTCCATCCGGTTTTTCTATGCCATCTACCGCTTCCACACCACTCGCAGAGCTACGCAACGTCACCTTTGGATATGGCGACCGCACCATCCTGCGCGATGTGTCGCTGACGATTCCGCGCGGCAAGGTAACGGCGCTGATGGGGGCGTCCGGCGGCGGAAAAACCACGATCCTGCGGCTGATTGGCGGCCAGGTGCGCGCCCAGGCTGGCGAAGTGCTGGTGGGCGGGCAGGATGTGGGTGCGATGAGCCAGGCCCAGCTGTATGCAGCACGGCGCCGCATGGGCATGCTGTTCCAGTTTGGCGCGCTGTTCACTGACATGAGCGTGTTCGAGAACGTGGCGTTTCCGCTGCGCGAGCACACCGATCTGGCAGAACCGCTGATCCGCGACATTGTGCTGATGAAGCTGCAGGCCGTGGGTCTGCGTGGCGCGCGCGATCTGATGCCCTCGCAGATATCGGGCGGCATGGCGCGGCGCGTGGCGCTGGCGCGGGCGATTGCGCTTGATCCCGAATTCATCATGTATGACGAGCCCTTTGCCGGGCTGGACCCGATTTCGCTGGGCACCTCGGCGCAGCTGATCCGTGAGCTCAACGACGCCATGGGACTGACGACCATCATCGTCTCGCACGATGTTGAAGAAACATTCAAGCTGGCCGATCAGGTGATCATTCTGGGCCCGGGCGTGGTGGCCGCACAAGGTTCGCCCGAAGAGGTGAAGGCCAGCACCGACCCACTGGTGCACCAGTTTGTGGGAGCACTGCCACAGGGCCCTGTGCCTTTTCATGTTCCAGGGCCCAGCATGGAAGAAGACTTCGGAGCGGGCGGCTCAGGCGTGGCCGGCTCAGTTGCAGCCGGCCCAGGCGCGGCTGCCAGGAAAGGAGGCCGCTGATGCGTTGGTGGCACCCTTCCGACATTGGTTTTGCATTGCGCAGCAAGGCGGTGGGCGTAGGCCAGGCTACGCGGTTGCTGCTGCGCTTGGTGGGCGCACTGGGCTACGTACTCAAGCGCCCGGCGCTGCTGCGCGACCAGATTCACTTTCTGGGCAATTATTCGCTCGCCATCATCGGCGTGTCGGGCCTGTTCGTGGGCTTTGTGCTGGGCCTGCAGGGCTACTACATCCTGCAGCGCTACGGCTCGACCGAAGCCGTGGGCATGATGGTGGCACTGACCCTGCTGCGCGAACTCGGGCCCGTGGTGACCGCCTTGCTGTTTGCCGGGCGTGCCGGCACGGCACTCACGGCCGAAATCGGCCTGATGAAAGCCGGCGAGCAACTGTCTGCCATGGAGATGATGGCGGTCGATCCCGTGGAGCGCATCCTGGCACCGCGCTTTTGGGCGGGCCTCATCACCATGCCTTTGCTGGCGGCCGTGTTCAGCGCAGTGGGCGTGGTCGGCGGCTGGATCGTGGGCGTGCTGATGCTCAATATCGACGGCGGCGCCTTCTGGGGCCAGATGCAGAATGGCGTCGATGTGCTGACCGATCTGGGCAATGGCGTCATCAAGAGCTTCGTGTTCGGTGTGACGGTGACCTTTGTGGCGCTGCTGCAGGGCTACGTGGCCAAGCCCACGCCTGAGGGCGTGTCGCGCGCCACCACGCGCACGGTGGTGATGGCATCGCTGGCGGTGCTGGCGCTGGATTTCCTGCTCACCGCAACCATGTTCAGTATTTGATGCTATAGAAAATAGAGTGACAAGAAACGGATTTGCATATGCAACCCTCTAAAACCGATTTTTGGGTCGGCCTGTTCGTGATGCTGGGAGCTGCCGCGCTGGTGTTTCTGGCGCTCAAGGCGGGCAACCTGCTGACCCTGGATTTCAGCAAGGGCTATGAGGTCACTGCCCGCTTCGATAACATTGGCGGCCTCAAGCCGCAGGCGGCGGTGCGCAGCGCTGGCGTCAAGGTGGGCAAGGTCAAGAACATTACGTTCAATGACAAGACCTTCCAGGCCGATGTGCACCTGGAGTTGAACAACGGCTATGCCTTTCCCAAGGACAGCTCGTTCAAGATCCTGACCAGCGGCCTGCTGGGCGACCAGTATGTGGGCGTCGAGCCAGGCTATGACGAGAAAACCCTTGCTGCCGGTGACACCATCACCAACACCCAGTCGGCCGTGGTGCTGGAAAATCTGATTGGCCAGTTCCTGTATGGCAAGGCTTCGGAAGGCGCGAGCGCCAAGCCGCAAGAATAATCCTAGATATAACAAGAGAACAACGATGACCAAGACGCAACCCCGATTTGGCGCGCGCCGCAGCTGGATGATGGCCGGGGCGCTGGGTGCCAGTGCCCTGATGGCCGGCTGTGCCACCGGCCCCAATGCCGACCCCCGCGACCCGCTGGAGCCCTACAACCGTGCGGTGTTCAAGTTCAATGACGCGCTGGACAACGCGGTGCTGGAGCCTGTGGCCACCGGCTACAAGGACATCACGCCCAAGCCCGTGCGCACGGCTGTGACCAATTTCTTTTCCAACTTGGGCGATCTGTGGTCTGTCGTCAACAACGCCTTGCAGCTCAAGGGCGAGGGCACCTACAACAGCGTGGTGCGTTTTACCACCAACACGGTGTTCGGTCTCGGCGGCCTGATCGACATCGCCTCGGACATGGACATCGAGCGCCGCAAGCAGGATTTTGGCCTGACCATGGCGCATTACGGCATGCCTGCTGGCGCCTATATTGTCTGGCCGCTGCTCGGCCCTTCGTCGGTGCGTGACTCGGTGGGCTTTGTCGTGGACTGGCAAGGCGATCCCGTTGGCTACGTCAACGACATAGGCGCGCGCAACTCCATCTATGCGTTGCGCGTAGTCAACACCCGCGCCAACCTGCTGGGCACCACCTCGCTGGTGGAGGCTGCAGCGCTCGACAAGTACAGCTTCACCCGCGACGCCTACCTGCAGCTGCGCCACCGTGCTGCAACGCCTGACGAGGTGGAGGACGAGACCCAGTGGATGAACGAATCCGCTGCCGAGCCCGCCCCGATGGGCAAGGTGTTCAAGAAGTAAGACATAAAGATTTACACCAGACACACGCCGGATTGAACTTCTCCGTCGGCGTTCGCGTCAAAAATGCAGTCATCTGCACTTGCAGAAGGCTGCTTGAAAGGAATGGACATGATGAATCGTCGCGCATGGGTGCAATACTCTGCCGCGTGGGCTGCAGTGGCATGCCTCGCGGGAGCGCCGCTGGCAGCGAGCGCTGCCGACATGGCTCCCGACGCCATGATCAAGCAACTGTCTGAACAGGTGCTGAACACCCTGAAGACCGACCAGAGCATCCGCGCAGGCGATGTGAGCAAGATCACCTCCTACGTCGACAGCGTGGTGATGCCCAATGTGGATTTCCGTCGCATGATGGCGTCTGCCGTCGGCCCCAAGTGGCGCACTGCCACGGCGGCCCAGCAGCAACAGCTGCAGGACGAGTTCAAGAAGCTGATGGTCAACACCTATGCGGGCGCCCTGCACCAGGTGAGCGACCAGACCATCAGCGTCAAGCCCGTGCGCATGCAGGAAGGCGACAAGGAAGTGGTGGTGCGCTCCGAGATCCTGGGCCGTGGCGATCCGATTCAGCTCGACTACCGCCTGGAGAAGACGCCTGGCCAAGGCATGGGCTGGAAGATCTACAACCTGAACGTGATGGGCATCTGGATGGTGGAGACCTACCGCAACCAGTTCCAGCAGGAGCTGAACAAGCCCGGTGGCAGTCCCCAGACGCTGATCGACTCCATCGTGGCCCGCAACAAGGCCAACGCAGGCAAGTAAGCCATGACCGCGCTGCGCCTGCCATCCACTCTCACCAACGCCCAGGCCACCGCCTGCCTGCAGCAATTGCAGGCGGGCTTGGCGCAGTTGCCAGCAGGCAGCGCAGCGGTGGTGGATGCCAGCGCGCTGGCGGTCTTCGATTCTGCGGCGCTAGCCGTATTGCTGGAATGCCGGCGCACGGCGCTGGCCGCAGGCCAGACTTTTCAGGTGGCGGGCCTGCCGGCGGCCGTTGCATCGCTGGCGCGCCTCTATGGCGTCGATGGCATGCTGCAGGTGGCATAACCCTGCTGCAGGCTACGCTTAAAGCACCCCTGTTGCATCTTTCTCCCCAGTTCAGCAGCCCGCGCGCGCTGCGCCTACAATGGCTGGCTCATGTCCGCCATCGCCTTCCAATCCGTCTCCAAGGTCTACCAGACTGCCAAGGGTTCTTTCCAGGCATTGAATAACGTCAACCTCGACATCGAGGAAGGCGAATTCTTTGGCCTGCTCGGCCCCAATGGTGCTGGCAAGACGACCATGATCAGCATTCTGGCGGGCCTGGCCCGCGCCAGCGGCGGCTCCGTCAAGGTGCTCGGCAGCGACGTGCGGGAGGACTATGCCAATGCGCGCCGCAAGCTGGGCATCGTGCCGCAGGAGCTGGTGTTCGATCCCTTCTTCAACGTGCGCGAGTCGCTGCGCATCCAGTCTGGCTACTTCGGGGTCAAAAACAACGATGCCTGGATTGACGAATTGCTGGAGAGCCTGGGCCTGGCCGACAAGGCCAACGCCAACATGCGCCAGCTCTCGGGCGGCATGAAGCGCCGCGTGCTGGTGGCGCAGGCGCTGGTGCACAAACCACCCATCATCGTGCTCGACGAGCCTACGGCAGGCGTGGACGTGGAATTGCGCCAGACGCTGTGGCAGTTTGTCAGCAAGCTCAACAAGCAGGGCCATACGGTGCTGCTCACCACCCATTACCTGGAGGAGGCCGAAGCCCTGTGCAACCGCATCGCAATGCTGCGCTCGGGCCATATCGTTGCGCTCTCCACCATGGCCGAGCTGCTGCAGGGCGGCTCGTCCAACGTGCTGCAGTTCAAGACCGATGCGCTGTTGCCTGCCGACCTGGCTGCGCAGGCCCGCATCACCGGCCGCATCGTACAGCTGCCCGCTGCCAGCGCGGTCGATGTGGAGCGCATTCTGGCGCAGTTGCGCAGCGTGGGCGTTCCCGTGGAAGATCTGGAGATCCGCCGCGCGGACCTGGAGGATGTGTTCTTGCAAGTGATGTCCCGCGATGCCGCATCCCCCCACGCCACTGCCCAGCTGGGCCAGGGGGTGGCGCGATGAACGGCTGGCAAACCCTGTTCTACAAAGAGGTGCTGCGCTTTTGGAAGGTGAGCTTCCAGACCATTGCGGCACCGGTGCTGACCGCCGTGCTGTACCTGTTGATCTTTGGCCATGTGCTGCAAGGCCGGGTGACGGTGTTCAACGACGTCAGCTACACCGCATTCCTGGTGCCCGGCCTCGTGATGATGAGCCTGCTGCAGAACGCATTTGCCAACAGCTCATCGAGCCTCGTGCAAAGCAAGATCATGGGCAGCCTGGTGTTCGTGCTGCTCACGCCGCTGTCGCACTGGGGCTGGTTCTTTGCCTTTGTGGGCGCGGCCGTGGTGCGCGGCCTGGCGGTGGGCGTGGGCGTGTACGTGGTCACCTTGTTCTTTGCGCCGCCCCATTTCGCGTCGCTGCCCTGGGCCCTGATGTTTGCGGTATTGGGCGCTGCGCTCATGGGCACTCTGGGCCTGATTGCCGGGCTGTGGGCCGACAAGTTCGACCAGATGGCTGCGTTCCAGAACTTCGTCATCGTGCCAATGACATTCCTCTCGGGCGTGTTCTATTCCATCCAGTCGCTGCCGCCGTTCTGGCAGAAGGTCAGCCACCTCAACCCGTTCTTCTACATGATCGACGGCTTCCGCTACGGCTTTTTCGGCCAGAGCGATACCTCGCCCTGGCTGAGCCTGGGCATTGTGGGCGTGGCATGGCTGTTGGTGAGCGCACTGGCCGTGCATCTGCTGCGCACCGGCTACAAAATCAGAAACTGAAATGACTGCTGACGAACTTCAAAACATCATTGCCGCGGGCCTCGCCTGCGACCATATCTCGCTGGAAGGCGATGGCCGCCACTGGTTTGCCACCATCGTCTCGCCCGCATTTGAAGGCAAGCGCCTGATTCAGCGGCACCAGTTGGTCTACGCCACGCTGGGCCAGAAAATGCACACCGACGAGGTGCATGCCCTGTCGATGAAGACCCTCACGCCCGCCGAGTGGGCGGCGCAATCGGTTTGATACTATTGTTTTGATAGCTGCTGGCGCGCATCCACCATGCGCTGATGGCTGGTTTCATTCAAAATCAGCAGCGAAAGTGCTTCCATGGACAAGAACACCATGATCACCCTGGCCCTCTCCAAGGGCCGCATCTTTGACGAAACCCTGCCACTGCTGGCCGCTGCCGGCATCGAGGTGCTGGAAGACCCGGAAAAGTCGCGCAAGCTGATTTTCCCCACCACCCAGCCCGATGTGCAGGTGGTGCTGGTGCGTGCCACCGATGTTCCCACCTATGTGCAGTATGGCGGCGCCGATGCCGGTGTGACCGGCAAGGACACCTTGCTGGAGCATGGCGGCAGCGGCTTGTTCCAGCCACTGGATCTGCAGATTGCCAAGTGCCGCGTGAGCGTGGCAGTGCGCAACGATTTTGACTATGAGCAGGCCGTCAAGCGTGGTGCCCGCCTGCGCGTGGCCACCAAGTACACCGAGATCGCGCGCGAGTTCTTTGCCAACAAGGGCGTACACGTCGACCTGATCAAGCTCTACGGCAGCATGGAGCTGGCGCCGCTCACAGGCCTGGCCGATGCCATTGTCGATCTGGTGAGCACCGGCAACACGCTCAAGGCCAACAACCTCAAGGAGGTCGAGCACATCATCGATATCAGCTCGCACCTGGTGGTCAACCAGGCCGCGCTCAAGCTCAAGCAGCAGCGCCTGCGCCATATCATTGATGTGTTTGCGGCAGGCATTGCCAAAAACAACTGATCCCTTTCTTGGCCACCCGGTCGATTGCCTTCCTCACGGGATCCTGATGGCCAAGACATGGAAAATGATGGACTTCACACCCTGGTAATCACTATGGAATTCGTAGCTGCTCCCGCCCGACTGTCAACTGCTAGTGCCACTTTTGAGCATGATTTTGCGCAGCGCCTGCATTGGTCGGCCGATACGGATGCAGCCATCGAGCAGCGCGTGGCAGACATCCTGGCCGATGTGCAAAAGCGCGGCGATGCGGCTGTGCTGGAGTACACCGCACGCTTCGATGGTCTGCAGGCCGAGGGCATGGCTGCGCTGGAGCTCAAACAGGACGAACTCAAGGCGGCCTTCGAGGGCCTGCCCTCCGAGCAGCGCGAGGCCCTGGAATCGGCCGCACGCCGCGTGCGCAGCTACCATGAGGCGCAGAAGAAGGCCAATGGCGAAAGCTGGAGCTACCGCGACGAAGACGGCACGCTGCTGGGCCAGAAGGTCACGCCGCTGGACCGCGTGGGCATCTACGTGCCGGGCGGCAAGGCGGCCTATCCCTCCAGCGTGCTGATGAACGCAATCCCCGCCCATGTGGCAGGTGTGCAGGACATCATCATGGTCGTGCCAACGCCCAAAGGCGAAAAGAATGCGCTGGTGCTGGCTGCCGCCTATGTGGCGGGTGTACACCGGGCCTTCACCATCGGCGGCGCGCAGGCCGTAGCGGCCCTGGCCTACGGCACGGCCACCATTCCCAAGGTGGACAAGATCACCGGCCCCGGCAACGCCTATGTGGCCAGCGCCAAGAAGCGCGTGTTCGGCATCGTGGGCATCGACATGATTGCCGGGCCCTCCGAGATTCTGGTGCTGGCCGACGGCACGACGCCCCCCGAGTGGGTGGCGATGGACCTGTTCAGCCAGGCCGAGCATGACGAGTTGGCGCAGTCCATTCTGCTGTGCCCCGATGCCGCCTACATCGAGGCCGTGCAGCGCGAAATTGACCGACTGCTGCCCGAGATGCCGCGCATGGCCATCATCGCCAAGAGCCTGACCGACCGTGGCGCGCTGATCCTGACGCGCGATATGGAAGAGGCCTGCGCCATCTCCAACCGCATTGCTCCTGAGCATCTGGAAGTCTCCAGCAGCGACCCGCACCGTTGGGAGCCATTGCTGCGCCATGCAGGCGCGATCTTCCTGGGCGCCTACACCAGCGAAAGCCTGGGCGACTACTGCGCTGGCCCCAACCACGTGCTGCCCACCAGCGGTACGGCGCGCTTTTCGTCACCCCTGGGTGTGTACGATTTCCAGAAGCGCTCCAGCCTCATCGAAGTGAGCGAAGCCGGTGCGCAGATTTTGGGCAAAACAGCTTCCGTGCTCGCCTATGGCGAAGGCCTGCAGGGCCATGCCCGCGCGGCGGAAATGCGGCTGAAGCGTTAAGGCTCTTGGCCCGTACGGTGTCCTGAACCACCCGGCACGCCAGCAGCTGTGCCGGGCGACTGGTTCAACGCCGCTCGCAGGCCGCAGGCACATATGCCCGCCATTGCACCACCAGCGGCTGCTGCTTTTGTGCGCGTGGCCAGGGAATGCTCCAGGTGCCTTCCTGCATCCGCATATCGGGGCGGCTGCCCAGGTCTTGCAGAACGGCCACCGGCGCTGGCTCTCCGTCCTCGGCGTCTTCCGGTCTCCATGCCCAGAGCGCGCCGTGGCGCTGCACGCGCTCGGCCGTCACCCACGGGGTAAAGCGCGGGTCGCCAAAAAGCAGTACCGATGGCTGGCTGGGCGTGTGGATGGCAATCAAGCCAGCGGTCCAGGCATCGCCGGCCACGGTGTTCAGCGGGCAGGTGGAGAGCTGGTTCCAGGTCTGGTTGGCCTGCTGGGCCAGGGCTGCGGCGGGCCAGTCGGAGCGCACGGGGCGCTTGCGCCAGTCGTGCACGTAGGCCAGGTACGAGCCTGAGAGCAGCGAAATCAGCACCAGCCATACGGTGATGCCGCGCAGCAGGTAGGGCCGCATGCTGGCAAGCCACGCCGTAGGCAGCAGACTGGCTACCAGCAAGCCGGTGAAGGGCCAGATGGGAACGCCCCACATGTCACGCAGGCGCACTCCGGCCAGCAGGCCCACCAGTACCAGCAGCAGGCCCGGGGCCAGAGCGATCAGCAGCAGGTAACGCGGCTGGCTGCTGTGGATGTGCCAGCCGGGTTGCACAGGTGGCAGCTGCTTGGTGAATCGGGTTCGCGCCCAGGCGAACAGCACCACCAGCAGGAGCGGCAGGTGGTTGAGCATCTGGGTCAGCAGAAAGGACAGGGCCCCCATCTGCGGCGAGGAGCCGACCTTGGCGGCGCGCCCCTGCGCATAGGCAAAAGGCAGCCAGTCGTTCTGCTGCAGCCAGAGAGCGTGCGGGGCAAAGACGAGCGCCATGGCCCCAATGGACAGCCACGGGCCGGGCTGGCGCAACACGCTGCGCGCCGGTGTCAGCACGGTGAAAAGCGCCAGGCATGCCAGCAGCAGGCCGATGGAATACTTGCACAGCAGCCCCACGCCCGCCAACAGGCCCAGGGCCAGCCACTGGCGCAGTTTTCCGTCTTGCCAGGCGGCCAGATAGAAGTAGCAGATGCCCGCCCAGAAAGGCATCTGCGCGATGTTGTGGTTGAACTCCAGCGCAGGCCGGGTGTAGAAGACCACGCCCATGGTCAACACCGTGCCGATCAGTGCGCGGTCGCGCGAGACGAGGCGGCAGGCCGTGAGCCACACCAGCCACAGCGTCAGGCCAACGCACAGCTGGCTCAGAATGAAGGGTCCAAAGCGGCCAAACGCCACCCAGAACACATGCAGCGCAATAGGGGGTAGCGGTGGGTGCTTGTAGGTACCCCATTGCCACTCCCGGCCCCAGCCCAGGCTCTCCACAACGTCCAGTGGAAAGCTGGGTGCAAGAAAGGGCGGTACGAGCGACCAGGCCAGCGCATAAATGGCTGCGATCCAGAAAAGGGCACGCGGCAGGGGTGTTGACGGCAGAGAGGCGCTGGTCATGAGAGGTTGAGCAAAATCAAATGGCGGATGAACGGGCGATGCAGGGGCACACTGTAAACGCTCCGGGCCGCACTGGTGGCCTGGATCGACAGCGGTTGCTGGCGGTGTGGCTACGGGCTGGGGTTGCCCGCAGGCGCTTTCAGCACGGCAGACAGCTGGGCCAGGGCCTCGTCACAGGGCGCGCGCAGTTTGAAATCCAGCTCGGCATCGGCTCGCGTGGCGCCCAGGTTGATGGCTGCCACTGGCAATCCCTGCTGCTTGGCCGCATGCACGAAGCGCAGGCCGGAATAGACCATGAGCGAGCTGCCGACCACCAGCAGGGCGCGGCTGGCACCGAGCTGCTCCATCGCATATTGCTTGCGGGCAAGCGGCACATTCTCGCCGTAAAACACCACATGGGGCTTCAGAATGCCGCCGCACACCGGGCACGCAGGTACCGAAAAGGCTGAAAAATCCACGCCGCTCAGGTCGGCATCGCCATCCGGTGCGGCAGGTGCATTGTGGTGGTGCCAATGCGGGTTGGCGGCCACCAGCGCATGTTGAAAAGCGGCACGTGGGCTGATGGTGCCGCAGCCCATGCAGATGACCTCGTCGAGGCGGCCGTGCAGATCCACCACATTGCGGCTGCCTGCCTGCTGGTGCAGGCCGTCAACATTCTGCGTGATGACGGCTTGCACCAAGCCTGCGTGCTCCAGCTGCGCGAGCGCCTGGTGTGCAAGATTGGGCCGCGCCTGTGAAAAAACGGGCCAGCCTGCCAGGCTGCGCGCCCAGTAGCGCTGGCGCGTGGTGGCATGTGCCATGAAGTCCTGGAAATTGACCGGGGCGGGGCGCTTCCATGCACCGTGCTCGTCGCGGTAGTCGGGAATTCCGCTGCCGGTGCTGATGCCGGCACCGGTGAGCACCGTCCAGGGGTGGTGGCGGGTCAGCACGGCGGTCAGATCCTGCAGCGTGCAGGAGGAGGGCGAGGAAGAGGTGATCGACATGGGTGGCACTAGAGATGGCCGCCATCATGGCATGGGCCGAAAGCCAGGGTGAATGGGTCGGCGGGGCTGTGTTTTGAAGCACGAATTTCGTGTGGCACGAAATTCGTGTAAACTTCGATCCATGAAGAATTTGACCATCACCGTGGACGACAGTGTGCTGGAGTGGGCGCGCGTAGAGGCGGCCCGCCGGGGTACCAGTGTTTCGCGCATGGTAGGCGACTTCATGGCCGAGATGAAGCAGCGCGAAGACACCTACGAGCGGGCCTATCTCGCCTGGCGTACCGACGAGCGCACCTGGCAGGGCGGCGTTGGCGCTGCTGAAAAGGAAGCGCGCAGTGCACAATTGGTGCGCGCTGGTGGCCAAAATGGCAAAAATAACCCCAGCGACAAGAAGGAGCAGGCATGAGCACGGTGTTTGTGGACACCTCGGTCCTGATCGCATCCGAAAACGTATCGGACGGCGCGCTGTACGAGGCCACCCTGGGCTGGCTCGACTGGCTCTGGCGCACACGCACGGGCCGCACCGGCAGCCAGGCCCTCACCGAGTTCTACGATCAGGTCACCACTGCCGCCAACCCCATGCCCCAGGGCGATGCCCGGGCTGCCATCCGCCGTTACCAGACCTGGACGCCATGGAAAACCGATGCCGCCACGCTGGAGACCGCATGGGCCGTGCAGGCCCGCCATGCCTTGGATTTTGGCGACTGTCTGGCTGTGGCCTGCGCCCAGCACAGCGGCTGCCGCCACATGCTGAGCCTGCACCTGCCCCATGGTGCAGAGTTTGGCGGCGTGACCGTGCTGCACCCGCTGCTGCAGTCCGCTCCCCAAGAAGAGAAGGCGTAAGAACGTGTTTACGATCTCCTCGTGCTGCGTAGAGATCGTAAACACGTTCTAAGCGCCGTCCCAATTGGTCAACCCGTGCCCTGTGTGAAAGACTCCACCCCATGACCGTTCCAGACACCCAGTCCAAAGCCCTGCAACGCATCCGCGCCGATGTGCGCGCCATGCAGGGCTACCATGTGCAGGCCTCGCAAGGCCTGCTGAAGATGGACACGATGGAGAACCCGTACCGCCTGCCTTCCGAGCTGCAAAAGCAGCTGGGCGAGCGGCTGGGAGCCCTCGAAATCAACCGCTACCCGGGCGAGCGCCAGGAAGTCCTGAAAAACATGCTGGCCAGCTATGCAGGCGCGCCGGCGGGCTCGGTCGTGCTGCTGGGCAATGGTTCGGACGAACTCATCACTCTGCTGGCGCTGGCTACTGCGCAGCCTGCCCAGGGCGGCCGCGCCACCATGCTCGCGCCGATGCCCGGCTTTGTCATGTACCCGCTGTCGGCCAAGCTGCAGGGGCTGGACTTCATCGGTGTCGATCTGACGGCCGATTTTGACCTGGACGTGCCCGCCATGCAGGCGGCGATAGCCACCCGCCAGCCTGCCATCACCTACCTCGCCTATCCCAACAACCCCACGGCCACGCTGTGGGATGAAGACAAGGTGCAGGCCGTCATCGATGCGGTAGCGCAGGTGGGAGGCCTGGTGGTGATGGACGAGGCCTACCAGCCCTTTGCCTGCCGCAGCTGGATCACCCGCATGCAGGCAGAGCCGCAGCGCAACGCGCATGTGCTTTTGATGCGCACGCTCTCCAAGTTTGGCCTTGCGGGCGCGCGCCTGGGCTACCTGATCGGGCCTGCGGCCATCGTCAATGAGCTGGACAAGGTGCGGCCGCCCTACAACGTGAGCGTGCTCAATTGCGAAGCTGCTATCTTTGCGCTGGAGCACGAAGCGCTCTACGCGGAGCAGGCCGCGGCCATCCGCGCTGAACGCCAGCCGCTGATCGACGCGCTGGTGGCCATTGCCGGTGTCGAGAAAGTCTGGCCGTCCGAGGCGAACATGGTGCTGCTGCGCGTGCGCGATGCAGGCCGGGTGCAGGCCGAGATGAAGGCGCGCGGTGTACTGGTGAAGAACGTCTCTGCCATGCACCCCCTGTTGAACAACTGCCTGCGCCTGACCGTGGGCACCCGCGAAGAAAACGCCCAGATGCTGGCGGCATTGAAAGAAAGCCTATGAGCAATATCATCCCCTCTGCAGCCCAACCACTGCCCCGCATCGCCGAGGTGCAGCGCAACACGGCGGAAACCCGCATCGCCGTGCGCGTCAACCTCGACGGCACCGGCAAGGCGCGCCTTCACTCCGGCATCGGGTTTCTCGACCACATGCTCGACCAGATCGCCCGCCACGGCCTGATCGATCTGGACATCGAATGCGCAGGCGACTTGCACATTGACGGGCATCACACAGTCGAAGACATCGGCATCACCCTGGGCCAGGCCTTTGCCAAGGCCGTGGGCGACAAGAAAGGCATCCGCCGCTACGGCCACGCCTATGTGCCGCTGGACGAAGCGCTCTCGCGCGTGGTGATCGACTTCTCGGGCCGCCCCGGCCTGCACATGGAAGTCAAGTTCACCGCAGGTAGCATCGGCCAGTTCGACACGCAGCTGGTGTATGAGTTCTTCCAGGGGTTTGTGAACCATGCGGGCGTTACCCTGCACATCGACAACCTCAAGGGGTTCAACGCCCACCACCAATGTGAAACCATCTTCAAGGCCTTTGCACGTGCGCTACGCTTTGCGCTGGAGCATGATGAGCGCATGGCGGGCGTCATCCCTTCCACCAAGGGTGCTCTCTAAATAAGAGCGTGTAGCAATTGCTGCATATAGTTTTTAATGTGAATTCATTCTGAAATCCCCTATCAAAAAGCGGTAGCTGCTATGAATTTGAAGGACAACACCGTGGCGGTGGTTGATTACGGCATGGGCAACCTGCGTTCGGTATCGCAGGCGGTGCAGGCCGCCGCAGCCGGCTCGGCGGTGCAGGTCGTGGTCACCTCGGACCCGGATGTGGTGCGCGCTGCCACCCGCATCGTGCTGCCCGGCCAGGGCGCCATCCGCGATTGCATGGCCGAACTCAGGGCCTCCGGCCTACAGGAGAGCGTGCTCGAAGCTGCGGCCACCAAACCGCTGTTTGGCGTGTGCGTGGGCATGCAGATGCTGCTCGACCACAGCGAAGAAGGTGATACCCCGGGCCTGGGCCTGATTGCCGGACAGGTGAGAAAATTTCAGCTGGCGGGCCGCTTGCAGGCAGACGGCAGCCGGTTCAAGGTGCCGCAGATGGGCTGGAACCAGGTGCGCCAGGCGACCCCGGCGGGCAAGCCGCATCCGGTCTGGCAAGGGGTGCCGGACGAATCGTATTTCTACTTCGTGCACAGCTTCTATGCCGAGCCCGCAGAGGCCAGCCAATGCCACGGCACGGCCGAGTATGGCGAGCGCTTTGCATGTGCGATTGGCCGCGATAATATTTTTGCGACACAATTCCACCCAGAAAAGAGTGCGGACCAGGGCCTGGCGCTGTACCGTAACTTCCTGCACTGGAATCCCTAAGTCTTTTTCTCAATCCTTTTTGTTTTCAACGTCAGCCAACCACCACCATGCTGCTCATTCCTGCCATTGATCTGAAGGACGGTCACTGCGTACGCCTGAAACAGGGCGATATGGATCAATCCACCACGTTCGGCGAAGACCCTGTCGAGGTTGCGCGCCGTTGGTTTGATGCGGGCGCGCGCCGCCTGCATCTGGTGGATTTGAATGGCGCATTTGCCGGTCAGCCCAAGAACCTGCATGTCATCAAGGCGATCCTCCAGGAGTTCGGCGATGAACTGCCGGTGCAATTGGGCGGCGGCATCCGCGACCTGGACACCATCGAGCGCTATATCGATGCCGGCATGCAGTACGTCATCATTGGCACCGCAGCCATCAAGAACCCCGGTTTTCTGCAGGATGCCTGCACTGCATTTGCCGGTCACATCATCGTGGGCCTCGATGCCAAGGACGGTATGGTGGCCACTGATGGCTGGAGCAAGATCACCAACCACTCGGTCATCGAAACGGCCAAGCGCTTCGAGGACTGGGGTGTGGAGTCGATCATCTATACGGACATCGGCCGCGATGGCATGTTGACTGGCATCAATGTAGATGCCACGGTCAAGCTGGCACAGGCCATCCGCATTCCGGTGATCGCATCGGGCGGCCTGTCGGGCATGGCCGATATCGAGGCGCTCTGCGCGGTCGAATCCGAAGGCGTGGAAGGCGTGATCTGTGGCCGCGCCATCTACACCGGCGACCTCGATTTCGAAGCGGCGCAGAGCCGCGCCGATGAGTTGAGCGAAGGCTGAAGCCAGCTGCTCCGCTTGCCAAGCCGCACGCTGTGCGGCTTTTTCTATTGCAACAAACCGTTGGCGTGTGTGTCAGGGGGCTGTCTGAAAAATGCCAGCCGCAGCGGTGGAAAGGCGATGCTGGCGCGTTGTCGTACTGGCGAATCCTGGTTGAACATTGATAAATGTCAACAAATGCCAGTTGTTACCGCGTGGCACATATGATATGGGCCAAATTCGCCGCAATTTCCCGGCGTATCGGACAATAGGCCTCGCGCGAAATGTCAGAATCCATAGCAGATGCTGGACACGCATTCCGCAGACTGTTAGAAAGCACCCCGTGATACTCGTGACTGGCGGAGCCGGCTATATCGGCTCTCACCTCTGTGTTGCCCTCGCAGAAGCAGGGCTGCCTTTTTTGATCCTGGATAACTTCAGCAATGCGCGCCGCTCGGTGTTGCAGCGGCTGGAGAAGATCTTGGGTTTCGCGCCTCCGTGTATCGATGCTGACGTGCGCGACACCGCCATGCTTGAGCAGTTGTTTGACGAGCAGCATTTCGATGCGGTGATCCACAACGCCTTTCTCACATCATCAGCGGACGCCGCGCGCGAGCCGCTGCGTTATTACGACAACAATGTCTCTGGCACCGTGGGCCTGTTGCGTGCGATGCAGACCGCTGGCATCCGCAATCTGATTGTCTCGTCGTCGGCCATCGTCTATGGCGACACGCCTGCCATGCCGGTGCGCGAGGATGCGCAGGTCTGCGCGAGCACGCCCTATGGGCAGACGGCCCTGATGGTTGAGCAGGTGCTCTCCAGCCTGGATGAGGCCTCCCCCAAGCGCTGGCGCATGGCGTTGCTGCGCAGCTTCAATGCCGTGGGTTGCCACGAAAGCGGCCTGATCGCCGAAGACCCGCCACGCATGTCCACCCATGTGGCGCCTTACCTGGCCCAGGTGGCAGCGGGCAAGCGCGACTGCCTGCGCATCTTCGGCAACGACTATGCCACCCCGGACGGCTCGCCGGTGCGCGACTACCTGCACGTGACCGATCTGGCGCGTGCCTATGTCGCCACCTTGCACTATCTGCGGGGCCACGCGGGACTGCTCAAGCTCAATATCGGGTCGGGCCAGCCGACATCGGTGCTCGGGCTGGTGCGCGCGTTCGAACATGCCAATGGCCGCGCCGTGCCTTTCCGTGTCGGGCCGCGCCGCAATGGCGATGCGGCCCACTGCTGGGCTGATATCAGCCAGGCGCGTGCGCTGCTGGGCTGGCAGCCGCAGCTGGGGCTCGATCGCATGATGGAAGACGTCTGGCGCTGGCAGATCGGCATGGGCCGCAGTGTGCATTGATCCTGTGGGTCCCTTCCGGAAAACCGCCGCAGAAATCGCTGATTTCGCGGCGGTTTTTCATTGTCAGACCTTGGCAGAGGGTTCCTGCAGCTTTGTGTGGGTGCCCTGTGGCTGCGGTGACGCACAGGTGAAGAGGGCAGGGGCTTTTCACCGGCGAATGGCTACCGCCAAGGCCTGGCGTGGTATGGTTTTGCCCTGTAGAAAATTCGCCTGCCTTCTTCCATCTTTCACGAGAGTCTCCATGCTTGCCAAACGCATCATCCCCTGCCTGGACGTCACGGGCGGCCGTGTCGTCAAAGGTGTCAATTTTGTCGAACTGCGTGATGCTGGCGACCCGGTGGAAATCGCGGCGCGCTACAACGCGCAGGGTGCGGACGAGCTGACTTTCCTGGACATCACCGCCACCAGCGATGGGCGTGACCTGATCCTGCCCATCATCGAGGCCGTGGCCAGCCAGGTGTTCATCCCTCTGACCGTCGGCGGCGGCGTGCGTACGGTCGAAGACGTGCGCCGACTGCTCAATGCCGGTGCGGACAAGACCAGCTTCAACTCGGCAGCCATTGCCAATCCGGAAGTCATCAACGCCGCCAGCGACAAGTACGGTGCGCAATGCATCGTGGTGGCCATTGATGCCAAGCGCCGCAGCGCGCAGGACGAGCAACGCATCGGTGCCAATGGCCAGCCCGTAGGCGCAGGGTGGGATGTGTACAGCCATGGCGGCCGCCAGAACACAGGCATGGATGCCGTGCGATGGGCCTCTGAAATGGCCACCCGTGGGGCCGGGGAGATTCTGCTGACCAGCATGGACCGCGATGGCACCAAGAGCGGCTTTGACCTGCAACTGACGCGCGCCGTGGCTGATGCCGTTGGCGTGCCCGTGATCGCATCGGGTGGTGTTGGCAATCTGGAGCACCTGGCCGATGGCGTCACTGTGGGGGGGGCGGACGCGGTGCTGGCCGCCAGCATCTTCCATTACGGCGAATACACCGTGGGGCAGGCCAAGGCACTGATGGCGCAGCGGGGCATTCCTGTGCGGCAGTAGACACTTCCTGGCCTTGCGGGCCAGACGCGCTAAAAAAGAGCTGCCAACGCCTGGCTTCAGGGCGCTGGCAGCTCTTTTTTTGTCGTCTCATTTTTGATCTCCACCCTGCTGCTGGGTCTCTTTGCGCTTCGGCATGTCAGCAGGGAAGACGCCTTTGTCATTATTTTTAAAATATATCTAACCAGTTTTTTTGTAAATTCTGACCAATGCTGCCTGCGTGCAGGAGTGTGCTGTGACCCAAGCACACGCCGGATTTCCGGCCCTTTTCATAGGGAGAAAAGCTTTTGCATAGAATTATTAACAATTCGATTAAAACTTATAAGTTGATTTATTTGTACAATAGTTACAAATATTAATAAACAATAGCAGATCTTAGATCTATTTGATATTTAAGAGCCTGTATCAGCACGCAAAGCGGCGGAGGGTGGGGTGTCGAGGATATGTCCTCGCACTCCCACACTCCGCCGCTTTGCATTTGCTGGTGCGCTTTGTTGGATGAAGAGCAATGATGACCATGAAAAAAACGCATCGGAACCCGGCACCCACCCAGGCACAGTCTTCCTTGGTCTCAGATGCCCTCAGAACGACGCATGTCTCGCGCTGGCGTCTCGGGGTGATGGGGGGAGTTCTGGCCATGGCTGCGGCCGTTACAGCACCGGCGCAGGCGCAGGTTCAGCGTATTTTTCTCAACCCGAGTTTTGAGACACCGACACTTCCGAATGGCTGTTACAGGCTGATCCCCAGTGACAATGTCCCGGGCTGGGAAACGACCCATCCAGCCGGCGCCACCAGTGGCACCTGCAGCATGACTGGCCTGTTGACGACAGGCGGGCTGATCGAGATGTGGAGCACAGGCTTCAGCTCCGTCAATGCAAGAGATGGCCGGAATTTTGTGGAGTTGAATGCCAACCAGGCTTCCCGCCTCTACCAGAGAATATGCCTGGTCCAAGGTGAGACGGTGGGCTGGCAGTTCAGCCACCGGGGGCGTTCGAGCACCACAACCAGAGATGTCGCCGAGGTCAAGATCGGTGCCGCCACGGCGGTGGCACGGGTGGGGACAACATCGAATGGCAGTATGGATACTCCTCAGGCCATACTGGGGTCAATCAATACGCCACCGAGCCCGAATGGTGGCTGGCGGGACTACAGCGGCTCCTTTCCCTACACCGGAGCGACTGGCGGCACCAACTTTGGATTTGAGTCCATCAGCTCTGCGGGTGGAGACAATTCGGTGGGCAATTTTCTGGACAACGTCCAGTTGAACCTGACTCCGTTTGTCGATTTCTCCAAGACCAGCTATTCCACCCTGGAAGGTGACGGGGCCGCCCAGCTGGGAACTGACCGACCCACCTTTCGGGTGAATGGCGTGGTTCCTGCGGGAGGCATGACCGTCACCGTCAAGATTACCGGCGGAAGTGCGGTGCGAGGTACCGATTACTACACGAACACCAGCAACGGTACCAGCGATACCTTGACGATCGTTGTGCCAGCCGGCATCTACGACGGCATATCGTCTGCCAGCATGTTCCAGCTGCCGATCTACATCGCCGGCAATACCGTGGCGGAGTCCAACAGGACCATCGGCATGGCAATTCAGCCAGCAGCCCAGTATGCGCGCAGCTCCAATGACGTGTGCGGCCAGGATGCCGCGCCTGCGGTCTACACCATTGTGGATGACGATGGCCCCTTGAACGTGACCAAGACTGTGGCATCGGCTCCTGTACCGGTGTCTGGCAAACCCGATCAGTTCGATATTGGCTACACCGTCGTGGTAACGAATGACGCGGTGAGCTCCAGAAACTACACGCTGACCGACACGCCGGGCTTTGATGGCGATGTGACCATCAACAGCCTGCAGTCCCTGACTTGTGTTCGTTCTGGAGGGAACAATGCCAATTGCGGTGGCAATGGCCCGACCTTGCCTGTCAACAGCGCAGGCCCATGGGCATTGAGGGGATCCCATGTCCTCGCGAGCGGGGAGACCGAAACTTATTCGATGGTTGTGCGCTTCACGATCAAGCCGGGCAAGGTGGGGGCTGACATTTGTGACGGCACCGCCGGCAAGGGCTTGTTCAACAGTGTCACGGCCAATGTCACAGGCTCGGGTGCGGGCAGCAGCAGCGCCGCTGCCTGCCAGAACACGCCCACCCCGGTGTGGGTTACGCTCAACAAGAGCCTGACGGGCCGTATCGCGTCAACCGATCAGTTCCAGATCCGCATGTCTTCCGGAGGCATTCCGGCATCCAGCGCAACCACGACTGGCACTACCGTACCCGCCACTGCAACCACTGGCCTGCAGGTGCTCCAGGCAGGCAAGACGCTGCAGTTCTTTGAGGCCCTCAAGGCCAATGGCACGGGTGCAGACCAGTTGCCCAGCGCGTACACATCCAGCATCAGTTGCACGGGCTCCACGGCAGCAGCGCCCAGCGGCCCGGGAACCGCGCAGGGCACGCAATTGCAATGGCCCGAGTTCAACCCCGTAGCCGGTGACAACATCGTCTGCACCATCACCAACGCCCCCATCACCTATAACGTCACGGCCACGGTCAACCCGGTGGGCGGGGGCGTTGTCAATGGCGGCAGCGCCAGTTGCACGCCATCACCGGTAGCGAGCGGCGTCTCCAGCACCTGCCAGGTCACCACCATCACACCGGGTTGGAGCTTCACAGGCTGGACGGGCGCCGCCTGCAGTCAGGGCCAGAACACAAACAACTGCACCTTGACGCCCACGAACGCCGACATGGCCGTGGTGGCCAATTTCTCGCCACTGCCGGGTACCTTGACGGTCAGCAAGACTGTGTCTGGTGGCCCCAGCCCGCTTCCCGCGCTGAGCTTCCCTTTCACCGTGAATTGCACAGGGGGCTCGGCTCCATTCAGTACCAGCAGCAGTGTGTCCGCCGGTAGTTCGGCGCAGGTGACCGGCATTCCCGCAGGCTCCACCTGCAGCGTGACCGAAGGCAGCAAGCCTGCCGTGCCTGGCTATACCTGGGGGGCAGAGCAAATCACGAACCCTTCGGGGGCCATGGCTCCCGGTGGCGCATTGGCGGCAGGCATTGCCAATTCTCTCAGTGCCAATCCAGGCACCTTGACGGTGAGCAAGACCGTGACAGGCGGCCCCAGCCCGCTGCCTGCCCTGAGCTTTCCTTTCAGCGTGAGTTGCACCGGTGGTGCAGCACCCGCTGGCGGCTTCTCCGCGAGCGGTAGTGTGTCTGTAGGGTCCTCGGCATCGGTTGGCAATATCCCAGCCGGCTCCAGCTGCACGGTGACTGAAGGGGCCAAGCCGCCGGTAGCCAATTACACCTGGGGAACAGAGCAGATCACGAATCCTGGTGGCCCCATGGCAGCGGGCGGCACGCTGGCAGCTACGATCGCCAACTCCCTGACACGCGATCAGGTGAGCGTCACCATCAACAAGACGGTGACGGGCGCGCCAGCCACTGGTGCGCCAGGCAACTATGGTTTCTCGCTGGTCTGCGATACCGGCACCTACACCGGCGCGGTGGGCATTGCGGCCAATGGCGTCTCCGGCAGCACCACGGTGCAGGTGCCGAAAGGAGCCACATGTTCCGCCCTGAATGAAACCGGCAAGGCCACACCGCCTGCGAACTACAGCTGGGCTGCGGAAAGCACGACCCCGCCAGCGGGCGCCATCGCCACTGGTGCCGTGGGCAGCATCGTCAACCCGCTCAAGACCAATGCCAAGGTCACCCTGCAAAAGACGGGTCCACGTGTCGTACTGACCGGTGAGCAGTTCAACTACACATTGACGCTGACCAACACTGGCGAGCTGCCGACGGGACCGGTCCTGACCGTGCAGGATCTGCTGCCTGAAGGCATGGAGTTCGTGTCGGCCCAGGGCGACATCTGTACTGGCGCTGCCAGCGACAAACAGACCTTGCTGACCTGCGCCGTGCCTGGCCCCTTGACCGAGGCCGGCGGCGCCACGCCTTCGGCAACCTTCACCGTGACGGTCAAGGCACCGGCCACGGCGGGGGCCTTGACCAACTACGCAGCAACCCACCCCAGCGGCAGCGGCAATCCGCCAAGCCCGCCAGGCGCCGCCTGCGATGCGACAACGACCAGCTGCGCCAACTGGTCCACCGATGTGAACACGCCAGCGGCGCTGACGGTGGAGAAGTCTGCACCTGCGATCAATGCCGCCGCAGGTCTTAACCAGTACACGGCAAGCTACCAGCTGACGGTGAGGAACACGGGCGGCTCGGAGGGCAGCTACACGCTCTCTGACACCCCTGGCTTTGCCGGCAGTGCCACCTTGACCAGCATCAATGCCCAGCCAGCTGGCGGCGGTGTGCTGGGAGGCAGTGCCTTTCCGCGCAGCAACCCAGCCAACGGAGCCGAGCAGCAGATTGGCGCATCCAGCCTGCCCATCGCAGCCGGTGCAACGCACACCTATACGGTCACCATTGATTACACGATGGTGGGGGGCACGGCGTTGGCCTGCAACGGCAGTGCCGGCAATGGCGCCTTCAATACCGCCAGCATTACGGGTACAACGGCTGCAAGTGCCAATGCCTGCGGCGACCTGACAGGGCAGGCCACAGCTGGAATCACGCTCAAGAAGGCATGGAGTAACGGCAAGAGCGGTGATGCGGTGAGCCTGGCCATCACTGGCTCCGGCGTGACCGGTGCGGTGGGCGGCAGCTCGGCCGTGGGCGGCGCAGTGGTGGATGCCACGGCGACGGCCATCGTGGGTAGCACCGTGGCGATTGCAGAAGGCTGGACGGCAGGCAACAGTGCCAACTATGACGTGGCCTACAGCTGCGACAACGGCATTGGCGCTGTCACCAGCTTTGCCATGCCCAATGCGGCAGTCACCTGCACGGTCACCAACACGCGCAAGAGCGCGCAGCTCAAGCTGGCCAAGCAGTGGATCAACGGCACCAGCGGTGAGACGGTCAACATCACGGCGGCCTACAACGGCACCACGGCCTCCATCATCTCGACCGCCACGGACTCGGACAAGACCGATACCGGCACCAACGCGGCTACCGTGTATGCGGGCGACGTGCTGACGCTGCCCGAAGAAGTGTTCTCCAATCCTGACAACGCAGCAAAGTACACCAAGACGGTGTCGTGCAGTGCTGGCAGCCTGGCGGGCAAGGATCTGACGGTGCCAGCCGGTGCGCCTGAGTTGCTGTGTACCTACAAGAACAGCGGCTTGCCGCAGGTCTCGGCCACCAAGGTGGCAGAGCCTGCTGCGCTGATCAAGGGAGCGTCGGGCCAGAAATACGTGATCACCGTGACGGTGGCCGGTGCGCCGACCACAGACGTGATCACGATTGCCGATGCACTGCCCAGCGGCATCAAGCTGTCGGGTGCGCCGACGGTAGAGGCGGGCACGGGAGCGAGCGTGCCCAAGCTGGAAGCCTGCGGTGCAGCGGGAGACACCAGCCTGGGAGCGAACTGCGTACTCAGTGGCACTACAAGCGTGGCTCTGAGCCTGGGCACCTACATCATCACGATCCCCATCGACACGAGTGATGCCACCGTGGGGACGACAGCGGGCACCAACACAGCGCACCTGAGCGGCGGAGGCGACCCAGCCTGCAAACTCGATGGCAACCCGCTGGCCTGCAACCCCAGCACGGAGGATGTACCGGTGAATACGCCAGCTGCGCTGACGGTGGAGAAGTCTGCACCTGCGATCAATGCCGCCGCAGGTCTTAACCAGTACACGGCAAGCTACCAGCTGACGGTGAGGAACACGGGCGGCTCGGAGGGCAGCTACACGCTCTCTGACACCCCTGGCTTTGCCGGCAGTGCCACCTTGACCAGCATCAATGCCCAGCCAGCTGGCGGCGGTGTGCTGGGAGGCAGTGCCTTTCCGCGCAGCAACCCAGCCAACGGAGCCGAGCAGCAGATTGGCGCATCCAGCCTGCCCATCGCAGCCGGTGCAACGCACACCTATACGGTCACCATTGATTACACGATGGTGGGGGGCACGGCGTTGGCCTGCAACGGCAGTGCCGGCAATGGCGCCTTCAATACCGCCAGCATTACGGGTACAACGGCTGCAAGTGCCAATGCCTGCGGCGACCTGACAGGGCAGGCCACAGCTGGAATCACGCTCAAGAAGGCATGGAGTAACGGCAAGAGCGGTGATGCGGTGAGCCTGGCCATCACTGGCTCCGGCGTGACCGGTGCGGTGGGCGGCAGCTCGGCCGTGGGCGGCGCAGTGGTGGATGCCACGGCGACGGCCATCGTGGGTAGCACCGTGGCGATTGCAGAAGGCTGGACGGCAGGCAACAGTGCCAACTATGACGTGGCCTACAGCTGCGACAACGGCATTGGCGCTGTCACCAGCTTTGCCATGCCCAATGCGGCAGTCACCTGCACGGTCACCAACACGCGCAAGAGCGCGCAGCTCAAGCTGGCCAAGCAGTGGATCAACGGCACCAGCGGTGAGACGGTCAACATCACGGCGGCCTACAACGGCACCACGGCCTCCATCATCTCGACCGCCACGGACTCGGACAAGACCGATACCGGCACCAACGCGGCTACCGTGTATGCGGGCGACGTGCTGACGCTGCCCGAAGAAGTGTTCTCCAATCCTGACAACGCAGCAAAGTACACCAAGACGGTGTCGTGCAGTGCTGGCAGCCTGGCGGGCAAGGATCTGACGGTGCCAGCCGGTGCGCCTGAGTTGCTGTGTACCTACAAGAACAGCGGCTTGCCGCAGGTCTCGGCCACCAAGGTGGCAGAGCCTGCTGCGCTGATCAAGGGAGCGTCGGGCCAGAAATACGTGATCACCGTGACGGTGGCCGGTGCGCCGACCACAGACGTGATCACGATTGCCGATGCACTGCCCAGCGGCATCAAGCTGTCGGGTGCGCCGACGGTAGAGGCGGGCACGGGAGCGAGCGTGCCCAAGCTGGAAGCCTGCGGTGCAGCGGGAGACACCAGCCTGGGAGCGAACTGCGTACTCAGTGGCACTACAAGCGTGGCTCTGAGCCTGGGCACCTACATCATCACGATCCCCATCGACACGAGTGATGCCACCGTGGGGACGACAGCGGGCACCAACACAGCGCACCTGAGCGGCGGAGGCGACCCAGCCTGCAAACTCGATGGCAACCCGCTGGCCTGCAACCCCAGCACGGAGGATGTACCGGTGAACATGCCAGCGGCGCTCCTCGTGAGCAAGACCAATGGCGTGAACCAGCTGACGGCGGGCACCCAGACCACGTACACGGTGACCATCACCAATACCGGCGGCACGGTGGCAAACGGGGTGGAGTGGCGCGACGCGGTGGTCAGCGGCCTGTCGGGCATCACCAGCATTGCCCCGGGGGCTGCTTCGGCCGGGTCTGATCTTGGCACCTGCGCAGGCCTGGCTTGCACGGGTATCACGGTGGCGGCCAATGGTGGCTCAGTCAGTTACACCGTGACTGGCACCGTCGGGGCAGCAGCACCTGGGGCGCGGGCCGTGAACACGGCCAACGTGGTGGGCGGCGGCTGCGTAGCCGGTGTTGGCACTGAGCCCAGCACGCCAGCGAGCTGTACCGCCACTGACAGCGATCCGATCGAGCCGGTGCCGCCGGTGGTCGTCGACCCGCCTTTCATCACCAAGGCTGCCGCACTGGGCAGTGACGGACATGTGAAGTGGAGCATCGTGCTGGACAATCCCAATCCTGCGGCGATGGTGGTGCAGATGCGTGACCCGATGCCCGATGGCATGACGTTTGTCAGCGGCAGCGTGAGCTGCGCGGCCAATGGCGCCTCCACGGTAGTGGCGCCGCCTGCGGGCTGCTACTACGATCAGGCCAACAACCGCCTTGTCGTGGATGCCACGCTGGCACCGGACAACGGAACTGCCACAGGTGCAAACCGGGTCGAGGTGGTGTTTGAGGCGCAGTTCGTGGCCACTCCCGCCCCTGTCACCAATACGGCGCAGGCCTGTTGGGACACGCAGAATGATCCGGCAGGCATCAATGCCTGTACGGCGAGCCTTTCGGCTGCCGCCACCTACACGCCGGGCCCGAAACCGCCCGCAGTGCCTGCGCCCGTGCCGGTGGATTCGCGCACGATGCTGTTGCTGCTGGCCGTACTGCTGATGCTGGCTGCAGGCTGGCAGAGCAGGAGCGGCAGGCGATAGGGCGCGATAGGCGTTGAACTGACGGTGGAAGGCTGGCGTGCGGAGCGCCAGCCTTTTTTATTTCTTTTCCTTGTCAACCCGGAATTACTGATTGCTATAAAAGAATGAGCTGTCTGCGCTTTATGGATATGCGATACAGCTACTGAAAATGTGAAATCTATTGCTGGATAAGCGCACTTTGCTCACTTTTTTACGAAGAAAAATCAATGCCCGGGACATCGTTTGGCGGGTTCAGGGGGTATCGCAGATCGCCGACAATCGCCACATGACTTGGCTAGACGACATAAAGTGGGATGCGCAGGGTCTGGTGCCCGTGATTGCGCAGGAAAAAGGCTCGGGCGACGTCCTGATGTTTGCCTGGATGAACCGCGAGGCGCTGCAGAAGACGGCAGAGCTGCAGCGGGCGGTGTACTTCAGCCGCTCGCGTGGCAAGCTGTGGTTCAAGGGCGAGGAATCCGGCCACGTGCAGCAGGTGCACGAGATCCGCATCGACTGCGACAATGATGTGATCCTCCTGACCGTGACGCAAACCGGCCATGAGCCGGGCATTGCCTGCCACACGGGCCGCCACAGCTGTTTCTACAGCGTGCTGCGCGAAGGCCAGTGGCAACCGGTCGATCCGGTCTTGAAAGATCCCGAATCCATCTATAAATAATTGCCATGGCCCAAAGCCCTGGCCCGAAGCCTTCGCCATAAGGGCAGGGCGAAATACATTGTTGTTATGACCGAAAAGAATTCTTCTTCTGCCCTGCCTGCAACCGATGCGCTGATGCGCCTGGCGGAGCTGCTGGAGTCGCGCAAGCCCGCCAATGGTGGCGATCCAGAGTCCAGCTACGTGGCCCGCCTGCTGCACAAGGGGCCGGATGCATTTCTGAAGAAAGTGGGCGAAGAGGCTACCGAAGTCGTGATGGCTGCCAAGGATGTCGACCACGGCGCGCCCGCAGCCAAGCTGGTGTACGAAGTGGCCGATCTGTGGTTTCATACCATGGTGGCGCTGGCCCACTATGGCCTCAGCCCGCAGGATGTGGTCAATGAACTGGTGCGCCGTGAAGGCTTGAGCGGCCTGGAAGAAAAGGCCATGCGCAAGGTCAAGAGTCGTGAAGCCGAAGAAGGGAGTGTTCCATGAGTGATGTGATCGAAGTCAAAGCCGTGGATGCGGCCGAAATGGAAAGCCTGAAAACCTGGGGTTGGGTGAGCTATTTTCTGCACCTGATCGTGGCAGTGGCTGCGGTGGTGCCGAGCGCGCAGGTCAGCGTATTTCTGCTTGTCGTGGCGTTGGTGATTGATCTGGTCAAGCGTGGCGATGCCAGGGGAACCTGGCAGGAGAGCCATTTTTCCTGGCGCATCCGCAGTGTGATCTGGGCGGGCATCCTGTATGTGGTGACGGCACCGCTGTGGATATTCTTTCTGGTGCCGGGCTGGATCGCCTGGACCATTATCTCGATCTGGTTTCTCTACCGCATCGTGCGCGGCATGGTCGCCATGAACAAGGACCAAGCCATCCATGGCTAACCACATCGAGCCGGCAGACGGCGCGCTGTCCCCGCAGGCAGCCGAGGCGGGCGGAACTGCGCCGCAGCGCACACGGCTTGCACGGTCCAAGGGCGTTGACGAGAATACGCCGCCCATCAGCCTGGCGCTGCAGGGCGGCGGTTCGCACGGCGCTTTCACCTGGGGGGTGCTGGACGCCCTGTTGGAAGAGCGCAGCCTGTGGTTTGAAGGTGTCAGCGGCACCAGTGCCGGGGCCATGAACGCCGTGGTGATGGCCTATGGCTATGGCCGCGCGGCCGTCGAAATCAAGGACCGGCGCGAAGCCCATGAAGCGGGCTGTGAAGCCGCCCGGGCCAGCCTGCGCCAGTTCTGGGAAGGCGTGGGCACCATGGGCAGCCTGATGGCGGGCGTGCCTGCGGCGGGCAAGGCCATCATGGACATGATGAGTCAGTGGTTCTCGCCCTACCAGACCAACCCGCTCGATATCAATCCGCTGCGCCGCCTATTGGAACGCGTGGTGGATTTTGACTTTCTGCAGCAGGAGCAGGGCAAGAGCGCACCGCGCGTCTTCGTCTGCGCCACCAATGTCCGCACCGGCAAGGGCGAAGTCTTCAGCGGCAAGCGGCTCTCGGCAGACGCAGTGATGGCGTCCGCCTGCCTGCCCATGCTGTACAAGGCAGTCGAGGTGGGTGACCAGTTCTACTGGGACGGTGGCTATTCCGGCAATCCGCTGCTCTATCCGCTGATTTACCAGACGGGCAACAGCGATGTATTGCTGGTGCAGCTCAACCCCATCGAGTATGACGAGGTGCCGTCCAACGCGCAGGAAATCATGGACCGCGTCAACGAGATCACATTCAACGCCAGCCTGCTGGCCGAGTTGCGTGCCATGGGCTTTGTGCGTCGTCTGCTGGAAGAGGGCAAGCTCGACTCCGAGCGCTACAAATACATGCTGATGCACCATGTGGATGGCGGCAAGGTGCTCAAGGCCTATGGGGCATCGAGCAAAAACCGCTCCGACATGGCCTTTGTGCGCGAGTTGATGGACAAGGGGCGCGAATCGGGCCTTGCGTGGCTCAAGCGCCACCGCGCCGATGTCGGCGTGCGCTCAGGCTTCAAGGTGTGACGTCGCTGTCGCCCGTGCTGCGGGTGCAGGAGATAGATTGCGCTATGCTTGGTATAGCTGCATGCGCACAGTGGATGCGCGCCAAGGCATCTTTTTACTCATGAATCTTATGCACGATCCAAACTGCATTTTCTGCAAAATCATTGCGGGCGATATCCCTTCGAGCAAGGTGTATGAAGACGAGGACATGCTGGTCTTCAAGGACATCCACCCGTCCGCACCCGTGCATTTGCTGATGGTGCCCAAGGGCCACATCCCGTCGATGGCCCAGGTGAGCGCCGACGATGCCCCCCTTCTGGGTCGCATGCTGGTCAAGGCGCCCGAACTGGCCCGGGCCAATGGCTGCAACCCTTATCCCGAAGGCGGTTTTCGCCTGATGGTGAATACGGGCGAAGAGGGCGGCCAGGAAGTGCACCACCTGCACATCCACATCCTGGGAGGCGCGCGCCCCTGGCGCAAGGGCTGATTGCAGCCATCGCTCAGGTAATACCGCGCTGCGTGACAGTATTACGAAACTTGCAGGCGCCCGGGGCGTCTAAAATGTTTGCATTCGCAAGGAGAAATTCATGGGTTCCTTTTCTATTTGGCATTGGCTGATCGTTCTGGCCATCGTGGTGCTGGTGTTTGGCACCAAAAAGCTCAAGAACATCGGCTCGGACCTGGGCGGTGCCGTCAAGGGCTTCAAGGATGGCATCAAGGACGGCAACGAAAGCGCCGCTGCCCCAACATCTACCACTACGGCTCAGCAGCAGGTGGGCCAGACTCCCGTGGCGGACAAGACCACGATCGACGTCGAAGCCAAGAACAAGGGCTGATGCGCTGCATGCTCGTGACGACCGTGCTGGCCATGCCCGTGCGGCCGCAGTCGCTGGCCTGCCATCGTTGGGACTGGAATGTTTGATCTCGGTATCTCCAAAATGGCCTTGATCGGTGCGGTGGCACTGATCGTGATCGGCCCTGAAAAACTGCCGCGCGTGGCCCGCACGGTTGGCACCTTGCTGGGCAAGGCGCAGCGCTATGTCAATGACGTGAAGGCCGAGGTCAATCGTTCGATGGAGCTCGACGAGCTGCGCAAGATGAAGGACAGCGTCGAATCGGCAGCGCGCGATGTGGAAAGCACGATCCGCACCAATGCCTCCGATTTCGAAAAGAACCTGAACGACGAGGCGCATGGCGTCAAGGGCGCACTGTCGGGGGAGTCGTCGGCGGGCGAAGACAGCTTCTACACCGCAGACCCTTATGCCGAGAGCTATGGCAGCACGGCTTCGTCCGTCTCTCCGGTGTACCAGCACCCGCGCAAGAACTGGCGTGTCAAACGCGGCGCGACCCCCCAGTGGTACAAGCACCGCGCAGGCGTGCGTACCCACGTGCAATCGGGGGCAGCCCGGGTCGCCCGTTTCCGGCCCAAGTCACGCGGACCCAAGGCGTGATGCGGAAAATGCAGGGTAGCGGCTTCGCGTGCGCCCGCAACTGACGGCAGGCACCTGTTCACAAGAATTTTTCCATGTCCGAAACTCCCTCCCAAGAAGACGAACTGGCCGGCACCGAGCAGCCCTTCGTGCAGCACCTGATGGAGCTGCGCAACCGCCTGGTCTACAGCATTGGCGGCATTGTCGTGGCCTTGATCCTGCTGGCCATCTGGCCGGGCCCCGATGGGCTGATGAACTTCATCGCCCACCCCATCAAGGCACACATGCCGCCTGACGCCAAGCTGATTGCCGTTGGCGTGTTCTCGCCCTTCATCGTTCCGCTCAAGGTGCTGGGGATGGCGGCGGTGCTGCTGGCCCTGCCCTGGATCATGTACCAGCTGTGGGCCTTTGTGGCTCCCGGGCTCTACAGCCATGAAAAGCGCTTTGCACTGCCACTGATCTTTTTTGGCAGCCTGCTGGCCTACGCGGGCATTGCCTTTGTGCAATTGTTCGTGCTGGACCGCATGTTCGGCTTCATCCAGCATTTCACGCCGTCGAGCGTGGCGGCAACGCCGGATATCGCCTCTTATGTCGAAGCCATTCTGTCGCTGTATCTGGCTTTCGGCCTGGCGTTTCAGGTGCCGATCGTGGTGATCCTGCTGGTGCGTCTGGGCATTGTCGAAATTGACAAGCTCAAGTCCTTTCGCGGGTACTTCATCGTGCTGGCCTTCATCATTGCCGCAGTGGTGACGCCGCCCGATGTGCTCTCGCAGATCTCGCTGGCGGTGCCCATGTGCATTCTGTACGAGATTGGCATCTGGGGTGCAACTTGGTTCTCGCGCAACGCGCCAAAGAAAGACGAAGAGGCGGATTCCAACAGCGCAGCCTGAGCGGCTGCAGATGCGATGGCCCGTTACGGGTCTCAAGAGCAAAAAAAAGCCCCGGATGCTTGCGAGCACGGGGCTTTGTTCTTTGTTTTTGCCGATACTCGCTGCGGGGGGCCTCTCGGTTGAAGATTGCTACAAAAAGCAGAGTTTCTTGTGCTTG
Source organism: Comamonas odontotermitis (assembly GCF_040396735.1). Taxonomy (GTDB): domain Bacteria; phylum Pseudomonadota; class Gammaproteobacteria; order Burkholderiales; family Burkholderiaceae_C; genus Comamonas; species Comamonas odontotermitis_C. Next base: position 39,196 of record NZ_JBEBNZ010000007.1, read on the forward strand.
AGGCTATAGAATTTCAGCGATTTCCCTTGGCGTTGGCAGCGGCATTGCAGCAAGCGGTGTCAGCTGAAATGCCGGGAATGTACTCTGCCAGGGCCTGGAGGCCGGTTCCTATGGACAGCGGTTCAGCGTCGCCCCTGAGGCATCTGCGGCACGGCGCGCCCGCTGGCGGGGCGGGTATCCGGCGTGATGCGGATGGTCAGGCTGCTTTCGTTACGGCGAATCTGCATCTGCGCTTCGGTGCCCGGCATCAGGCCGGCCACGGCGGTCAAAAGCTCCTGCACATGGCGTACGGGCTTTTCGCCCACCTGAGTGATTACGTCGCCAGGGCGGATGCCGGCCAGGGCTGCCGGGCCATTTTGCAGCACACCGGTGATGATGACGCCTTCGTCGGCTTTCACGCCGAAGGTTTCGGCCAGCTCGGGCGTCAGGTCGTTGGGTTCCACACCGATCCAGCCGCGCGTTACCTTGCCGTCGCGCACGATGCTGTCGAGCACATTCTTGGCAATGGCCACGGGGATGGCAAAGCCGATACCCATGCTGCCGCCCGAGCGTGAATAGATGGCGGTGTTGATGCCCACGAGGTTGCCATTCACATCGACCAGCGCGCCGCCGGAGTTGCCGGGGTTGATGGCGGCATCGGTCTGGATGAAGTTCTCGAAGGTGTTGATGCCCAGCTCGCTCCTGCCCAGTGCGCTGATGATGCCGCTGGTAACCGTCTGGCCTACGCCGAAGGGGTTGCCGATGGCCAGCACCTGGTCACCGACTTCGACCGATTCCGAATTGCCCAGAACGATCACGGGCAGCTTGTCCAGCGTGATCTTGAGAATGGCCAGATCGGTTTCCGGGTCGGTGCCAATCACTTGTGCCTTGGATTTGCGGCCATCGGTCAGGGTTACTTCGATGTCGTCGGCTGCTTCCACCACATGGTTGTTGGTCAGCACATAGCCATCGGGGCTGATGATGACGCCGCTGCCCAGGCCTGCCTGGTTCTGTACGCCCTGGTCGCCAAAGAAGAACTGAAACCACGGATCGTTGGCACGCGGATGGCGGACCTCGGTGCTGGTATTGATGCTGACCACGGCGGGGGCGGCCTTCTTGGCCGCTGGGCTGAAACTGCTGGTGGCGACTGCGGCATGGGTGCTGTCGTCCTTGGGCGCTTCAATCAGGGCGATGCCCGCATTGCTGCGCACATTTTTATTGCGCTGCAGCCAGCTGGGCTGCAGCGTAGCCACGACGAAATAGATGCCAAGCAGTACGGTGACCACCTGGGTAAACAGAAGCCAGAGGCGTTTCATAGAGGCGAGAGGGATGAGGAAGCCATGGATCTGGAGCGCACCGGTGGCGGCCCCGCATGGGGTGATTATGTCATTCGTGTCCGGACGCCTCTGCTTTTGCGGCCGCGCCACCCCTTTGTATCGCGCACGGAGGCTGCGGGCATCGCTGATGGCGATGGCTGGTGGGTGCTTGGGCGGCGATTGCTGCCAGGGTTTATACCTAAAATCGTCGTTTTGACTGCGCCTTTCCTGCACATTGCGGTTCCTCGCGAACTGGCCATCCTCCAGGCTTGCCTGCCACGATCCCGTACCCCGGCGATCCCGAACCCGGTGATTGCGCTCATAACTGCGCCGCATTGCACCGCGCTGTCTTCTGAACGCTAGAGGACACATGACTTCGCAAACCTTCCCCCAAGGCGCTGCCGCTGCAGCGCCTGCCCGCGCGTTGACGCGCGGCGACTACAAGACTCTGGGCCTGTCCGCCCTGGGCGGCACCTTGGAGTTCTATGACTTCGTGGTGTTCGTCTTTTTTGCCAACGTGATTGGCTCGCTGTTCTTTCCAGCCGAAATGCCGGACTGGCTGCGCCAGCTGCAGACGCTGGGCATTTTTGCTGCCGGCTACCTCGCACGGCCGCTGGGCGGCATACTGATTGCGCACTTTGGCGATATCCTGGGCCGCAAGAAGATGTTCACGCTGTCCATCTTTTTGATGGCGGTGCCCACGCTGGTGATCGGCCTGCTGCCCACCTATGCCTCCATCGGCATTGCCGCGCCCTTGCTGCTCTTGCTGATGCGCGTGCTGCAGGGCGCAGCCATTGGCGGCGAGATGCCTGGCGCCTGGGTGTTTGTGGCCGAGCACGCACCGACGCGGCACTACGGCTTTGCCATCGGCGCGCTCACCTCAGGCATTACCGGCGGCATTTTCCTGGGCTCCATCATTGGCGTATGGCTCAACAGCAGCTACAGCGCCACCGAGATCCACGACTGGGCATGGCGCATTCCGTTCATTCTGGGCGGTGTCTTCGGCCTGGTGTCCGTGTACCTGCGCCGCTTTCTGCACGAGACGCCGGTCTTTCAAGAATTGCAGGCACGCAAGGAGGCCGGGCGCGAGTTGCCGATCAAGACCATTCTGCGCGAGCACCGCGCGGCCTGTGTGCTGGTGGCGCTGATGACCTGGGTGCTCTCCACCGCCATCGTGGTTGTCGTGCTGTTCACCCCCGCCTATCTGCAGAAGGTGTTCCACATTGCTCCGGCCTCGGCCATGAAGGCCAATGCGCTCGCCACGGTCACCCTGACGCTGGGCTGCGTGTTCTGGGGCTGGCTGTCGGACCGCCTGGGCACCCGCGTGGTGATGGTGGTGGGCTGGCTGGGCATGAGTGCTACCGCCTATATCTTCTACCTGGGCCTGCCGGGCACCGATGCGTCGCTGCTGTGGTCGTATGCGCTGGTGGGTTTCTTTGTGGGCAGTATCTCGCTGCTGCCGGTGGTGGGGGTTCGCGCCTTCCCGGCGCCGGTGCGGTTCACCGGACTGTCCTTTGCCTACAACATGGCTTATGCGGTGTTTGGCGGGCTCACGCCCATGCTGGTTTCCGTCTGGCAGCAGACCGATGTGATGGCGCCCGCCCACTACGTGGCAGCCATGGGCATTCTGGGCGCGGTGCTGGGTTTTTGGCCCCTGGCCAGCAAGGGCTGGCAACCGGGGTCTACCAGCGGCCGGTGAGCATGAGCAGCCCCGGCGCCCAGCAAGTGCCTACGCCGCAGGCAACGGTGTAGTGTGGCAGGAGGCGCAGGCGGCGGCCCAGGCCCATGGATACGAAGAACAGCAGCCACAGGCTGGCCCACAGCAACCAGAGTGTCGCCATGCGCCAGTCCTGTTGCACTGCAGCAAAAGCCAGGGCGCTGACAGCCACGAAGCCGCTGTACCAGCCCAGGCCCTCACCCTTGAGGCCAAACCAGTGGGTGGCCGCCGCATACAGGTAGGTGAAGGCGAACAGCAGGCCGCCCGCGCTTGCAAGGTAATCCGGCGTGCCGTCTGCGCGCACCAGCCCCAGCAGGTTGGTGAACAGCGCCAGCAGCCCCACCAGCAAGTTGAGCATCACCGTGTCCTTGGGCTCGATGCGGCCTGCCAGCGACAGGCCATTGACGATCAGAACTGCGCCGATGAAAAGAAGTGCAACGCCAAGCATGGGGAAATCAGGTGGAGGGACAGGAGGAGGGCGCGCCAGTGTAATGGCCACTCTGCGGTGGTTATCGCGTGTTTCAGGCATAAGAGAAATTCCCTTCTGAGACAATCGCGCCATGACGACCACCCGCCAAGACATGCTGCAGGCCTTCAATACCCTGCTGCAACCCGAACGATTCAAGGACTACGGCCCCAATGGCCTGCAGATCGAGGGCAAGACCGAGATCCGCAAGCTGGTGAGCGGCGTGACCGCATCGCGTGCGCTCATCGATGCGGCCATTGCTGCCGGTGCAGATGCCATCTTTGTGCACCATGGCCTGTTCTGGCGTGGGTATGACGGGCGCATCACCGGCTGGATGAAGCAGCGCATCGAGCGCCTGATCAAGAACGATATCAACCTGTTTGCCTACCACCTGCCGCTCGACGCCCATCCCGAGCTGGGGAACAACGCGCAACTGGGCGTGCGCCTGGGTTGGCAGGCAGACGGACGCTTCGGGGAGCAGGATCTCGGCTTTATCGGCAGTATCCCGGAAGCGCCTGCACAGCAGATTGCGGCGCAGATACAACAGGCCCTGGGTCGCTCCGTCACGCTGGCGACAAGCGAAAACCCTCGCCCCATCTGTCGCATGGCCTGGTGTACCGGAGGGGCGCAAAGCTTTTTTGAGGCCGCCATCGCGGCCGGTGCCGATGGCTTTTTGACGGGCGAAATCTCGGAACCGCAGGCGCATCTGGCACGCGAGACAGGGGTGAGTTTTTTTGCCGGTGGTCACCATGCCACGGAGCGCTATGGTGCGCCCGCTGCGGCATCGCTGGTCGCGCAGCAACTGGGCATTGCGCACGAGTTCATCGACATTGATAACCCAGCTTGATTTAGCTATATATTTAATAGCTTAAAGCGCTCAATGGTTGCGCGCTGTAGCTTGTTTTCTCTCAAAGGTTTGTGTTGTGAGCCGCATCCCACTTCTGGCTATCACCCAGGGCGATCCCGCAGGTATTGGCCCCGAAATCATTGCCAAGGGCTTTCGTGATGCGCCTGAGTGCATGCGCGGCTGTTTTGTTGTGGGCGACGTAGCCACCTTGCGCCGCGCCGCGCAGGTGCTGCAAGGGCCCGGTCGGTGTGCCTTGCCCGTCGCGGTGATTGCAACTGCGCAAGATGCGCTGCAGGTACCGCAGCGTTGTATGCCGGTGCTGCCGCTGCCCGGTTTGCCCGGCCCGCTGCCCTTTGGGCAGGTGCAGGCAGAGGCGGGGCGCGCTGCTGCTGCCTGTGTGCAGTGGGCGGCACGCGCGGCCTTGCGCGGAGAGATCGATGGTCTGGTGACAGCCCCCCTGCACAAGGAGGCACTGCATCTGGCGGGAGTGGATTTCCCCGGACATACGGAGCTTTTGCAGGCGGAAGCTGCCATCCATGCCGGTGTGCCCATTGCACAGATGCCGGTGCGCATGATGCTGGCCAATGAATCGCTGCGTACCGTGCTGGTGAGCATCCATGTCTCTCTGCGCGACGCGATTGATGCAGTGACCAGTGCCAATGTGCTGGAAACACTGCGCATCACGCATGCTGCGCTTTCCCGATCACTCGGCCGCGCGCCGCGCATTGCGGTCGCAGGGCTGAACCCGCATGCAGGCGAGGCTGGACACATGGGGCGCGAAGAGATCGAGCAGATCGCCCCGGCCATTGCACAGGCACGAGCGCTGGGCATGGATGTGGCAGGCCCGGAAGCCCCGGATACCGTATTCATGCGTGCCCGCAGTGTGCCGGGCAAGACCGGAGAGTTTGATGTGGTGGTGGCGATGTACCACGACCAGGGCCTGATTCCGGTGAAGTACCTGGGCCTGGATCAGGGGGTGAACGTGACCCTGGGTCTGTCATTGGTGCGCACCAGTCCGGATCATGGCACGGCTTTCAACATTGCCGGGCAGGGTGTGGCTGATGCAGCAAGTTTGATAGAAGCGGTGCAGGTGGCGCGGCGCTTGGTGGCTGCCTGAGCGAGTTCAGTTCGCGAAGCTCCTTCTGAGGAGCGGGATGGGCCGGAGAAACCATCTCTTGGCCGCAGGCAGCCCAAGCCGTAAAAAAGAAAGCAGCCAGGCGGCTGCTTCTTTTTCAGGATTTTATGCAACACACATCGTTGCGAAAGATCAACGTTTCTGCTGCAGACTGTCGCGAATTTCACGCAGCAGCACGATGTCTTCTGCAGGCGCAGCGGGTGCTTCTGCAGGTGCTTCGCGCTTGAGGCGATTGATCTGCTTGACCATCATGAAGATGATGAAAGCCAGGATCAGGAAGTTGACCGCGACCGTGATGAAGTTGCCATAGGCAAAGACCGGGATGCCAGCCTTCTTCAGGGCATCGAGCGTGCGTGGCACGCCGTCGGGGATAGTGCCCAGCACCACGAAAAGATTGGAAAAATCCAGCTTTCCAAAGATCATGCCCACCAGCGGCATGATCAAATCGTTCACGACCGAATCGACAATCTTGCCGAATGCACCGCCGATGATCACGCCGACGGCCAGATCCATCACGTTGCCCTTGACCGCGAACTCACGGAATTCCTTCATGAAGCTCATTGTTGGCTCCTGTCAAAAAATAAACATGGGCTACAGTATCGCTCAGGTTTTGCCGCATTGCATGACTGCCAGCTCCATCCGTACAATCCGCGAAAACCGAGACACAATTGTTGATCAAGGAGCCCCATGAGTGATTCTTCCATCGACTCCAGTAAGCGGACGTGGCTGATAGCGTCAGGATGTGCAGGTGCAGTAGGTGGAGTCGCCACTGCCGTTCCCTTTGTCAGTTCTTTCCAGCCTTCGGAAAAGGCCAAGGCCGCCGGTGCAGCGGTCGAGGTGGATATCTCGGAGCTCAAGCCCGGCGAGAAGATCACTGCAGAGTGGCGCGGCAAGCCCATCTGGATCATGCGTCGCACCCCGGAGCAACTGGCCGAATTGCCCAAGCTAGACGGCCAGCTGGCCGATCCCAAATCAGAGCGTACGGCGTATCCCACGCCGGACTACGCCAAGAACGAAACCCGCTCCATCAAGCCCGATGTACTGGTGGTGATTGGTATCTGCACCCATCTGGGCTGCTCGCCGACCGACAAGCTGGCACCCGGCCCGCAGCCTTCGCTGCCCGATGACTGGAAGGGCGGCTTTCTGTGTCCCTGCCACGGCTCGACATTCGACCTCGCTGGCCGCGTCTTCAAGAACAAGCCCGCACCCGACAACCTCGAAGTGCCAGCGCACATGTATCTCTCGGATACCAGGCTGCTGATCGGCGAAGACAAAAAGGCATAAGGAGGCGGCATGGCACACGAATTCAAGGACATATCGCCCAATGCCTCCATTGGGGCCAAGGCGAGCAACTGGCTGGAAAACCGTTTTCCCACGGCTTTTGATGCCTATCGCGTTCACATGTCGGAGTACTACGCTCCGAAAAACTTCAATTTTTGGTACATCTTTGGCTCCCTGGCGCTTCTGGTGCTGGTGATCCAGATCGTCACCGGCATCTTCCTCGTGATGCACTACAAGCCAGACGCCAATCCGGTGGGTGGCGTGATTGGGGCGCCAGCTGCGGCTTTTGCCTCAGTTGAATACATCATGCGAGACGTTCCCTGGGGCTGGCTGATCCGAACCATGCATTCCACGGGCGCCTCGGCCTTCTTTGTGGTGGTGTATCTGCACATGTTCCGTGGCCTCCTGTACGGCAGCTACCGCAAGCCGCGCGAGCTGGTCTGGATCTTTGGCTGCGCCATCTTCCTGTGCCTGATGGCAGAGGCATTCATGGGCTACCTGCTGCCCTGGGGCCAGATGTCGTATTGGGGCGCGCAGGTGATCGTGAACCTGTTCTCGGCCATTCCCTTCATCGGCCCTGATCTGGCGCTGCTGATCCGTGGTGACTATGTGGTCGGCGATGCCACGCTGAATCGCTTCTTCAGCTTCCACGTGATTGCCGTGCCGCTGGTGTTGCTCGGCCTGGTGGTGGCCCACTTGCTGGCTTTGCATGATGTGGGATCGAACAACCCGGATGGCATCGAGATCAAGGGCCCCAAGGCGCCCAAGGATGCCAAGGGCAACCCGCTCGATGGCGTGCCCTTCCACCCGTACTACACGGTGCACGACATCTTCGGTGTGGCTGTTTTCCTGTTCATCTTCTCGGCCATCGTGTTCTTTGCGCCGGAGATGGGGGGCTATTTCCTCGAATACAACAACTTCATCCCGGCTGATCCATTGAAGACGCCGAACCACATTGCACCTGTGTGGTACTTCACGCCGTTCTATTCGATGCTGCGTGCCATCACCAGCGAAATGATGGTTGCGCTCTCGGCCATCCTTATCATTGCCGTTGCCTTTGTCTGCGTGAAAACGCGCATGGCAGGCGCCCTCAAGGGCCTGCTGATTGCGGTGGCTGTCGTGGTGCTGGCAATGTTTGGTGCCTTTGCCTTCACGGGCATCAAGGCGCTGTCGGGGATTGATGCCAAGTTCTGGGGCGTGGTGGTGATGGGTCTGGCGGTCATCATCCTGTTCTTCCTGCCCTGGCTCGATCACAGCCCGGTCAAGTCGATCCGCTACCGTCCGCACTGGCACAAATATGTGTACGCGGTGTTCGTGGTCAATTTCATCGTGCTGGCATACCTGGGTGTGCAACCGCCGTCGCCCATTGGCGAAAAAGTATCGCAGGTAGGTACCTTGTTCTATTTTGGTTTCTTCCTGCTGATGCCTTGGTGGAGCCGCAAGGGAACACCTAAACCGGTGCCTGATCGGGTCACCTTTCATGCGCACTGAGCCCGGGAGAGCATCACGATGAAAAAAATAATTCTTTCCACCTTGCTGGCCGTTGGTGTCTGGATGGGGGCAGCCCCGGTGCAGGCCTCTGAAGGCGGTGTTGCCTGGGACAAGTTCAAGACCAGCACCAACGATACGGCGTCCTTGCAAAATGGCGCCAAGCTGTTTGTCAATTACTGCCTGAGCTGCCACTCCGCCTCGTTCGTGCGCTACAACCGCCTCAAGGATATTGGCCTGACCGAGCAGCAGATCAAGGACAACCTGCTTCTGACCACCGACAAGGTGGGCGAGACCATGAAGGCGGCCATTGATCCCAGGCAGGCCAAGGAGTGGTTCGGAGCCAATCCGCCCGATCTGACCCTGGTGGCGCGCTCGCGTGCCGGCAGCCAGGGCACGGGCGCGGACTACCTCTACACCTTCCTGCGAACTTTCTACAAGGACGACACCAAAGCCACAGGCTGGAACAACATGGCCTTCCCGTCTGTAGGTATGCCGCATGTGCTGTGGGAGCTGCAGGGGGTGCGCACACCGGTGTATGAGGAAGTGGACGAACACGGCCACAAGGTGCAGCTGTTCAAGGGCTGGAATCAAGTGACCCCCGGCAAGATGAGTTCGGCCGAATTCGATAAGAATGTGGGTGATTTGGTGAACTATCTACAATGGATGGGTGACCCCAGCCAAAACACCCGCATTCGCGTGGGTGTTTGGGTGCTGATCTTCTTGCTGGGTCTGATTCTCATCACCTGGCGCCTGAATGCAGCGTTCTGGAAAGATGTGAAGTAATCACTGTTTTTGCGAGCAGCCAGGCCCCGCCCTGTTTTCAGGGCTTGAATTCTGGTTGCCGATTTGTGTAGAGTGGGCGGCATTGACTGCTACCCACTCTTTTTGATTTTAGGAGCCTTCCACCATGATGGTGCTTTATTCGGGAACGACCTGCCCTTTCTCCCACCGCTGCCGCTTTGTGCTGTTTGAGAAGGGAATGGACTTCGAAATCCGTGATGTGGACCTGTTCAACAAGCCCGAAGACATCAGCGTGATGAATCCCTATGGGCAAGTGCCCATTCTGGTGGAACGCGATCTGATCCTGTACGAATCGAACATCATCAACGAGTACATTGACGAGCGCTTCCCGCATCCCCAGTTGATGCCTGGTGACCCTGTGGAGCGTGCCCGCGTGCGCCTGTTCCTGCTCAACTTCGAAAAAGAGCTGTTCACCCACGTGCACACCCTGGAAGAGCGTGCGGCCAAGGGCAATGAAAAGGCGCTGGAAAAGGCGCGTTCGCAAATCCGTGACCGCCTGACCCAGATGGCGCCAGTGTTCCTGAAGAACAAGTTCATTCTGGGCGAGAACTTCTCCATGCTGGATGTGGCCATTGCTCCGCTGCTGTGGCGCCTGGACTACTACGGCATTGAACTGTCGAAGAATGCTGCGCCTCTGCTCAAGTACGCCGAGCGTATTTTCTCGCGCCCTGCCTACATTGAGGCACTGACGCCTTCGGAAAAGGTGATGCGCAAGTGATGACCGCCTGGCCCGGCTTGGCGGCCGGGCTCCCCGGGCTGGCCCTGTGCGGCAGCCTGGGTGACAAGCAGAAAGTGCCGAATGAGTGAAATCCAGACAACCTCCACCCAGCCCTATCTGATCCGCGCCTGGGTGGAGTGGTGCAACGACAACGGGCTCACGCCTTATCTGAGCGTACGCGTGGACAAGACCGTGCAGGTGCCGCGCGAATTTGTCAAAGATGGTGAAATTGTGCTGAACATCAGCTACGACGCCACCAATGCGCTCAAGCTGGGCAATGACTACATTGAGTTCACTGCCCGTTTTGGCGGTGTGCCGCGTGAAATCATGGTGCCAGTCACCCGCGTCATTGCCATTTTTGCGCGTGAAACCGGCCAGGGCATGGGCTTTCCGCCACCCGAGGACCTGTTGGATGACGACGCAGGTATTGCAATGCAGGCATTGCAAGGTCCGGCCGATGAGGAGGATGCCTTCGATGCTTCGGCTTCATCGCCGCCGGTGATGCAGGTCGTATCGTCCAGTGACGACACGGCTCCGCCCGAGGGCGATGGACCAAGCAAGCCCCCCAAGGCTGGCAAACCTTCGCTCAAGCTGGTGAAATAGGCAGAATTCGGCTTTTTTGCGCGCTTTCGCGTATAGAATGCCGCATGTTGCCGATTTAGCTCAGTTGGTAGAGCAACCGCCTTGTAAGCGGTAGGTCATCAGTTCGATTCCGATAATCGGCACCATCCCAATCCCCGGGGCCTGCATTGCGATGCAGGCCTTTTTTATTGCCAAAACAAGTCTTGGGTGATTGATAGGAGCGTGCTGACCGCTATTGATTTAATAGTGAGTGGAGGGGCGATTTGTCCCCTGGCCCAGCACTTTCAGCCGGATGTCGGCCGTTGGATAGCCTTTGACGCGCAAGTGTGCGGCCATGGCGGGGAGCAGTTGCTTGAGCTTGGCGGCGCAGGCATTGTTGGCCACCAGCAGGCACCATTGATCTCCGTCAATGGGGCCGGGCTTGATGGCAGGGCGCAGCATCGGAGGCACCAGGAACTCCACCAGCTTGTACCGGGTGGTGGATTCGCGTGTCAGCGCGGCCAGGCTTGCGAGCGTTGGCGCCTCGCTGGCGGCTTGTTCGACGGTGATGGCGTAATGCCTGCGGTTGGAGGGTGTCATAGGCTGTGCGCTGGCGGATGACCATGGATTGGTGAACCTGCCACGACGTATTCTAGTCAGGGTTGTAGAATGTTTTATTTAGCAGGTGGTGCAGCCGGTATTGAATCCGGGTGCATAGTCTCCATCTGACACAACACTAATCACTAGGAATTCCGGTCGCGCGGCGGAATTGGCACCAGTGCTGATTTGCGCCGCGTGGTTTTGTTCGCATGGCAACCAATTTCTTCACCAAAATTTTTGGCAGTCGCAATGATCGCCTGCTCAAGCAATACCGCAAGGTCGTGGCGCGCATCAATGCGATGGAGCCAGAGTACGAAAAGCTGAGCGACGAGCAATTGCGCCAGAAAACCCAGGAATTCAAGGACCGCATTGCCGGGGGCGAATCGCTGGATAACATCCTGCCGGAAGCGTTTGCCGTGGTCCGCGAGGGTTCCAAGCGCGTGATGAAGATGCGCCACTTCGATGTGCAGATGCTGGGCGGCATGGCGCTGCACTACGGCAAGATTGCTGAAATGCGCACAGGCGAGGGCAAGACGCTGACCGGTACCTTGCCGGTGTACCTGAATGCGCTGGCGGGCAATGGCGTGCATGTGGTGACCGTGAACGATTATCTGGCCACGCGCGATGCGACCTGGATGGGCCGCCTCTACAACTTTCTGGGGCTGTCGGTGGGCATCAACCTGTCGCAACTGCCCAAGCATGAAAAGCAGGCTGCCTACAACGCAGACATCACCTACGGCACGAACAACGAATACGGCTTCGACTACCTGCGTGACAACATGGTGCAGGACAAGACGGAGCGCGTACAGCGCCATCTGAATTTCGCCATCGTTGACGAGGTGGACTCGATCCTGATCGATGAGGCGCGCACTCCGCTGATCATTTCCGGCCAGGCTGAAGACCATACGGCCGCCTATCTGGCCATGCGCACCGTGGTGCCGCTGCTCACCCGCCAGGAAGGCGAAGCTGACCCGCGCACGGGTGAAGGCGTCACCAAGCCGGGCGATTTCACGGTCGATGAAAAGGGCCACCAGATCAACCTGACCGAAGCGGGGTACGAGGCTGCCGAGCGCATCCTGGCCGAGAAGGGTCTGATTGCCGAAGGCGCTTCGCTGTACGACCCTACCAACATCACCCTGGTGCACCAGTTGTTTGCGGCGCTGCGCGCCGAGCACCTCTACCATCGCGACCAGCACTATGTGGTGCAGAACGGCGAAGTGGTGATCGTGGACGAGTTCACCGGACGTCTGATGTCGGGCCGCCGCTGGAGCGAAGGCCTGCACCAGGCCGTGGAGGCCAAGGAAGGTGTGGAGATCCAGGCCGAAAACCAGACGCTGGCTTCGATCACGTTCCAGAATTACTTCCGCCTGTACGCCAAGCTGGGCGGCATGACGGGGACGGCCGATACGGAAGCCTACGAGTTCCAGGAAATCTACGGCCTTGAGACTGTGGTGATTCCGCCGAACCGCCCCAGCAAGCGCGATGACCAGCTCGACCGGGTCTACAAGACCACGCCCGAGAAATACATGGCCGCGATTGCAGATATCCGCGAATGCTACGAGCGCGGCCAGCCAGTGCTGGTGGGAACCACTTCGATTGAGAACTCGGAAATCATCGACGAGCTTCTGAAGAAGGAAAACCTGCCGCACCAGGTGCTCAACGCCAAGCAGCACGAGCGCGAGGCCGACATCATTGCCCAGGCAGGCCGCCCCGGCATGATCACCATCGCCACCAACATGGCCGGCCGTGGTACCGACATCGTGCTGGGTGGCAACATCGAAAAGCAGATTGCCGCCATCGAGTCCGACGAGTCGTTGTCCGAGTCGGAGCGCAAGAACAAGGTGGAAGCCTTGCGCGCCGAATGGAAGCTGGAGCATGACAAGGTGACCGAGCTGGGTGGCTTGCGCATCATTGCGACCGAGCGCCACGAATCGCGCCGCATCGACAACCAGTTGCGTGGCCGTGCAGGCCGCCAGGGCGACAAGGGCTCCTCGCGTTTCTATCTGTCGTTGGACGACCAACTGATGCGCATCTTCGCGGGTGACCGCGTCAAGGCCATCATGGAGCGCTTGAAGATGCCCGATGGCGAAGCCATTGAAGCGGGTATCGTGACCCGCTCCATCGAAAGCGCACAGCGCAAGGTGGAAGCGCGCAACTTCGACATGCGCAAGCAACTGCTGGAATATGATGACGTGGCCAATGACCAGCGCAAGGTCATCTACCAGCAGCGCAATGAAATTCTGGACTCCGCCGATCTGTCGCCCATGATCGACGGCATGCGCGACAGCACCCTGGCCGACATCGTTCGCCAGTATGTGCCCGAGCAGTCGATGGAAGAGCAATGGGACCTGCCGGGCCTGGAGAAGGCGCTGCGCGAGGAAATGCAGATCGACCTGCCACTGGCGCAACTGCTCGATGGCTCCGAATCGCTGACCGACGAAGAGATCGAGGAAAAGGTCGTCGCCGAAGGCGCGCGCATTTTCAGCAGCAAGCTGGAGCAGGCGGGCAAGGAAAACTTCATGCAGTTCATGCGTGCCGTGCTGCTGCAGACGCTGGACTCCTCGTGGCGTGATCACTTGGCTGCACTGGACTATCTGCGCCAGGGCATCCATCTGCGCGGCTATGCGCAAAAGCAGCCCAAGCAGGAATACAAGCGCGAAGCATTCGAGTTGTTCCGCCAGCTGATCGACCACGTCAAGAACCAGGTCACCCGTGTGATGATGCAGGTGCAGATCCGCTCACCCGAGCAGCTCGACGAAGCCACCGAACAGCTGGAGCAAAGCAATGCCCGCACCAGCGTCCACTACAGCGGTGCGGAGGAGCCTTCAGCGGAAGAGGCTGCCGCCATGGAGCCGCTGGAGCTGCCCGAAGGCATGCGCGTGGGCCGCAACGATCCCTGCCCATGCGGCAGCGGCAAACGTTTCAAGCTCTGCCACGGTAAACTCGCTTGACACTGTAATGCTGTAGAAGACGGGCTTTGACAGGTGCAGAGCCCGTTTTTTTTCTTGGTTTTTTCCCTTCTTTCTCATTCATTTTTGAAAGACTGACATGCCCGTCAATTTGAAAGCCCCTGTGGCGCAGGATCTGGCACCGATCGCCGGTGTTCGCATTGGTGTGACGGAGGCCGGTGTGCGCAAGGCCAACCGCAAGGACCTGACCGTATTCCTGCTTGATGAAGGCAGCCACGTGGCCGGGGTGTTCACCAAAAACCGCTTCTGCGCTGCACCCGTGCAGATCTGCCGCGAGCACCTGGCTGTCCAGGGCAAGGCAGATGGCGGCATTCGCGCCATGGTCATCAATACCGGCAACGCCAATGCGGGCACCGGTGCCGATGGCCTGGCCCGTGCCAATGCCACTTGCGACGCATTGGCGGGCTTGCTGAAAATCGATGCCAAGCAGGTGCTGCCGTTCTCGACCGGCGTCATCATGGAGCCGCTGCCGGTGGACCGCATCACGGCTGGTCTGCCCGCCGCCATCGCAGACGCGCAGGCTGGCAACTGGGCCAAGGCGGCCGAAGGCATCATGACGACCGACACCATTGCCAAGGCGTTTTCTGCCAAGGCCGTGGTGGGCGGGAAGACGGTGCATGTCACTGGCATCAGCAAGGGGGCTGGCATGATCCGCCCCAACATGGCAACCATGCTGAGCTTCCTGGCAACGGATGCCGCCATTGATGCGGCACTGCTGCCCGCGCTGGCCAAACAACTGGCAGACCAGTCCTTCAACCGCATTACGATTGACGGCGACACTTCGACCAATGACTCGTTTGTGGTGGTTGCCACCAACCAGGCAGGTAACGCGGTGGTGACCGACTGGAGCAGCGCCGACGGGCAGGCCTTGATGGCTGCGTTGCGTGATGTTGCGCAGAAGTTGGCGCAGGCCATCGTGCGCGATGGTGAAGGGGCTACCAAGTTCATCCAGATCGAGGTGGAGCAGGGCCGTACCGAGGAGGAATGCCGCCAGGTGGCCTATGCGATTGCCCATTCGCCGCTGGTCAAAACCGCCTTCTTCGCCAGCGACCCCAACCTGGGCCGCATTCTGGCCGCTGTGGGCTATGCCGGCATTGAAGACCTGGACCAGACCAAGATCGAGTTGTACCTGGACGATGTGCATGTGGCCACCCATGGCGGTCGCAACCCGTCCTACGAAGAAGCCGATGGTCAGCGCGTGATGAAGCAGCAGGAAATCGTGGTGCGTGTGCAGTTGGGCCGTGGCACGGCCAATACCACCGTGTGGACCTGCGACCTGAGCCACGACTACGTCAGCATCAACGCCGACTACCGCTCCTGAGCAGTGCAGCCGGCATCTGCGGCTCCCGGCCCTGCCGCCCCTCTGCAGTGGGAAAGGCAGCCTCCGCAGCTTGCGATATACCACCAAGGGCCTACGGGCCCTTTGTGCTTTGTATTGTGGTATTTTTAAGCGTTATTGCGTTCTGGTGCCTGCCCGTCAAGCGCTGGTAGCTATTGAAAATATAGTAAATCGGAGACAGATACCATGTCCTTGGATTCCTCTTTTTCTCCATTGGAACGCCTGGTGGTGCGTGCCGAGCAACTGATGCAGCGTATCGAGGCGGTACTGCCGCAGGCGCTCCAGGCTCCGGCCGACTGGAATGACGCGATTGCCTGGCGCTACCGCAAGCGCGCCAACGGCTGCGGTGTGCTGGAGCCTGTACGCCATGTAGGGGCCATGCAATTGAGCGATTTGCAGAACATTGATGTTCAGAAAGACAAGATTGCGCGCAATACCGAGCAGTTTGTGCAAGGGCGGACGGCCAACAACGTGTTGCTGACGGGGGCGCGCGGCACGGGCAAGTCCTCGTTGATCCGTGCCTGCCTGCACAGCTACGCCCCCCAGGGGCTGCGCCTGATCGAGGTGGACAAGGCCGACCTGACCGATCTGCCCGATATTGTGGATGTGGTGGCGGGCCGGCCCGAGAAGTTCATCATTTATTGCGATGATCTGAGCTTTGAAGAGGGAGAGCCCGGCTACAAGGCGATGAAATCGATCCTGGACGGCTCGGTGAGCGCTGCCACGCCCAACGTGCTGGTCTACGCCACCAGCAACCGGCGCCACCTGCTGCCCGAATACATGACGGACAACCTGGCGCAGCAAAAGGGCGAGAACGGCGAGATCCACCCGGGCGAAGTGGTGGAAGAGAAGATTTCGCTGTCGGAGCGCTTTGGCCTGTGGGTGAGCTTCTACCCCTTCAGCCAGGATGAGTACCTGCGTGTGGTGGCCCAGTGGATGTCGGCGCTGGGCGTGCCGACCGACGAGATTGAAGCGTCCCGGCCCGAGGCGCTGGTCTGGGCGCTGGAGCGCGGATCGCGCAGCGGCCGGGTGGCGCACCAGTTTGCACGCGACTGGGCGGGGCGCGGAGCCAACCGCCAGGCGGAAGGCCGAGCCCGCATTGCCGACGTGGCAGATCTGGGTGAAGAGGCTGAAGAAGATTGAACAGAAATTGGGTGAAAAGTGACTGAGTTATCCACAACTGGCGCAGAGCCACGCAAATACACCGAAGTGGCCGTGGGCGTGCTGATCCGCGAAAGCGACAACGCACTGCTGATCACCAGCCGCCCGGCGGGCAAGCCGCGTGCGGGCTGGTGGGAGTTCCCCGGCGGCAAGCTGGAAGATGGCGAGACGGTGGAGCAGGCTTTGCGCCGGGAGTTGCAGGAGGAGCTGGGTATCACCATTGCCAACTGCATCGCCTGGAAGGTGACGGAGCACAGCTACACGCACGCGCTGGTGCGCCTGCATTGGTGCAAGGTGACGCAATGGACAGGCGAATTTGAGATGCGCGAAGGCCAGCAGATGTCCTGGCAACAGTTGCCGCTGACCGTGCGGCCGGTGCTGGAGGGGTCTTTCCCGGTGTTGCAATGGCTGAGCGAAGAGCGCGGGCTACCGTTTGATGTGGCGCATTACGCCAATGTAGCCTTGGCAGAAGGGCAATAGCCGGGCACGCGGTGCACCTGAATGCGGTGGTGCATCAAAACATATAGCCGATGGTGCTTGCTGCGCCTGGGATTGAGATAGGCAATACAGACAATGTCAATGCGGCTAGTCTTCATGGCGCGGGTCGCCATATTGCGCATCCAGGGGTGGTGACTCGGCGGGCACACGAAAATCCTCATTGCCCCAGGCGCCCAGGTCAATCATCTTGCAGCGCTCACTGCAGAATGGGCGGAATCGGTTGCTCTTGGCAAAGCTGGAGGGGCCGCCACACTGGGGGCAGGTGATGGCAGGGGTGTCGTGGTCCGTAGTCATACTCATGCAGTGATTGTAGGCGGGGCCATTCAACCATTGCTGAGGCATATGCTTTTAGAAAACCGATAGCAATCGGCACATGTCAGCTGTAAGCCAGTTTTCAGCGAAAAATCAACCGCTCAGGCGCACAGCACCATTTCATACTGGCCATCCTGCTGGGTGAGCACCATCTGGCCGTTGTCGGCCTTGTGCAGCATGCGGATCGAGATCATCAGCCGGTTGCCGCTGATTTCGGGCACCAGAGCGGCTTCCGGGTCGAGCCGCAGGCGCAGCAACTGGTAGGTGCGGCCCTGAGGCAGGTTTTGCTGGAACTGCCCGCGTATGGTGGCAATGCGCTGTGGAGTGCCGGAATCGCGAAACAGCTTGAGCAACAGAAAGAGTGCACCTGCCAGTGGCGCAAAAGGCTCGGTCCAGCGCTGCAGATCTGCGCGTCGCAATTCGCTGTCGGCATGCAGCCAGGTGTGGTAGCTGGGCAGGTCAAAAGTGCAGGTGCCTCCCGGGATGCCCGAGCGGTTGCGGATGGCCATCAGCCACTCGTTCTCGATCAGCAACTGGCTGGGCTTGCCGTTTTGCTCGCGCAGCTGTGTGTGGGCACTGTCCAGTTGTGCAATCACCTTGTCGAGCATGTCGACGGCAATCATGGGGCTGGCACGGTAGGCGTTGAACTGCTGGCGCTGGCGTTCCAGGTCTTTGAGGAGGTCTGCCTTCAGATCGGTGCGCGAGGCGACATCCATGATCTCGAACAGCGTGGTGATGGCGAAATGGTGGTCGACATCGGTGCTGCGCTGCAAAAGTACATCCAACCGGCGCAGCAGATAATCCAACCGGAGGTAGGAGCGTACGCGTTCGTTAAATGGGTACTCGTAAACAATCACAGAAAGACGTCAGGGTTGGAGCGCAAGGGCTGCTATCAATTCATTGTATAGGCCCAGGACCTCATCGCCTAGCGCTTGTAACGAGAGCGTTTCATTCCAGATGACCCAATCAGCCTTGCGCAGACGCTGTTCCCGGCTGGCCTGCTGCGCCATGATGGCATTCACCGCTTCGGCAGACAACTGGCTGCGCGCCTGTACGCGGGCCCGTTGCGTGCGCTCCTCGCAGTCCACGACGATGACCTGGTCCAGGCGCGGGCTCCATTGGCCCGATTCGGCCAGGAGTGGGATATCGAAAATGACCATTTTTGCATCGCTGTGCAAACACGCATCCGCATAGCGGTCAAAAATGCTGCGCTGAATCAAGGGGTGAAGAATGGCTTCAAGCTTCTGTTTGGCACCAGGGTCTTGAAACACGGCTTCACGCATCTGGGTACGGTCGAGCGCGCCATCCTGGGTGATGAAATGCGCGCCAAATTGCGCTTGGATGGCAGCAATGGCGGCACCACCCGGCAGTGTCAGGGCGCGCGCGATCTGATCGGCATCAATGACGGCGCAGCCCAGTTGCGCAAACCGCTCGGAGACCGTGCTCTTGCCGCTGCCGATACCGCCAGTGACGCCGATGCGGGGTTTCATCGCCTTCTGATCCCTACATCAGGGCTGCAGCAGGCGGTCAATGATGCCGGTGCCAAACCACATCACCAAGAAGCCGGCACCTGCCAGGAAGGGGCCAAACGGCATATAGCCGCCTTCACGCAGGCTGGAAAAGACCTTGAGGCCGATTCCAATCACCGCCCCGACCACGGAAGAGAACAACGCAATCGGAATGAGGGCTTGCCAGCCAAACCAGGCACCCAACGCGGCCAATAGCTTGAAGTCACCATACCCCATGCCTTCCTTGCCGGTCAGCAGCTTGAAGGCCCAGTAGATGCTCCACAGCGACAGGTAACCTGCGGCCGCACCATAGAGCGAATCCTTGAGTGGTACTGGAATCCAGCCCAGCGCGCTGCACAGCAATCCGGCCCACAGCAGCGGCAAGGTCAGGTCGTCAGGCAGCAGGGTCGTGTCCCAGTCGATCAGGGATGCGGTGAGCAGCATGGACGAGAAAAAACACCATGCTGCGCCAGTGGCGGTCAGTCCCCAGCGGTGGATGCAATAGGCCCACAGCAATCCGTTGGCCAATTCCACCAGCGGGTACCGTACCGAGATGCCTGTTTTGCACTGGCTGCATTTGCCGCGCAGGAACAGCCAACTGACGATGGGAATATTCTCAAACCAGCGGATCTGGTGCTTGCAGTGTGGGCAGCGCGAAGCAGGGGTGCAGAGATTGAAGTGGTCAGCACCTGCTTCGTCCTCCACGCCAGGGGCTTCTACATCTCCCGCCAAAAGCGCCTGCGCATCCCGCTTCCAGTGCCGCTCCAGCATCATCGGCAATCGATGGATCACCACGTTCAAAAAACTGCCTACCAGCAAACCCAGCAGCGCAAACAAGGCCACGTACAAGGAACTTTCCGACACGCTTACACCACCTGGCCGAGCTTGAAGATGGGCAGATACATCGATACCACGATGCCGCCGATGATTGTGCCCAGGAACACGATGATGATGGGCTCCATCAGGCTGGACAGGCCGGCAACGGCCTCGTCAACCTCGGCTTCGTAGAAGTCTGCAGCCTTGCCCAGCATATGGTCGATGGAGCCGGACTCCTCACCAATGGCGCACATCTGGATGACCATTGACGGAAACACATTGGCATCGGCCATGGCCACGGTCAGGCTGGTACCCGTGGAGACTTCCTGCTGGATCTTTTCGGTAGCGACAGCAAATACCGAGTTGCCGGAGGCGCCGCCCACGGAGTCCAGGGCTTCCACCAGTGGAACGCCTGCCGCAAACATGGTTGACAGCGTGCGGGTCCAGCGCGCCACGCAGGATTTTTCAATCAATGGGCCAAAAATGGGCACGCGCAGCAGCCAGCGGTCCATGAAACGCTGCATCTTCTCGCTGCGCCTCCAGGCCTGGAAGAAGAAGTACACGGCACCGCCAATGCCAAAGAAGATCAAATACCAGTACTTGACGAAAAAGTCGCTGATGCCCATCACGATCAGCGTCGGGCCCGGCAAATCGGCGCCAAAGGAGGTGAACACTTCCTTGAAGGCCGGAATCACGAAGATCATGATCACGGCCACCACCACGAACGCAACGATGATCACCGCGGAGGGATACATGAGGGCCGAGCGGATCTTGCTCTTGATCGCCTCGGTCTTTTCCATGTAGGTGGCCAGACGATCCAGCAGGCTCTCCAGAATACCGGCGGCTTCCCCGGCTTCCACCAGATTGCAGTACAGGGCATTGAATTGCATCGGATGGCGGCGGAAGGCGGTGCTGAGCGATGAACCCGATTCCACATCGCTGCGGATGTCATTGAGCAGTTTGGTTACGCTGGCGTTGGTGCTGCCACGGCCCACAATGTCAAAGGCCTGCAGCAATGGCACGCCCGCCTTCATCATGGTCGCCAACTGGCGGGTGAAGAGTGCAATATCCTTGGGCTTGATCTTCTTGCCCGAGCGCATGCGGCGCTTCTTGATCTTGGACGGCAAAATACCCTGGCGTCGCAAGGAAGCGACCACCTGGTTCTCGCCGCCGGCGCGGGTTTCGCCGCGCACGATCTTGCCGTTGCGGTCTTTACCCTCCCACTCGTAAACGGCTTCGTTCGATGTTTTCTTGTTGACGGTTGTTGCCATTTCTCCCTGCCCTCATTGCTTTATTCGTTGGTGACGGCCAGAACCTCTTCCAGCGAGGTCAATCCCTTTTTGACTTTGTGAAGACCAGACTGGCGCAGGGAGCGTACGCCCTCCACCTCGGCCTGTTCCGCGATTTCCAGTGCGCTGCCGTCGCGCAGGATGATGCGCTGAATTTCTTCGGAGACGGGCATCACCTGGTAGATGCCGACCCGCCCCTTGTAGCCATTGTTGCAGGCGTCGCATCCGACGGCCTCATAGGGCATCCAGGTGCCATCCAGATCCTCGTCGGTAAATCCGGCTTCCAGCAGATTCTCGTGCGGAATTTCCGTTGGTCGCTTGCAGTTGGGGCACAGGCGCCGCGCCAGGCGCTGAGCGGTGATCAGGATCACGCTGGACGCGATGTTGAACGGCGCAATGCCCATGTTGCGCATGCGAGTGAGCGTGGTGGGGGCGTCGTTGGTGTGCAGCGTTGATAGCACCAGGTGACCGGTCTGCGCGGCTTTTATGGCGATATCGGCCGTTTCCAGATCACGGATTTCACCCACCATGATGATGTCGGGATCCTGCCGCAGAAACGCCTTGAGGGCTGTCGCAAAGGTCAGGCCCGCCTTTTCATTGACGTTGACCTGGTTGACGCCCGGAAGGTTGATTTCCGAAGGGTCTTCTGCCGTGGCGATGTTGACTGCTGGCGTATTCAGGATATTGAGGCAGGTATAGAGCGACACGGTCTTGCCCGAGCCAGTCGGCCCCGTCACCAAGATCATGCCGTAGGGGCGCTTGATCGCGTCCAGCAGTCGCTCCTTCTCAACGGGCTCATAGCCAAGGGCATCAATGCCCAGCTTGGCGCTGCTCGGGTCCAGAATACGGATCACGATCTTCTCGCCAAACAGCGTTGGCAAGGTGCTCACACGGAAGTCGATCACCCGGTCTGCACCGATCTTCAGCTTCATGCGGCCGTCCTGCGGCACTCGCTTTTCGGAGATGTCCAGGCGCGAAATGACCTTGATGCGGGAGGCGAGCTTGTCCTTGATGCCTGTCGGCGGCGATGCAATCTCGCGCAGCTCGCCGTCGATACGGTAGCGAATGCGGTAGTTGTGCTCGTAGGGCTCAAAATGCAGGTCGGATGCGCGCATATTGAATGCATCGATCAGCATCTTCTGCAGGAATTTGACGATGGGCGCATCCTCGACGTCCATCTCATCGTTGGCGCTCTTGTCGGTCGAGTCTGTATCGTCCGAAATCTCAAACTCATTGAGATTGACATCGCCAACCAAGTCGTTGAGGTTGTCTCCTGTTTGCTTGGCGACCGATTCGAGCAGCTTGGTTACCTTGGCGTGCTCGGCAACCACCCAATCCACGCTGAGCTGCGTGCTGAACTTGATCTGCTCCGCCACGGAGTGGTCGGTGGGGTCTGCAGTGGCTACCACCAGGCGATTGCCGCGTTTGGCGAGTGCGACGATCTTGTTGGCGGATGCCAGTTTGGCATCCAGAAGCCCGCTGGGCAGCCGGTCTGCGTCGACGGCGTCGAGATCGATCAGCGGGACGCTGTAGACGGCAGAAATGATGGCGGCCACATCAATGCCCGAAACAGCGCCGCTGGCAACCAGTTCTCCAATGAAGCTGTTTTTGCTCTTGATACTGCTGGCATACAAAGCCTCGGCCTTGGCCAGCGGAAGCTTGCCGCTGGCGACCAAGGCGCGGGCGATGCCCGGCAGTGCAATGGATGGTGCTGGAGAAATTGTGGTGTTGTCAGCCATGTAATCGGTTACGCCTATCGTAGATAGCCTCTCTGCGTATTCCGGAAACTGTAGCAGTTGTTTGGAGATTTAACAAAAAAAGCCCGGCTCTCCTCGCCTGTCTGCAGTGGATGTACGACAGTTGGCCTTCATTGACCAAGCCATGGGGGCCTTGGTCATTCTTACACCCGGCGCGTGAGCAGTTGCGAAGCCAGGCCGCGCAGGGCTTCGGTGAATGTGTTCTGGGGGAGATGATCCAGGCAGTCGATGGCTTCCTGGGCCTGCTGACCTGCCGCAGCGCGGGTGGCATCCAGCGCGCCGGTGGCTTTGACCAGCTGCACGATTTCAGCCATATGCGGGGTGGCGCCTGTTTCAATGGCGTTCACAATCAATTGACGATCTGCCGCTGTTGCGCGTTGCATGGCGATGATCAGGGGCAGGGTGACCTTGCCTTCGCGAAGGTCGTCGCCGATGTTCTTGCCCATCACTTCGGTGTCGCCGTCATAGTCCAGCGCATCATCGATCACCTGGAACGCGGTGCCCAGCGCGCGACCATAGCTGGCGCAGGCGGTCTCCACGGCCGCGTCCGAGCCCGCCAGCACGGCGGCAAGACGCGCGCTGGCTTCGAATAGCTTGGCGGTCTTGGAGCGGATGACGGTCAGGTAGCCTGCCTCATCCAGATCCACATTGTGGGTGTTGATGAGCTGCTGCACTTCACCTTCGGCGATGATGTTCGTTGCTTCCGAGAGAATCTGCATGACCTGCATGCTGTCGGCATCCACCATCATCTGGAAGGCGCGCGAATGCAGAAAGTCGCCGACCAGCACGCTGGCTGCATTGCCAAAGCTCTCGTTGGCCGTCGGTTTGCCGCGTCGCATGGTTGATTCGTCAACTACATCATCGTGCAGCAAGGTGGCGGTGTGGATGAATTCCACCACAGCTGCGAGATTGAAGCGCTGCTCGCCCTTGTAGCCCAGTGCGCCGGCCACCATCAGCAGCAACGCAGGCCGCAACCGCTTGCCGCCTGCCGAGATGATGTAGTGCGCGATCTCTCCAATCAGTGGAACCGAGGAGCTCAGCCGGTGGGCAATGACGGCGTCCACCTGACGCATGTCGTCGGCGACCAGGCTGAGAGGATGGGGCTGAGTGGTGGTGTTGGACTCGGACAAGGCGGCTATCTCGGTATTTTTATGGATGCAGCATTATAGAAACCGTGGCAGCAATCCTGGTGCACTTGCCCCGGTGCCAGCCCTGGTGATGTGCTCTTTACATGCGCCAGAAGACTGGGGGGAGAGTACTGCTTGCAGCTTTTCGAGGGGCGTGATACAATCTTCGGCTCTTGCGAAATTTCTTTGCAAGCTATCCCCTTTTAGAGGTTCATATGTACGCGGTCATAAAAACCGGTGGCAAGCAATATCGCGTTGCTTCCGGCGAAAAAATCAAGGTAGAACAGATTGCTGCGGACGTAGGCCAAGAAATCGTGATCGATCAGGTCCTGGCAGTCGGCGACGGCGCAGAACTGAAGATCGGCACGCCCTTGGTGTCCGGTGCAACGGTTAAGGCTACGGTGGTAGCCCATGGTAAGCACGACAAGGTGCGCATTTTCAAGATGCGTCGTCGTAAGCACTATCAGAAGCGTCAAGGCCATCGCCAGCAGTTCACCGAACTGCAAATCGGTGCAATTGCTGCTTAATGTTGGCAGCTTAACAGGAGCTATATCTCATGGCACAGAAAAAAGGCGGCGGCTCTACGCGAAATGGACGTGATTCCAAGCCAAAAATGCTGGGTGTGAAGGCTTTCGGTGGTCAATTGATCAGCGCAGGTTCCATCATCGTTCGCCAGCGCGGCACCAAGTTCCATCCCGGCACCAATGTCGGCCTGGGCAAGGATCACACCTTGTTTGCTCTGGTCGATGGCCACGTGACCTTCGAAACCAAGGGCGCTCTGTCCAAGCACACGGTGAGCATCACCAAGGCTGCTTAAGACAAACAAGTGTCTCCCGGGCTTCGGCCCTGGTCAAAGCCCCGCTGGTGCGGGGCTTTGGTGTTTTTGGGCCATGCCGCTGTTGCTGTGGATGCGACAATAGCGGTTTTGGCAGCGCTGCAGCCGGGTACCCCGGCAAGGTGCAGCAGACAAATCCCGTATTCCCGGTATCGGGGCGGGTGGATGACGACCATGAAATTCGTAGATGAAGCGTTTATTGACATTGCAGCTGGCGATGGTGGCAATGGCTGTGTGTCGTTCCGCCACGAAAAATACAAGGAATTCGGCGGCCCCGATGGGGGCGATGGCGGCCGTGGTGGCCACGTGTACGCACTGGCCGATGTCAACCTCAACACCCTGATCGACTACCGCTACTCGCGCCGCCATGATGCGGAGCGGGGCGAGCACGGCAAGGGATCGGACATGTTTGGTGCAGCGGGCAAGGACATCACCTTGCACATGCCGGTGGGCACCATCATCACCGACGCTGAAACCGGTGAGGTGCTTTTTGAACTGCTCAACCCCGGCGAGGTGATCACCATTGCCAAGGGCGGTGACGGCGGCTTTGGCAACCTGCGCTTCAAGAGCGCCATCAACCGTGCCCCCCGCCAGAAAACCCCTGGCTGGAAAGGTGAGCGCCGCAACCTGAAGCTGGAGCTGAAGGTGCTGGCAGACGTGGGTTTGCTGGGTATGCCCAATGCGGGCAAATCCACCTTCATCTCGGCGGTATCCAACGCACGCCCCAAGATTGCCGACTACCCGTTCACCACCCTGCACCCCAACCTGGGCGTGGTGCGCGTGGGGCCCGAGAAGAGCTTTGTCGTGGCCGATATTCCGGGCCTGATCGAAGGCGCTTCCGACGGTGCGGGCCTCGGTCACCAGTTTCTGCGCCACCTGCAGCGCACACGCTTGCTGCTGCATATCGTTGATCTGGCGCCGTTCGACGAGGGCGTGGATCCCGTTGCGCAAGCCAAGGCGATCGTGGCAGAGTTGAAGAAATACGACGAAGAACTCTACAGCAAGCCGCGCTGGCTGGTGCTCAACAAGCTGGACATGATTCCGGTCGAGGAACGTGCCGCCAAGGTCAAGGATTTCGTCAAGCGCTACAAATGGAAGGGCCCGGTGTACGAAATCTCGGCCTTGACGCGTGAAGGCTGCGAGCCGTTGATCAAGGAAATCTTCCAGTTCGTGCACAGCATGCAAAAGGCAGAGCAGGAGCCGCAAGAGGTGGATCCGCGCTTTGTGGCAGGTGCTGAGCTGGAGCAGCCCAGTTATTCGGACGATCCGCGTTTTTCGTCGCCCGATTGAGCGGCGGCCGCTGCATCCCTAGGTTACTCATTTATTGATAGCTGCTTGCGCTTGCCAGGCGGGCGCAAACGCCAGAAAAAGCAAAAAATGGCATCGAATGTTCTGCGCGACGCACGTCGCATCGTGGTCAAAGTCGGCTCCAGTCTGGTTACCAACGAAGGCAAGGGCCTGGATGAAGGTGCCATCACCGAATGGAGCCGCCAGCTTGCGGCCCTGGTGCATGGCGATGACGGCATCAAGCGCGAAGTCATCATGGTTTCCAGCGGCGCCGTTGCCGAGGGCATGAAGCGCCTGGGCTGGCACCAGCGCCCCAAGGAGATCCATGAGCTGCAGGCCGCTGCCGCCGTCGGCCAGATGGGCCTGGTGCAGATGTACGAAACCAAGCTGCGCGAACAGAACCTGGGCAGTGCCCAGGTGCTGCTGACGCACGCCGATCTGGCAGACCGCGAGCGCTACCTGAATGCGCGTGTCACGCTCCTGACCTTGCTGCAACTGGGCGTGGTGCCGGTGATCAATGAGAACGACACCGTGGTCAACGACGAAATCAAGTTTGGCGACAACGACACCCTGGGTGCGCTGGTGGCCAACCTGGTGGAAGCCGATGCACTGGTGATCCTGACGGACCAGAAGGGCCTCTACACCGCCGATCCACGCAAGAACCCCGACGCCCAGTTCGTGCACGAGGCGCAGGCGGGCGATCTGAAGCTGGAGGCCATGGCGGGCGGCGCCGGCTCCGGCATCGGCAAGGGTGGCATGCTGACCAAGATTCTGGCGGCCAAGCGGGCGGCCGGCTCGGGCGCATCGACCGTCATTGCCTGGGGGCGGGAGCCGAACGCGCTGCTGCGCCTGGTGGCGGGTGAGGCGATTGGCACCTTGCTGGTGGCCGATACCCACAAGAACCAGGCACGCAAGCAGTGGATGATGGACCACCTGCAGATGCATGGCTATGTGACGGTGGATGCTGGCGCCGCGCAAAAGCTTCGCGGCGAAGGCAAGAGCCTGCTGCCCATCGGCATGGTCAGCGTGCATGGCGAGTTCTCGCGCGGCGAAGTGATCGGCGTGCGCGACCCCGAAGGCATCGAGCTGGCGCGGGGCCTTGCCAACTATGGCAGCACGGAGGCGCGCCGCCTGTGCCGCAAGCCGTCCGGCGAATTCGAGCAACTGCTGGGCTACACGGGCGAACCTGAAATGCTGCACCGTGACAACATGGTGCTGACCGGGCACTGAAACCTGGATGGAATGGGCTGCTGGTGCTTGGCAGTAGGGCACAGGCAGCTATCAAAACAAAAGCGCCCGAGTGGGCGCTTTGTTTTTCAGGGGGGGAATTCACGCAGGTCATGCCTTGCCAGAAGGCGGGTTGCTGCGGGTGGCATTGGCCGGATCGGGGTCGAAGCTGGCGCCCGGGGGCAGCTCCATCTCCTGCATCATGCGCAGCGGCGAGTGGTAGCTGACCGTGGTGGTGGTCACGGTCACCTGCAGCGTCTCCGTCACGGCCTGCGCGGGAAGCGCTGCCGGGTACTGCTCGCCATGCTCATGGTCGCGCTGGCGCGCATTGCTGCGCAGGTAGCGGTTGCGGGCGTCCTGGCGGGGCACATAGCGCGACAGCTCGGTCAGTGCCATCTCGTACACGCCGCGCTTGAATTCCACCACCACATCAAGCGGCACCCAGTAATCGTTCCAGCGCCAGGCATCGAACTCGGGGTGGTTGGTGGCACGCAGATTCAGGTCCCAATCGTTGCCGGTTAACTGGAGCAAAAACCATATTTGCTTTTGTCCGCGATAATAGCCTCTTGCATCGCGTCGAATGAAGCGCTCGGGCACCTCGTATCGCAACCAGTCACGCGTTCTAGCCACAATACGGACATGCTCTGGTCGCAAGCCCACTTCTTCATGCAGCTCTCGAAACATCGCCTGCTCGGGGGTTTCTCCACGGTCGATACCGCCCTGCGGAAACTGCCAGCTGTGGGTGCGGATGCGCTTGCCCCAAAACACCTGATTGCGCTGGTTGAGCAGGATGATGCCGACGTTTGGCCTAAAGCCATCTCGGTCCAGCATAATCTAACCCCAATTTTTTAAACTGTGTCCATTATGCCTGCGCCTTGAAGCCATCTTCAAGCGGGCAACTACTAGGTCCATTGTCATAGACTATGAAAGCTTCGCAATTTCTCATCTCGACCCTGAAAGAAGCGCCTGCGGACGCTGAAATCGTCAGCCACCAGCTGATGACCCGCGCCGGCATGATCAAAAAGCTCGGTGCCGGCATCTACAACTACATGCCAATGGGCCTGCGTGTGATCCGCAAGGTCGAAGCCATCGTGCGCGAAGAGATGAACCGTGCAGGCGCCATCGAAGTGTCCATGCCCGTGGTGCAACCGGCAGAGCTGTGGCAGGAAACGGGCCGGTTCGAGAAGATGGGCCCCGAGTTGCTGCGCATTCAGGACCGCCACGAGCGCGATTTTGTCATCCAGCCCACCAGCGAAGAGGTGGTGACCGACATAGCCCGCCAGGAGTTCAAAAGCTACAAGCAGCTGCCCAAGAACCTCTACCAGATCCAGACCAAGTTCCGCGACGAGCGTCGCCCCCGCTTTGGCCTGATGCGTGGCCGCGAGTTCATCATGAAGGACGCCTACTCCTTCGACAAGGACCGCGATGCCGCCCAGATCAGCTACCAGACCATGCGCGCCGCTTACAGGCGCATCTTCGACCGCTTCGGTCTGCAGTACCGTGCCGTGCGTGCCGACAGCGGCGCCATCGGTGGCGACCTGAGCGAAGAATTTCAGGTGATTGCCGCCACGGGTGAAGACGCCATCGTCTACTGCCCTGACAGCGACTACGCGGCCAACATCGAAAAGGCCGAGGCTCTGGCACCTGTGCAGGCGCGCCCCGCTGCCGCCCAGGCCATGGCCAAGACCGCCACGCCCGGCAAGAGCACCTGCGCCGATGTGGCAGAGCTTTTGAAGCTGCCCCTGCAGAACACCGTCAAATCGCTGGTGCTGGCCACCGACGAGCGCAACGAGGCGGGCGACATTGTCAAAACCCAGGTCTGGCTGCTGCTGTTGCGCGGCGACCATGACATGAACGAGATCAAGGTTGGCAAGGTGCCAGGTTTGGCCGACTTCCGCTTTGCGACGGTGGCCGAGATCGAAGACCACTTTGGCTGCCAGCCTGGCTACCTGGGCCCGGTCAATCTGAAGAAGCCCGTCAAGCTGGTGGTGGACCGGGATGTGGCCGTGATGGCCGACTGGGTCTGCGGCGCCAACGAGGCCGATTACCATTTGACAGGTGTTAACTTTGGCCGCGATCTGCCTGAGCCTGAAGTGGTGGCCGACCTGCGCAATGTGGTGGCTGGCGACAAGTCGCCCGACGGCAAGGGCGAGTTGCTGATCGAGCGCGGCATCGAGATCGGCCATGTGTTCTACCTCGGCACCAAGTACTCCAAGGCGATGAAGGCGACCTTCCTGGCCGAAAACGGAAAGCCTGCCGAATTCGAGATGGGGTGCTACGGCATTGGCGTTACGCGCCTGCCAGCTGCCGCCATCGAACAGAACCATGACGAGCGCGGCATCATCTGGCCCGACGCGATTGCGCCGTTCACCGTGGTGGTCTGCCCCATCGGCATGGACCGCAGCGAAGCGGTAAAGACTGCGGCTGAAAAGCTACACGCAGACTTGTTGGCTGCGGGCGTGGATGTGATACTGGACGACCGCGGCGAGCGCCCTGGCGCCATGTTTGCCGACTGGGAGTTGATCGGCGTGCCCCACCGCGTGGTGCTGGGTGACCGCGGTTTGCAGGAAGGCATGGTGGAGTACCAGCACCGCCGAGATACCGCCGCCACCAAGGTGGCCGTGGCTGACGTGCTGGGCTTTGTCACCAGCCGTATTCAAAAATCTTAAAAAAGCGCACAAGCGCAGAGTCGTTCTGAGGGATTGTCGAGATGACGGGTTCGTCCATTGTTTCATCCGCAGGTGTATCGCGCCGCGCGGCCATGGCTTCGCTGCTGGCGGGGCCGGGCGCGTGGCTGGCTGCACCACAGGCTGCGCATGCGGGCGGTCAGCTGGAAGAGCCTTTGATCGACTCCGTGCGCTCGGCCCTCAGTGCCGCCATCAACAGTGCGGCGCCGCCTGAGCCGGTGTTCGTCTCGACCGAAGCCAAGATTCGCTACCTGCGCTGGCTTGGCTCGATGAGCGACCGCCTGCGCCGCCGTAAGCCCGATTGGGAGGTGCGCCGCGATTTCCTGCAGACCGTGTGGTACGAGGCCAAGCGTGCGCGTCTTGATGAATCGCTGGTGCTCGGACTCGTGCAGGTGGAAAGCGGTTTTCGCAAGTACGCCATGTCCAACGTGGGGGCACGCGGCTACATGCAGGTGATGCCTTTCTGGACGCGGGTGATCGGCGACGGCGATCCAGGCAAGCTGTTCCACATGCAGACCAACCTGCGTTTTGGCTGTGTCATCCTGCGCCACTACATCGACCGTGAAAACGGCGACCTGTTCATGGCCCTGGGCCGCTACAACGGCAGCCGAGGCAAGGACACCTATCCCAACCTCGTGTACGGCGCGCAGCGCCAATGGCTGTTCGAAAACAAAACGGAAGCCTGATCAGTAATTTGATTGCTCCTTGATTGATAGCTGCCTGCGTCCACTCAGTAAGCGCCAAAGCCCGAAAATACAAAAACCACCGCGAGGTGGTTTTTTATTGCTCCCCCGTTCAGGGCCGCAGCGTGAATGCCATCCTGGCGAGGCGGCTCAGTGCGTCAGGCTACCGGACCCTTGCGTGGACGGTGGCACCGGCGTGTCGGGCACCTTGTTGGGATCGACCACGGTCACCAGCACCTGGTCGACGCGGTAGCTGTCCACGTCCATCACCTCGAACTGGTACTTGCCCCAGACGACCTTGTCCGTGCGGCGGGGAATGCGGCGCAGCATCACCATCAGGAAACCCGCCAGAGTCTCATATTCTTCGGAATGCGGCAACTCGTTCAGCAGCAGGGCGCGTTCCACATCCTCGATGGGTGTGATGCCATCGATCAACCATGAGGTCTCGTCACGGCGCACGATCAGCTCTTCATCCGACGGGCCGACCAGATCGCCCATCACGGTGCTCATCACATCGTTCAGCGTGACGACGCCGACCACCAGGCTGTACTCATTGACGATGATGGCGAAGTCCTCGTGCGCCTGGCGGAACTGGGTGAGCACCTCGGCCAGCGTCAGCCTGTCGGGCACCACCAGCGCCTTGTGCACCAGCGCCTCGTCGGTCAGCTTGATGGGCTGGTTGTTCAGCACGCGCTGGAACAGATCCTTGGCATCGACATAGCCCACCACGTGGTCGATATCGCCCACGCACACCGGGTAGGTGGAAAAGGGCTCTTCGGCAATGCGGGCGCGGATGATGTCGTCGCTGTCGTCCTGGTAGAAGAAGGCGATGCGGTCGCGTTGCGTCATGGCCGAGCCCACGGTGCGCGAGTCAAGCTCGAACACATTGGCGATCACCTGCTGCTCTCCGATGGCGAGCAGGCCGGTCTTGGCGCCCACTTCGGTCAGTGCGAGGATGTCTTCGGAGGTGATGCGCTCATCTCGCACCGTGGGCAGGCCCAGGAGCTGTGTGAGACCCGTGGCCAGCCGGTTGAAGAGCCACACCAGCGGCTTGAACACTACCGTGAGCCACTGCATGGGCCGGCACACCAGCACGGCCAGGCGCTCGGGCTCGGTCATCGACAGGCGCTTGGGCAGCAGGTCGGCCAGCAGGATGAACAGCGAAGTCACCAGGGTGAACGAGGCGAGAAACCCAACGGTGGCGGCACGCTCGGCACCCAGCCAAGGCTCGGTCCATGCTGCAAAGAAAGGGGTGAGCGCTCCTTCACCGACCACGCCGCCCAAAATGGCGACTGCGTTGACGCCGATCTGCGCCACCGTGAAATATTCCCCGGGCTGCTCTTGCGTGCGGATGACAAGGGCAGCCCGCGCATCGCCATCGTCCACCATTTGCCGCAACCGCAGGCGGCGCGAAGCAGCCAGCGAAATCTCCGCTGTGGAGAAAAAGGCGCTGAGGGCAATCAGCAAGGCAATGGTGAGGAGGCTCTGCGTCACATTCATAAGCAAAAACGGTTGGAGCAGTGCAGACCGGCTGCTCGCATCTATCGGCGAAAGCGTTGGCAGGGCGTGTGGGCTCTGCCGATTCTTGAAATTTGTTCAATGGTCGCATGCCGGCCAATCGGCTGGCAAGTGCTTTCGTGAGGGCGGCGCTGCAGGCTTTGCAGGGCCGGATTGGCATGGTCGGGCTTGCCGATCTTGAAGGATGCAATGCCAAACCCCAGCCAGCTTACCGCATGCGCCTGCTGCCAGAGGCGGCAAGGCCATTGCTGGGGCGTGCGGCGCGCACAAAAAAGCCGCCCCGCGGGCGGCTTTCATCGAAAATTGATCTGTGTCAGGCTGCAGCCACCAGCTGCTGCAATTCACCCGATTCGTACATTTCCATCATGATGTCCGAGCCACCGATGAATTCGCCCTTCACATACAGCTGGGGAATGGTGGGCCACTGGCTGTAATCCTTGATGCCTTGGCGGATTTCGGGATCTTCCAGCACGTTCACGGTGGTGATGTTCCGCGCATCAACGCCGCTGGCCTTGAGGATCTGCACGGCACGGCCGGAGAAGCCGCACTGTGGAAAGCTGGCTGTTCCCTTCATGAACAGCACGATGTCATTGCCCTTGACCAGTTGGTCGATGCGTTGTTGGGTATCGCTCATGGGTTGGCTCCGTCTTGGGAGAGTGGTTTCAGTGTTGTGTGAATTAGCGCTTAGGTAAGGGCAGACCGCCCTTTATCAAGCCGGATGGAGACCATTATTTCACGGAAGTCCATTGCCCGCCGCTGGCGCGCTCGATGCCGGCAAGGTCGTTGCGGCTTTGTACCTGGGCAAAACCCCGTGCCGCGAGCAGGGCGCGTACATCGCCCGCCTGGTCCCAGCCATGCTCGATCAACAGCCACCCGCCGCTTCGCAGGTACTGTGGCGCGGTGTTTACGATATGGCGGATATCGTCCAGGCCGTCTGCGCCGCTCGTCAGGGCCTGGCGCGGCTCATGGCGCAGCGCGGGCATGTGCGGGTCGTCATCGCGGATATAGGGCGGGTTGGTGACGATGGCATCAAAGTCGCCTTGCAGCGCCGACAGCCAGTGGCTGTGGGCAAAGTGAACGGGCAATTGCAGCCGCGCCGCATTGGCCCTGGCGACCGCAATCGCGTCGAGGCTCGCATCCACCGCCCACACCTCGGCGGCGGGCCGCTCATGCTGCAGGGCCAGCGCAATGGCGCCACTGCCCGTGCCCAGGTCGGCCAAGCGCAGCTGCGGCGGGCCTTCCCCGTTGACGGGCAGCAACTCCAGTGCCCAATCCACCAGGGTTTCGGTGTCGGGGCGCGGATCCAGCACGCGCGCGTCCACTGCCAGATCCAGCCCGTAAAAGCCTTTGTGGCCGGTCAGGTAGGCCACGGGCTCGCCGTCTGCGCGGCGTTGCAGCAGCTGCTGCCACTGCGCCGCCTGCTCGGCGGTCAAGGCATCGCCATCATGGGTGATGAGCCAGGCGCGGCTGTGCGTGGGCTGGCCGCACAGGTGCAGCAGCAGCATCTGCGCATCGATACGCGCGATGCCTTGGGCAGCTGCCTGGGCCAGCGCCTGCGCAACCGTCATGGAAGTGGGTGCATTCATTTCTATGTTTTTGATAGCAATCTGCGCTTGCTAGTTGCGCACAGACTGCACAAAAGGCCTGGATTGCAGGATCAGGATACGATCACCGGTCACGGCCCATTCGATGTCCTGCGTGCGGGCGCCAAAGCGCGCTTCGATCGCCGCACCTGCATCTGCCAGGCGTTGCACCAGCGCGTCCGTCAGCACCTGGCGCTGTGCCACTGCCACTTCCTGCACGCCGCCGCCGGGCGCAAGGCGCAGTTCGGTGTCTTCGGCAGAGCGGCTGAGCACCTGCACGGCGCGGCTGCGGCGCGAGTACAGCACCTGCTCGGCCACGCGGCGGCCCTCCACCACGCGGATGCCGATGCCGCGCTTGGCAGCAATGAAAACGCTGTGAGGCGTGCCACCCAGCGGGTCGCGCGTCACCATCACACCCGAGGCGTCAGAATCCACGGCCTTTTGCACCAGCACCGCCATGGCGACGGCGTCCTGCGCAATGCCTGCGGCGCGGCGTGCCTCCCAGGCCTCGAAATTGAAGACCGAGGCCCATACCTTGCGCACGGCATCCTGCAGTGCGGCTTCGCCTTTTACGTTGGGCACGGTGGTGTAGAGGCCCGCACCGCTGAAGCCGGGCAGATCTTCCGAACTGGATGAGCTGCGCACGAACACGCCTGCTGCCTGCAACTGGCTGGCCCAGCGTGCTTGCAGATTTTGGGTGAGAGAGGCGTCCAGCGACATCTGCTCGATCTCGGCACGCAGCGCTGCCAAAGCTGTGCGGCGTACGGCGGCATCGCTGTCAAAGCCGGGTTGCTGCTGCATGCGTGCCATTTTTTCTGCCAGGCCAAAGCGCTGCATGGCACTGGTGTAGCTGCCAAAGGGCACGCAAAAGCCGTCAGGAACACTGATGCCTGCGATGGCGGCATGCAGCACCTCGCCCAGATTGGCGGCCTTGGCCCCGCATTGGCTGCGATTTTGCGCGCGCAGTGCGGCCAGCGGCTGCAGGGCGGTCGTTCGCGTGTCCTTGTGGATGCTGGCGCCCGCAACGCTGCGCTTGAGCGCCGATTTCTGGATGGCGTTCTCGCGCTCGTCGGCCGTTGCGGCACGCAGCTGGTAGTCCTTGGCGCCTACGGTCAACTGTACCCATTGGCCGTTGTGGGCGGCCAGCACGCGGCTGGCATCGCGCACGTAGGCATTGGGTACGCCCCAGCCCCTGGCGAGCAGGTTGACGTGCGAGACCATGGTGGAGGGCTGCTCGGTCACCACGCCAGCCACAGGGGGCAAGGTGATGGGCACCTGGCGCAGCACGACGATGTCGCTGGGTTGCAGATCGCGCGCCTGGTCGATATCGTCCACCAGGCGCAGGCGGCCTACGGCCTGGCCAGGGTTCAGCGGCAAGAAGCGCTGCTGGCCGATCAGGGCGCTTTGCGTGACCGGCGCGATGCCTGCGCCCGTGGCCACCTGCTCTTGCGCGCTGGAGTTGGCCTTGAAGCGCACGGGTGCAAAAAAGCTGCCCTGCAGCCGGGCTTCGGTCTCGCGCAGCAAGGTGGCGGTCAATTGGTCGCCTTCCCAGAACTCGTACACAAAGCCATCGATCTGCGGCTGCCAGCTGAGGGTGCCCAGAATGAAGCGGCGGCCCGCGTCACGGTAGTTGCGGTTGAGCGCCTCCTTGCCGCCCGCGAGCAGGCCTTGCTCGCGCAGAAAGCGGTCGTGCAACTGAAAACGGGGGGTGTTGATGAAATACAGGCGAGGTGCCGGCCGGACCTGGCGGTCGATCACAAAGATGACATGCGGCTGGGCCAGCGGCGTGCCCGCGTTGTAGACGCGGGCGAGCTGGTCAAACTCCGCCTGGCTATGCAGCGCTGCCGCAAAAGGCTGGCTGCTGTGATTGCCCATGGCTTGCGAGGGCGTGGGCGTGCCTGCAGGCCGCGCCATCAGCTCCTGCGGCGGGGCGGTGCCAGCCGCGCGCCCGTCTTCGTACATCGATGGCTTGCGCGCCAGTTGGGCTGAGGCGGTGCTGGCAGCCAGTGCCAACGCGATACACAACGCTGAGCGTATGGCAATACCGGGGCGGTGGGTGAACATGGTGCGCCAGTCTTACGGGTTTACTGGTTGACTTCCAGCTCGGCCAGCAGTTCGGCTTCGCGCTCCGATTGCAGGGCGTCCATCAGCTCCTTCAGGTCGCCATCCATGATGAAGCCCAGCTTGTACAGGGTCAGGTTGATGCGATGGTCGGTGCAGCGGCCCTGCGGAAAGTTGTAGGTGCGGATGCGGTCGCTGCGGTCGCCCGAGCCGATCAGGCCCTTGCGCATGGCCGCTTCCTTGGCGGCCCGCTCGCTGCGTTCCTTTTCCTGAATGCGGGCCTGCAGCACCTGCAGGGCCTTGGCCTTGTTGCTGTGCTGGCTGCGGCCGTCCTGGCATTCGGCCACGATGCCGGTGGGCAAGTGCACCACGCGCACGGCCGAATCGGTCTTGTTGATGTGCTGGCCGCCCGCGCCGCTGGCGCGGAAGGTGTCAATGCGCAGGTCAGCCGGATTCAGGGTGATGGCCTGCTGCTCGTCGGGCTCGGGCATCACGGCCACGGTGCAGGCGCTGGTGTGGATGCGGCCCTGCGTTTCGGTCGCGGGGACGCGTTGCACGCGGTGGCCGCCGCTTTCAAAGCGCAAGGTGCCGTATACGTTGTCACCGCCATCGATGCGCAGCACCACTTCCTTGTAGCCGCCGAGTTCTGCTTCGTTGGCGCTCATGATCTCGACCTTCCAGCCCATGCGTTCGGCGTAGCGCGTGTACATGCGGGTGATGTCGCCGGCAAACAGCGCCGATTCGTCGCCGCCCGTGCCTGCCCGCACTTCAACGAAGGCGGGGCGGGCGTCATCCGGGTCCTTGGGCAGCAGCATGCGCTGCAGCTGGGCCGCCAGTTGTTCCAGCTCGGCTTCGCCGTTGGTGATCTCTTCCTGCGCCATGTCGGCCATGTCCGGGTCGGCCAGCATGTCGCGGGCACCGGCGATGTCCGATTCCACCTGCACAAAGCGTGCATAGCGTTCTGCCACGGCGGCCACATCGGTGTGCTCGCGCGAGAGCTTCATGAACTGCGGCATGTTGGCCATGATGTCTTCGCGCGAGAGCAGGAAATCCAGCTCCTTGAGGCGTTCGGCATAGCGTTCCAGCTGCTGGCGGAGGAAGTCTTTCATGATGATTCTTTGTGTCAGATAGCCCTGTAGCGCCCGCCAGATGCGCGGCAGGTAATCAAAAACAGGAGCAAAGAGGAAGGGGAGCGAGGCGAATGGCTGCAGCAAGTGCAGCGTCCGCTACAAGCCGGACTGGCCGCCGCGCTGGTTGCGCAGGAAGAGGCGCGAAACCACATCGGCGGTCTGCGCGCGTGCATCGGCGTCACCCGCGTGCAACTCGGCCATGGTGCCGTGCAGCATCTTCTGCGCAAGGCCGCGCGAGAGGGCTTCGAGCACGGCATCCACATCTTCGCCCTTGGCCAGGCGCTTTTTGGCGCGTTCGATCTCGGCTGCGCGCCAGACGTCGGCCTGCGCGTGAATCTGCTGGATGAGCGGCACCGCGCCGCCTTCGGGGGCGCGCTGGTCCATCCACTGCACGAAGCGCTGCACGCCCGTGTCGATGATGGTTTCGGCCTGCACCACGGCAGCCTGGCGCAGCTCCTGCCCGGCCTTGACGACATGGGCGAGGTCGTCCACGGTGTAGAGATACACATCGCCCAGGTCCTTGACCTCGGCTTCGATATCGCGCGGCACGGCCAGATCGACCATGAAGATCGGGCGGCGCTTGCGCTTTTTGAGTGCGCTTTCCACCGCGCCCAGGCCAATGATGGGCAGGCTGGACGCAGTGCAGCTGATGATGGCGTCGTACTCGTGCAGGTGATCGGGCAGCTCGGACAGGCGCATGGTGCTGGCGCCAAACTGCGCGGCCAGCTTTTCGCCGCGCTCCAGGGTGCGGTTGGCGATGGTGATGTGCGCAGGCTGCTTGGCCGCAAAGTGCGTGGCGCACAGTTCAATCATCTCGCCGGCGCCGACAAACAGGACGCGAATCTTGGTGAGTTCCTCGAACAGCTGGCCTGCGAGGCGCACGGCCGCGGCCGCCATGCTGATGCTGTGCGCGCCGATCTCGGTGGAGGAGCGCACTTCCTTGGCGATGGCAAAGCTGCGCTGGAAGAGCTGGTTGAGCGTGGTGCCCAGCGAGCCGGCGTCTTCGGCGGCTCGCACGGCATTTTTCATCTGGCCGAGAATCTGCGCCTCGCCCAGCACCATGGAGTCGAGCCCGCTGGCCACGCGGAAAGCATGGCGTGCGGCAAAGCCGTCCTGCAGGGAATAGGTGTATTTCTGCAGCGCCTCGGGCGGCAGATTACCGCTTTGGGCCAGCCAGCGCAGGGTGTGGTCCAGCGCTGGCTCGCGGGCAGCGCAGTAAATCTCGGTGCGGTTGCAGGTGGACAGGATGGCGGTTTCCACACCGGCGTGGCTATGCACACCCGAAATCGAGGAGCGCAGACTCTGCAAAGTCGGCGCAATCTTGTCGAGTGCAAATGCAAACCGGCCGCGTATATCGACCGGCGCCGTCGTGTGGTTGATGCCCAGGGCCCAAACTGCCATGGCATGGATTATAAAATCTCTGCCAAACCAGCGCTTGTCGTGTCAGTACCACCTTGACTTATATCAATCACCTCGTTTTATGCCTGCTATCGCCAGCCTGTGGCATCTGTTGAATTTCTGTGCCCCCGCCGCCTTCTTGGCGGTGCTCCTGGTGCTCGCGCGCTGGGTGTTTGCGCGCAAGGCGACACCGCTCCTGCCCTGGTATGGGCAGTTGGCGCTGCATTTTCTGGCTGGATGTGCTGCGCTTTTTGTAGCACTGCTGTGGCAGGGACGCGACGGAAGTGTGGCGGGTTATGCGCTCCTGGTATTGACTCTCACTACCAGTCAGTGGGCCGTGCTGGGTGGCTGGCGGCGTTAGCCCCTTTCAGCTTTACAATTCAGACATAATTGCGGGATGACTTCCGCACAGACCCCGCCAAGCCGCCGTTCCAGGTGGCTTTTCTTTATTGGTTTCTTTGTTGCGGGAGTCGCTGGCGTGGCCCTGATCTGGGGATCGCAGGCCTTGCTGTTTGTCGATACCAATGATTTCCAGCGCGTTGTCGGTCATCTGTACCTGACTCCACTGGGGGACGGCATTCGCTGGGCGCTGCCGGAGCGACCCTTCCGCATGCCTGGCAATCCAGAACTGGCCTCCCATATCTTCACCTTTGCGGGTTGGGTGCAGCGCTACCTGCCGGGGGCGGTTTTCGATATCTCCCGCACTGCGCTGGCGGCCAAGCTGCTGCTGCTGGCGTATGCCGGCGTGCTGGCCTGGCAGTGTGCAGTCGCATTGCAGCGCGGGGCGGTGTGGTGCACGGTGTTTGCCCTGGGCTGGCTGTCCGTGTTCTTCATGGCGCACAACATTGGCATGGCCCAGTCGCTCTATGCCGAATACGCGTGCCTGGTTGCGCTGCCCCTGTTGCTGGTGGGCATGCTGGCATCGCGCCGGACGGTGCGGCTCCTGTGCCTGGGCCTCGGGGCCCTGGTGTGCGGATTGGCCAAGGTGCAGTACTTCTATCTGCCGCTGCTGGCGCTGGTGTGCGTGTGGGCTGCCAGCCGGTGGCAGCGGATGGTGCCCGACAGGGCACTCCTCAAGCTGCTGTTTGCCGTACAGGTGGTGTGTCTGGTGCCCTTGCTGATCGGCAAGAATGCGGGGCTCAATGCCTACCATGGGGTGTATCTGGGCTCGTACATGGTGCTGACGCCTGCGCAGCTTGATGGCCTGGGCGTGCCGGCAGACCGGCGCGCCTGCATTGGTGTGGATGCCTGGGGCAATGCGCTCTCCGGCCCGGGCGGCACCCAGGTGCAGCACACCGAGCACACCTGCTACCCCGTCACGCCCAAGCTGGGCAAGGCCGACGTGCTGCGGCCCTACCTGCACCATCCGCAAGTTCTGTGGCGCCTGGCCGAATATGCGTTGCCCAGCCATTTCACGGTGCAGTACTTCCATGTGTTTCCTGGAAATTTCTACCTCAGGCGGGTGGAAGGCGGAGCACCTGGGGTGACGGACCTGCTGCTGCGCATGACCGAAGTGCGCGAGCGCACCATCACGCCGCTGGCGCCGCTGTTCCTGCTGGGCTCCCTGCTGCTTTTTGCAGCCAGCCGCAGCCGCCATGCCAGCGGGCTCCGTCAGCTGGCGACGGGAGGCCTGCTGCTGGGGCTGTTTGTGGTGTCGCAGCTCATCATCGTGCTGCTGGGCGAAGGCGTGCGTGACATGAGCAAGCATCTATGGGCAGCCCAGCTGGCGCTTGATATGCTGGTGGTTTTGACCGCGTTGCAGTGCCTGGGGTGGCTGTGGGTGTGGAGGCGCCGCAAGGCAGCAGGGCATGCCCCGGAGATACCGGTGCCTGTGCTGTCGGGAATGCTCGGCGCCCATCAAAAAAGTGAGTAGCTGGCGCTTGCGGTAAAAGGGTTCTTGGTAGTTTTGTCGTTATAAATGAGGCAGAGCTTGCGCTGCCAGCTTCTCTTTTGATAACAACCTGTGGGAGACATTCGATGAAGAAATTTGTGCAGATCGGCCTGTCCGTTGTGGCTGGGCTGGCATTTGTGACCGCCGCGCAGGCACAGCAGCCGTTTCCCTCCAAGCCGATACGCGTCGTCATCGGCTTTCCGGCTGGCGGCCCGCTGGACCAGCATGCCCGTCTGCTGACCGACAAGCTCCAGGGCGTGCTGGGCCAGCCCATCATCGTGGATTACAAGCCCGGCGCAGGTGGCGCGGTGGGTGCGCAGGATGTGATGAAGTCGCCCGCTGACGGCTACACCTTGATGCTCGCCAATACTGGCGTGATGGTGATCAACCCCGCGCTCTATCCGAAGCTGCCTTACAGCACCTTGAAGGACTTCACGCCTGTGGCGCGCACGGCCATGCAGCCGCTGGCGTTGCTGGTCAACAACAAGGTGCCGGCCCAGAATCTGCAGGAGTTCATTGCCTACGCCAAGGCCAATCCGGGCAAGGTCAACTTCGGCTCGGCGGGCAATGGCGGCATCAGCCATCTGGTGCCCGAGATGTTCAAGAGCACGACCGGCCTTGATCTGGTCCATATCCCTTACAAAGGCAGCGCACCGGCTTTCACCGATCTGGTGGGTGGCCAGGTGCAGTTCATGGCCGAGAGCATTCCGCAGGCTGCCGCCTACCACAAGCAGGGCAAGGTGCGCGCGCTGGCCGTGACCAGCAAGGATCGCAACCCAGCGCTGCCCGAAGTGCCCACGGCTATCGAGAGCGGGCTCAAGGGCTTCGAGGTGGTGGGCTTCTACGGTTTCCTCGCCCCCACTGGTACGCCCAAGGAGGTGGTGGCCAAGCTCAGCAGTGCCTTTGGCCAGGTGATGCAGATGCCCGACGTGCGCGGGCGAATGGTGGAGCAGGGTGCCGATCCTGCTTTCCTGGGCGCCGAAGAGTTCGCCAAATTCCTGGCGGGCGAAATGCCGCGCTGGGCGGCGGCCGTCAAGGCATCGGGTACCAAGATGGACTGAGGCCAGGCGCTTTGGCAAAAAGCCCGGCATTGCCGGGCTTTTTTGTGCGTGCGATCAAGGCAGGAGCAGTCTGCGCACGTCACTCCATGGTTCTTATGATTCTCATCCCAAAATCAGAGGGAGCAAACGCTGTACGCTCCATTTTTCATAGCTTCGGACCGTCCTGGGCGGGGCTGAACAGGTCCACCCGGTCGGTGATGATGCCGTCCGTGTCCAGATCGATCAGGCGCTGGGCGGCCCATTCGTCATTGACGG
This sequence comes from Comamonas odontotermitis, assembly GCF_040396735.1. Classification (GTDB taxonomy): domain Bacteria; phylum Pseudomonadota; class Gammaproteobacteria; order Burkholderiales; family Burkholderiaceae_C; genus Comamonas; species Comamonas odontotermitis_C. The sequence goes on from NZ_JBEBNZ010000007.1 coordinate 80,500, forward strand.
TGTAGCTGCTGCAGTAGAGGCCAGCGGCGTGTACCTTGGCCACCAGCGCGGCGTTCCACAGCGCATGGTTGAGCACCAGGGCCTGGCAGCCCAGTTCCACAGCCAGTTGTAGGTCAGCCTCGCCCGTGCCGTCGGCAAACTTGTCCACCAGCAGGCCTCGCGGGATGTGCGGCGCAACCTCGCGGGCTCCCCGCAGCGAATCGGGCTTGAACGAGGTGAAAAGCGGTGGCACCACAGTTGGGGGCCAGATGCGGTTCATCAGCGCGCCGGTGGCGCGGCCGGTTTCCAACTCCTGTCCGGGCGTGGGCTTGATCTCCACATTGAGGAAATAGTGGTTGGCCAGGCACCAACGGGCCAGGGCTTCCAGCGTGGGCAGGTTTTCGCCCGCATGGCTGCGCGAATGCCAACTGCCGGCATCAAGCTGGGCCAGCGCGCCCATGCTGAGGTCACTGCCCGTGCCCTGGGCGTTGGTGGTGCGCTTGAGGTCCGCATCGTGCATTAGAAACAGCACTCCGTCGCTGCTGAGCTTGGCGTCGCATTCAAACATCCGGTAGCCGAACGAGGCGCCCAGACGGAAGGCGCTCATGGTGTTTTCGGGTGCAAGCCTGCCAGCGCCTCGGTGGGCGATCCAGCGGGGATAGGGCCAGTGGGTGGAGGGTGTCATGGCGTTCTCGATTACTATCAAATTAGTAGCTATTGGCCCTTGAGAAATGGGCACAAAAGCTGTGTTTGGCTATAGACCTTCGGCAAAAGCAGCAACCGCAGTGCGTAAAAAAGCGCCGCAAAGTATGAGTTTGGGCGCTTGTTGGTGCTGTGGGTTGTATGGCGGGCCGCGGTGGTTGCTTCAGAAAAGGCCTGAGGCGCCGCACATCGACCCGCCATTGTTTTAGATACGCTTGCCGGTTTCGGCGTTGAACCAGTGCAGGCGGTCTTCGCGTGCCTGGATCCGCGCCGTCTCGCCGGGCTTGGGGTAGGCCTGGCCTTCTTCCACGCGCACGGTCAGGTCTTCGCCGCCCACCTTGCCATACAGCAGGCGTTCTGCGCCCAGCAGCTCGACGGTGTCCACCTTGAATTCCCAGCCGCCCGAAGGCACCAGGTCGATGTGCTCAGGGCGGATACCCAGAATCTGGCCAGACTTGCCACCAGGGGCATTCTTGAGCAGGTTCATCGGGGGCGAGCCGATGAAGCCGGCCACAAAGGTGGAGGCGGGGGTGTGGTAGACCTCTTCGGGGGTGCCGAACTGCTCCACATTGCCGCCGTTCATCACAATCATGCGCTGGGCCAGGGTCATCGCCTCGACCTGGTCGTGGGTCACGAACAGGCTGGTGATACCCAGCTCGGCGTGCAGCTTCTGGATTTCGATACGGGTCTGGCCGCGCAGCTTGGCGTCCAGGTTGGAGAGGGGCTCGTCAAACAAAAAGACCTGGGGCTGGCGCACGATGGCGCGGCCCATGGCCACGCGCTGGCGCTGGCCGCCCGACAGCTGGCGCGGCTTGCGGTCCAGCAGGTGCGACAGCTCCAGAATCTTGGCAGCCTTGTCCACGCGGCGCTTGATCTCGTCCTCGGGCACCTTGGCGAGCTTCAGGCCATAGGCCATGTTCTCGTAGTTGCTCATGTGCGGGTAGAGCGCATAGTTCTGGAACACCATGGCGATGTTGCGCTTGGCGGGCTCCAGGTTGTTGACGACCTGGTCGCCGATCATCAGGTCACCGCCGGTGATCTCTTCCAGGCCCGCGATCATGCGCAGCAGGGTCGATTTGCCGCAGCCCGACGGGCCGACCAGCACGATGAATTCGCCGTCCTTGATTTCGGCGTTGACGCCGTGGATGACGGGCACGGCAGACTTGCCGCTGCCATAGCGTTTGACGATGTTCTTGAGAGAGATGGAAGCCATAACGGGTTTTTTTTCAATCGGTCAAAGATGGTGGATGGGCAAGACGGGGGATTACTTTTCGGTATCCACCAGGCCTTTGACAAACCACTTTTGCATCAGCATCACCACCAGGGTTGGTGGCAGCATGGCGAGGATGGCCGTGGCCATCACGATGTTCCAGTCGATGGCAGCTTCACCGCCGCCAGCAACCATGCGCTTGATGCCCACGACAACGGGGTACATGTCCTCCGAGGTGGTCATCAGAAGCGGCCACAGGTACTGGTTCCAGCCGTAGATGAACTGGATCACGAACAGGGCCGCGATCGAGGTCTTGGACAGGGGCACCAGGATGTCCTTGAAAAAGCGCATGGCGCCGGCGCCGTCAATGCGCGCGGCCTCCACCAACTCGTCCGGTACCGTCAGAAAGAACTGGCGGAACAGGAAGGTGGCGGTTGCCGAAGCGATCAGCGGCAGCGACAAGCCGGCGTAGCTGTTGAGCAGGCCCAGCTCGGCCACGACCTTGTACGTGGGCAGGATACGCACTTCCACAGGCAGCATCAGCGTCAGGAAGATCGCCCAGAAGCAGACCATCTTGAAGGGAAAGCGGAAGTAGACGATGGCGAACGCCGACAGCAGCGAGATCGCGATCTTGCCCACGGTGATGATGATGGCCACGACAAAGCTCACCCACATCATGTGCACCACATTGGTGTTGGAGCCCAGCTTGCCGGAGCCGATCAGCGCTTCCTTGTAGTTTTCCCACATATGGGTGCCGGGCAGCAGCGGCATGGGCGCCTGCACGATCTCGGTGGAGGTGTGCGTCGAAGCCACCAGCGCCAGATACAGCGGAAAGGCCACGATGGCCACGCCGAGGATGAGTACGGCGTGCGAGAAGAAATTGAGCCAGGGGTTGCGGTCCACCATGATCAGTACTGCACTTTCTTTTCAACGTAGCGGAACTGGATCACCGTCAGCACAACCACAATACACATCAGAATTACGGACTGTGCCGCCGAGCCGCCCAGGTCGAGCGCCTTGAAGCCATCCAGATACACCTTGTAGACCAGGATCGACGTCGACTGGCCAGGGCCGCCGTGGGTGGCCGCATCGATGATGCCGAAGGTGTCAAAGAAGGCGTAGACGATGTTGATCACCAGCAGGAAGAAGGTGGTGGGCGAGAGCAGTGGCAGCTGGATGTTCCAGAAGCGGCGCCATGGACCGGCACCATCAATGGAGGCCGCTTCAATCAGTGCCTTGGGGATGGACTGCAGGCCAGCCAGGAAGAACAGGAAGTTGTACGAGATCTGCTTCCACACCGAGGCCAGCACGATCAGCGCCATGGCCTGGTTTTCATTCATCAGGTGGTTCCAGGTGTAGCCCAGCTTGCCCAGGAAATATGACACCACGCCCAGCGATGGCGAGAACATGAAGATCCACAGCACACCAGCGATCACGGGCGCCACGGCATAGGGAATGATGAGCATGGTCTTGTAGACCATGGCGAAGCGCACGATGCGATCCGCAAAAATGGCAAGTGCCAGCGAAGTGGCAATGCCGATACCCGCCACCAGTACCGAGAAGAGAGCGGTGCGGTAGAACGAGTCGAGATAGGTGGGGTCGGCGAAGAGGGTGCGGAAGTTGTCGAGACCGACCCATTCCGTACTCATGCCGAAAGCGTCTTCCATCTGGAACGACTGCAGCACTGCCTGCGCGGCGGGCCAGAAAAAGAAAATGCCGATGATCAGCAACTGCGGGGTAATCAGCACCCAGGGCAGCCACTTGGATCGGAAAAGGACGCGTTTTTCCATGATGGAGCTTAAAAACAAAAAAGCCGCCGGAGCATTTTTCAGCGTCCGGAGGGCGGGATCAGGCCTGCATCCACCCTGTGTAGACAGGGTAGATGCGAGTCCGTGAAAGGATTACTTCTTGTACGATTTCTCGAAGCGGGCGAGCAGTTCATTGCCGCGGGTCACGATGGAGTCCAGCGCTTCCTTGCCGCTCTTCTTGCCAGCCCAGACCTGTTCGAGTTCTTCGTCCTCGATGGTACGGATCTGCACATAGTTGCCCAGGCGGATACCGCGCGAGTTGTCGGTCACCTTGCGGATCATCTGCGTCACGGCCGTGTCGGTGCCTGGGTTCTTCTGGTAGAAGCCGGACTTTTCGGTCAGGTCATAGGCAGCCATGGTCACAGGCAGGTAGCCGGTGCGCTGGTGCGAAGCGGCCTGCACCTTGGTCTGCGACAGGAATTCGAAGAACTTGGCCACGCCCTTGTAGTGCTCGGCCGACTTGCCAGCCATCACCCACAGCGAGGCGCCGCCGATGACGGTGTTCTGTGGCGCGCCTTTGACATCGGGGTAGTAAGGCAGGGTCGACAAGCCGTAGGCGAACTTGGCATTCTTGGCCACGTCCCCATAGAAGCCCGACGAGGTCTGGATCATTGCGCACTCACCAGCAGTGAACGATGCCTGGGGAATCGAGCCACGGCCCTTGTAGACAAACTCGCCTGCCTTGGCGGCAGCAGCCAGATTGTCGATGTGCTTGACGTGCAGTGGAGAATTGATCTTCATGCGCGCCTTGTAGCCATTGGCGCTCAGGCCGTTCTGCTCGGTGGCGAACTCGACGTTGTGCCAGGTGGAGAAGGACTCCAGCTGGGTCCAGCCCTGCCATGCCAGGGTCATGGGGCAGCTGTGGCCGCTGGCCTTGAGCTTTTTGGCGGCTTCAAACACTTCAGGCCAGGTGGTGGGGGCCTTGTCGGGGTTCAGGCCGGCCTTCTTGAAGGCGTCCTTGTTGTAATAGAAGATGGTGGTCGAGCTGTTGAACGGGAAGCTCAGCATCTGGCCGTTGGGGGCGGTGTAGTAACCGGCCACGGCAGGGATGTAGGCCTTGGGGTCGAACGACACGCCAGCGTCGGCCATTACCTTGCCCACGGGCACCGAGGCGCCCTTGGATGCCATCATCGTGGCGGTGCCCACTTCAAACACCTGCAAAACGTCTGGCGCATTGCCCGAGCGGAAGGCCGCGATGGCTGCGGTCATCGATTCGTCGTAGGTGCCCTTGTAGGTAGGAACAATCTTGTATTCCTTCTGGCTTTCGTTGAACTCCTTGGCCAGATCGTTGACCCACTCATTGTTCACGGCGGTCATGGAATGCCACCATTGGATGTCGGTGACTGCATGGGCGGACAGGCTCGTGGTGGCTGCGATACCGGCAGCGATGGCCAAACGCTTGAAGTGCATGAATGCTCCTGGGTTATGAAAAACGCTCAAAAACGAATCGTATGAGGCGTTTGTGAATGTTCTGTGACGTTGTGGCATATCGCCGTTGGTGAAGCAACTGGGGAAACCCGGTTGTACAGGCATACAGCGTCAACAAATACAAGACGTTACGATTGTAAGACAGGCTGTATTCTAGGTTGAAAGAAAAAATGTAACCACCCGGGAATTTGCCTAGTCCATCGTTGGGGGTGTCACACAAGGCAGTCAAACATCTGTGTTAGGCATGACCGGCCCTGATTAAATGCTCAAATTCGATCAAATGAGAAAAATAGAGAAAAATTCCTGTTCTTGGCAAAAGGCTTTGATGGTCAAGAACTGGAGCGGCCTATCTGCTTTTGCAGGCTACAGCCATGCGTAATTGCCCCATGTCATAAAATCGGTGCCCCCACTGCCAACTCCCAGGGAGCCCCACGCTCCCATACAGGTTTCATCCATGAATGCACCGATTGCGCTGGCCACCTTGCAAGCACAGGTCGACGGGCCAGCCCGTCTCCGCGAGATTCCCTACAACTACACCTCGTTCTCCGACCGTGAAATCGTGATTCGCCTGCTGGGTTTCGACGCATGGAACCTGCTGGGCCAACTGCGCCAGGAGCGCAAGACGGGCCGTTCGGCCCGCATGCTCTACGAAGTGCTGGGCGATATCTGGGTGGTGCAGCGCAACCCCTACCTGCAGGACGATCTGCTGCACAACCCCGGCCGCCGCAAGCAGTTGGTGGAAGCCTTGCACCACCGCCTGGCTGAAGTGCAGAAGCGCCGCGCACCCGCAGAAGACGCCGCGCGCGATGCGCTGGTGGGGCAGTTGATCGAAGCGGCCCAGGTCGCAGTGTCCGAGTTCGACACAACCTTGCAGGAGGCGACCGAGCTGCGCCGCAAGGTGCAGCGCGCCCTGGGGCGCATCACGGCCAAGGACAATATCAAGTTCGATGGCCTCTCGCGCGTGAGCCATGTGACCGATGCCACCGACTGGCGCGTCGAATACCCCTTTGTGGTGCTGACACCCGATGGCGAAGAAGAAATTGCGGGGCTCGTCCGGGCCTGTATCGAGCTGGGTCTGACCATCGTGCCGCGCGGCGGCGGCACCGGCTATACAGGCGGTGCGATTCCGCTGACCTGGCGCAGCGCGGTCATCAATACCGAAAAGCTGGAAAAGATGACTGAGGTGGAGATGGTGTCTCTGCCCGGCGTGGACCACCCGGTGCCCACCGTCTGGTCGCAGGCTGGTGTGGTGACGCAGCGCGTTGCCGATGCGGCCGAGCGCGGCGGCTTTGTGTTTGCCGTGGACCCGACATCGATCGAGGCATCGTGCATTGGCGGCAACATCGCCATGAATGCGGGCGGCAAGAAGGCCGTTCTCTGGGGGACGGCGCTGGACAACCTGGCCAGCTGGCGCATGGTGACGCCGGATGCGCAGTGGCTGGAGGTGACGCGCCTGCACCACAACCTGGGCAAGATCCACGACGCCGAGATGGCCAGCTTCGAACTGAAGTACCTCGATGCCGAGGGCAAGAAGCTGCTGCGCACGGAGCGCCTCGACATTCCAGGCTACAAGTTCCGCAAGGAAGGCCTGGGCAAGGATGTGACCGACAAGTTCCTCTCGGGCCTGCCGGGCGTGCAGAAGGAAGGCACGGATGGCCTCATCACCAGCGCGCGCTGGGTGGTGCACCGCATGCCGGAGCACACCCGCACGGTGTGCCTGGAGTTTTTTGGCAATGCCAAGGATGCGGTGCCTTCGATCGTCGAGATCAAGGACTATATGTTCGCCGAGCAAAAGCGCTCGGGTGTGCTGCTGGCGGGGCTAGAGCACCTGGATGACCGCTACCTGAAGGCTGTGGGCTATGCCACCAAGAGCAAGAAGCATGGCGGCCTGCCCAAGATGGTGCTGTTTGGCGACATCGTGGGCGACAACCCGGACGACGTGGCACGCGTGACGAGCGAAGTGGTGCGCATCGCCAATTCGCGCAGTGGCGAAGGCTTCATTGCCATCAGCCCCGAGGCACGCAAGAAATTCTGGCTGGACCGCAAGCGCACGGCGGCCATCAGCCGCCACACCAACGCCTTCAAGATCAACGAAGACGTGGTGATTCCGCTGCCGCGTATGGCCGAATACACCGATGGCATCGAGCGCATCAATATCGAACTGTCGCTGCAGAACAAGATCAAGCTGTGCGACGAGTTGCACGCCTTTTTTGCCAATGGCCAACTGCCGCTGGGCAAGCAGGACGATGCGAGCGAGATTCCGTCCGCCGAGCTGCTGGAAGACCGCGTGGCGCAGGCCCTGTCGCTGGTGACCGAGGTGCATGGACGCTGGCAGGGCTGGCTGAACAACGTGGAAGGCCAGTTCCGGCTGTTGCAGGACCATACCCTGCGCGCCAGCTGGAAGGCCGATCTGCGCGCGCCGCTGGCTGCGATCTTCACCGGCTCGGCCTACCAGCCGATCATGGACGAGGTGGTGGCCATTCACCAGCGTGTGCTCAAGGGCCGCGTGTTCGTGGCACTGCACATGCACGCGGGGGACGGCAATGTGCACACCAACCTGCCCGTCAACAGCGATGACTACGAGATGCTCACCACGGCCCATGCGGCGGTGGCGCGCATCATGACCCTGGCTCGCAGCCTGGGTGGGGTGATCTCGGGCGAGCATGGCATTGGCATCACCAAGCTGGAGTTTCTGAGCGACGACGAACTGCGCCCCTTTGCCGAGTACAAGGCCAAGATCGACCCGCACGGCCACTTCAACAAGGGCAAGCTGCTGCGCCCCGAAGAGCGCCGCCTGCTGCTGGAGCAGACCTATGCCGGCGACAAATCGCGCAAGTCGCTGATGTATGCCGATCTGACCAATGCCTACACGCCGTCGTTTGGCCTGATGGGGCATGAATCGCTCATCATGCAGCAAAGCCATATCGGCGCGATTGCCGATTCGGTCAAGGACTGCCTGCGCTGCGGCAAGTGCAAGCCGGTGTGCGCCACCCATGTGCCGCGCGCCAACCTGTTGTATTCGCCGCGCAACAAGATTCTGGCGACATCACTGCTGGTGGAGGCATTCCTCTACGAGGAACAGACGCGCCGTGGCGTGTCCATCCGCCATTGGCAGGAGTTTGAGGACGTGTCGGACCACTGCACGGTCTGCCACAAATGCGCCACGCCATGCCCGGTCAAGATCGACTTTGGCGACGTGACCATGAACATGCGCAACCTGCTGCGCCAGATGGGCAAGAAGAGCTTCCGCCCCGGCAATAAGGTGGCGATGGCCATGCTCAATGCCACCAATCCCGATACCATCAAGCTGCTGCGCAAGACCATGGTGGGCGTGGGCTTCAAGGCCCAGCGGCTGGCCGTTGATGTGCTCAAGGGGCTGGGCAGACGCCAGACCGCGCACCCGCCAGCGAGTGTCGGCACTGCACCGATCAAGGAGCAGGTGATCCACTTCGTCAACAAGAAGCTGCCTGGCGGCTTGCCCAAGCAGACGGCGCGTGCCTTGCTCGACATCGAGAACAAGGACTACGTGCCCATCATCCGCGACCCGAAAACCACCAATTCGGAGACCGAGGCAGTGTTCTACTTCCCCGGTTGCGGCTCGGAGCGCCTGTTCAGCCAGGTGGGCCTGGCCACGCAGGCCATGCTGTGGCATGCCGGTGTGCAGACCGTGCTGCCGCCGGGTTACCTGTGCTGCGGTTATCCACAGCGCGGCAGCGGCCAGTTCGACAAGGCCGAGAAGATGATCACCGACAACCGGGTGCTGTTCCATCGCGTGGCAACCACGCTCAACTACCTGGACATCAAGACCGTGGTGGTGAGCTGCGGTACCTGCTACGACCAGCTGCAGGGCTACCAGTTCGACAAGATCTTCCCGGGCTGCCGCATCATCGACATCCATGAATACCTGCTGGAGAAGGGTGTGACCTTGCAGGGCAAGAGCGCGTACCTGTACCACGACCCCTGCCATACGCCGATGAAGCAGCAGGATCCGATGAAAACCGTGAAGGCGCTGGTGGGCGACAACGTGCTCAAGAGCGAGCGCTGCTGCGGCGAATCGGGCACGCTGGGCGTGACCCGTCCCGATATCTCGACCCAGATCCGTTTTCGCAAGACCGAAGAAATCCGCAAGGGCGAGGCTCAGTTGCGCGACGAAGGCAAGGTGGACGCCAAGGACAACGTCAAGATCCTGACCAGTTGCCCGAGCTGCCTGCAGGGCCTCAACCGCTACCAGGACGATCTGCAGAACGGCCTGCTGGAGGCCGATTACATCGTCGTCGAGATGGCGCGCGAGATTCTGGGCGAAAACTGGATGCCCGAATACGTGCAGCGCGCCAACAACGGCGGCATTGAACGGGTGCTGGTATGACGAATCCTGCCATCGAACCGAACCCCGGTTGCCCGCTGTGCCACGGCACAGGCGGCCGCCTGGTGTGGCAGGGCGCCCGCGCGGGCGGCGCCTTGCGTGTCATCCATGCGCAAGAAGCGGGTTTTCCTGCTTTTTATCGTGTGGTCTGGGCCGCGCATGTGGCGGAGTTCTCCGCTCTGCCTGCCGAGCAGCGCCAGTGGTGCATGGATGCCGTCGTGGCCGTGGAGCTGGCGCTGCGCGCAATGACTCCTGCGCCCCGCAAGATCAATGTGGCGGCGCTGGGTAATATGGTGCCGCATCTGCATTGGCATGTGATTGCCCGCTACAGCGACGACAGCCACTTTCCGGGCTCGGTATGGGCTGCGGTGCAGCGCGAGCGCAGCGTTGCACTGGAGGCTGAACTGGCCGCGCAGCTGCCTGCCGCCGAGGCGCGCATGGTTGCGGCGCTCGAGCGCCTGGTTGCGTCATAATTGCTATTGTTTTTGATAGCATTGCGCACGCCAGATGTGCGCAAGAGGCTGTTTTATCTGCAGTGCGAGCTGCGGAGCTGTAAAGGAACCCCATGGCTGGCTTGAACCGCGACACCCCGACACCGACCGCGCTGACCGTGCATGGCGCCTCGCGCGTGCTGGAGGTGCAGTACGCCGATGGCGCTGCATTCAAGCTGCCGTTCGAGCTGCTGCGCGTGTATTCGCCCTCTGCCGAGGTGCAGGGCCATGGCCCGGGGCAGGAGGTGCTGCAGACTGGCAAGCGCGATGTGACCATCGTTGCCGTGGAGCCGGTGGGTAACTACGCCATCAAGCCCATCTTCTCGGACGGCCACGAAAGCGGTCTCTACAGCTGGCAGTACCTGTACGAACTGGGCGAGCGCCAGAGCGAGCTGTGGCAGGGTTATCTGGACAGGTTGCAGGCGGCCGGCGTGGACCGCGACCAGCCCATGGCGTCCAAGGCTGGCGCTTCAGGCGGGGGCTGCGGTCACCACCATTGATCGGAAAAAGCGCGCCGCTGCGCGGGGCAGAGCGCTGTGCAGGCCATGCGCTGCGTGGATCAGACGAAATATTTTGTATATAAAGCTATGAATTTGATAGCTGCATGCGCTTGATCATATTAAGCTGCAGCATCAAATGCCTTTGATTGCATACCCGCCCATATGGCGGGGTTTGTCAGGAGAGGCGTTGCAGAGCTTGCTAGCATTCGAACTATGAGTACCACCCACTTTGGATTTGAGACGGTTGATGAAAAGGACAAGGCGCGCAAAGTGCGCGGCGTGTTCGATTCGGTTGCGAGCAAGTACGACGTGATGAACGACCTGATGTCTGGTGGGCTGCACCGCATCTGGAAGCAATACACCGTGATGGTCGCCAACCTCAAGGAAGGCCAGCGTGCGCTGGATATCGCCGGCGGTACGGGCGACCTGTCACTGGCCTTTGCCAAGAAGGTCGGCAAGAGCGGCCAGGTGGTACACACCGACATCAACGAAGCCATGCTGCGTGTGGGGCGTGACCGCCTGATCGACAAAGGCATTCATCTGCCCACCATGGTGTGCGATGCCGAGGCGCTGCCTTTTCCCGACAACTACTTCGACGTGGTGAGCGTGGCTTTTGGCCTGCGCAACATGACGCACAAGGATGTGGCCCTCAAGGAGATGAACCGCGTGCTCAAGCCGCGCGGCAAGCTTCTGGTGCTGGAGTTTTCCAAGGTGGCCAAGCCTCTGGAGAAGGCGTACGACTTGTATTCCTTCCAGGTGCTCCCACGTATCGGACAGATGGTGGCGGGTGACGCGGACAGCTACCGCTACCTGGCTGAATCGATCCGCATGCACCCTGGCCAGAAGGAGTTGAAGGCCATGATGCATCAGGCAGGTTTTGGGCATGTCGACTACCACAACATGACGGCGGGCATCACCGCGTTGCATATGGGCATCAAGTGCTGATGATTTGAATCGCATGGCAGGTTGAAAAGACGGACGCGGCCCAGCGTCTGGCGCAATACAACACAACAGGCCGGTCATGCAAGCATGGGGCGTAACAGTGAAGAAGCCGGTACCGCAAGGTGCGCAGGCATTGAAAAAGAACGGAGCAAATATGATGAAACTGTGGTCAGTAGCCCTGGTGGTTCTGCTGGCGTTTGTGCATGTGGATGCCGATGCCAAGCGCATGGGTGGCGGCAAGTCCATGGGGCAGCAATCGAGCAATGTGACGCAGCGCCAGGCAACGCCTTCCCAGGCGCCCAGTCAGGCTGCGCCTGCCCAGCAGGCACAGCGCCCTGCAACCCCGAATGCAGCCCCACAGGCTGCGCCCAAGAAGCCCTGGGGCGCCATGCTGGGTGGCCTGGCCGCCGGTCTGGGCCTGGCCTGGCTGGCACACAGCCTGGGCTTTGGTGAAGCGTTCGCCAACATGCTGCTGGTAGGTCTGGCCATCATGGCGGTGCTGGCGATTGTCGGCTTCATCATGCGCAAGAAGAGTGGTGCGGCAGCGCCTGCTAACAACTCGCCTTTCGCCTTCCAGGGCGCAGGCAATGCCACGCCTCAGGCGCCGGAATCGGCTCCCGTGGCACGCCAGTACAACCCTGAGAAAGTGGGCAATGATGCATCCGCCCGTCCCTGGGAGCAAGGCGCGGCACCCGTGGCCGCGGCAGCGGGTGGCAGCATGATCGGCTCGGCGCTGGGTGGCTCGCAGAACTGGGGCGTGCCCGAAGGCTTTGATACGCAAGGCTTTCTGGATGCGGCCAAGCGCAATTTCGTGACCTTGCAGGCTGCCTGGGACCGTGGTGATGTTCAGACCCTGCGCTCGATGATGACCGATACCATGTTGGCAGAGGTCAAGGGTCAGTTGCAGGAGCGCGAGCAGCACCGCGAAGGTGTGCAGCCCAACCAGACCGATGTTGTGATGCTTGAAGCCCAATTGCTGGGTATCGAGGACCTGGGCAACGCCTACATGGCCAGCGTCGAGTTCTCCGGCATGATCCGTGAAGAGGCGAATGCGGGCCCCAGCCCCTTCCGCGAAGTGTGGAACATGACCAAGCCGAAGGACGGCACCAGCGGCTGGCTGGTCGCTGGTCTGCAAGCCTTGCAGTAAGAACGTGGCTGCGTAGAGATCGCATGTTCTTAGGCGCTGTGTCATAAAACTCCATCGCCGTGCCTGTTAATCGAAGGCATAGGCGATCGAGTTGGGGAATAATTGGGGACTATGGCAACACAGTCCCCTTTTTCTTTTCCGGGCGGCATTTTTGCGCGCATTCTGGATTCGGCACAACCACCGCAGTGGCTGGTGTCCGAGGTGCAACACCGTGTGGTGCTGTTCCTGAACCATGTGCTGATGCAGGAAAGCATCGCCATGGAGCGCCTCACGCGCCAAAGTGGGCGAGTGGTTCAGGTGCAGTGGCGCAGCATTCAATTGGCGCTGCAGATCACGCCAGCCGGCCTGCTGGACCTGGCCGAGCCCGGCGTAACACCTGATCTGCGCGTGCATGTGGTTGATGAATCGCCGCTCGCGCTGGCGCGTGATGTGCTGCAGGGTGAAAAGCCCGCTATCCGCATTGACGGCGATGTGCAGTTCGCCGCCGAGATCCAGTGGCTGGTCGACCATGTCCGCTGGGACGTCGAGGAAGACCTGGCACGCATCGTGGGCGATACCCCCGCGCACTGGCTGGCTTCCTTTGGTCAGCGCATTGCGGTGGCGCTGCGCCAGTTCGTCGACATGGGGGTGCGCACGGCAGACCGCTTTGGCGGCAGCCGCTCCGGCCAGCAGGCGCAACCGCCAGCGCCGCCTACACCTCCAGGCTATGGCACAGGCGCCGATTCTCCCAGCGAGCGCCAGCCCTCATGAAGCGTTTTTTCCGTGGCTTTACCATCCTATGGGTGGTGTGGCGCTATGGGCTGGACGACATGGTGCTCTCCAGCTTCAGCCACCCGTGGCTCAAGGGCATCACCCGTGTGCTGCGCCTGGGCCGCAAGTGGACGCAGCCGCGCGGCCAGCGCCTGCGTGAAGCGCTGGAGCAGCTGGGACCCATTTTCGTCAAGTTCGGGCAGGTGCTCTCGACCCGGCGTGACCTGCTGCCCCCCGATATTGCCGAAGAACTGTCGCTGCTGCAGGACCGCGTGCCCTCATTCGATCCGCGCATCGCGGTCGAGACCATCGAGCGTGCGTTCCGCAAGCCGATTGCCGAGGTGTTCGCCAGCTTTGATGAAAAGCCCGTTGCGAGCGCATCCATAGCCCAGGTGCACTTTGCCACCATCCGCACCCGCGCTGGCGAGTTGCGTGATGTGGCCGTGAAGGTGCTGCGACCAGGCATGCTGCCGGTGATCGACAGCGACCTCGCCCTGATGCGCACCATGGCGGAGCTGGTGGAGAAGTTCTCTGCCGATGGCAAGCGCCTCAAGCCGCGCCAGGTGGTGGCGGAGTTCGATACCTACCTGCACGACGAACTCGATCTGATGCGCGAGGCATCGAACGCCGCCCAGTTGCGCCGCAACATGGAAGGGCTCGATCTGGTGCTGATTCCCGAGGTGTTCTGGGATTTCTGCCATCAGGAGGTGATGGTGATGGAGCGCATGAATGGCGTGCCCATCAACCAGGTTGAAACCTTGCGAGCCGCTGGCGTGGATATTCCCAAACTGGCGCGCGATGGCGTGACCATCTTCTTCACCCAGGTGTTCCGTGACGGCTTTTTCCATGCTGACATGCACCCGGGCAATATCCAGGTGAGCCTGGAGCCCGAGAGCTTTGGCCGCTATATCTCGCTGGATTTTGGCATCGTCGGCACCTTGACGGAGTTCGACAAGGAATACCTGGCGCAGAACTTCACGGCCTTCTTCCGCCGCGACTACAAGCGTGTTGCAGAGCTGCACATCGAAAGCGGATGGGTACCGCCCGACACGCGGGTCGATGAGCTGGAGGCGGCGATCCGCGCCGTGTGCGAGCCGTACTTCGACCGCCCGCTCAAGGAGATTTCGCTGGGCATGGTGCTGATGCGTTTGTTCCAGACTTCGCGCCGTTTCCAGGTCGAGATTCAGCCGCAGCTCGTGCTGTTGCAAAAAACCCTGCTCAACATCGAAGGACTGGGCCGTCAGCTCGACCCGGACCTGGACCTGTGGAGCACGGCCAAGCCTTTCCTTGAAAAGTGGATGCTCGACCAGATGGGGCCGCAGCGCCTGTGGCGTGAGCTGAAAAGCCAGGCTCCGCGCTACGCCAAGCTGCTGCCGGACATGCCGCGCCTGGTGCACCAGTACCTCTCGCAACAGGGCCGCGACAACGACGAGACTCTCAAGGAGCTGCTGGCGCAGCAGAAGCTGACCAACAAGCTGCTGCAGATCATCGTCAGCGGTGGCATCGGTTTCGTCCTGGGGCTGGTGGTGCTGCAGCTCCTGATTCGCGTTCGTATCTTTTGACCTTTTACGCTTTGCAGGAGTGACAACGTGCTGCTCTACATGGTGATTGCTTACCTTTTTGTAACCATTGGCGTGGGCCTGTGGGCCGCCAAACGGGTCAAGAACACGGCAGATTTTGCAGTCGCAGGGCGCCATCTGCCCCTGTTCATGATCATCACGACCACGTTTGCCACCTGGTTTGGCTCGGAGATCGTGCTGGGCGTGCCCGCCAAGTTCATCGAAGGCGGCCTGCGCAATGTGGTGGAAGACCCGTTTGGCGCGGGCACCTGCCTGATTCTGGTGGGCCTGTTCTTTGCCGCCAAGCTCTACCGCATGAACCTGCTCACCATCAGTGATTACTACCGCAAGCGCTACGGCCGCTCGGTGGAGATCATCTGTTCGCTCATCATCATGCTCAGCTATCTGGGCTGGGTGTCGGCGCAGGTCACAGCGCTGGGGCTGGTGTTCAACTTGCTCTCGCATGGCGCGATCAGCACCTCGATGGGCATGGTGATCGGTGTGGTTTCGATCCTGGCCTACACCTTGTTTGGTGGCATGTGGTCGGTGGCGGTGACCGATTTCGTGCAGATGATCATTCTGGTTGTCGGCCTCATGGTGCTGGCCTTCTTCGCCTCCGACATGGCGGGCGGCGCTGGCAAGGTCATCGATCTGGCCACCAGCCGTGACCTGTTCAAGTTCTGGCCCGAGCCGACCTGGCACGACATTGTGTTTTTCTTTGCAGCGGCCATCACCATGATGCTGGGCTCGATTCCGCAGCAGGACGTGTTCCAGCGCGTGATGTCGGCCAACAGCGAGAAATCGGCCGTGCGCGGCACAGTGATCGGCGGCTCTGCCTACATCCTGTTTGCCTTTGTGCCCATGTTCCTGGTAGCCAGCGCGCTCATCATCATGCCCGAGGCAACGGCAAGCCTGCTCAAGGAAGATCCGCAGAAGGTGCTGCCCACCCTGGTGATGGAGAAGATGCCGTTCATCATGCAGATCCTGTTCTTTGGCGCACTGCTGTCGGCTATCAAATCCTGCGCATCCGCAACCTTGCTCGCACCCAGCGTCACCTTTACCGAGAACATCTGGCGCCAGTTCCGCCCCCATGTGAGTGATCACGACAATCTGCGCACCATGCGCATCAGCGTGCTGGTGTTCAGCGCCTGTGTCCTGGCGTACTCGATCAAGATGGAAGGCACGCCGATCTATGAGTTGGTGTCCGGCGCTTACCAGGTGCCGCTGGTGGGGGCGTTTGTGCCGCTGACCATGGGCTTGTACTGGAAGCGCGCAACCACGCAAGGCGCCCTGCTGGCGGTGTTTCTGGGCATCGGCGTGTGGCTGGCTGGGCTCAACATGGCCTGGGGCAGTGCTTTCCCGGCGCAGTTGGCCGGTGTGCTGTCGGCTTTTGCCGGCATGGTGGCAGGCTCGCTCGCGCCGCAGTGGGTCCCCAACCAGAAGACGGATGTGATTCCGTTCGAGCCGGAAGCCGCGCCCGCAGGGGCCATGGCGCGCTGAAGCGGGGTGGGTTTCCAGAAAAATGAGAGCTGTCTGCGCGCATACCTATTGGCTTTCATGTCATTTTTGACATGGATTTCAATAACAGCAGGCGCTATCAGCTATCATTTTTCAAACCATGCGTGCGAATCCCGAAAGGCCCGGTAGCCCGGGCTGGTTTGTGCAAGCCAGCCTATAATCAAGGGTTTCCCTTCGTTTTCTGACTTTGCGCGATGCCTATTTACGCCTACAAGTGCAGTGCCTGCGGATTTGCCAAGGATGTTTTGCAAAAAATATCGGATGCGCCGCTGACCGAATGCCCCGAATGCAAGCAAGCGAGCTTTTCCAAGCAACTGACTGCGCCGGGCTTCCAGCTCAAGGGCACGGGCTGGTACGCCACCGATTTCAGCGGTAAGAAATCCAGCTCGGACACGGGCGGAGCAAGCTCGTCCAGCGACAGCAAGGCTGCGCCCGCTGCAGCGCCTGCGGCCGCACCCGCGCCCGCGCCTGCTGCGGCACCCGCAGCATCAACCAGCTCTGCTGCATAAGGATTCCCACCACCCATGGCTGCACTGCGCAAATGGCTGCTGACCGGATTGCTGGTCGTTGTGCCCGGCGTGATCACGGTCTGGGTGCTCGGCTGGATCGTCGGCACGCTTGACCAGACCCTGCAGATCCTGCCGGAGAGCTGGCAGCCAGACAAGGTCCTGGGCTACCATGTGCCGGGTTTCGGCGTGGTGCTCACGCTGGCGATCCTGCTGCTGGTGGGGGGCACGGCCAGCAATTTCGTTGGCCGCAAGCTGGTGAGCTGGGGCGATGCCCTGGTCAGCCGCATACCGGTGGTGCGCTCGATCTATTCCAGCGTCAAACAGGTGTCCGACACCCTGTTTTCCGAAAGCGGCAATGCATTTCGTACCGCCGTCATGGTGCAATGGCCGCATCCCGGCATGTGGACCGTCGGCTTCGTGACGGGTGCGCCCGGCGGCGAGCTGGCTGATCATCTGGTCGCAGTGGGTGCGCAGGAAGAATTTGTCAGCGTGTATGTGCCCACTACCCCCAACCCCACGGGCGGTTATCTGGTGATGGTGCGCAAAAGCGACTGTGTGGAACTGAATATGAGCGTGGACGCCGCGCTCAAATACATCGTGTCGATGGGTGTGGTGGCTCCTCCGGAGCAGCGTCCCTCGATCCCCAAAAACTAAAGGACTAGAGCGCCCACAAGGCGCAGGAAGATTGGCTATGGCAATGCGTTCGCAATACTGCGGTCTGGTGACCGAAGCCCAGATGGGCGAAACCGTAACGCTGTGCGGCTGGGTGAACCGCCGCCGCGACCACGGTGGTGTGATCTTTATTGACCTGCGCGACCGCGAAGGCTATGTGCAGGTGGTCTGCGACCCGGATCGCGCCGACATGTTCAAGACCGCCGAAGGCGTGCGCAACGAGTTCTGCGTGCAGGTCAAGGGCGTGGTGCGTGCCCGTCCGGAAGGCACGACCAATGATTCCATCAAGAGTGGCAAGATCGAAGTGCTGTGCCACGAGCTGAATGTGCTCAACGCCTCGGTCACGCCTCCGTTCCAGCTCGATGACGACAACCTGTCGGAAACCGTGCGCCTCACCAACCGCGTGCTGGACCTGCGCCGCCCGGTCATGCAGCGCAACATGATGCTGCGCTACAAGACCGCGATCCAGGTGCGCAACTTCCTCGACAAGGAAGGCTTCATCGACATCGAAACCCCGATGCTGGGCAAGTCCACGCCAGAAGGCGCCCGTGACTATCTGGTGCCTTCGCGCGTGCACGACGGCGAGTTCTACGCGCTGCCGCAATCGCCCCAGCTGTACAAGCAGATGCTGATGGTGGCCGGCTACGACCGTTACTACCAGATCACCAAGTGCTTCCGCGACGAAGACCTGCGCGCCGACCGCCAGCCCGAGTTCACGCAGATCGACTGCGAAACCTCGTTCCTGAACGAGGAAGAAATCCGCGCGATCTTCGAGCGCATGATCAAGGAAGTGTTCCAGACCCAACTGGGCGTGGAGCTGGGCGAATTCCCGATGATGACCTACCAGGACGCGGCTTTCCGCTTTGGTTCGGACAAGCCGGACCTGCGCGTCAAGCTGGAGTTCACCGAATTGACTGATGTCATGAAGGACGTGGACTTCAAGGTGTTCTCCGGCGCGGCCAACATGAAGGGCGGCCGTGTGGTGGGCCTGCGCGTTCCTGGTGGCGCCCGCGAGCAGGGTGGCCTCTCGCGTGGTGAAATCGACGGTTATACCGAGTTCGTCAAGATCTACGGTGCCAAGGGCTTGGCCTACATCAAGGTCAACGAACTGGCCAAGGGCCGCGATGGCCTGCAGTCGCCTATCGTCAAGAACATCCATGATGCAGCCATTGCCGAAATTCTCAAGCGCACTGGCGCTCAGGATGGCGACCTGATCTTCTTTGGTGCAGACAAGGAAAAGGTTGTCAACGACGCCATCGGCGCGCTGCGCATCAAGATCGGCCACAGCGATTTCGGCAAGGCCGGCGGCCTGTTCGAGAACAAGTGGGCACCGCTGTGGGTGGTGGATTTCCCGATGTTTGAGTACGACGAGGAAAACGACCGCTGGGCCGCTGTGCACCACCCCTTCACCAGTCCCAAGGATGGCCACGCAGAACTCATGGCCACCGAACCCGGCAAGTGCATCGCCAAGGCCTACGACATGGTTCTGAATGGCTGGGAGCTGGGCGGCGGCTCGGTGCGTATCCACCGTGCCGACGTGCAGGCCAAGGTGTTTGACGCCCTGAACATCACCCCTGAGCAGCAACGCGCCAAGTTCGGTTACCTGCTGGATGCGCTGCAGTACGGCGCGCCTCCGCACGGCGGCTTGGCGTTCGGCCTGGACCGCCTCATCACGCTGATGACGGGCTCCGAATCCATCCGCGACGTGATTGCTTTCCCCAAGACCCAACGCGCCCAGGATTTGCTGACGCAGGCGCCTTCGGCCGTGGACGAAAAGCAGTTGCGCGAGCTGCACATCAAGCTGCGCAATGCGGTTGCTGCCCAGTAAGCACCGGCCCGGCATCGGCTTTTGGGGCTGATGCATCTGGCAACGATAAAACGCCAAAGCCGCAAGGTTTTGGCGTTTTGCATTGAAAGCAAGGCTTTATGCTTGCGGGCTCATGATCTGGAGAGGCGAGGCATGCACTACACCAAGGCAGGCACGGTACGGGCGGTAATTGCCATGGCTGCGGCACTGGCGCTGGCCGCCTGCGGCGAAAAGAAGACCGAGTTGGGCGAGGGCGGGTCGGAGATATCGGGCTCCGCCGGGCCTGCTGGCGGGCAGAACGCCCATGCCAGCCTGGAGCGTTGCGACGCGCCGATTGCCACCGTGGCCTTGCTGGAGAATCCGCGCGGCTATGTGATGCCCAGCGCTGCCAACCTGCCACCCACGCCGGTGCCGCTGGTGCGCCTGTTGATGCAGCAAAGCGGCTGCTTTCGTGTGGTGGACCGCGCGGGTGGCCTGCAGGGCACGATCCGCGAGGGCGAACTGCAGGATGCAGGCGTGCTGCGCCCCAATGGCACGGTGGAAAAGCGCAAAGGCTATGAAGCGCAGTACACCATGGTGCCCAACCTCACTTTCAGCGAGCAGGATGCGGGGCGCGGTCTCGCTGGCATCATTGCGATGATTCCCATGTTGCGCGACATTGCGGGGCTGGCCGGTGTGGCAGAGCAGGTCAAGCTCAAGGAAGCGCAGACGGCGCTCTTTCTTACCGACAATGAAACCACGGAGCAGGTCGCTGCGGCCACGGGTTCGGCCCGCGCCACCGATCTGGGCGTGGGGGGCGTGGTATTGGGCAAGCTGGGAGGAGGCGCTGGCGCCGGCTGGAGCAATACGAACGAAGGCAAGGTCATTGCGGCGGCCTTCCTCCATGCCCACAACCAATTGGTGCAGCAGGTGCGCCTGTTGCAGGCCAAGGATCTGCCGCCTCCGGTGGCGACGGCGGGTGCCAATGGCCATGCAAGTTCTGGCAAAAAAGGTGATTCACGCGCAGTGGATAAGCGCTGAATGCTATTCTTTTTAAAGGTTGCAGGCCGCTGCAACTGCCTTGTCGTGATTTCTCCCGCGCCCCACCATTGTGAATTCCAAGCCTTTCAAAATTCCGCAATCTGTATTGGTCATCATCCATACGGTTGACTTGCAGGTATTGCTGCTGCGCCGTGTGGGCAGCATGGCCGGGGTTGATTACTGGCAGCCTGTGACGGGCAGCAAGGATGCGGAAGATGAAACCTGGGTACAGACCGCGATCCGGGAGGTGGGCGAAGAAACGGGGATTGACGCCCATCACCCCGATTGCACCCTGCGCGACTGGAACCTGGAGAACATCTACCCCATCTATCCACAGTGGCTGCACCGCTATGCGCCCGGGGTTCGCATGAACACCGAGCACGTGCTCAGCCTGCAGGTGCCGTCCTACACCAACATCACCCTCAGCCCGCGAGAGCACAGCGCCTATGCGTGGCATGATTGGCGAGAGGCGGCAGAGCGTTGCTATTCCATATCGAACAGCGAAGCCATTCTGTGGCTGCCAAGGTTCCTGCATCCATGACCGAACTAGACGACGAACATCCGATTCTGCGCGTGGCCACCTACAACATCCACAAGGGTGTGCAAGGGTTGGGGCCGGTGCGCAGGCTGGAGATCCACAACCTGGGGCTGGCGGTGGAGCAGATGGATGCCGATATCGTCTGCCTGCAGGAGGTGCGCAAGGACAACCGCAAGGAGGCCGGTTTCTTTGATAACTGGCCCGAGCAGACGCAAGCAGATTTTCTGACGCCGCTGGGCTACACCGCTGCCTACTACACCAATGCGCAGACCAAGTGGGGTGAGCACGGCAATGCATTGCTCACGCGCTGGCCGATCCTGGAGACGCACCACCGCGATATCTCGGACCACCGCTTCGAGCAGCGCGGCCTGCTGCATGCCGCCATGCAGATTGCCGGGCGCCGCGTCCATGCGGTGGTGGTACACCTGGGCCTGGTGCACGGCAGCCGCTTGCGCCAGACGGCGCAGATTCAGCAGTTCATCAACGAGTACGTGCCGGACGACGAGCCGGTGGTGGTGGCGGGCGATTTCAACGACTGGGGGTTCCAGGTCAAGTCCATGCTCGCCGGGTTCGGGCTGTTCGAGTACGACGAGCAGCCGCTGATGACCTACCCCTCGCGCCTGCCGGTGGTGCAGCTCGACCATGTTTACGCACGGGGTCTGACGCCCTGCGGCCTGTTTGTTCCGCGCGGGCGCATCTGGTGGCGCATGTCCGATCACCTGCCGCTGATTGCAGAGTTCCGCCTGCGGGATTGACGGAGGGCCGGATGCGCAGGCATTCGCTGCCAGCGCCGCTTTGCTGCAGGCGGCGAGCCATGGGAGAGAGGGATCACTCCGGGAGGGGCGCATGCTGCCAGATGAAGACCGGCAGCGCTCCAGAATGGTTTGCTATATTAAATATAGCTTCTTGCGCGCGTCACATAAGCGCAGCGGGCGATAAACACCAATACCCATGAGGACAGATTTCGCTGGTACCATGCCTGCTATGTTTACCGAACTATCCGATCCGAAAAAAGCGCCTGCCAGCGCAGAAGGCACACCGGTGTCCGTCAAGATCCGCGAGCGGATAGTGGCGGCCCAGCAGCGCTTCCATGCCAACGACAACATCGCGGATTTCATCGAGCCCGGCGAGCTGGAAAAGCTGCTGGACGAGGTGGAACACAAGATGCAGGGCGTGCTCGACAGCCTGGTGATCAACACCGAAGACGACCACAACACCCGCAACACCGCGCGCCGCGTGGCCAAGATGTACATCAACGAGGTGTTCAAGGGCCGCTATGTGCCGCAGCCCGAGGTGACGGCCTTCCCCAATGCCGAGCACCTGAACGAGTTGATGATCGTGGGCCCCATCACCGTGCGCAGCGCCTGCAGCCACCACCTGTGCCCGGTCATCGGCAAGGTATGGATTGGCGTGCTGCCCAACAAGAACACCAATGTGATCGGCTTGTCGAAGTATGCGCGCCTGGTGGACTGGGTGCTGGGCCGTCCGCAGATCCAGGAAGAAGCCATCGTGCAACTGGCGGACCTGATCATGAACAAGACCCAACCCGATGGCCTGGCCGTGGTGCTGGAGGCCTCGCATTTCTGCATGTCCTGGCGCGGTGTGCGCGAAATGGACTCGAAGATGCTCAACTCCGTGATGCGTGGCGAGTTTTTGACCAACCCCAACCTGCGGCGCGAATTTCTCTCGCTGATTCCGCAGCGTGCAGGTAACTGAAATCCTCCATCCACCATCACCAACTGCCCGGCCTTTGCCGGGCGGTTTTTTTGCCCGTGCCGCAGCGCGGTGCTTGCTTCAGGGTGTGGCGGCTTCTGACCCTGTGCGGCACAGAAGCCATTTTTTGAGCAAAGAGGGGACATGACGCTCTACGCGTTTGCGCTGATCATTGTTGCGGGCATCATCCATGCGTTCTGGAACATCGTTGCCAAGAAGGCGGGCGGCGATGCCCGCTTTTCGCTGTTCACCTCGGTGCTCAACGCCATCGTCTGGCTGCCGCTGGGCTGGTGGCTGGGCCGAGAAGTGGTGCCGCTGTGGGGCTGGGTGGAATGGGGCTTTGTCGCGGCCAGTGCGCTGCTGCATGTGTTTTATTTCATCATTTTGCTGCGCGGCTACCGTGTAGCCGACCTCACGGTGGTGTACCCCCTGGCGCGCGGTAGCGGGCCCTTGCTGTCGTCGCTGGTGGCAGTGCTGTTTCTGGGCGAGCACCTGTCGGCAATGGGGGCCTTCGGTATTGTCGGCGTGGTGGTGGGCGTGTTCCTGATCGCAGGCGGCCCGGCCATGTTGCGCACGGCCACCCAGGGCGGCAGTGGCGAAAAGCGCGAGCGCACCATCAAGGGCCTGTACTACGGCTTGCTGACGGGTGTCTTCATTGCCGCCTACACGGTGGTGGACAGCTATGCCGTCAAGGTGCTGCTGATGTCGCCGATTCTGCTCGATTACATGGGCAACCTGCTGCGCTGCGTGGTGCTGGCGCCGCTGGGCCTGCGCAACCGGACGGAAACCTGGCGCCTGTGGCAGCTGCAGTGGAAATACGCGCTGGTGGTTGCCATCTTCAGCCCTATCGCCTATGTGCTGGTGCTGTACGCCGTGCAAAGCGCACCCATCTCGCACGTGGCACCAGCACGTGAGGTGTCGATGCTGTTTGCCGCCTTGATCGGCGGCAAATTGCTGGGCGAAGGGGACCGCGCCTTGCGCATTGCCGGGGCCGTATTGATTGCGCTGGGCGTGACGGCGCTGGGTCTGGGTTGAGCGATGGCGCAGCCTGCCATGCCGCCTCCCATGGTGCTGGGGTGTGATTTCAGCAGCAGCCCCGGCAGGCGAAAACCCATTGTGCAGGCGTATGGCGCTTGGGATGCGGCCAGCCGCAGCGTACAGCTGCAAGGCTTTGCATTTTTTTCCACGTTGGATGCGTGGAGCGATTTTCTCGCGCAGGACATCGCCTGGGTGGGCGGCTTTGATTTGCCATTTGCGCTGCCGCGCGAACTGGTGGAGCAACTGGGCTGGCCTACCGATTGGCAAGCCTGCGTGCAGCACTATGCAGGCCTGGATCGCGCCCTGATTCGTGAGCAGTTCAAGGCCTTTTGCGCCGGGCGGCCCGTTGGCGGCAAGTTTGCGCACCGCGCCACCGATGGCCCGGCGGGCTCCAGCCCGTCGATGAAATGGGTCAACCCGCCTGTGGCTTACATGCTGCATGCCGGTGTGCCGCGCCTTCTTGCCGCGGGAGCCGATTTTCCAGGCCTGCTGCGGCGCAGGAGCCGCAAGGTCGCGCTGGAAGCCTATCCCGGCTTGCTGGCCCGCGAGCTGATTGGCCGCCGCAGCTACAAAAGCGATGACAGGCAAAGCCAGACGCCCGAGCGCGCTGCTGCGCGGCAAGATTGCCTGGCGGCCCTGCTGCAGGGCGATCACTCGTTGCAGCTGCGCCTGAGTGCCAGTGCAGCGCAGCAGGAATGCATGTTGCAGGACGCGAGCGGCGATCACCTGGATGCCGCCATCTGCATGCTGCAGGCGGCTTGGGGCCTGAGCCGTCATCTGCAGGGCGATGCGCACTACGGTTTGCCTACGGGCGCGGACCCGCTGGAAGGCTGGATTGTGACTGCCCCGTTGTCGCGCGCGTAAGTGCGTCCAGAATGCAATTGGCAGGCGGCAAGCCATAATGTGCCGATTACCGCCTTTGTCAGTGAGTTGCCTGGATACCTCCTATGCCTACCCTTCAGTCCCTGGTTGCTTTTTTTGGTGTTGCGGTGCTGCTGGCCTTGTCGCCGGGGCCCGACAACCTGTTTGTGCTGATGCAATCGGTGCAGCGTGGCTGGCGTGTTGGCATTGCCGTGGTGGTGGGCCTGTGCCTGGGGGTGGTCGTGCACACCACGGCGGTGGCGCTGGGGCTGGCGGCGGTGTTTGCAGCATCCAGCATTGCGTTCACCGTGCTCAAGTGGTGCGGCGCAGCCTATCTGGCCTACCTGGCCTGGGGAGCGTGGCGGGCGCCTGTTTCAGCAGAGAAATCAGGCAATGGAACAAGCAAAGCGAGCGCCAGTAGCTATGAAATCAGTAGTAAGGAGTTGCTGGCCATGGTGCGCCGTGGCGTGGTGATGAACCTCACCAATCCCAAGGTGCTGATCTTCTTTCTGGCCTTTTTGCCGCAGTTTGCCGACCCCGCCATCGGCCCGGTCGGCCCGCAGATCTTTGTCTTTGGCGCGGTGTTCATTCTGGCGGCGTTTCTGGTGTTCGGCGCCATTGCACTGTTCTCCGGCGCCTTTGGCAATCTGCTGCTGCGCTCGCCACGGGCGCAGTTCTGGCTCAACAAGATCACGGCCGTGGTGTTTGTGGGGCTGGCGGTGAAGCTGGCCACGTCGCAGCGTTGACGCGCTGCGCGGGGATGCGCTCTTGTCACGCCTTGTGATAGCGGTATTCCTGCGTCTTGCCACCATAGCCGTAGGCAGCAGCGCGGGCATCGATGACATGCACGTATGACACCGGGTGCAACTGCGGGTGCAGCGCGGCCATCGTGTCATAGACGGCTTGCAGGTAGCGCGCCTTTTCTGCCTTGGTGTTGGTTTCGTCGGTGATGCTGATATCCAGCTGAAATGCCGACTGGCCCAATTCCTCCAGGGTCTTGCCTGCAATCCACCAGTCTTGCGCCGCAACCTGTGCGAACGTGATGGCGATGACCTCGGGCCGCTTGCCCAGAATGTCCTGCGTCAACTGGGCAATGGCCTCGCTGATCTGTTGCTGGCGCTGGGCGTTGCGCGGGCCGGAAAGCTGGATGGCGATGTGGGGCATGGTGTTCTCCTGAAAAAACCTTGAAAGAGGATCGATGGCTCCATTCTGAAAGCCCTCTATGCATCTGTAAAACGGGAAGATATGATTGATGTCATCTGTTAAACCGTTGGATCAATCATGGCCCATCTTGATCTCGCACAGCTCAGAACCCTGATGGCTGTTGCGGATGCAGGCAGCCTGACGGCTGCAGCGCCCCAGCTTTTCCTGTCGCAGTCAGCCGTCAGCGAGCAGATCAGAAAACTGGAAGACTGCGTGGGCAAGCCCCTTCTGCTGCGCAGCAAGACAGGCGTGGTGCCCACGGCAGCGGGCCTCCAACTGCTGGGCCATGCACGAGCGCTGGTGGGCATGGCAGACCATGCCTTGCGCGACATGCGTGGCGTGGCGCTGCAGGGCGCTCTCAAGCTGGCCGTCACCGATTACTTCAAGCCCGACGCGCTGGCACGCATGCTCAAGGCCCTGGCAGAGCAGCATCCCGCAGTGCGGCTGGAGGTGAGCGTTCTCAAAAGCTCCGACGTGGAGGCGGCGCATGCCCAGGGCCAGTGCGATCTGGGCGTGGTGATGGCAACGCCTCCCTTCAAGCAGCCTTTGCAGACGCTGGGCCCGGAGGAAGCCTTGGTCTGGGCCCGCGCACGCCAATGGGCGCCAGAGGTCGGGCAGCCCTTGCCGCTGCTCGTGCTGCCCGAGACCTGCGCGCTGCGCCAATATGCCGAAGCCCGCCTGCGGCAGCAGGGGGTGGACTATGTGGTGGCGCACCAGGCCTCCGGGGTAGCGGGTTTGCAATCGGCCATTGCTGCAGGCTTGGGGGTGGCGTGTATCAACGCGGCGACTCTGACGCAGAACATGGCGCCTGTCATGCCCGAGGCAGGCTTGCCCAGCCTCACCCGGGTGCAGTTTGGCCTGCTGCCGGCGCGCGCCGCTGAATCCGCGCTGGTGCAGCAGGTGCGGGCATTGCTGCAGTCGGATTGGGTGTCTTAGAGCTGCTAACACAACCCTTGATACGTCGTTGCTTTGCCTTGTCGTACTTTTGTACTGCCTGCGGCTTCACTCCTCGTCTCAACCGCAAATCTACGATTTGCTGGGTTGTGTTAGCGGCTCTTAGTTCTCTGAATTTGCCAGGGCAGGGGGAAGGCCCAGCCCTTGGTAGATGCGCTGCATGTGCCGTGCCAGCCGTTTGGACTGCGGCTGCTGGTTGCGCCAGGGCTGCACCAGGTTCTGCAAGGCCGTCCACTGGCCGGTATGGCGCAATGCGCTCCAGTACAGCTGGGTGAACAGGTCGCGCTGGGCGTGGCTGCCGCCTATTTCCACCAGGCGTGCAATCAGCGGTCCCAATTGCCGGGCCGCTTGCTGGTACCGGCCTTGCGCATGGGCCAGCACGCCTCGCGCTGCGGGCAGGCAGACCTCTTGCCAGATGGCGCGCAGTTGGGGGTGTTTCTGCGCATCGGCGTGGCGCTGCATGCTGGCGAGCAGTTGTTGCGCGGCCTCCCACTGCTCGGCGCGCGCCAGGCCGTACAGGTATTGCAGATCCAGAAAAGGCAGCACATGGTCGTGCTGGCGCTGCAGCAGGTATGGCGTGAGCAGTTGCCAGCGCTGGCCCACATCGACCCCTTCAAGTTCCAGCCGCGCGAGCAGCGAGATGGAGCCGATCTGGTCCTGCGAGTAGGCGGGCACCACGCCCCAGACCTGGCTGTCGTGCAACTGCAGGGCTTCGTCGTGGCGTTCGTCCTCCATCAGGAACAGCGCCAGATGCCACCAGTTGTGCGTCTGCATGAAGGAGTTGAGGCCGCTCCAGCTGCCGCTGGCGCTCTGCATGAAATCCAGGCCCTCGTTCACACGGCCTTCGGTCAGCAATACATGGGCGAGCGCATGGTGGGCCCAGGGCTCCTTGAAGCGCATGTGCACCGCGTGGCGTGCCGCACCTTCTGCCTGGCGCAGCAGGTGGCATTGCTCATAGGCAAAGGCCAGCATGCCGTGAAAGTAGGGCACATCGGCGCAGTGCGGCTGGGCCGTGAGCGCCATGCGCAGCATGGCCGGAGAATCGCCCAGGTTGAAGGCGTGGTAGTGCGCCAGCTTCAACGCTGCCAGATCGCGGGGATGGTGCTGCACCAGCGCTTCGAGCCGCTCTGCCGCCATGGGTGTGTTGCCATCGGCCCAGGCCTCGATGGCCCCCAGCCAGAGCCTTTCGCGGGCATTGGCATGCGCCTGCCTTGCACATGCGCGCTGCAAAAATGGGCGTGCATTGGAGGCAGCCCGGGCATCTTCTGCAAACAGATGGAGCGCGGCGCTCCAGATCTGTACCAGCGGGCTGTCATCCTGCCCGGCAATCTCCAGCAGGCGCAGCACGCGCATCTCGCAGGCGGCAAAGCCTTCGACAAAGTCGTTCAGATAGGGCAAGGCGGCCGTATCGCTGCTGACCGGATTGCCGTACAGGTCGTGCTGGGCGCCCATGCTGCATTCCTCTCTTATGCCGCTGGTGGCTGCGGCCAGGGGTGTTGTGGATCGCGGATCTGCTCGAAAGCACGCGAGAGCTGCAGAACGCCCAGGTCGTCAAACCGGGCACCTGCAATCTGCAGGCCGATGGGCAGGCCAGCTGCGGTGTAACCGCAGTTGACGGAGGCCGCAGGCTGCTCAGACATGTTGTAGGGCACGGTAAAGCCGATATGCTCCAGCGGGCGCATCGGGTCGTTGGTGGGCCCCGCCCATTCGGCCTTGAAAGCCACATGGGGCGCGACCGGAGAGATCACATAGTCGAACGCGCTGGTGGCGCGGACAGTGGCAACGCGCACCAGGTGGAATTGCTGACTGGCGTGGAAGACCTCCGTGCCGCTCATGCCCTGGGCACTGTCGGCCCATGCGCGAATATAGGGCAGCACCTTGTCGCGCTGCTCGCTGCTGAGCGCCTGCATGTCGGTGAACGAGCGCATGCGCCAGAAATGGTCCATGCCGTCGAGCATGGCCTGCGTCATGAAAGGCTGCATACGCGTGACCTGCGCGCCCGCTTCCTGCAGCAGATGGGCGGCGTGTTCAACGGCAGCCCTGACTTCGGGCTCCAACGGCAATCCACAGCCTGCATTGAGCAGCAGGCCGATGCGCTTGCCACGGACGAAATCGGGTGTTGTGGTTGCGACCGAGCCCCACGCGATGTCTTGCGCGGGCAGGCTCATGGTGTCGCGCACATCGGGGGCGGAGAGCACCTGCATCATCAGTGCCGAATCGGCTACGGTGCGTGTCATCGGCCCCGCGGCGCGGCCGGTGTAGGGTGGATCGATCGGAATGCGGCCCAGGCTGGGCTTGAGGCTGTAGATGCCGCACCAGCTGGCAGGCAGGCGCAGCGAGCCGCCGATGTCGGTGCCGATATGCAGCGGACCGTAGCCAGCTGCGGCGGCCGCGCCGCCGCCAGCGCTGGAGCCGCCCGGGCCCTTGCTCAGATCCCAGGGGTTGCGCGCGAGATGGTGAAAACTGGAGAGGCCTGACGACAGCATGCCGTAATCGGGCATGGTGGTCTTGGAGAACATGATGGCACCTGCCTCCCGCATGCGGGCTGCGGGCGGTGCATCGGCAGCCGCTGGCACCAGCTTGACGGCGGCTGTCCCTGCGGGCAGCGGGTCGCCTTGCGTGGCAATGTTTTCCTTGATGGTGACGGGTACGCCGTCCAGCAGACCGGCTGGTGCGTTCCTGCTCCAGCGCGCTTCGCTTTCGCGCGCCTGCGCCAGGGCCTGCTCGGGGCGGTACAGGTAGGTGGCGCACAGCCGTGGCTCCCACCGCGATACATGGTCGATGACGGATTGCATGACATCGACAGGGGACAGCTCGTGCCTGTGGTAGGCGGCCAGGAGCTCGGTGGCGGGCAGATCGTGCAGCGCGGTCATGGAGACAGTGAGTGGAATCGGTTGGGGTTCAATGAAAAAAGCCCATCACGGCACGTTGCCTGTGATGGGCTTGGCTTGAGGCAAACAGGCCCTGCCGCTAGCGTAGCAAGCCAGGCCGGTTATGCCCAGTACATGGATGACAGGTCGTTGACGAAGATCGGCATGTCCTTCCACAGGCCGCGCAGGTTCTTGGCGGCAACCGTGATCCACTGCGGCTGGTACAGGTAGACATTGGCGGCGTCCTCGGCCAGCAGGCGTTGCGCGTCGCCCAGCAGGCGGGCGCGGTCGGCGGGGCGCGCTTCCAGCTTGATCTGCTCGAACAGCTTGTTGAATTTTTCCGACTTGTAGCCCCAGTAGTAATCGGGGCGGGTGTAGTTTTCCAGGTCGAACGGCTCGACGTGCGAGATGATCGACAGGTCGTAGTTCTTGTTGGTGTAGGTGCCAGAGAGCCACTGCGCCCATTCCACGTTCTGCAGCTTGACGTCGATGCCGATCTTGGACAGCTGGGCCGCGACGATCTCCCCGCCCTGGCGCGCATACGGCGTGGGGGGCAGCGTCATGGTCAGTTGCAGCGGCGTCTTGACACCGGCTTCGGCCAGCAGCTTCTTGGCCTTCTCCACGTCATAGGGGTTGATGCCGGTGGTATCGACATAACCGAACGCGCCGGGCACGTAGTGGCTGCCGATCGGCACGCCCAGGCCTTCGGCGGCACCTGCGATCACGGCCTTGCGGTCTATGGCGGCCGACAGCGCACGGCGCACGCGTACATCATCGAGCGGCTTGCGGCGCTCGTTGATGGCGACGATGGTCTTGGCGCGCGATCCGCTGGTCACCACCTGATAGCGTGGGTTGGATCTGAACTGGTCCACGCCACGTGGCGTTGCACGTGGGAATACGTCGACGTCGCCCGCCAGCAGCGCGGCCACCTGGGCCGCAGCATCCGAGATGAAGCGGAAGGTGGCGCGGCGGATGCGAATGGTGCCGGCATTGCGGTACTGGGGCCAGGCCTCCAGGGTGATCGATGCGCCCTTGCTCCAGTTGCCCAGCTTGTAGGGGCCGGTGCCCACGGGCTTGGTGGCGTTGGTGTCGGCGCTCTTGGGGTCGACAATGATGGAGGTGGCCTGGCCCAGCACAAACAGCAGGTCAGGGTCGATTTCCTTGTTGAGGATCACGACGGTGTGCTCATCCACCACCTGGGCCGTCAGGTTGGCAAAGGTGCGCTTGTCCTTGTTGGTGCTTTTTTCGCCAGCGGCGCGGTCGAACGAGAATTTGACCGACTGGGCGTTGAAGGCCTCGCCGTTATGGAAGGTGACGCCCTTGCGCAGCTTGAAGGTATAGGTCTTCAGATCGGGCGAGACTTCCCAGCTTTCGGCCAGCAGGGGCGATACGCTTCCATCGGAATTGACCTTGGTCAGCGTCTCATAGATGTTGTACTGGGTGATTTCCGCAATGGAAGAGGCTGCCCCGGCTGTGGGATCGAGCCCTGGCGGCTCCAGCGTCATGCCGAGTACAACGGTGTCTTTCTTGTTCTGCGCTTGGGCGGTGGCGGGCAGCCACAGTGGCAGCGGGGCCAGTGCGCCTGCGGCAAGCAGATTTCTACGGTTCAGCATCCAGGAACTCCTTGGAACAATTTTTTAGCGGATGACGGATTCATGGTCTTCGGTTCTGCTCTGAAAATAAGAGCGGGTAGCGCACACAGCTGTTTCAGTGTCAAACACTTTATGGCCTAAAGCCAAGAGCACTGTTCGCTGGCCGCTATGATTTTTGTGTGCTGCACCTCAGGTGACGTGCCACGCTCCTGCAAAGACAGAACCTTGAGACCCAGGTTATACAGGACTTGGCATGGCCTGCGCCTGCACGGCCTGTGTAGCCTGCAGATGGCGCCGCCGGGACCGCACCTGCGGCACTGCACCCACCAGCTTTTGCGTGTAGGGGTGCTGCGCGTGCTGGAACAGCTGCGCGGGCGTGCCGCGCTCCACGATTTCGCCCTTGTAGAGCACGACCACTTCATCGCACAGATGGTTGATGACAGCCAGATCGTGGCTGATCAGCATGTAGGTGATGCCGAACTCGGTCTGCAGGTCCTGCATCAGGTTGAGCACCTGGGCCTGTACGGACACATCGAGTGCGCTGACGGGCTCGTCGGCCACGATCAGCTGGGGTTTGGTGATGAGGGCACGCGCAATGGCAATGCGCTGGCGCTGGCCGCCAGAGAATTCATGCGGGTACTTGTCCACATCCTGTGGGCGCAGCCCCACCTGCTGCAACACCTCGATGGTGCGGGTGCGCTGCTCGGCGCGGCTGCTGTCGGCTTGTGCCTGTAGTGGCTCGCTGACGATGCGCTCCACCGTCTGGCGGGGGTCCAGCGAGCCATAAGGATCCTGAAACACCATCTGGAAATCCTTGCGTGCGCGGCGCAGGTCGTTTGCTGGCATGCGGTGCAGGTCCTGGCCCTGCAGCAGCACCTGGCCGGATGTTGGCGCGTCAAGCGCCATCACCAGGCGTGCGAGGGTTGATTTGCCAGAGCCCGACTCACCCACCACGCCCAGACTCTTGCCTGCCTGGAGGGAAAAGCCCACGCCCTTGAGCGCCTCGACCGTGGGCGGCGGGGCAAAGAGTTTTTCGCGGGGCAGGGTGTAGGTGCGCACCAGATCGCGAATCTCCAGCAAAGGGGTATGGCTCATGCGGTGGCTCCTGCGTCGGTGGCGGCTGTTGCGTAGGCTTCGGGGCGCAGGCAATGCACCTGGTGTGCATGGCCGGGTTCTCCTGCCAAACCAGCACCCAGATCAATACAAGGCGGCACCTGCGCGGCGCAGGCAGGCTGGGTGAAGCTGCAGCGTCCGGCAAAGGTGCAACCGGCGGGCAGGTCTACCAGCTCCGGCACGGTGCCGGCAATGGTCTGCAGGCGCTGGGGCTTGCCATCAACACGCGGCTGCATGCTGGGGCGCGCCGCCAGCAGGCCGCGGGTATAGGGGTGGGCCATGTGCTCGAACACCGCCTCGGTGCTGCCGGACTCGACCACGGTGCCGCCGTACATCACCACCATCTTGTCGACGTTCTGCGAGATCACGCCCAGGTCGTGCGATATCAGCAGCAGTGCCATGTTGCGTTCGGCCACCAGGCTGTTGATGAGATCGAGGATCTGCTGCTGGATGGTCACATCCAACGCCGTGGTGGGTTCGTCGGCAATCAGCAGATCGGGCCCGCAGGCCAGCGCCATCGCGATGGTGATGCGCTGGCGCTGGCCGCCGGAGAACTGGTGGGGGTAGGCATCGTAACGCTGCGCTGGCTGGGCAATCCCGACCCGATCGAGCAAGGCAATGGCGTCGTTGCGGGCCTGGCGTGCGCTCATGCCCTTGTGAAGGCGCAGGGGCTCGCTGATCTGGTGGCCAATGGTCTGCACAGGGTTCAATGCCGTCATTGGCTCCTGAAAGATCATGCCGATGCGGTTGCCGCGCACCGTGCGCCACCAGCGGTCGGGCTGGCCAACCAGGCTGTGGCCGTCAAACAATGCGCTGCCGCTCACCTGCGCAGATTCGGGCAGCAAACCCATCAGCGCCATGGCGGTGATGGATTTTCCGCAGCCCGATTCGCCAATCAACCCCAGTGCCTGCCCGCGCTCGATCTGGAAACTGATGTCGCGCACGGCCCGTGCCGGGCCTCGGTGCGTCTGGAGCTGGATGCTGAGGTTGGATACATCTATCAAAGCCATGGCCAATCCTTAGCGTTTGCGGGCCAGACGGGGATCGAGCAGATCGCGCAGGCCGTCGCCGAGCAAATTGAGGCCCAGCACCGACAGCGCAATCGCCACGCCCGGAAACACAGCGAGCAGGGGGGCCTGGAACATCAGGGTCTGCGCTTCGCTCAGCATGCGGCCCCAGGACGGTTGTGGCGGCTGTGTGCCCAGGCCCAGGTAGGACAGCGCGGCCTCGGCCAGAATCGCCAGTGCAAACTGGATGGTGGCCTGCACGATCAAAACCGACAGGATATTGGGCAGCACGTGCTGCCAGGTGATGCTCCAGCTGTTCTTGCCGCAGGAGCGGGCCGCCAGGATGTACTCTCGCGACCAGATGGCATTGGCCGAGGCGCGGGTGATGCGTGCAAAGGTCGGAATATTGAAGATGCCGATGGCAATGATGGAGTTGACAATGCCTGCACCAAACACTGCCGTCAACATGATGGCCGAGAGAATGGCGGGAAAGGCAAAGGTGAAGTC
This sequence comes from Comamonas odontotermitis, assembly GCF_040396735.1. Classification (GTDB taxonomy): domain Bacteria; phylum Pseudomonadota; class Gammaproteobacteria; order Burkholderiales; family Burkholderiaceae_C; genus Comamonas; species Comamonas odontotermitis_C. The sequence goes on from NZ_JBEBNZ010000007.1 coordinate 114,301, forward strand.
GGACAGCCGCATGATGGCCTCTTCCACCCAGCCGCGCTTGGCAGCCGCCAGCAGGCCCAGGGCGGTGCCGATGGTCAGGCCAATGCCGACTGCCACCAGGCCCACGAGAATCGAATTGCGCGCGCCCACCAGCAATTGCGACGCCACATCCCGGCCATAGGCATCGGTGCCCAGCCAGTGCGCCAGCGTTGGCGCCTGGAGCTTGGCTTCCATGTTGATATCGTAGGGAGACCAGGGCGTCCACAGGTAGGAAATCGCTGCGGCCAACAGGAGCGCGAACGTCAGGGCAGCGCCGATGACGAAGCTGGGATTGCGCCGCGCACGGCGCCAGAAGCTGGGGGCTGCGGGAGCCGCGTGCACCGGAAGCGCCGTAGTCGGCAGCGGCGCTGCCAGAGGGGAAGAGGGCTGGCTCATAGCTTAGATGTCACTGGCCTTGATACGGGGGTCGATCATGGCGTAGAGCAGATCGACCAGAAAATTGACCACCACCACCATGGCTGCCAGCAGCATGACGCAATTGCGCACCACCATCAGATCGCGGTTGGCGATGGACTGAAAAATCAGCCGTCCCATGCCTGGCAGGTAGAACACGTTCTCCACCACGATGGTGCCTGCCAGCAGATTGGCAAACTGCAGCCCCATGACGGTGACTACGGGAATCAGTGCATTTCGCAGTACATGCTTGTAGAGCGCAGCACGCTGGGACAGGCCTTTGGCACGGGCGGTGCGCACAAAATCCTCGCGCAGCACTTCCAGCACGGCAGACCGCGTGATGCGCGCCAGAATGGCTGCCTGCACCACGGCCAGCGACACGGCGGGCAGCATCAGCGCCTTGATGGCGCCCCAGAACGAGCCGCCCGATGCCTCCGTCCAGCCCGGAAAGCCGCCTGCCGAAAACCATTTGAGCTGCACCGAAAACAGCAGGATCAGCAAAATGGCAAACCAGAAGTTGGGAATGGCGATGCCCAGCTGCGCCAGGCCCATGACGCTGACGTCGCCAATCTTGTTGTGGTGGCTGGCAGCATAGATACCGGCAACCAGGGCCACGGCGGTGGTGATGACCATGGCCATCACTGCCAGCGGAACGGTGAGGGCAAGGCGCTCGGAAATCAGCTCCAGCACCGGAGTGCCGTAGCTGTAGCTGTTGCCCAGATCGAGTTGCACCAGGCCGCTGATCCAGTGCCAGTAGCGTTCCCAGGCAGGCTGGTTGAGCCCCAGCTGTTCGGCCAGTTCTGCCACGGCTTCGGGCGCGGCATCAGGCCCCATCAGCATCTGGGCTGCGTTGCCGGGCAGTATTTCAAGCACCAGAAACACGACGATGGACGTACCCAGCAGTGTGAGCAGCAGCGTGAGGGTGCGCTTGAGGAAAAAAAGACCCATGGTCGGCTGTCGTGGTTAAGTGTTCTCAAAAACAATAGCGAAGACTCTTGTCTTGGTAAGCGCTGCCAGCATAACGCGAAAAATTCCGGCACACCATGCATGCTTACTCGCAAAGACGCGAGTATGGCGAAGGCGAAGGCGGGATAATGTCGCTCATGTCACACTTTTTGCTGCATTCCAACATGGAGGTGCAACCATGGCTTTGATGATTACCGATGAGTGCATCAACTGCGATGTGTGCGAGCCTGAATGCCCGAACGATGCCATCTATATGGGAGAGGCGTACTACGAGATCGAGCCGAACAAATGCACCGAGTGCGTAGGGCACTTTGACGAACCCCAATGCGTGCAGATCTGTCCGGTAGCGTGTATTCCAGTCAACCCCGAGTTTGTGGAGAATCAGGAGACGCTGATGCAGAAGTACCTGCGTCTTCAGGCAGAGAAGGGCTTGTAGCCCGCTGCTTCGTTCATCGTCCAAAACGAAAAAAGCGCCATCAGGGCGCTTTTTGGGTATTTGGGGGCAAGATCAGGTGCCCGCTGGCCGTGGAGGCTTGGGACGGGCCGGTTTGGTGGTGTGGATCTTGAGGGTGGCCTTTTCCATGTCGCCGGACAGGAGCTCCGATGCGGCCTGCATGGCATGGATGATGCTGTCTTCAATCAAAGTGCGTTGGTCGGGGGCTGGCTTGCGCAGCACCCAGTGGGGCACTTCTTCCTTGTTGCCGGGGTGGCCTATTCCGATGCGCAGGCGCCAGTAGTCGGGTGAGCCCAGTTGCGCATGGATGTCGCGCAAGCCATTGTGGCCACCATGGCCGCCACCTTTCTTGAGCTTGACCTGGCCGGGGGGCAGGTCGAGTTCATCGTGCGCAACCAGAATCTCTTCTGGCTTGATCTTGAAAAAGCGCGCCAGAGCGCCTACCGACTTGCCGGAGAGGTTCATGAAGGTCTGCGGCTCCAGCAACCAGATGGATTCGCCTTGCACCGTTGTGCGGGCGACGAGGCCGTAGTAGTTTCGATCGGGGGTGAGCTGTACGCGCAGATGGCTGGCGAGCGCATCGATCCACCAGAAGCCCGCATTGTGGCGGGTGCCTTCGTATTCCGGTCCGGGGTTGCCGAGGCCAACAAACAACTTGATCATGGGCGAGAATTATCGGTGCAGCGAAGGTGGCATTCCGAGCCCTCTGCAGGGTGCGGGCGATGCCCTTCTGAAGAAGAGCTATTGTCTTGATGGGGCATGGAGATGAAAAAAGGCTGCATTGGTCACAATGCAGCCTTTTTGGGTATTTCAGCGCCAATGCGCTGTCATGCCTGTGTGCTTACTCGGCAGCAGGAGCGGCTTCGTCAGCAGCGCCACCAGCAGGAGCAGCCACGGAGATCACGGCAGCATTGCTGTGGGAAACCAGGGTCACGCCCTTAGGCAGAGCCACATCGTTCAGGTGCAGGGTAGCGCCCTTTTCCAGCTTGCTCAGGTCCACGCTGATGAATTCAGGCAGATCCTTGGGCATGCAACGGACTTCGATTTCGGTCACGACTGGCGTGACCATGCACTTGTCGATCTTCACTGCAGGCGATTCTTCGGCGCCAGAGTAGTGCACAGGCACCTTCATGGTCAGCACGGTGTTGGCGTCCACGCGTTGGAAGTCAACGTGCAGGACCAGTTGCTTGAAGGGGTGGTACTGCACATTGCGCAGCAGCACTTGGCTCTTGGCGCCGTCCAGATCCATTTCCAGCACGGATGCGTGGAAAGCTTCCTTCTTGAGGGCGTACCACAGCGTGTTGTGATCCACTTCAACCAATTGAGGCTCGGCTGCACCACCGTAGATGATGCCAGGCGTACGGCCAGAATTACGCAGGCGGCGGCTCGCACCCGTACCTTGCTTAGCGCGCGCAAAAGCGACAACGTTCATTTTTATACTCCAATGGGGACAGGCCGCGACCAGCCTACCCGGTTAAAAAGGCCGCTGCATGTGCAGCGGCCAGCGAAAACAGTCGATTTTAGCAGATGATTATTTTTTGGGCAATGCCCGAAAAATAATCAGGCGTCCTGGAACAGGCTCATCACCGATTCACCCGTGGCGATGCGGTGAATGGTTTCTGCAAACAGCGGAGCCACAGTCAGCTGGCGAATCTTGCCGCAAGCGCGGGCGCTCGCTGACAGGGGAATGGTGTTGGTAACCACGACTTCGTCCAGCGCTGCACCATTGCCGATACGTTCGATGGCCGGGCCCGAGAAGATGGGGTGGGTGCAGTAGGCGTAGACCTTCTTGGCGCCACGCTCCTTCAGCACTTCGGCGGCCTTCACCAAGGTTCCTGCGGTGTCGATCATGTCGTCCATGATGACGCAGTTGCGGCCATCGATATCGCCAATGACATGCATCACTTCAGACACATTGGCCTTGGGGCGGCGCTTGTCGATGATGGCCAGATCGCACTGCAGTTGCTTGGCAAGGGCGCGTGCGCGCACCACACCACCAACGTCCGGCGATACGACGATCAGGTCTTCGTAGTTCTTCTGGCGCAGATCGCCCAGTAGAACTGGCGAAGCGTAGATGTTGTCCACCGGAATGTCGAAGAAGCCCTGAATCTGGTCTGCGTGCAGGTCCATGGTCAGCACGCGGCTCACGCCGGCGGCCTGCAGCATGTTGGCGACCACCTTGGCGGTGATGGGCACGCGGGTGGAGCGCACGCGGCGATCCTGGCGGGCATAGCCAAAGTAGGGAATCACGGCGCAGATGCGTTCGGCCGACGCACGCTTCAATGCATCCACCATCACCAGCAATTCCATCAGGTGGTCATTGGTTGGAGCACAGGTGGGCTGAATGATGAAAACGTCGCGTGCGCGAACGTTTTGCTTGATCTCCACCGTGACCTCTCCATCGGAGAAACGGCCTACATCGGCTGCGCCCAAAGAGGTGTGAAGGTGTTGTGCAATTTCAGTGGCAAGGCCTGTGTTGGCGTTACCAGTGAAAACCATGAAGTCTGGATGATGGTTTTGCATAGCGTCCCAGTGGGTATGGGTTAGCTGTGAGCGCTGCTTTTGCGCGGTAAGAAATTGGCAGGGGAAGAAGGATTCGAACCTTCGCATGCCGGAATCAAAATCCGGTGCCTTAACCAGCTTGGCGACTCCCCTACAAGAATCAATGCTAAGCAACACTGATTCCTAAAAACCTTTAGTCTTTCGTCCATCCAATCAATGGATGTGCAAAAAGACTTTTGCAATCTTTCACTGTCCAGTCTTGTGAAAAACTGCTTTGGCAGCTAATAGCTTGCTTTTTCACTGCAAACACTGCACTGCCTGAGCCCGTCATTCTAGCATGTAATCCTTGCGATTCAAGAAAGTCACTGACTTTTTTTATCGATGGACACAGGCTTTCTGCGACCGGCTGCAAGTCGTTTTGACCGAAGTCAAAGTGCTTTGCAGCGAAGTCCGAAATTGTAGCAGCTTTTGAATCACGTTTCAGGTTGGGGTTCGAAAAAATTAATTTCGTATCCAGGCCTTCTTGCGGCTTCACAACTATCAGCGCGGTGTCTGCTAGCTGCTGCTCGTTTTCGAGTGGGCGTATTATGTCACCGATTCCTTCCACCCAAGCCGACTTTCCGAAAATAAAAAACGGAACATCGGCTCCAAGTTGCAGCCCGATGCGTTGCAGTTCCTTGCGGCTCAGTTGCAGATTCCACAGTTGATTGAGCGCCAGCAGGGTGCTGGCGGCATCGGACGAACCGCCTCCCATCCCAGCCTGCGCAGGCAGGTGCTTGCGAACACCGATATGGACACCTTGCGTGCAGCCTGTGGCTTGCTGCAGCGCGCGCGCTGCGCGGGTGATCAGGTCGTCTGCGGGCAAGGGCGTGCCCAGGTCTTCTCGGGTGATGGTACCGGAGGGGCTGGTTTCAAAATGCAGTTCATCGGCCCAGTCGATCAGCATGAAGACCGACTGCAGCAGGTGATAGCCGTCTGCACGGCGGCCGGTGATGTGCAGAAAGAGATTGAGTTTGGCCGGAGCGGGGACGTCGTACAGCGTACGCATGGTGCGGATCAATTCAACAAGGGGCTAAGGGCGCTCAAGCACGATACGCAGGCTGGCTTCCGGGAGGGGCGAGGTGCGTTGGGCGGTGATTTTTCCGTCGCTGAAGGCATCCAGATCGGCTTGCCAGCCCGCTGCGGGCGTATTGCGGCCCTGCAGCCAGTCAAAAAGTGCTGCGATGGGCAGGTTGGCGCCCAGGAGTTCCTCGGTCAATTCATCGAGCGAAGCCTTTTCGCGGACGGTATTGCCTTGGGTGACGCTGGCTTGCTTTTCCGTCCAATGGACGCGGGCGACAATGCTGCCCAGTGGGTTGAGCAATACCAGTTCGCCCTGGCGTGGACTACCGGACAGCTCAAAACTGCCACTGGTCGTCTGCGGCGGCGCACTCAGCACTTGCACGGACATGCGCCCGCTCCAGTAGCCTGCATCAGCCGTTGGGGTCAATTGCCGCTGGGGCGTTGCGCAACCTGCAAGCAGGGCCAATGCCGTCCCGGCCGCCAGTGTGGCGCAAAAGCGCCTTCTGGCGAGTGCCTTGCTCAAACCTGTCACAGACGTCATGGCGCAATGCCCAGGAGCTTGAAGGTCTTGAGCACGGTTTCATTGTCCGGTGCATCCTTTCTGGCAGCCCGCAGCAACTCTTCTGCGGGCTTGGACTTGCCTTGCTTCCACCAGACTTCAGCCAGGTGCGCACCGATTTCCGGGTCGGGCTGCTTGGTGTAGGCTTTTTCCAGCAACTGTGCGGCCTGCTCCAGATTGCCTTGTTTGTATTCCACCCAGCCCAGGCTGTCGGTAATGAAGGGGTCGCCAGGCACCATGCTGAGCGCCTTTTCGATCAGGGACTTGGCCTCGTCGAGCTTGAGGCCACGGTCTGCCAGCAGGTAACCCAGCGCGTTGTAGGCATGGTGGTGATCGGGCTTGAGCGCGATGAGCTTGCGCAGCAGTGCTTCCGTCTCTTCGATCTTGTCGGCGCGCTCGGCAAGCATGGCCTGCTCGTAAAGCAGATCCGGGTCGTTGGGCTGCATAGCCACCAGTCTGGATTGCACCTCAAGCGCCTGGGTGTAGTTCTTTGCGGTTTTGTACAACTGAACCTGCGCAGACAGCTTGGTGCGAATTTCCCCGGGGCTGGTTTCTGGCAAGTCGTTCAGCAAGGCGGCTGCCGCCTCAAACTGGCCTTGCTGCATGCGGATGGATGCCTTGCGCAGTGTTGCCAGGGGCTGGTTGCCGGTTTTGGCGATTTCATCGGCCCAGTGCTCGGCTTCTTCCCATTTCTTCTGGGCTTCTGCCATCTGTTCGCGCAGCATCAGGCTTTGGATGCGCACTTCCCGCTGCAGGACCTGGGACGGAAACTTGTCGATCAAGGTGTCGAGTTTGAGCAGGGATACATCGGCATCCGAATACTGCTTGAGCTGGGCCTGCAGCGCCGCCTTGAGAATCCAGGCATCGGCAGAGCTGGGATCGATCCGCGTAGCCTCGTTCAGCTGCTTCTGGGCTTCCTCCAGGCGGTCGGCATTCATCAGGCTGCGGGCATAGGCCAGATGCGCATCGGCGCTTTTGGAGTTGCTGAGAAAGTCGGTGACCAGTGATTCGGCCTCGGGCACATTGGCAGCAACAAGGGCCGCAGCCAGTCGGCCGGCAGCCTGGTTGCTGGCATCGAGCGATAGCGCTTTGCGCGCAGCTTCCAGCGCGGCCGCGGGCTGCTCTGCGGCAAGTTCCATGGTGCCAATGGCTGCCCAGGCGTCAGGCCCGGTGGCTGGATTTTCCAGTTCAGGCGTCAGCGCCTCGCGCACAATGCGAGCGGCCTGCGCCTGGTCGCTGACACGCCGGTAGATGCTGGGTATGGCGCGAATCCATTCGAGTTTTTCGTCGGGCTTGGCCAGGGCAATTTCCTGCTTGAGCAGTGCGCCTGTTTCTTCGCCGTGGTTGGTCGAGAGCATGACCTGCAGCAAATAGCGGCTGGCCTGGCGCGATTGCGGATGTGCCTGCCTCCAGGCCTGGGCAACCATGCCGGCCTTCTGGGCAGAGCGGGAGAGCAGTGCAATTTGCGCGGCCCGTTGGTATACCTTCTCGTCGCCGGTGCGGCGCGCAGCATCCAGAAGCAGTTCCACACTGGTGGTGGCGTCACCCTGGCTGGCGTACATTTCGCCCAGCAATAGCTCGTAGAAAAGCTCGGCGTCCAGCTGGGACTGGGCGTCTTCCGCGCGTTCTGCAGAGGCGATGCTCTGCCTTTTTGCGGAAGGATGGGATTGCGCGGTGGGGCTTGCATTTGCCAGCGCAGGCACGGTCAAACCGGTTGCCAGAAAATATGCCAAATATCGGAGAGCGTGCTTCATCAGCCCATAATAAACGATAGCCCACGAGCCATGCAGAAGGAAAACAGTGCCTGAGTTACCAGAAGTGGAAGTGACAAGACGCGGACTGGTTCAGCCCTTGCAGGGCGCCACCATTGAACGCATCTCGCTTGGAAAGCCCTTGCGCTGGCCGCTGGGGGTTGAGCCCGCAACGCTTGCCGGCCGCATGGTGCAACAGGTTCTGCGACGGGGCAAATACATTGTTTTGCAGTTGGACCAGGGCGTCCTGCTGTTGCACCTGGGAATGTCGGGGAGTCTGCAGATCGCGCCGACCTTGCCGCCAGCCGGGCCGCACGACCATTTCGATCTGGTGACGGACCGGGGTGTCCTGCGCTTGCATGACCCCAGACGCTTTGGTGCCGTGGTATGGGCGCCGGATATCGCCTCGGACATGGCAGCCAAGCTGCTCAACCATCTGGGCATGGAGCCGTTTGACGAAGGGTTCAGCCTGAACTATTTCGCAGACGGGCTCAAACGCTCCAGCACGCCAATCAAGCAGTTGCTGCTGGGCGGGCAACTGGTGGTTGGGGTTGGCAATATCTATGCGAGCGAAGTGTTGTTCCTCGCGGGCATTCTGCCTTCCAAACCTGCAAACAAGGTGACCAAGGTCCAGGCGCAGCGCCTGCACACGGCCATTCCCCGGGTATTGGGAAAAGCCATCGAGTTGGGGGGCAGCACCTTGAAGGATTTTGTGCAGGTCAACGGCTATGCAGGCGCTTTTCAGGCGCAGGCCAATGTGTACGGAAGGGCAGGGGAGCCTTGCAAGCAGTGCGGGGCGCCGGTGGTTGCGATCAAGCAAGGCCAGCGCAGCACGTACTATTGCCGCAAGTGCCAGAGATAGGGAGTGGTGCAGGCGACCTGTGGCCCGGCCAGTCCCGTCATTGATCGTCTTTGACCGGACTCTTGCATCGAAGGTATGCCATGGCAGATTCCGATGCGCACTGCTCGCAGCTCTTTCTTTTTTCGAGTCTAGATTTGAGTCAATTTTCACAACAGATCGTCGCCTGGCAGCAAAGCCACGGGCGCCACCACCTGCCTTGGCAGAACACCCGCGACCCGTACCGTGTGTGGCTGTCAGAAATCATGCTGCAGCAAACGCAGGTCACCACGGTATTGGGCTACTACGAGCGGTTCCTGCAGCGCTTTCCGACCGTTGCAGACCTGGCGGCAGGGAGTGATGAAGAGGTGATGGCGCTGTGGAGCGGCCTGGGCTACTACAGCCGGGCGCGCAACCTGCACCGCTGTGCGCAGGAAGTCATGTCGCGTTTTGGCGGCGCCTTTCCCCGCACGGTTGAAGAACTCGCTTCACTGCCCGGTATTGGGCGATCGACTGCAAGCGCGATTGCATCGTTCTGCTTTTCCGCACGCGCGGCGATTCTGGACGCGAACGTCAAACGGGTGTTGACACGGGCGCTGGGTTTCTCGGACGATCTGGCCAGCAGCGCAGCCGAGAAAAAACTCTGGGCGCTGGCCGAAGACCTGCTGCCGACCACTGACCTCTCCACCTCCATGCCGCGTTACACCCAAGGCATGATGGACTTGGGCGCTGCCATTTGTACGCCCAAAAAGCCCAGTTGCCTGCTATGCCCCGTGCATGGCAGCTGCGCAGCGCGGCGCGAAGGAGCGCCCGAACGCTATCCGGTCAAGACCAAGAAGCTCAAGCGCACCTCTGCCAGCTGGTGGCTGCTGTGGGTGGAGCGCGCCGACGGCGCCATCTGGCTGGAAAAGCGCCCGGTCAAAGGCATATGGGCCAGCTTGTACTGCCTGCCAGTGTACGAAACCGAAGCGCAATTGCAGCAGGCCGCCCAGGATTGGGGCGGTGCTGCGCCAGAGGCGCTCGCACCGTTTCTGCATGTGCTCACCCACAAGGACCTGCATCTGCACCCGGAGCGGATTCACGCCGAAAACCCACCGCTACCAGCGACGGCCGGGGGCTGGTACCGGCGCGATCAACTGTCCGCGCTGGGTTTGCCTGCGCCCGTGCGCAATTTGCTGCAGGGCTGAACGGCGACTCCAGCCTTATTGGTAGCTTGGTTACCCAGGTGGCTATCAAAAATAGAGCTGTACGCACGCTCCATGGCTGAGATTTGAATGATTTTCTCCATGAAATCCAGAAGGGGAGCGCGCAAGATGCTATGGTTTTAGACAAGCACAGGCATACATAGCAGTGCAGCGGGCGCTCTGCTGCTGCCATCAATGCGTTCTCTGGTCCAGTTCGCGGTGGCGCTGCAGAGTTGTCCACCGGCTCTGGAAGTGCTGCGCCAGTGCGTTGACAAGGTAGACCGAGCGGTGTTGGCCACCGGTGCAGCCGATGGATACGGTGGCATAGCTGCGGTGGTTGAGCACCATCTCGGGCAGCCAGTTGTCCAGGAAGCGGATGATGTCTTCCTGCATTTTGAGCACGGCAGGCTGCTGCGCCAGAAACTGTGCAACCGGCGCCTCCAGCCCGCTGTGGCTGCGCAGATCCGGCTCGTAATAGGGATTGGGCAGCATGCGTACATCGAACATGTAGTCGCTGTCCATGGGGATGCCGTTCTTGAAGCCGAACGACTGGAAAACCAGGGTCAGGCTGGAGGTCGGCGCCTGCATGAACTGCTTGATGTAGGCCTGCAACTGCGACACGCGCAGGTTGCTGGTGTCAATCACATGCGCCTGCTCGCGCAGATCGGCCAGCAGGGCGCGTTCTTCGTCAATCATCTGCACCAGGGCGCGCGGGCCTGCCTGCAGCGTTTCATTGGTCAGCGGGTGGCGCCTGCGCGTTTCGGAAAAGCGCCGGATCAGGATGTCGCGCAGCGCGTCCATGTAGATGAGTTGTACCTGGGCGCCGGTAGCGCGCAGCTTTTCGAGCTGCTCGGGCACCAGGTACAAGGCCTTGGCACTGCGCGCGTCAATGGCAATGGCAACGCGGTTGCCATGCTGCCAATGCTCCAGCGATACCAGCGAGGGCAGCAGCTCTGGCGGCAGGTTATCCACACAGTAGTAGCCAATGTCTTCCAGCGCATGCAGCGCGACCGACTTTCCCGAGCCAGCCATGCCTGTCAGCACCACTACCTGCAGCGGCGGTCGCCGGTCTGCGCTATTGGTCATGTACACCTCCTGCAATCATTTCCCGTGCGTGGGCCCTGCTGGTGGAAGAAATATGCTCCCCGCCCAGCATCCGCGCGATCTCATCGACCCGGCCATTCTCCGTCACTGCGCTGATATGGCTGCTGGTGCCGGTTTTGCTGCGCTGTTTGGTCACCACCAGATGGGTATCGCCGCGTGCAGCTACCTGCGCCAGATGGGTGACTGCCAGCACCTGGCGATCCTGGCCCAGTGCGTGCATGACGCGGCCCACGGCATCGGCAACGGCACCCCCAATGCCCGAGTCAATTTCGTCAAAAATCAAGGTAGGAGCCTGGCCGAGCTGGCTGGTGGAAATGGCAATGGCCAGCGAGATGCGAGACAGCTCGCCGCCCGAGGCGACCTTGGCAATGGGTTTGGGTTCGGTGCCAGGGTGTCCGGCCACCAGCAACTCCACATCGTCCATGCCATCGGCGCGGGGCTCCTTGGCCGGATGAATGGTGGCGACAAAGCGACCGCCAGCCATGCCCAGCTCCTGCATCGCGTTGGTAATGGTTTGCGACAGGCGCTCTGCAGCGCGCGCGCGAATCTTGCTGAGTGCCTGGGCAGCCTTTTCGTAGACTTTCCAGCCCTGTGCGGAAGCACTGTCCAGCGCATCGATGTCTGCAGACGCATCCAGGGCTTTCAATTCGTTCTTCCAGCCCTGCAGCAGCGCGGGCAGTTCCTCGGGCGGGCGCTTGTAACGCCTAGCCAGACTGATCCAGCTGCCCAGGCGCTCGTCCAGTTGTTCGAGCTTGTCCGGATCCAACTCTGCATGCCGCAAATAGCCGCCCAGCGAGCGCGCCAGGTCTTCCAACTGCGCAACGCAACCTTCCAGCGTTTCAGCCATGGCGGCAAATTGTGGCTCGACATGGGCCTGCGCCTGCAAGGTGTGCAACGCGCGATTGGCTTGCACGCTGGCGCCGCTGTCTTCATCTTCCAGGGCGGCCATTGCATGGGTGGCGGCATCCATCAGGGCCTGGGCGTGGGACAGCCGCGTATGCTGGGTGTTGAGTTCTTCCCATTCCTGCTCGGCAGGAGCGAGCTTGTCCACTTCGGATATCTGCCACAGCAGCCGCTCGCGCTCACGCTGGTGGGTGGCTTCCATGCTCCGGGCCTGCTGCAGCGCCTTGTCTGCGGCGCGCCAGGCGAGGTAAGCCTCTTGAACGCTGCTGCAATCGGCGTTGGCGTAGGCATCGAGCAAGCGCCGCACGGGCTCTGCCTGCATCAAGCTTTGCCAGGCGTGCTGACCGTGGATGTCGACCAGGGCCGGGGCTATGCTGCGCAGCTGGGTTGCGGTCGCCGCCACACCATTGATCCAGAATTTGCTCTTGCCCTGGGCGTCGATCACGCGGCGCAGCAGCAATGATGCATCGGGCTGCAGCTCATTCTCGGTTAGATACGGCATCAGCGCAGACGGCGTATCAAACTCTGCTATCAATTCCGACTTGGCAGCGCCTTGACGCACAAAGCCGGTATCGGCACGGCTGCCCAGCACCAGTTGCAGGGCGTCGATCAGAATCGATTTGCCGGCGCCGGTCTCTCCGGTCAAGGCAGTGAAGCCGGGCGAAAAATCAACCTCCAACTGCTCGACGATCACAAAATCGCGCAGCGCAATGCGCTTGAGGCTCATGGTGTGATGCCCCCTTCGTTCCAGCCCAGTTTCTTGCGCAAGGTGGCGTAATAGTTCCAGCCGCGAGGGTGGAGGAATCGTGTCTTATGGGGAGCGCTGCGCACCAGAATCTTGTCGCCGCGCAGAATGGAGGCCAGCGACTGCATATCGAAATTGGCCGCTACATCGCGTCCGCCAATCACCTCGATCGAAATCTCCTGTGTATCGGGCACCACGATCGGGCGGTTGGAGAGCATGTGCGGGGCAATCGGCGCCATGACCCAGCATGCCAGCGCGGGGTGCACGATCGGGCCGCCTACCGACAGCGCATAGGCTGTGGAGCCGGTGGGAGTGGCGATGATCAAGCCGTCGGCGCGCTGGTTGGCCACCAGTTGGCCGTCCACCTCCACCCGCAGCTCCACCATGCCCGATGTGCCGCCACGGTTGACGACCACATCATTGAAAGCCAGGGCCTGGAATACGCATTCGCCATCGCGGATCACCAGCGCGTGGATCATCGAGCGAATCTCTTCTTCGTATTCGCCCGCCAGAATGGCTGACAAGGGAGCGAGGAAAGTCTGCAGCGGAATATCCGTCACAAAGCCCAGCCGCCCCTGATTGATACCCACCAGCGGCGTGTTGTATTTGGCCAGCTCCCGCCCCACACCCAGCATGGTGCCGTCGCCGCCCAACACAATGGCAAGATCGCAGCGCCGGCCCACCTCGTCGAGACTGAGCGTGGGGTAGTGGTCCATGCCGGTGAAGTTGGCCGTTTCCTGCTCCAGGTAAGCAGTGCCGCCCCGTGCCTCGACATAGCTGGCAATCTGGCTGAAGGCGACAATGGACTGCTGGCGCACCTCCGCAGAAGGCGGCGCATGGTATTTGCCAATCAGGGCAATGTGTTGAAAGCGAGACTGCATACCCAAATTACATCATTAAAATGCCGCCATGCTCGATGATCGCGCCCGATTGCTGCTGAAAACCCTGGTGGAACGCTACATAGCGGATGGTCACCCGGTGGGGTCGCGTGCGCTCACGCAGGCGTCCGGCCTCGATCTGTCTCCCGCCACCATCCGCAATGTGATGGCTGATCTGGAGGGATTGGGCCTGATCGCCAGTCCGCACACTTCCGCAGGCCGGGTGCCTACGGCCAAAGGATACCGCTTGTTTGTCGACACGATGTTGACAGTCGAGCAGGACCAAATGATGTCTGCGGAGATTGCGCCTGAGCAGCCGCAAAAGGTGATTGCAAGCGCTGCGGGTGTGCTTTCCGACCTGTCGCAGTTTGTAGGGGTGGTGCAGGCACCGCGCAAAAGCTCATCCTTTCGGCATATCGAATTCCTGCGACTGTCGGAAAAGCGCATTCTGGTGATTCTGGTGTCGCCCGATGGCGATGTGCAGAACCGCGTGATCTTCACCGAATCCGATTATTCGCAAAGCCAGTTGATCGAGACGGCCAACTACCTGAATACACACTATGCGGGCCTGGCCATTGACCAGGTGCGCCAGCTGTTGCGCAAAGAGGTGGAAAAGCTGCGCGACGAGATTGGCGCCCTGATGCTGGCGGCCGTTCATGTCGGGGAGGACGAGGACCAGGCGCAGGACGAGCTGGTCATCGCGGGCGAGCGCAACCTGCTGGCGGTCAGCGATTTCAGCAACGACATGACCAATCTGCGTCGCGCGTTTGACCTGTTTGAGCAGAAAACCCAGATTCTGCATCTGCTCGAAAGCTCCAACCGGGCCGAAGGCGTGCAGATCTATATCGGCGGTGAAAGCCAGATATTGCCGGTGCAGGAGCTGTCGGTGGTGAGCACGCCTTACCAGATCAATGGCAAGATCGTGGGTACCCTGGGGGTGATCGGGCCCAAGCGCATGTCTTATGAAAAGATGATCCAGATTGTTGGAATCACCTCAAAGCTGGTTTCCAACGCGCTGAGCCATTCCAAATAGACGCTAGAATGCCTAGCTTCACCTGCAAAGGTGGTGGTGCTGGGGGCGTTAGCTCAGTTGGTTAGAGCAGAGGACTCATAATCCTTTGGTCGACAGTTCAAGTCTGTCACGCCCTACCAGTGACCGCTATCTGGGAGAAGAACAAGGCTTGCCGGTGGCAGGCCTTTTGTTTTTTAGGGCGGGAACTTGCATCGCAGCCCTGGCTCTGACCGGGGCCTTCGCTACTTTCCTTTTCTATGTACTCCCGCCGTTCTCTTCTGTTGTCTGGCAGCCTTGGTGCTGTCATGGCCGGGCTGACGCCTTTGAGCGAGGCTTTGGCGCGCAGTGCGCCAAAGCCGGCGGGCAAAATGCCGGTGCTTTTCATTGGCCATGGCAGTCCGATGAATGCGGTCAGCAGCAATACTTTTACCCATACGCTCTCCAGCTGGGGCAGCAAGCTGGCCAAGCCGGTTGCCATTCTGGTGGTGTCTGCCCACTGGCTGACGCGCGGCACCACGGAGGTCACTGCCAACGACAGGCCCCGCACCATTCATGATTTTTCGGGCTTTCCTGCTGCTTTGCAGGAGATGCAGTACCCGGCCCCGGGCCACCCCGCCATGGCCGCCGAAGCCGCTGCATTGGTACGCGCAGGCAAGGCGCAACTGACGGACCAGTGGGGATTGGACCACGGCACCTGGACGGTGCTGCACCATCTGTTTCCCCAGGCGGACGTGCCGGTGTTCCAGGTGTCGATCGACTACGACCAGCCCGCTGCGTACCACTACGCCGTGGGGCGTGAGCTTGCAGCCTTGCGCGACAAAGGGGTGCTGATCATTGGCAGTGGCAATATCGTGCACAACCTGCGGGCAACGGTGCGCGGTGCGCCCGAAGGCCTGATGGCGGCGCGTGACTGGGCGCAGCAGTTCGATGATGTCGTCAAGAAGGCTTTGCTGACGCGCGATGACCAGGCTCTGCTGAACTACCAGCAGCTGCACGCTTCCGCCAAAATGGCTGTGCCTACGCCAGACCATTACTGGCCCTTGCTGTACGCGCTGGGTGCGGCGCAGGGCAGTGCTGCACCCATGCAGACGTACGAGGGATTTCAGAGCGGCACGCTCAGCATGCGTTGTCTGCAGTTTGGTGCTTGAGAGGCAATAGGTCTTCTCGAAGGCTGAAGAAATGCAAAAAGCACTCGCCGCAGTTGCAGGCTGAGTGCTTTTCTTGATTTCCGGCGGAAGCGGTGAGATTCGAACTCACGGATGGCTTTCACCATCGCCGGTTTTCAAGACCGGTGCATTCAACCACTCTGCCACGCTTCCCTGTCATTGCTGCGCGAGTGGGGCGCAGAAAACAGCTGGCATTGTATGCCAAATCAGCCTTGCTTCCAGGATTGGCGCTGGCAACTGCCTCCCGGGTTTCCCGTCAATGGCGGGTGGGCTCGGGGTCGTCCTTGAGGCGGCTGTGGGCCAGGGCGCCTGCGGATTCCAGAATGGGGTAGGCCACCGAGCACAGCAGGGAGTTGATACGTTTCAAATCGCTGATGAGGTCGATGTGCAGCGAGCTGGTTTCGATGCTTTGCACGGTGTTGTGCGACAGACGCTCCAGGTGTGACGCAGAATAGGCCAGCTCCAGATCGCGAAAGCGCGCTTTTTCTTCCAGCAGTTTTTGCGCATCCCGCACATTGCCGGTCAGGAAAACGCTCATCGCCAGGCGCAGATTGTCCAGCAGGTGGGCGTGCAGTTCGTTGATCTCTTCCATGCCCGCCTTGCTGAACTGGCGGCGCTTCTTGATTTTCTTGTTTTCTACATCGGTGAGCACGCGTTCGATGATGTCGCCGATCTGCTCCATGTTGATGGTGAAGTTGATGATTTCCGTCCAGCGCTGGCTCTCGCGTTCGTCCAGTTCGGCGCGCGAGATCTTGGTCATGTAGTACTTGATGGCGGAGTACAGCTCATCGACGGTGTCGTCGAGCTTGCGCAGGTCTTGCGAGAGTTGCTGGTTGTCGGTTTGCACCACGTTGTGCAGGCCGATCAGCATGGATTCGACGACGTCCGCCTGGTGCAGGGCCTCGCGGGCTGCGCACGATATGGCAAGGGATGGTGTGGACAGCGCAGATGGGTCCAGATGGCGCGGGCGCTGCGGGCCGTTCTTGGAGGCGTCTTCCTTGGGCAGAAGCTTGCGCATCCAGTCGCCGATGATGCCGGTGAACCAGATGAAGCCCAGGCTGTTGAGGATGTTGAATGCCAGGTGGAACAGGACTGCCGAGCGCCCGGCGTCATTGATATAGGGTGCGGCATAGATTGTCCACAGGCCGGTGAATGGCGCGACGATGGCAATGCCCAGAATCTTGAAGATGAGGTTGCCCACGGTGACCTGGCGCACTTCAATGGACGATTTGGCAGTCTGCAGCACGGCCAGCACGCCGCTGCCCAGGTTGGCGCCCAGCACCAGGCCCAGAGACATATCGGCCGTGATGGCGCCCGAGGCGGCCATGGCGGCAATCAGGAGCACGATGGCCAGGCTGGAGTAGGCAACGATGGCCAGAATGGCGCCCAGCAGCAACTCCATGAAGAAGTCGCTCTTGACGCTGACGAGCAAGGTGCGCACGGCCTCGGATGCCAGCAGCGGCTCCGTGGCTTCCACAATCAGGCGCAGCGCGAGCAGCATGAGGCCCAGGCCAATGAAGACGCGCCCCACGCGGCCAGCGGTGGAATCCTGCTTGGAGATGAAAAGCACCACGCCCAGGAAGATGAGCAGCGGTGACAACCACGACAGGTCGGTGGAGAACAGGACGGCCATCAGGGCCGTGCCCACATCGGCTCCCCGCATCACGGCCAGAGCGGCGGTGAGCGGAATCATGCCCTGCCCCACGAAGGAGGCAGTCATCAGCGAGGTGGCGGTGCTCGATTGCACAAGTGCGGTCACCCCGATGCCGGAAAGCATGGCGGTGAAACGGTTGCTCATACTGCGCGCAAGCAGGTTGCGGAGGTTGGCGCCAAAGACGCGCAGCACCCCTGTGCGCACCATATGAGACCCCCAAACCAGCAGCGCAATGGCGGCAAGAAGATTGAGCAGGTGTTTCATAAGGCGAACCGAACACTATACCCCTGATAGCAGCAAATTGTTGTAGGGCGCATGCCATAGCGCCCATTTTTCTTTGTTTTTGACAATGGGCTGGTGGCCTGGGCACCAGATCATCCATTTCTCCCTGTTTTTCCCTGTTTTTACTGGCTTTGGAAGAAGGGCGCTACGGATAGCCGCTGCTTGACTTGCTGTGCTGCAGAGGTAAAAAAAACCGCCTTCGTTGTACGAGGGCGGTTTTGGGCAAGGTATGACGAGGCTGGCTGGTTCGGGCTAGGCCTGCTCGCCACGCTTCATGCGCAGCAACTCATCCAGAATCAGCAGAATGGCGCCAATGGTGATGGCGGTATCGGCCAGGTTGAAGGCGGGGAAATGGCTGCCCGCCCAGTGGAAATCGAGCATGTCCACCACATAGCCGTGGCGCATGCGGTCTACCACGTTGCCCACGGCGCCGCCCAGAATGCAGCTGAGCGACAGACAGAACAGCGTTTTGTGGCTGTATTTGTACAGTTGCCATGCAATGACCACGCCCACCACGACGCCGATGCCGGTGAACAGCCAGCGCTGCCAGCCACCGGCGGTGGCCAGAAACGAGAAGGCTGCGCCGGGGTTGTGCGCGCGCACGATATTGAAGAAGCCGGTGATGGTGGTGTACTCGCCCAACTGGTAGTGGGACAGAATCCATTCCTTGGTCCACTGGTCCAGCCAGAACAGCACGGCGGCCAGGGCCAGCCACAGCGCGAAAGCGCGTTTTCCCGTCATCTGCTTGTTGCTCATGTCACTTTGGATGCAATGGTTTTGATAGCTGTCTGTGCATACTGTGCAATAGTTTCAGTATCAATTTGATATTGAGAATATTGCCCAGTGGGTGCAAACAGCTCACTTTTTTACAGCAAGGCGCTTATGCCTTGGTGCGTACTTCTCCACTGCCGTGCAGGTTGCTGTCGCAACGACCGCACAGGCTTGGGTGCTCGGGGTTCGCTCCCACATCGGCGCGGTAGTGCCAGCAGCGCTCGCACTTGGCATGCGCCGAAGGCGTGACGGTGACCGCCAGTTCATCGCCTGCCACAGCCTGGGCGCTCGATGTGATGAAGACAAACTTCAGGTCATCGGCCAGCGTTTGCAGCAGTGCCAGGTCTTCATGTTGGGCGGTTACGGTGATCTCGGCCTGCAGCGATGCCCCCACCTTGCCTTCGCCACGCACGGTTTCGATGTCCTTGTTGACCACGTCGCGGATCTCGCGGATGCGGGTCCACTTGGTGAGCAGGGCGTCATCGCCTTCGGGCAGATCGGTGAATTTGTCCAGGAAGATGGTGTCGCTGTTACCCACGATCTTCCAGGCTTCCTCGGCCGTGAACGACAGGAAAGGCGCCATCCAACGCAGCAGCGCCTGGGTGATCTGGTGCAGCGCGGTCTGTGCCGAGCGGCGGACCAGGCTCTTGGGTGCCGTGGTGTAGAGGCGGTCCTTGAGCACGTCGAGGTAGAAGCCGCCCAGGTCTTCGGAGCAGAACAGCTGCAGCTTGGTGACCACCGGGTGGAATTCATAGACCTGGTAGTGGCCGATGATCTCCTTTTGCAACTGGGCCGCGCGCGCCAGGGCGTATTGGTCGATTTCCAGCATGTCCTTGTAGTCAACGCTTTCGGTCGCCGGATCGAAATCGCTGGTGTTGGCCAGCAGGAAACGCAGCGTATTGCGGATGCGGCGGTAGGCGTCCACCACGCGTGCGAGGATCTTGTCGTCGATGCCCAGATCGCCCGAGTAGTCGGTAGAGGCCACCCACAGGCGGATGATCTCGGCGCCCATCTTGCTGCTCACATCCTGCGGCGCGACGGTGTTGCCCAGCGACTTGGACATTTTCTTGCCCTGGCCGTCCACGGTGAAGCCGTGTGTGAGCAGGCCACGGTAGGGCGCGCGGCCAAAGATGGCAGATGCCAGCAGCAGCGAGCTGTGGAACCAGCCACGGTGCTGGTCGTGGCCTTCGAGGTACAGATCCGCCTCGGGGCCCTGGTCATGGTGCATGTCGGCATGGGTGCCGCGCATCACGTGCCAGAAGGTACTGCCCGAGTCGAACCACACCTCCAGGATGTCGGTGCTCTTGGTGTAGTTCTTTGCGTCCTCGGCGCCCAGAATTTCTTCGGCCGTGACACGGCTCCAGGCCTCGATGCCGCCTTTTTCGACCATGTCGGCCGCCTGATCGACGATCTCCATGGTGCGCGGGTGCAGGGCACCCGTGTCCACATGCAGGAAGAAGGGGATCGGCACGCCCCAGGAGCGCTGGCGCGAGATGCACCAGTCCGGGCGGCCCGCAATCATGGCGCGCAGGCGCTCCTGCCCGTTCTCGGGGTAGAAGCTGGTGTGGTCGATGGCTTCGAGCGCGATCTGGCGCAGGGTCTTCTCGGGCTTCTGGGCCGGGTCGGTGAACACGCCTTCGCCTTCATCCATGCGAATGAACCACTGGGCGGCCGCGCGGTAGATCACCGGCGTCTTGTGGCGCCAGCAGTGCGGGTAGCTGTGCGTGATGGTTGTGGAGTCCAGCAGGCGGTTTGCCACCTTGAGCGCATCGATGATGACGGGCACCGCCTTCCAGATGTGCTGGCCGCCGAACAGCGGCAGATCGGCTGCGTACACGCCATTGCCCTGCACGGGGTTCAGGATGTCCTTGTAGTCCATGCCGTTGCCCATGCAGGAGTTGAAGTCGTCAACGCCATAGGCAGGGGCCGAGTGGACGATACCGGTACCGTCGTCGGCGGTGGCGTACTCGGCCAGATACACGGGCGAGATACGGTCAAAACCCCTGTCCACATGTGCCAGTGGGTGCTTGAAGGGCATGTGGTCCAGCTTTTCGCCCTTGGCGGTGGCCAGCACCTTGCCTTCGAGCTTCCAGCGAGCGAGGCATTTCTCGACCAGGGCAGACGCCACGACCAGCAGGCCGCGCTCGGTATCGACCAGGCTGTATTCCAGATCCGGGTTGACGTTGAGTGCCTGGTTGGCAGGAATCGTCCAGGCCGTCGTCGTCCAGATGACGATGAAGGCTTCCTTGTCGAGCTTGGAGAGGCCGAATGCTGCAGCCAGCTTGGCAGGCTCGGCAGCGGGGAACATCACATCCAGGGTCTGACTCTGCTTGTCGGCGTACTCGATCTCGAATTCGGCGAGTGACGATGCGCAGTCGAAGCACCAGTACACAGGCTTGAGGCCGCGATAGACAAAGCCGCGTTCCATCACCTTTTTGAGTGCGCGCAGCTCCTGCGCTTCATTGGCGTAGTTCATGGTCTTGTAGGGATGGTCCCAGTCGCCCAGCACGCCCAGGCGCTTGAAGTCCACCATTTGCTGCTCGATCTGCTCGGTGGCGAAGGCACGGCTTCTGGCCTGCATTTCATCGCGCGGCAGGTTGCGGCCATGGAGTTTTTCGATGGCGTTCTCGATCGGCAGGCCGTGGCAGTCCCAGCCCGGGACGTACAGCGCGTCATAGCCTTCGAGCTGGCGGCTCTTGACGATCATGTCCTTGAGGATCTTGTTGACCGCATGGCCGATGTGGAGCTTGCCGTTGGCGTAGGGGGGGCCGTCGTGCAGGATGAACATGGGTGCACCATGGCGGGCATCGCGCAGTTTCTTGTACAGACCCTTGTCTTCCCATTCCTTGACCCAGCCCGGCTCGCGCTTGGGCAGATCGCCGCGCATCGGGAAGGGGGTATCAGGCATGTTCAGGGTTGCACGGTACGCAGAGGCTTTTTCTGCATGGGGCGTTTTGTCGGACATAGAAACCTTCAAAGCAAAACACGGTCCTGATCCGGCGCAGAGCAAGGGGTGGGGCCGGTCAGGTTGGAATAGGTGAGCGCAGAAGTGAGGCAGGACGCGTGCGGGCACGCACTTTTACGATGACTTCTGCGCGGCGGGGCGCAGCAAGGTCGGCGTCAAATTCGGTCGCGCGTGGTCTGGCGACGCGTCTCGGCGTGCGTGGGGGTGCTGAAGTAGGCACGGGCGTCTGCGCAGTCCTTGGCAATGCCGGCTGTGAGGGCATCGAGACTGTCGTACTTGAGCTCGTCGTGCAATTTGTGTAGGAGTTCCACTCGGATGATTTTACCGTAAGCGCCGTCCCCACCCAGTTCGGCGGGCCATTGCAGGCAATGGGTTTCCAGCAGCACGCGTCCGCCGTTCACATCGTTGGGGTCGAGCGAAGGGCGGATGCCAAGATTGGCCACGCCGGGCAGCGGTTGTTCGGACAGGCCGTGCACCAGCACCACAAAAATGCCGCTGGCGGCTGGCTTCCAGTGGTCAAAACGCAGGTTCAGCGTACGAAAACCGTCCCCGGCGCCCGCCTGGCTCTCGGCCAATTGGCGGCCCAGCTTGCGCCCATGCACCACATGGCCGGAGATGGCATACGGGTAGCCCAGCAGCTTGGCAGCCCCTGCCATGTCGCCCAGCGACAGCGCCTGGCGCACCGCCGTGCTGGAGACGCGCAGGCCATCGGACTCGTAGCTGTTCATGCGCGCCACATCAAAGCCCTGCAGGCGACCTGCATTGACCAGCATGCCATAGTCGCCTGCACGCTTGTGGCCAAAGCGGAAATCGTCGCCAACCAGCAGGTAACCGGTGCCCAGGCCCGCCAGCAGCACATCATCAATGAAGGCCTGCGGCGCCTGCGCGGCCAGCCGCGCGTTGAAAGGCAGCACGATGGTCTGGTCGATGCCGCATTGGGCGAGCTGATCGAGCTTGTCGCGCAGGGTGGAGATGCGGGCTGGCGCCATGTCCGGCTTGTTCAGCGCCTGGGCAAAGTAGTCGCGCGGGTGGGGCTCGAAGGTGAGCGCGCAACTGGCCAGGCCCCGACGCTGGGCTTCGCTGCGCAGCAAGGCCAGCATGGCCTGGTGACCACGGTGCACACCGTCGAAGTTACCGATGGTGACGGCGCAGTGGCGGGTGACCTGGGGGTGGTCGAATCCTCGGAAGATTTTCATCGTTGCTTTAGTTTTTATAGCTGCTTGCGCGCTTTGGCCGCGCGCTGGTGTCAAATTTCACAATAAAAGTGTATATTGACCATTATGGCTTGGAGCCCAGGCGCCTGCATGGCGACATGGTGGTGCCAGTGTCTTTGATGGCATGCGGGCTCTGCGGTATCTGGATCGATTCCCAATGTGCAGGAGGCCCATTGTGAAGGTGTTGAAGCTATCGGCAAGCGGCGTACCCCAATCCTGGATCACTTTGCAGGAGGCGGTGACGCATTACGCAGCAGACGATGTTCGCTGGGAGGCGGGCTCGCATGTGGCGTGTTTTCGCGGCGGACACAATGCGGTCACCGGTCTGCAGTCGCGCATCGAGGTGGCCAGCATCATCGGCACGCGGGGCAAGCCCAGCATCGATCCGTTTGCCATGCGCATGGCGCTCACCAACAGCAAGCTGTTCTGCCGGGATCGCCAGATTTGCGCCTACTGCGGCCAGTGGTTTGCCGAAGACCACCTGACGCGTGAGCATGTGATTCCCGTCTCGCAAAGAGGGCCCGACACCTGGATGAATGTGGTGACCGCATGTGCGTCGTGCAACCACCGCAAGGCAGGACGCACGCCCGAGCAGGCGCACATGCCGTTGTTGTATGCGCCCTACACGCCAAGCCTGTGGGAAGACTTCATCCTGCGCAACCGCCGCATTCTGGCGGACCAGATGGAATTTCTGATGGCACATGTGCCCAAAAGCTCGCGTCTGGCGGCTTAGCCGCACTGTCTATCTGTCGATCGGATGAAAAAAGGCCTTGCAGACATGCAAGGCCTTTTGCGTGGAGTGCCGGAGAATCAGGCTTGCTTGGGCTTGAAAGCCGTCACCATGAAACCATCGACTGGCTGGCCTGCTTCCATGCGCAGCTCCAGGTCCTTGGTGTCCACGCGCTCGAAACCGGCTGTCTTGGCCAGACGCACGGTGCTGGCCAGCGTGTGGGTATAGCGGCCAAACGGTTGCAACTGGCTGTCGGGGCCGGTCACGTCACCGTGCTCGCACGAGAAGATCAGCACGCCGCCAGGCGCCAGCACGCGATAGGCATCTGCCAGCGTCTGCTGCAGGTCTCCCACATAGATCAGCACGTCCAAAGCGGTAATGGCTTCAAAGGTATTGGCCGGCGTGGCCGCCAGCGCTTCGAGCAGGTTGACCTGGTGGAACTTGTAGTACACCTTGTGCTTGGCAGCTTCGGCCAGCATCTTGGACGACATGTCCACGCCCAGGATATAGCCATCGATGGGGCCCAGCACGGCGCCCAGCAGGCCGGTGCCGCAGCCCAGGTCCAGCAGGTTGAATCGGCGATCGGGAAAGAGTTCCAGCAGCTGGTCGGCTGCCAGCTTGGGCAGGCGGTAGCCCAGATCGCGCACCATATGCTTGTCGTAGGTGTCCGCCATGTCGTCAAACATGCGGGTGGTCAGTTCCACGGGCACATGGGCGGGCACTTCGCCCTTGGCCAGTTGGTGGTAGTACTGGTAGACCTTGTCATCGGCCTTGAGTGCAAGCAGGGCTTCGGTATCAGGCAGGGCATCCTGCATCGTGCCGCGCGCCTGCAGCATCTGCACGCGGGCGATGCGGGCCAGGTGGTCGCCAGGCTGCTCGTTGATCAGCGGCTCGAAAACGGCCAGGGCCTCGTCCCATTTGTGGATTTGTCCCAGATCGACGGCCAGATGGCGGCGCAAGGTGCGGTCGCCTGGCGAGAGTTCCAGCGCGCGCTGCAGGTGGCGGATCGCCATCTCGATATTGCCGACGCGGTGGGCAATGTCGATGACGCCTGCAATCACCAGCGCATTGTTGGGCTCCAGTGCAATGACCTTCTCTGCTGCTGCCATGGCTTCGTTGTCATGGTCGTGGCGGGCAAAGAGCAGGGCTTGCTCCAGCAAACCGGGGCCCCAGTCGGGCGCCATGGTGACGCAGCGCTGCATGGCATCAAATGCGCCATTCAGGTTGCCGGACTTCTCGGCCATCAGTGCTGCCAGCATGAAAAGACGTGCATCGCGCGGCGAGCGCTGGCGGGCATCGTTCAGGGTTTGCGCAGCACCGGTGAGGTTGCCCACCGAAATCTGGTGACGGGCGGTTTCAAGGTATTTGCGGATGGGATCGACAGGTGCTTTGGCGCTCATGAAGTGAATCCGGGATGGACCCATGTACATGCATGTACATGGCTGTATGGAAATCAGTAAAGCTTTTGATTATCCGACATTTGGCCCGCGCCTGCGTTTGTGGATGTTGCCGCCTGCGATAATGCCGCCTCCATGAAAAACATCGTGATTCTCATCTCTGGCGGCGGCTCCAACATGGCAGCCATTGTGCGCACTGCGCAGCAGGAGCGCTGGGAAGCCCGCCTGGGCGCCCGGGTTGTGGCAGTGATGAGCAACAGGGAAGACGCTGGCGGGCTTGAATTTGCCCGTGACCACGGTATTGCGACCGCAGTCGTCGATCACAAGGCCTATGCCAGCCGTGAAGCGTTCGATGCTGCATTGATGGCGCAGATTGATCGGTACACGCCCGCCCTGGTGGTGCTTGCGGGTTTCATGCGCATTCTCACGCCAGGCTTTGTCAACCATTTTGCCGGGCGTCTGGTCAATATCCATCCGTCTTTGCTGCCTGCATTTGCCGGCCTGCATACCCACCAGCGCGCGATTGATGCGGGCTGCAGGTTTGCTGGCGCTTCGGTGCACATGGTCACGGCTGATCTGGATGCAGGCCCGATCATCGAGCAGGGCCTGGTGCCCGTGCTGCCGGGAGACACGGCTGCCACGCTGGCTGCCCGCGTGATTGTGCAGGAACACCAGATCTACCCGAGGGCCGTGCGCTCCCTGCTGGAGCGCATGTAGTTCAGCGCTCCTGCGGCAGAGGGACGTATGCCGCAAAGCGGGGCTCGCGCAAGCCGTTCACCTCCACGGTTTCGTTGAACATGGCAGCCGGCCGTACCCACCACCCATAGTCGCCATACAGGGCCTGATAGACGACCAGCCATTCCCTGGTCTCACTGTGGCGTGCCACTTGCATGACCTGGTAGAGCTGTCCTTTGTAGTGGCGATACAAACCGGGCGAAATGCCTGGTGTGCAAGAGGGGCTTTGTTCCATAATCTGAAAATTGTCTGAGGCTATCGAGCCTCGCATTGAAAAAGAAGTGGCTCATCGTGCGCCGCAGACGGTATTGTCTGCGGCCTCGGGCCTCGATAACAATTTTTGGAGGGTGGGTTGGAGCGCATCGTATTTGTGCAGCGGGTGGATGCCTATGAGCAGGCCTGTGCGGAGCAGCCAGGGGCTTTCCGCAGGCGGATTCTTGGGCTGACATTGATGGCTGCCGCATGGATCTGGGGTGGCTTGATTCTGGGGTTGGTATTGCTGGCCTGGGCCGTGTTGTCGTTTGTCAGTGATGGTTTCCAGGGGCTGCAGATCTTTGGTTTCTTTGGCGGCCTGGCGTTGATACTGAGCGTGCTGCGCCTGACCCGGTCGGACTGGGTAGAGCCGGACGGAATCCATGTGCCGCAGCCCGAATGCCCGCGCGTATATGAAGCGCTGGAACGTATCCGCCAGAAGAATGGCGGCCCGCGCGTCCACCATCTGGTGATCACCGAAGACTACAGCGCGCGCATTGTGCAGCAGGTGCGGCTTGGCGGTTTGCTGCCGGAGCGCAACTACCTACTGCTGGGCTTGCCGCTGGCCATGGCGATCGACCGCCCGCGTCTCATTGCGGTGCTGACGCAGGAATACGCACACCTGCGGCGCAACCAGGGCTGGCTCGGTGCCTGGGTGTACCGCGGCCGCCGCCGCATGCAGCGCTTGCGCGACCGCCTGGCCGATGCGCGCCAGATGACGCATCTGGGCTGGCTGAACGAGCGCTTCATGCGCTGGTACCTGCCGCGCTGGTGGGCCGCCAGTTTTGTGGTGGCCCGGCATGACGAACTGGTGGCGGACCGTCTGGCAGCCAGGCTGGTGAGCAAGCAGCTGATGGGTGACGCGCTGTCCGAGGTGGCTGTGCGCGGACGCTGGCTGCGCGAGCGGTTCTGGACCATGCATTGGTCGCGCGCCCACGAGCTGCAGCAGGCCATCGGCCCTTTCAGTCTGATGGCTGGGGTAATGAACCACAGCATGGATGTGAACTGGGTGTACCAGGCCTGGAAGCAGGAGTACCAGGCGCTTGCGAGCTATGAAGACACGGCCCCCAGTTTGCGGGAGAGGCTGGACGCGCTGGATGTGCCGCCGGGCCTGACCCCCATGTCCAGCAGCAACTGCCTGGCATGGCTGGGCAAGCGCTCGGACCGTTGGATCGAGCTGTTGGACGACCGTTGGTGCCTGCGGTTTGGTACCGATTGGCAGGTGCATCGGCAAGTGCTGCAGCAAACCCATGCACGGGTGCAATCGCTGATGCCACGCGAGCCCTATCTGCAGGCAGACAGTCTGGTGGAGCTGGGCTGGTACATGCAGGCAGGTGCATTCCGGGATGATCCACAGCCTTTCTACCAGCGGGCCCTGGAGCAGCAGGCGGATTGCAAGCGTGCCATCGGCGCGTTCGCAAGCCTGTACATCGATATGGACCCAGAGTCGCAACTGCCCTATCTGGCGCAGGCTTTCGAAGTGCTGCCGGCCATGCGCGGCCAATGGTGCAGCCTTGCGCGGGGCGTGCTGGATGTGCTGGAGGCCGACGAGCACTACGAGGCGCCGATCCGCCGCGCCAGGATGGAGTGGGCGAGGCGCGAGGAGCTTGCCCAGCAGTTGCGCACGGATATGTCCGAGGAAGTGAAAGACCTGGGTCTGCTCTACAAGGCCAGGTCGTATGCGGAACTGGGCGAGCCGTTGTGGGAATCGGAGCTGGCGGTGATCCAGTTGCACCTGGCGGCCGCCAAACGGCTGCGTCGTGCATGGTTGCTGGCGCGGCCACTGCAATCAATGCGCGGATCGCAGGCCTTGCTGCTGGTGCTGGACCGACCGGGCGTCGGCTACCAGGAAGCCCGTCTCTGGCATGCCCAGCTGCGCGGGTATCTGGAGCGCGAGCTGCTGGCTACGCGTCTGTCGCCTCTGTGGCTGGCCAGCCTGGAGGAGCTGGGCGACAAGGCGGGGCGGGTGCTTGCGGAAATCCCCGCTGCCTTGTTCTATGACCGCACCGTGGCCTAGCGCAGCGCCGGGTAGCCGGTGGCGGTGCCCGGATACTGGCGCAATGGGACAATAGCGCCCATGCATCCCAAAGCCTTACTAGATGCCTGCGCCGAGTTGGTGGCGCAGGTCCTGACTTTTGAACACCCGGCAGATGCCGTGGTGTCGCGATATTTCCGAGACCACCGCAATCTGGGCCCGCGCGAGCGGGCCACCCTGGCCGAGACGGCCTATACGGTGTTGCGCAAGAAAACCCTGTTTGAGACGCTGGCCCGCTCGGGCAGCGGCGCGCGTGAGAGGCGCCTGGCAATCCTGGGGTTTGCCGGCCCGCGCAGCTTTGTCAAAAGCGCGCTCAATCCGCTCGAAGTGAAATGGCTGGACGAATGTGACGCCATTACGCCTGACAGCCTGATGCCGCAGCACCGTCACAACCTGCCTGAATGGCTCGTGGAGCCACTGCAGGCACAGGTGGGCGACCAGTTCGAGCAACTGGCCGCCAGCATGCTGGAGATGGCGCCGCTCGACCTGCGCGCCAATGCGCTCAGCACCAAGCGCGCCGATCTGCAAAAGGAGCTGAAGGCTGCCGGCATTGTCGCCGAGCCCACGCCGTACTCGCCCTGGGGCCTGCGCGTGGCCGACAAGCCAGCGCTCTCGCGCCTGGAAGCCTTTCAAAAGGGCAGGGTGGAAGTGCAGGACGAAGGCTCACAACTGCTGGCGCTGCTGCTCGATGCCAAGCGTGGCGAGATGGTGACCGATTTCTGTGCGGGCGCTGGCGGCAAGACGCTGGCCATTGGCGCCTCCATGCGCAGCACCGGGCGCCTGTATGCGTTTGATGTGTCGGCCCACCGGCTGGAGGCGCTCAAACCGCGCCTGGCCCGCTCGGGCCTGTCAAACGTACACCCTGCCGCCATTGCGCACGAGCGTGACGAACGCATCAAGCGACTCGCAGGCAAGATGGACCGTGTTCTGGTGGATGCACCATGCTCGGGCCTTGGCACCCTGCGCCGCAACCCTGACCTCAAGTGGCGCCAAAGCCAGAAGGCGATCGACGAATTGACCGTCAAGCAGGCAGCCATCCTGGACAGCGCTGCGCGCATGGTCAAAAGCGGCGGGCGTCTGGTGTATGCCACCTGCAGCATTCTGCCTGCCGAAAACGAGGCCATCGCCGAGGCGTTTGCTGCTGCGCACCCCGATTTTGTGCCACTGGATGCCGGTGAACTACTCGCTGGCCTGAAGGTGGAGGCTGCCGCCAGCCTGTGCAGCGGTGGTGACACCGGCAGCCAATACCTGCGTCTGTGGCCGCATCTGCACCAGACGGATGGATTCTTTGCCGCAGTGTGGCAAAGAAAATAGTGCGGAGAATGCCTGTCAGTGCTTGATGGATAAACACTGGTAGCTATCAAAAGAGAAGTATTTCGGGCCACGCGTTGTGGCCCGTTTCTTGGGTGGAACCGCTGAGAACGTGTTTACGATCTCAGCGACTCCACCCCAACCAGCGTGCCAAGGCCAGCCATGCGCCATGCCAGCCGGCGTAAGCGCGCTCGGCCAGGTGCAGTTGCACGGGTTCGGAGCCCTGTGCTTCGAGCCAGTGCCAGCCTGCATGGGCACCGTTGCAATACGGCGCATCGCCTGCGCCGAGCTTCAAGGCCGGGGACCAGGGGGAGCTGATCTGCAGGTGGCCTCCGGTACAAAGGAGGGTGCTGCCCGCTTCCATGTGGCACCACAGGCCTTGGCCAGGGGCAATCTGCAGGGGCGTGAACTGCTCGCCACAGGCCTGCGGGGCAGTCTGGACAAGCGTTTTGGAGAGCGTGTATGGGTGGCTGAGGCGCATGGTGAAGCTTTCACAGTAGAGGCCTCTAGCGTAAAAAATCGTGCTGCAGCGCAACAGGCACAGGTGACCATGCTGTGATGCGGAACAGTGCATTGGAGTTGCTGCTGTTCTGGTTCAAAATCGCAGCATCTGTATCTGTTCTGGTTGGCTGAAAAGACGGACGATACAGAGCTTGCGAGCCTGGAATCACCCCCATGTCCCTGATAGACGAAAGCCTGCTGGCGCCTCCTGCGACCCATCACCAAGTACCCGCGCTACCAGTGCTGGATGCATCGGATGACGATGCCTTTTTGTATGAACGCATTGCCGCACACTTCGAGCAGGCTATTGCACAGCAGACGCTGGGTGTGGGCGCGCGCATGCCTTCGGTGCGTGAGATCCGGCGCCTGCACCATGTCAGCCACAGCACGGCGCTACAGGTGCTGCGCGTGCTGGAGTCGCGTGGCCTGATCGAGGCCAGGCCCCGGGTGGGCTACTTTGTCTGCGATACCGCCTTGCAGATGCCCGCCGCGCGTGAACCATTGCGCCTGGCGCCCATGCCCATGCAGGACAATCGCTTCGAGGGCATTGGCGCCCGTGCTGCCGAATACCTGAACAAGGCGCGGCTTCGGGGCCCGTTGCTGGTTGATCTGGGCAGCGCCATGCCGGCGCCCGAGCTGTTCGATGCCAAGCTGCTGAACCACCATGCTGTCGCCCTGTTGCGCGAGCAGCCGCAGATATTGGTGCATGGCCCGTCGGCACCGTTCACGCATCCGGAGTTCCAGGCCTCCATGGCGCGTTATGCGCTCAGTTTTGGTGTGCGTGTGGCCCCGATGGATGTGGCCGCCACCTTTGGCAATTCGGAAGCGGTGAACCTGGCGCTGGATGCACTGACCCAGCCCGGTGACATGGTGGCGATCGAATCTCCGGCTTTTTACGGTATCTTGCAGGCTGTGGAGGCTAAAAAGCTGCAAACACTTGAAATCCCATCGAGCCCGCACACCGGTATGTCGCTCGAAGCGCTGGAGCTGGCGCTGCGCACGCATCCGCAGCTCAAGGCTGTGGTCGTAGTGCCGCACCTGCAGATGCCGCAGGGTGCCACCATGCCCGACAGCCACAAGCAGCGCCTGGTGGCGCTGTGCCGTACCTATGGCGTGGCGTTGATTGAGGACGATATCTACCGCGAATTTGTCGAGACCGACGAAGTGCTGCGCCCCTGCAAGGCCTGGGATACCGATGGCACGGTGATCTATTGCTCATCGCTCTCCAAAAGCTATGCGCCGGGCCTGCGCCTGGGCTGGATGAACGCGGGCCGCTGGCAGGAGCGGGTGCAGATGATCAAGTTTGCCCGTTCGCGCAATCTGCCGGTGTGGCCACAGTTGCTGGGTGCGCGCACAGTGGGCTCGCCCGCCTATATGCGCCATCTGGTGCGGCTACGGCAGCAATTGCGCGTGCAGCGGCAGGCGGCCGCGCAGGCGGTGGCGCGGTATTTCCCCATCGGCACGCGCCTGAGCCTGCCAGCCGGGGGGCTTTCTATCTGGCTGGAGCTGCCCGAGCAGGTCTCGGCCAGCCGCCTGTATGACGAGGCTTTGGCGGTAGGCATCCGCATTGCGCCGGGTGATATGTTCAGCAATACCGGCCATTACGACCACTTTGTACGGCTGAGCTGCGGCATGCCATTCACGCCGCAGGTGGAAGAGGGCTACTGCACCCTGGGCCGCATGATGCACGCCCAATTGGGCATGCCGCCCAGGGCCTGATGGTGCATGGGCATAAAAAAACCGCCTGACTTGCGCCGGGCGGTTCTTTGATCAGCAAGGCCGAATTACTTCAGCTTCACTTCCTTGTACTCGACGTGCTTGCGAGCCTTGGGGTCGAACTTGGTGATTGCCATCTTTTCAGGCATCGTCTTCTTGTTCTTGGTGGTCGTGTAGAAGTGACCGGTGCCTGCAGTCGATTGCAGCTTGATTTTTTCGCGTCCGCCTTTGGAAGCCATGGTGTATCTCCTTAAGCTTGGCCACGTGCGCGCAGGTCTGCGAGCACAGAATCAATACCGTTCTTGTCGATCAGACGCAGGGCGGCGCTGGAAACACGCAGGCGCACCCAGCGGTTTTCCGATTCCACCCAGAAACGGCGATATTGCAGGTTCGGCAGGAACCGGCGCTTGGTTTTGTTGTTGGCGTGGGAAACGTTGTTTCCCACCATGGGCTTCTTGCCCGTTACTTCGCAAACGCGTGCCATCAGGACACTCCGAAAGTTTTAACAGCTGCGCGCCCTGGCTGCGTCACAAAGAGCAGCTCGGCTTGCAGCCTCACCTCGCCAATCAAAGGGTGGCGGTAGCCCATGTTCACTGCAAGCTGGCAGGCCAGCCGGCAGTAGTTTCCTGTTCACGCGCCGTGGATTGCGAAAGAGATGCAAAAGGCGGCAAGCAGCAAAGCCAAGCATTATAACGCGATTGCCAAAAACAGGCCAGCTTGCGTTGTGTAGGGTTTTGTTGCCGCCGCTCCGTTGCTTTGCAGCTTCTCCGCAGCGCGCTTCTTCCCGCTTATTCCTGTTCCAGATAACGCTGCGCGTCCAGCGCGGCCATGCAGCCCGTGCCTGCGCTGGTGATGGCCTGACGGTAGACATGGTCCTGCACGTCGCCTGCGGCAAAGATGCCGGGTACGCTGGTTTGCGTGGCAAAGCCGCCACGGCTCATCTGCGTGACGAGGTAGCCATTTTCCATTTCCAGCTGGCCCTGGAAGATGTCCGTATTGGGGTGGTGGCCGATGGCAATGAAGCAGCCCTGCAGCTGGATGTCTTCGGTATGGCCGTCCTGTGTGCTCTTGATGCGAATGCCGTTCACGCCCGATGCGTCGCCCAGCACTTCATCCAGTATGAAATGGGTCTTGAGCTCGATCTTGCCTTCCTTGACCTTTTCCATCAGCTTGTCCACCAGAATGGGCTCGGCCTTGAATTTGTCGCGGCGGTGCACCAGGGTCACCTTGCTGGCAATGTTGGACAGGTACAGCGCCTCTTCCACGGCAGTGTTGCCGCCGCCGATCACGCAGACGGGCTGCTCACGGTAGAAGAAACCGTCGCAGGTGGCGCAGGCCGAAACGCCGCGGCCCATGAAGGCCTCTTCCGAGGGCAGGCCCAGGTATTTGGCCGAAGCACCGGTGGCGATGATCAGGCTGTCGCAGGTATAGGTGCCGCTGTCACCGCTCAGCGTGAAGGGGCGTTTGCTGAAATCGACCTTGTTGATGTGGTCGAAAATGATCTGTGTCTTGAAGCGCTCTGCGTGCTCCAGAAAGCGCTGCATCAGCTCCGGGCCCTGCACGCCCATCACATCGGCTGGCCAGTTGTCCACTTCGGTCGTGGTGGTCAGCTGGCCGCCCTGGGCCATGCCGGTGATCAGCACCGGGTCGAGGTTGGCGCGGGCGGCGTAGATGGCAGCAGTGTAGCCGGCAGGGCCCGAGCCCAGAATCAGCACCTTGGCGTGTTGGTTGACGGAAGACATGGAACTCCTATCGCATTCGTGGGGCGGGCGCTGCGCACCCGCCAGTCAAAAAGGCAGCGCCGACCGGGCAAGCACAGTCGGCGGTAACACCCAAGAGTATCGAACACAACGGCCTGTCCGTGGATGGTTTGTATCAATGTCCTTGATCGCCACAAGCCATCTTGGGCCAGCATTCACAGGTTGGTGCACTGCAGCAAATGACAACAATCGTCCAGTGCAGGCAAGGCCGCCATGGCTGTTGCGCAGCGTGTCAAGTTGCTGGCGCAATTACAAAGTGTTTCTTGAAGGGAATGCGTGCTTCTGTTTTCATAGCTTGTGGCGCTTATATGCTGGGCACAATGCGGTGTTTTTATTAAAAATGGCCTTGGGGATGCAGGAAAAAGGCGTCCGCAGGCGAGCGCTTGCTCTGTTGGCGCGCGTAGCGGCCCGCGTCGCAGTGCCGCATCACTGTGGCCGACATGTCTGTTTTGCTATCGAATTTGTATTGCTCTTCAGGTAAGCTCTTGCCCTTAGGTTATGGCTACTAATTCAACGAAAAAATCGAACGCGCACCACAGCGCCGGCACGTCG
Source organism: Comamonas odontotermitis (assembly GCF_040396735.1). Taxonomy (GTDB): domain Bacteria; phylum Pseudomonadota; class Gammaproteobacteria; order Burkholderiales; family Burkholderiaceae_C; genus Comamonas; species Comamonas odontotermitis_C. The sequence goes on from NZ_JBEBNZ010000007.1 coordinate 147,732, forward strand.
CTGGTCATGGGGGTGCGCCGCTTTGGGCATGAGCTGGTGCTCATCATCACTTTTTTGATGATGGCGTTCTGCGTGGCGGCCATGGTGAGCTACTCGCCCAAGGATCCGGCCTGGTCCACCTCGGGCACGCAGGCGGCGGGGCACGTCAGCAATTGGATGGGGCGCCTGGGCGCCATGATCTCCGATGGCGGCTACTTCATGGTCGGTTTTTCCGTCTGGTGGCTGGTGGTGGCCGCCGTGCTGGCCTGGTTCTCGTCGCTGGCGCGCTGGCTGCGCGCCGGTGAAAACCCTCCGGGCGACCCGCGCCCGCTGTGGTGGCGCCGTATTGTCTTCTGGGGCGGGTTGGTGCTGCTGCTCTTGGCCAGCTCGGCACTGGAATGGTCGCGCCTGTACCGCTTCGAGCCCAAGTTGCCCGGCGCGGCTGGCGGCGTGCTTGGCTATCTGCTGGGACCGCTGGCGGAAAAATGGATGGGTTTTACCGCCTCCGGCATCGTGGGCGTCATGCTGTTGCTGTTGGGCATGTCGTGGATTCTGGGTTTTTCCTGGGGCCAGATCACCGAAAAGGTGGGCGCGGGCATTGAAGGCTTCTTCCAGAAGCTGATGCTGCGCCGCGAAGCGGCCGCCGACAAGGCAGTCGGCAAGAAGGCCGCCCAGGCCCGCGAGGCCGAGGTGAGCAGTGCCGCGCCTGCTGCATCCCGTGTCGATCCGTCCGGTGATGGCTTTGACAGCATGTTCGATCTGCCACCGCAGGGCAAGGCTGTGCGCCCGGCACAGGCGGAGCCGGGGCTGCATATTGCCGAGCCTGTCAAGCCGCAGGCCCAGCCCAGCGCCCGGGTGGTGAAGGAACGCCAGAAGCCGCTGTTCAATGAACTGAGCGATACGCGCCTTCCGCAGGTCGATCTGCTGGATGCTGCGCCCAAGGTGCAGGAGACGGTGTCGTACGAGACGCTGGAGATGACCAGCCGCCTGATCGAGAAAAAGCTCAAGGATTTTGGCGTGGAAGTCCGTGTGGTCGAGGCCGCGCCGGGCCCGGTGATCACCCGCTACGAAATTGAGCCTGCCACCGGCGTCAAGGGCTCGCAGATCGTCAACCTGGCCAAGGACCTGGCGCGCTCGCTCTCGCTCGTGTCGATCCGCGTGGTGGAGACCATTCCCGGCAAGAACTACATGGCGCTGGAGTTGCCCAACGCCAAGCGCCAGACCATCCGCCTGACGGAAATCCTGGGCTCCCACGAGTACCACGAGGCCAAGAGCCTGCTCACCATGGGCCTGGGCAAGGACATCATCGGCAAGCCTGTGGTCGCCGATCTGGCCAAGATGCCGCACGTGCTGGTGGCCGGCACCACCGGTTCGGGCAAGTCGGTGGGTATCAACGCCATGATCCTCTCGGTGCTCTACAAGGCCGAGGCCAAGGACGTGCGCCTGATGATGATCGACCCCAAGATGCTGGAAATGTCGGTCTATGAAGGTATTCCGCACCTGCTGTGCCCGGTGGTGACCGATATGAAGCAGGCCGCCAATGGCCTGAACTGGTGCGTGGCCGAGATGGAGCGCCGCTACAAGCTGATGAGCAAGCTGGGCGTGCGCAATCTGGCTGGCTACAACACCAAGATCGACGAGGCCAAGGCGCGCGAGGAGTTCATTCCCAACCCCTTCAGCCTGACGCCCGAGACCCCCGAGCCGCTGCAGCGCCTGCCGCACATCGTGGTGGTGATCGACGAGCTGGCCGACCTGATGATGGTGGTGGGCAAGAAGATCGAAGAACTCATCGCCCGCCTGGCGCAGAAGGCGCGTGCAGCCGGTATCCATCTGGTGCTGGCCACCCAGCGCCCCAGCGTCGATGTGATCACCGGCCTCATCAAGGCCAACATCCCCTCGCGCATTGCCTTCTCGGTCGGCTCCAAGATCGACAGCCGCACCATCCTCGACCAGATGGGCGCCGAAGCGCTGCTGGGCATGGGCGACATGCTGTACATGGCCAGCGGCACGGGTCTGCCGGTGCGTGTGCATGGTGCTTTTGTCTCGGATGACGAAGTGCACCGCGTGGTCAGCTACCTCAAGGAGCAGGGCGAGCCCGACTACATCGAAGGCGTGCTCGAAGGCGGCACGGGAGACGGCGATTCTGGCTTTGGCGATGAAGACGGCGGCGGCAGCGGCGAAAAAGACCCGATGTACGACCAGGCGGTCGAGATCGTGCTCAAGGACCGCAAGGCCAGCATCTCGTACGTGCAGCGCAAGCTGCGCATCGGCTACAACCGCTCGGCCAACCTGCTCGAAGAGATGGAGCGTGCAGGGCTGGTGAGTGCGCTCACCGGCAGTGGCCAGCGCGAGGTGCTGGTGGCCCACAGGCCCGGCGGCGACGAGTGATGCAAGCGGTTACCAGCATCTCTGCCGCGTAAATTAGCGCAAAAGGCACCGAAAGCCTGGCAGTTGCCGGCACTTTCGGTGCCTTTTGCATTCCAACCCCATAATCTGCCCCATTGCGCAGGCGCTGGCCTGTGTCCAGAAAGGAATTCGGATGAAATATTGGATTGCCGCCGCCGCACTGGCTGGCTTCAGCAACTGGGCCCAGGCCGATGGCCTGCAAAGCCTTGAACAGTTTCTGAAAAATTCGCAGGCTGGCGAAGCCAGCTTCACCCAGACGGTCACCTCGCCCGCCAAGGAAGGCCAGGCGCCGCGCGTCAAGACTTCCAGCGGCAGCTTTGCATTCCAGCGCCCCGGCAAGTTCAAGTTTCTGTACAAGAAGCCGTTTGAGCAGACCATCGTGGCCGACGGCACCACCTTGACCCTGTTTGACGCCGATCTGAACCAGGTCACCCAACGCCAGCAGAGCAAGGCCCTGGGCCAGACGCCCGCTGCACTGCTCGCGTCCGCAGCCAGCCTGCAGGCCTTGAAGAGCGAATTCAATCTGTCCAATGCCCCCGATGCCGATGGCCAGCAATGGGTGCTGGCCACGCCCAAGGGCCAGGATGGCCAGCTCAAGAATGTGAAGGTCGGCTTCAAGGGCGACGAGCTGACGGCACTGGAGATTGAAGACGGCTTTGGCCAGCGCTCTGTGGTGCGTTTTGTGGGGCTCAAGACCCTGCCATCGCTCCCCTCGTCTGCCTTTGAATTCAGTATTCCTTCGGGGGCGGAAGTGATCCGGCAGTAAACCGGCAGTAAACCGGCAGCAAACCGGAACTCCAATCGTAGAAAAGCCCTGGCCGCATGCGCTGCCAGGGCTTTGTTGTTAGAGGGGCTGAGGCGTTTGCCCCGCCAGAGACGGCAGGCCTTAAGCCTTGGCAGGTTTTTGTTGCCTGGCGCTCACCCAGTCTGCGCAAGCTGCTGCAATAAGAGTAGCAACCACCGGTGTCACCCAGCCCATGCCCAGGGCTGCGCCGGGCAGGCGGTCCAGCCAGTCGGGCACCAGGGCTGTCCATTGCAGCGCCTTGGCGGCATCGAACAGGCCAAAGAGCAGGGCCACCAGCATCACGGGAATGTAGACGCGGCTGGGCTGGCCCCAGCGGTGCATCAGGCTCAGCGCAATCAGCGCGATGGCCACGGGGTAGATGCCCACCAGCACGGGCACAGCGACCGCGATCAACTGCGCCAGGCCCTGGTTGGCGACGGTGGCGCTGAAAATGCTCAGGGCCACCACAACGCCCCGGTACGAAAAGCCGGTCAGGTCGCTGAAGAAGGCGCTGCAGGCGCTCACCAGGCCCACGCCCGTCGTCAAACAAGCCAGCAGAATGACGGCGGCCAGCAGATACAGGCCCGCGCTGCCAAAGGTGTGCTGCACATAGGCCGTCAGAATCTGCACGCCGGTGGCCGCATTGCCGGCCAGTGTTCCGCTCGTCGCGCCCAGGTAGAGCAGCGACACATACACCAGGCCCAGGCCCGTGGCGGCAATCAGCCCCGCATAGATGGCATAGCGGGTGTGCAGGCGCCGGTCTGCCACGCCTGCAGCCTTGATGGCATTGACGATCACGATGCCAAAGACCAGTGAGGCAAGCGCATCCATGGTCTGGTAACCCTGCAGAAAACCCTGGGCGAATGCTGCCATTTGGGTGCTGTAGTCAGCAGTTTCCGTGCTGTAGCCACCCACAGGCGCAAAAATGGCGGCACCGCCCAGAATGGCAAGCGCCAGGATCAGCACCGGCGTGATGATCTTGCCGATGTTGTCCATCAGCTTGCCTGGGAACAGCGACAGCAGCATCACCAGCGAGAAATAGACAATGGTGAACACCAGCAGCATGACGGGCGTGTTGCCGACAAAGGGCGCCAGACCCATCTCGAACGAAACCGTGGCCGTGCGCGGCGTGGCAAACAGCGGGCCAATCGTCAGATAGATGGCGCAGGCGAGTACCGTGCCTGCAATGCGGCCAATGGGGTGGGTGAGGGTATCGAGGCCACCGCCCACGCGCGCCAGTGCCACGACGCCTAGAAGCGGCAGACCGACGCCGGTGAGCAGGAAGCCGATGGTCGCGCCCAGCAGATTGCCGCCTGCCGCCATGCCGACAATCGGCGGAAAGATGATATTGCCAGCGCCCAGAAACAGGGCAAAGGTCATGAACCCGAGGGCGATGATGTCCCTGGTTTTCAGTGTTTTCATGGTGATCCCAATGCAGACCAGGCAGCGCGCGGGGAGCGGCAGCGCCTGAAAGATTCATTCACGGAGGCCGTGCGCGCTGCCGGCATGGCAGGGCACATCGTTTTGCGGGTGCCGGCGGCAATCCCGCCGAAGTGGGTGGCTGTGCAACGGCTGCATCACCGGCAAACAGGTTCCTGTCGGTGGATGGCAGCCCTTTTTTGCAGAGCGCTCATGGGTCCGTATAAACCCTTATTTTCCGCGAAAAATGTGTCCTTTCGGCGCAAAGTGCATTCATCCTTGCCGAAAAGTCTGATTTTCAGCAGGAAATCACCAACTGCTCCAAGGCGGGAGCCTTTCAGCGGGCCTGGCCGGTATATGACAAGGTGAGGCGCAGCATGTCCAGAAGCTGGATGCCGTCTTCAAAGATGGGTGCAGGGTAGTTGTTGACGAAAAAATCCCGCTCGATGCCGGAAACCCGAAACCCATGTCGCTGGTAGAAGGCGAGCTGATAGCCGAACGAGCCCGTGCCCACTTCCAACTGGTGTGCGCCTGCATTGCGGAAAAAATCAATCACCCACTGCAACAGTGCCGCCCCGTGGCCCTGTTTCTGGTGGGCAGGCGACACGGCAATGCTCATGAGTTCATGAATGCCGCCGCCCAGGGGCTGGACCACGCACGCAGCAACCATTTCTGCACCGTTGGATGCCACAAAGCACCGTGACCCGGGCAGGTAGGCGCGGATCTTGTCTTCCGACGGGTCGGCAAGCAGCAGGAGCGCCATGGGCGCTTCGGGGGCGGGAATTTCCTGGATGTGCAGCGTCATATCTGGATCGGCAAAGGTGGTGCTATTCTAAATATAGCTACCAGCGCTTGCTGAGAATGCACTGGTGCCCAGAAACGCGCAATGCTCAATGGGTATGCACGAGTGCCGCTGTTGCCTTGCGAACCACCGGCAGCGCAAGCAGCAGTACCGGAAATGCAACCAGCCACGAAACACCCCACGCCCTGAGCCACTTGGACGCAAATTCGGGGGCGAGGCCGATGCCATTGAAGGTGCTGATCAGCGAGACGATGCACGTCATCAGAATGGACAGCAGGAGCGGCATGACCAGCGAGGCATAGCGCGCGGGTAGCTTGGGAATGCCGAAGAAAATGGTGGGTTTGTTGAAAGCGTTCATAAGAAAGTCAAAAGACCGGGTCAAGCAAAGGCGCCTTCGCCCAGAAAGGGCAAGCACCCCGGCCCTGCCGGAGTTGGTGGCGCGTTGTTTGACGTTGAACGCTTACGGCCCTGTTTGCGCATGGGTGCGTGAGGGCAGACCGCATGATAGGGAAACCGGCCCGCGCAGGCAAGGGATGCCGGACGGCGGCTAGGGGTTCTCTGCAGACACGAGGCAATCAGTTCTGGAGGAGGCCGTAAACGCGTTCTTAGCTCTTTTGCCGGGCCAGATGGAAAGCCACCAGCGCATTGGCATGCCCATGGCCGAGCTGGTGGTGCTCTTTCAGAAAGGCGACCTGCTCCATGTGCTTTTTCTCCTTGACCGTGTCCAGAATCCCGAACCAGTGTGCGACCGGGTGGCCGTACGTCTTCTCGATGGATGGAAAGTACGAAGCCGGGCCTTTCACCGGGGTATCTGCGCTCATGGCTGTCTCCTTGGAATGCCGCAAAAAAGGGTGTGTTCAATGCTAAAGAAGCCTGTGAGACTGGTCAATCGATGGGCGCTGAACCGGAGTTTGCGTAACAGATGGCGAAAGCTGCTGCCTGTTGCACGGGCCCCGGCGATGGAAAGGGAACCTTGCTTTGCCGCGCACGGGCGCAGGCACGCTACGATACACCGTACGATCAACTCAGACGCCTGTTCTGAACCAAGACGGGCGCTGCGCACTGCAGCTGCCGGACAATTTTTATGAGTAGCCCTTCTTTCCATCCAACGCACCAACCCTTGGCCGAGCGCCTGCGCCCGCGCACGCTGGCGGACGTGGTGGGCCAGCAGCAGGTGCTGGGCGAAGGCATGCCGCTGCGACTGGCATTTGAATCGGGCCGCCCGCACAGCTGCATTCTGTGGGGGCCGCCGGGCGTGGGCAAGACCACGATTGCGCGCCTGATGGCCGATGCCTTCGATGCGCAGTTCATCTCGATCAGCGCCGTGCTCGGCGGCGTCAAGGACATCCGCGAAGCCGTGGAGCAGGCGCAATCCGCGCGCGACGGCCTGATGCAGCAGCGCACCATTGTGTTTGTGGACGAGGTGCACCGCTTCAACAAAAGCCAGCAGGATGCCTTCTTGCCGCATGTGGAAAGCGGGCTCTTCACCTTCATCGGCGCCACCACCGAAAACCCCTCGTTCGAGGTGAACTCGGCCTTGCTCTCGCGCGCTGCCGTCTATGTGCTGCAAAGCCTGACCGCTGACGATCTGCGGCAGATTGTCGAAAAGGCGCAGGCACTGCAAGCGATTCCAGCCATCGAAAGCGAAGCCATGGAGCGCTTGATTGCTTACGCGGATGGCGATGCCCGGCGCCTCTTGAACACGCTGGAGACGCTGGCCATCACCGCCGAGCAGGCGAAAGTTGCAACCATCACCGATGCGTGGCTGCTCAAGGTACTGGGCGAGCGCATGCGCCGCTACGACAAGGGCGGCGAGCAGTTCTACGACACCATCAGCGCGCTGCACAAGTCGGTGCGCGGCTCGGACCCGGACGCCGCGCTGTACTGGTTCTGCCGCATGCTCGATGGCGGCGCCGACCCGCGCTACCTGGCACGCCGCATCGTGCGCATGGCCTGGGAAGACATTGGCCTGGCCGACCCCCGCGCCATGCAGATGTGCAACGACGCCGCTGCCACCTACGAGCGCCTGGGCAGCCCCGAAGGAGAGTTGGCGCTGGCCCAGGCGGTGCTCTACCTGGCAGTGGCCCCCAAGAGCAATGCGGGCTACATGGCCTACAACCAGGCCAAGGCCTTCGTCAAGCAGGACGGCACCCGGCCCGTGCCGCTGCACCTGCGCAATGCGCCCACCCAGCTGATGAAGGACCTCGATTACGGCAAGGCCTACCGCTACGCGCACGACGAGGAGGGCGGCTTTGCGGCAGGTGAAAGCTATTTTCCAGAGGACATGCAGCCGCCCAGTTTCTACCAGCCGGTGCCGCGCGGTCTGGAGATCAAGATCGGCGCCAAGCTGGACGAACTGCGCGCGCGCAACGCGGCGGCCAAGCCCGCTGAAGATGATGCGCAGGACTGACGTGGGGCCAGGGCGCTGGCTGCGCCCGCTAAAAGCATCAGATTTTTAGCAATTTCTGCGCAGCAGGCGGGCGGCAAGGCGGACAATACCGGCCATGATTGTTCGTCCTTCCGTGCACTGGCTGCGCATGCTCTTTGTGTGGCGCGGCTCCATCCTGCCGGTGATCCTGCCGCAATTGATCACCATCACGGTGCTGGCCATCGTCGTTACCGTGATCCACGGCTCGATCCTGGACTGGAAGGTGTCGCTGAACTTTGTGCCTTTCTCGCTGATCGGCCTGACGCTGGCGATTTTTCTCGGCTTTCGCAACAGCACCTCGTATGCCCGGTTCTGGGAAGCCCGCACCCTGTGGGGCGTGCTGCTGGTGGAAAGCCGCCACCTGACGGCGCAGGCGCTGGCCGTGGTGGGTGACGAGGCAGTTGACAGGGCGCATGCAAAGCTGCTGGCGCAGCGCCTGTGTGCATTCGCCTATGCGCTCAAGCACCAGTTGCGCGAGAGCGATGCACGCGCCGAGCTGTCGGCCTTCTTGCCGCCGGGCGATGTGGAGCGCATTGCCGGTGCGCGTTTTCCCGCCGCGATGGCGCTGCTGCTGGTGCAGGAGTGGGTGGGCGAGCAGTTGCGCAGCGGCAAGGTGGCGGCGGCTGTGGTGCCTGCGCTGGAGCAATCGCTCGCGCGCCTGGGCAATGCGGTGGGCGGGTGCGAGCGCATTTCGGGTACGCCGATTCCGTTCACCTATTCGGTCATCCTGCACCGCTGCGTGTACATCTACTGCTTTTTGCTGCCCTTCGGCCTTCTGGATACGATTGGGCCGATGACACCGGTCATCGTCTGTTTTCTGGGCTACACCTTCTTTGCGCTGGAGGCCCTGGGCGCCGAGCTGGAGCACCCTTTTGGCCTGGCTGCCAATGACCTAGCGCTGGGCAGCCTGTGCTACACCATCGAGTCTTCGGTGCTGGAGATGGTGGGCGAGCCGCCGCGCACGGCCAAGCCCGAGGTCAGGGACTGTATTCTGCTGTGATTGCAGCTGGTATTGATGCAAAAAGCAATCTTGGCGCTTACCCAGTGGGTGCTTGATGCTATTGTTTTGATGGTTTTTTCGCGGGCTCAGGCAGGGCGCTCTGCCTCGGCCCGCTCCAGCAGAAAGTCGATCATCGTTCGCACGGCCTTGGTCTGGTGGCGGTTGGGCATCCACAGCAGGTACATGTTGTTGCCAAAGATGCTCAGCCGCCAGTCGCGCAGGGTGGTGACGACTTCGCCGCGCTCCACCTCGGCGCGGATCACGTAATCGGGCACGATGCCCACGCCCAGCCCCGCCATGATGCCCTGGCGCAGAAACGGAAAGTGCTCGGAGATCAAGGTGGGCTCCAGCCGGATCTCCTTGCGCAGCTCGCCCTGGTAGGCGCGCACCAGCAGCTGCTTGCCGACGACGCCGCTGGTGATCAGCGGCACATGGCGCAAGTCCTCGGGCTGCTGGGGCAGCATGTTCTGGCGGGCGTAGTCGATGCTGGCGCAGGCGACATAGTTCATCTCGCCCATGTGGCGCGCCACCAGACTGTCGGGCGGCGTGGGCAGCACGCGCACGGCAATGTCCACTTCATCGCGCACGAGGTTGTCCACGCGGTTCTCGAAAATCAGGTCCAGCACGATGTCGGGGTACTGGCGCTTGAAGGCGATCAGCCAGTCCGTCATCACCAACTGGCCGTAGCCGCTGGGCACGGCCAGCCCCACGCGGCCCTGCAGCCCCTTGCCCAGGCTGCGAATGGTTTCCCCCGCCGCAGCCAGCTCGTTGCGGATCGCGCGGCCGTGTTCGTACAGGCGCAGGCCGACTTCGGTGGGCTCCACACGGCGCGTGGTGCGGCGCACCAGCTGCACGCCCACGGTCTTTTCCAGCTGCGTCAGGTGGTAGCTGACATTGGCGCGGCTCATCTTCAGCTTGGAGGCGGCGCGGCTCAGGTTGCCCGCGTCGATGATTTCCACGAGCAGTGTCAGGGCGGAATGATCCATACAACAAAAACAAGTGATTGTTCAAATTTCTTTGACAGTCTGTCAATGATCTATGTGATTGTCAAATAAGCCTGCCGTGGCTGACAATGGGTTGAAGCTTCGGTTCCATTCATACCCAGGAGACATGCATGAGCGCAGAGAACGCCGTTGTGACCACTGCCCGCGAAGGGCGCGTGCTGGTCGTCACCATCAACAACCCACCCGTCAATGCACTGAGCCAGGCCGTTCGCCAGGGGCTGGCCGATGCCGTGGCCCAGGCACAGGGCGACGACGAGGTCAAGGCGGTGCTGCTGGTGGGCAGCGGCAAGGCCTTCATCGCGGGCGCCGACATCCGTGAGTTTGGCAAGCCTGCCATGCCGCCCAGCCTGCCGGATGTGCTGATGCAACTGGAGAGCAGCGACAAGTTGGTGATCGCCGCCATCCATGGCCCGGCGCTGGGCGGGGGGCTGGAAGTGGCGCTCTCCTGCCACTACCGCCTGGCCGTGTCGGGCGCCAAGCTGGGCCTGCCCGAAGTGCAGCTGGGTCTGCTGCCCGGCGCTGGCGGCACACAGCGCACGCCACGCTTGATTGGCGTCAAGGCTGCCTTGGACCTGATGCTGTCGGGCCGCCATGCCGGGGCCGAAGAGGCGCTGGCCATGGGTCTGGTGGACCAGGTGGCGCCTGCGGGTACCGACGCGCGCAGCGCGGGCCTTGCCTACGCCAACCAGCTGCTGGATGACAAAGCCCCCGTGCGCCGCACCCGCGAAGCCGCAGCGCTGGCAGACAAGGCAGTTGCGCAGGCCGAGCTGGATGCTGCCAAGGCCGAATCGGCCAAGAAGAACCGTGGCCTGTTCTCGCCCGGCAAGATCATCGACTGCGTGCAGGGCGCGCTCGATCTGCCATTTGACGAAGGCATGAAGAACGAGCGCAAGCTGTTCGTTCAGTGCCTGGAGAGCCCCCAGCGTGCAGGGCTGATCCACGCTTTCTTTGCCGAGCGCGAAACCGCCAAGATTCCCGAGGCCAAGGCCGCAGCGCCCCGCGCGCTGAACACCATTGGCGTGGTGGGCGGCGGCACCATGGGTGCGGGCATCACCGTGGCCGCGTTGGATGCAGGCTTTCCTGTGGTGATGGTTGAGCGCGATGACGAATCCATCGCCCGTGGCCGGGCCAATGTGGAAAAAGTCTACGACGGCCTGATCGCCAAGGGCCGCATGACGGCCGAGAAGAAGGCCGCCATCATGGCGCGCTACAGCGGCAGCACCGATTACGCGGCGCTCGCCCAGGTCGATCTGGTGATCGAGGCCGTGTTTGAAGAGATGGGCGTCAAGAAGGCTGTGTTTGCCGAGCTGGACAAGGTCTGCAAGAGCGGCGCGGTGATCGCCACCAACACCTCGTACCTCGATATCGACGCCATTGCCGCCAGCATCTCGCGTCCGCAGGATGTGATCGGCCTGCATTTCTTCAGCCCTGCCAACATCATGAAGCTGCTGGAGATTGTGGTGCCCGCCAAGGTGAGCGCTGATGTGGTGGCCACCGCTTTCGAGCTGGCCAAGCGCATGAAGAAGATTCCCGTGCGCGCCGGTGTGTGCGATGGCTTCATCGGCAACCGCATTCTGGCCGTGTACCGCGAGGCGGCCAATTACCTGATGGAAGACGGCGCATCGCCCTACCAGATTGACGAAGCCGTGCGCGAGTTCGGCTACCCCATGGGGCCGTTCCAGGTGGCCGATCTGGCGGGCGGCGACATTGGCTGGGCCACGCGCAAGCGCAAGGCCGCCACCCGCGACCCCAAGGCCCGCTACGTGCAGATTGCCGACCGGATTGCCGAAAAAGGCTGGTTCGGCCAGAAGACCCAGCGCGGCTACTACCTGTATCCGCAAGGCGCGCGCATCGGCCAGCAAGACCCGGAAGTGCTCGCCATCGTCGATGCCGAACGCCAGCGCGCCGGTGTCACGCCCCGCAGCTTCAGCAACGAGGAAATCATGCGCCGCTACATGGCCGCCATGGTGAACGAGGGCGCCAACGTGGTGCGTGAGGGCATTGCGCTGCGCCCGCTCGATGTGGACGTCACCTTCCTGTATGGCTACGGCTTTCCGCGCTTCCGTGGCGGCCCGATGAAATGGGCCGACATGGTGGGCCTCGACAAGATCCTGGCCGACATCCGCGAGTTTGCCAAGGAAGACGCGCTGTTCTGGAAGCCTTCGCCCCTGCTGGTGGAGCTGGTGGAAAAGGGCGAGAACTTCGAGAGCCTGAACAAGGCGGTCTGATTCCATTTCTAAATCGAGCGATCACCTTGTCGGCCTTGCCGTCGCGTGCTCGCTGGATGGGTCCATGGAAGGAATGACTGGGCCAGGACAGACGCCGAGGTGCAACCCGGAGGCGTTCCAAATCGCCAAACCCTGGGTTGCTATATAAAGAATAGCTGCTGGCGCGCATGTAACAAGCACTGGCGGCATCAAACATCAAAATCAACGGTCGCACAGACCCAAGGAGACAACGCAATGCGTGAAGCCGTTATTGTTTCAACCGCCCGCACGCCGCTGGCCAAATCGCACCGTGGCGAATTCAATGCCACCCCGGGCGCGCAGCTGGCTGCGTATTCCATCAGCGCTGCGGTCGAGCGCTCGGGCATCGACCCGGCCCTGATCGAAGACGTGGTGCTGGGCTGCGGCTACCCCGAGGGCACCACTGGCCGCAACATCGGCCGCCAGGCGGCTGTGCGCGCGGGCTTGCCCATCAGCGTGGGCGGCACCGTGGTCAACCGTTTCTGCGCCTCAGGCCTGCAGGCGATTGCATTTGCGGCTGGCCGCATCATTGTGGATGGCGCGCCCGCCATGGTGGCAGGCGGCGTGGAGAGCATTTCGCTCATCCGCTCCAGCAACACCAACCCGGCAGACGCTGACCCCTGGCTGGTGGAGCACAAGCCCGAACTCTTCATGGCGATGATCGACACCGCCGATGTGGTGGCCCAGCGCTATGGCATCAGCCGCGAAGACCAGGACGCGTTCTCGCTGCAGAGCCAGCAGCGCACGGCAGCCGCCCAGGCCAATGGCACTTTCGACAACGAAATCGTGCCCTGCGCCGCGCGCATGGCCGAGAAGAACAAGGAAACCGGCGAAGTCACCTACAAGGATGTGGTTGCCACCATGGACAACTGCAACCGCCCCTCAACCACCTTGGAAGGCCTGGCCAAGCTGGAGCCGGTCAAGGGGCCGGGCAAGTTCGTGACAGCCGGCAATGCCTCGCAGCTGTCGGACGGCTCGGCCGCCTGCGTGCTGATGGAAGCCAAGGAAGCTGCCCGGCTTGGGCTGTCGCCACTGGGCGCCTTCCGCGGCATGGCCATTGCTGGCTGCGAGCCTGACGAAATGGGCATTGGCCCGGTTTTTGCCGTGCCCAAGCTGCTGGCGCGCCACGGCCTGACGGTGCAGGACATCGACCTGTGGGAGCTGAACGAGGCATTTGCCTCGCAGGCTCTGTACTGCCAGCGCAAGCTGGGCATCCCGATGGATCGCCTCAACGTCAACGGCGGTGCCATCTCCATTGGCCACCCCTTTGGCATGACCGGCGCGCGCCTGACGGGCCACATCCTGCTGGAAGGCCAGCGCCGCAAGGCCCGTGGCGAGAAAGTGAAGTGGGGCGTGGTGACCATGTGCGTGGGCGGCGGCATGGGCGCCGCTGGCTTGTTCGAGATTTACTGACCCCCCTGAGGCGCTGTGCGCCTTCCCCCAGGGGACGATGCCACCGCTGCGGGGCGGCCCTTGCTGGGCGTCACGTAGATCGTGCAGCGGAGAGTTTGAGATGTGCGGGCCTTGCTTGCCCACGGTTACTGAGGAGATAGCAATGGATTTGCAATTTACCCCCGAAGAAGAAGCGTTCCGCGCCGAAGTGCGTGCGTTTCTGAAAGACAGCCTGCCAAAGGAACTGGCCGCCAAGGTGAAGGCGGGTCAGCGCCTGACGCGCTTTGACCAGGAGAACTGGCACGCCATCCTGAACAAGAAAGGCTGGCTCGCCTACCACTGGCCCAAGGAACATGGCGGCACCGGCTGGTCGCCCGTGCAGAAGTTCATCTTTGACGACGAATGCGCCATTGCAGGCGGCCCGCGCCTGGTGCCGTTTGGCCTGTCCATGCTCGGCCCCGTGCTGATCAAGTACGGCAACGACGCGCAGAAAAACCATTGGCTGCCGCGCATCCTGAACGGCGACGACTGGTGGTGCCAGGGGTACTCCGAGCCCGGCGCGGGCTCCGACCTCGCGTCGCTCAAGACCACGGCCGTGCGCAATGGAGACCACTACATCGTCAACGGCCAGAAGACCTGGACGACGCAGGGCCAGCACGCGAACATGATGTTCTGCCTGGTGCGCACCAACAAAGAGGTCAAGTCGCAGCAGGGCATCAGCTTCGTGCTGATCGACATGAAACAGCCCGGCGTGGAAGTGCGCCCCATCCGCACGCTGGACGGCGACAAGGAAGTGAACGAAGTCTTCCTGACCGACGTCAAGGTACCGCTGGAAAACCTGGTGGGCGAGGAGAACAAGGGCTGGACCTATGCCAAGTACTTGCTGACCTATGAGCGCACCGGCATCGCTGGCGTGGGTTTTTCGATGGCTGGGCTGGAAAAGCTCAAGGTGATCGCCCAGCGCGTGCAGCGCAATGGCAAGCCGCTGATCGAAGACCCGCAGTTTGCCACCCGCATGGCCAAGGTCGAGATCGAATTGCTGAACATGGCTACCACCAACCTGCGCGTGATTGCCTCGGTGGCAGGCGGCGGTGTGCCGGGCGCGGAAAGCTCCATGCTCAAGATCAAGGGCACCGTCATCCGCCAGGAACTGCTGTCGCTGGTTCGCCGCGCCATGGGTCCATACGCGCTGCCCTACATCGAAGAGGCGCAGTTTGCCGAATATGCCGATGAACCGGTGGGCCCCAAGGAGGCGGCCACTGCGGCGGCGGCCTACTTCAACTACCGCAAGCTGTCGATCTTTGGCGGCTCGAACGAAATCCAGCGCAACATCATCTCCAAGATGATCCTCGGCCTGTAAGGAGATTTTGATGAACTTTCAATTGGACGAAGACCGCCGCATGCTGGCGGATGCGCTGGGCCGCTACCTGAGCGAGCAGTACGGCACCGAATACCGCAACAAGGCTGCGTACGGGGCCAAGGGCTTCAGCGCCGAAACCTATGCCAAGCTGGCCGAACTGGGCGCCATCGGTGCGCTGTTCAAGGAATCCGACGGCGGCTTTGGCGGCGAAGGCGTGGATATCAGTGTGGTGTTCGAGGCGCTGGGCAACCACCTGGTGGCCGAGCCCTTGCTGGGCGCGCTGCTGGTGGGCCGCGCGCTGACCGAAGCGGGCACCGGCGCGCAGAAGGCGCAGCTCGAAGCCATCATCGGCGGCGAGACGATTGCCGCGCTGGCGCATGACGAGCCTGCCAACCATTACGAGCTGAACCGCGTGGCCACCACGGCCAGGCAGGACGGCGACGGCTGGGTGCTGAACGGCAGCAAGGCCGTGGTGCTGTTTGGCGACGAGGCGCAATTGCTGCTGGTGTCGGCACGCACGGCGGGCGCTGTGGACGACCAGGCCGGTATCTCGCTCTTTCTGGTGCCGGGCGATGCCGCAGGCCTCACCCGCCGTGGCTATGGCCGTATTGACGGAGGTCATGCCGCCGAGGTGGCGCTGGCCAACGTGAAGGTGGGCGCCGATGCGCTGCTGGGCAAGGCGGGCGAAGGCCATGCCCTGTTGGAGCGCATCAGCGGCTTCGGCCTGCTGGCGCTCGCTGCCGAATCGCTGGGCGCGATGGACGTAGCCAAGAACCATACGCTCGAATACCTGCGCACCCGCAAGCAGTTTGGCGTGCCCATCGGCAGCTTTCAGGCACTGCAGCACCGCATGGCCGACCTGCTGCTGGAAGCCGAACAGGCGCGCTCGGCCGTCATCAACGCGGCTGCGGTCATTGACAGCCCCGACGCCATCGAGCGCGAGAAAGCGCTCTCGGCTGCCAAGTACAGCGTGGGCCAGATCGGCACCCTGATGGCGGAAGAAGCCATCCAAATGCACGGCGGCATCGGCGTGACCTGGGAGCTGCCGCTGGCGCACTATGCCAAGCGCCTCATCATGATCGACCACCAACTGGGCGACATGGACCACCACCTGGCGCGCTACATGGCGCTGCAGGCCCAGGAAC
>NZ_JBEBNZ010000008.1:0-155684 GCF_040396735.1 Comamonas odontotermitis
TCCCCTCAAGGGGACGACGCCCTCGCTGCGGGGCGGCCCTTGCTCGGCGTCCCGCAGCGAGGGCAGGGCCTCACGTCACTGGCCGGTGTCAAACCCTTTTCCTTTTTTCCCGTTGCGTTATTCAACCCATAGGAGACATGAACATGCAACTCTCGCGCCGCACCTTCACCACCGCCGCTGCCGCCCTGGCCGCCAGCGCCCTCCTGCCCCTGAGCGCTTCGGCACAGTCGCTGGCCGATCTCAAGAAAAAGGGCAAGATCACCATCGGCATGCTGGTGGATTTCCCTCCCTACGGCATTCTCAACAGCAGCAACCAGCCTGACGGCTACGATGCCGATGTGGCCAAGCTGCTGGCCAAGGAGTGGGGCGTGACGGCCGACATCGTGCCCGTGACCGGCCCCAACCGCATTCCCTTCCTGCTGACCAACAAGGTCGACATGCTGATTGCATCGCTGGCCATCACACCCGAGCGCGCCAAGCAGGTGCTGTTCTCCAAGCCTTACTCAGCCGCCTCGATCGTGCTGTTCGGCAACACCAAGACCGCCATCAAGGGCCCGGAAAACCTCAAGGGCCTGCGCGTAGGCGTGGCCCGTGCTTCGACGCAGGACGTGGCCGTGACCAAGGTGGCCCCCGAAGGCACGCAGATCCGCCGGTTTGACGACGATGCGTCGGCCATGCAGGCGCTGCTGTCCGGCCAGGTGGATGCCATTGGCTGCTCCATCACCGTGGCAGCCCAGATCGCCAAGCGCGCGCCCGCTGGCCAGTTTGAAAGCAAGTTTCAGCTGCTGCAGCAGAACATGGCCGTTGCCCTGCGCCCCGGCCAGGACGAAGTGGCCAATGCCGTCAACGATTTCATCGCCAAGAACACCGCCAACGGCGAGCTGAACAAGCTGTACCAGAAGTGGCTGGGCGCTGACTTGCCGAAACTGGATTGAGCACGCCTGCCGTCTGCCTGATTTGAACTGAAATACCCCGCGGAGCTAGACCATGACCACCCCTGCTGACCAGCCCATCATTCGCCTGCAAGGCGTGGAGAAATGGTATGGCAACTTTCAGGTGTTGACCGATATCAACCTCGACGTGCGCGCCGGGGAACGTATCGTCATCTGCGGGCCTTCGGGTTCGGGCAAATCGACGATGATCCGCTGCATCAACCGGCTCGAAGCCATCCAGAAGGGCAGGATCACCGTTGACGGCACTGACCTGACCGGCGACAGCAAGGCGATCGACACCGTCCGCAAGGAAGTGGGCATGGTGTTCCAGCAGTTCAACCTGTTTCCGCACCTGACCATTCTGGAAAACTGCATGCTGGCGCCGATACGCTCGCGCGGCCTTTCCAAGGAAGAGGCGCAGGAGCGGGCGATGAAATACCTCACGCGCGTGCGCATCCCCGACCAGGCGGGCAAGTACCCCAGCCAGCTCTCGGGCGGCCAGCAGCAGCGTGTGGCGATTGCCCGCGCGCTGTGCATGGCGCCCAAGATCATGCTGTTTGACGAGCCCACCTCGGCGCTCGACCCCGAAATGGTCAAGGAAGTGCTCGACACCATGATTGGCCTGGCCGACGACGGCATGACCATGCTGTGCGTCACCCACGAAATGGGCTTTGCCCGCAGCGTGGCCGACCGCGTGATCTTCATGGCCGACGGCAAGATCATCGAGCAGGGCCCGCCCGCCGAGTTCTTTGACAGCCCCAGGCACCCCAAGACCCAGCAGTTCCTGGGCCAGATCCTCAGCAACCATTGACCCCCTGTGGCGCTGCAGGGCGGCCCTTATTCGGTGTGCACCGATGGGCCACGCCAGTGCTTGAGAACGTGCAAAGTTTCTGCAGCCTGCTTGCTCACTTATAAATAGCTGTTAGCGCTTGATGGATGGGCGCAAACGGCCAAGATCACCAAAAACCATGGCCTTGTCTCTGCACAACGCTGGCGCGCCAGCCCTCATCTCCCTCACCTCATTCGGCAATGCCGAAGTGCGCCGCCACGGCCAGCTGTACTTTGCCCGGCTCTCCCACGCCGCTGGAGCGAGCGGGGTGGAGGTACGCGAAGAGCTGCTGATCGACGCCGCTGGCGAGCTGCCCGCCATTGCCGCCTATGTGCATGCCCAGGGCCTGGACGTCGTCTACTCCTGCCCGCAGCCGCTGTTTGCGATGGATGGCGCACTCGATACCGCCGTGCTGCAGCACGCCATTGCGGCCACCCAGACCCTGGGCGCCAGCTGGCTCAAGATGTCGATTGGCGGCTTTGCCAGGCAATCGGTGGCGCATTCGGCCACCGGGTTTGGCGCGCTCAAAGCCACCATTGCAGAGGCTGGCATCACCTTGCTGATCGAAAACGACCAGACCGTAGGCGCGGGCACCGTACAGGCCTTGCAGCGCTTTTTTGCCGCTGCCGATGCGGCGGGCCTGCCGCTGCCCATGACTTTTGACATGGGCAACTGGCACTACCTGGGCGAATGCGCCTTGCAGGCCGCCCAGCTGTTTGCCAGCCGCGTGGCCTATGTGCATGCCAAGGGCGTGCAGCGCCTGCCCGCCAAATGGGTGGCCGTGCCGCTGGCCGAATCTGCCGCCGCCTGGCGCGCCATTCTGCGCGCCCTGCCCGGCGATGTGCCGCGCGCCATCGAATACCCGCTGATCGGTGACGACCTGCAGGCCGTCACCCGGCACGAGCTGGCCGTGCTGCGCGACGCCACTGCCCTGCAAAACCACTGAACCGCGAAAAAACCACAAGAGACCCGGCCATGACCACCAAAACCTTCGACATCGCGACCTTCGGCGAAGCCATGATGCTGCTGATTGCCGACCGCCCTGGCCCGCTGGAGCAGGCCGAGTTCTTTACCAAGCGCATTGCAGGCGCCGAGATCAATGTGGCCACCGGGCTGTCACGCCTGGGTTTCAACACCCACTGGGCCAGCCGCCTGGGCGCAGACTCGATGGCCCGCTACCTCATCAACCAGATGAAGGGCGAAGGCGTGCATTGCGAGCATGTGGTGCTGGACCCTGCGCAGAAAACCGGCTTTCAGATCAAGGGCCGTACCGACGACGGCAGCGACCCGCAGGTGGAATACCACCGCAAGGGTTCGGCCGCGAGCCTGATGACGCCTGCCGACATCGACGAGCCCTGGCTTGCTGCGGCGCGCCACCTGCATGCCACCGGCGTGTTTGCCGCCATCTCTGACACCAGCCTGGCCACGGCCAAGCGCACGCTGGAAGTTGCGCGCGCATCTGGCAGCACCATCTCGTTCGATCCCAACCTGCGCCCCACGCTGTGGAAGGACGAAGCCACGATGCGCCGCGAGATCAATGCACTGGCCGCAGGGGCGGACTGGGTCTTTCCGGGCCTGGCCGAAGGCGAGCTGCTCACCGGCCACAAGACGCCCGAAGCCATTGCACAGTTCTACCGCAACCAGGGCGCTCGGCTCGTCGTTGTCAAACTCGGCGAAGCAGGCGCTTACTTTGACGATAAAGAAACAGGCACCGGCTATGTGGAAGGCTGCCCGGTTGACAAGGTGGTGGATACCGTGGGCGCAGGCGACGCCTTTGCCGTGGGGGTGATCAGCGGCCTGCTCGATGGCCGCACCGTGCCGCAAGCCGTCAAGCGCGGTTGCTGGATTGGCGCGCTGCAGGTGCAGGTGCTCGGGGATTCGGAAGGCCTGCCCACCCGCGCCGCGTTGACAGCCGCCGGCTACTGAACCCATTCCGACGCCCAGGAGCTGCCATGACCCCATCCACACGCCGCCAGGTACTTGTTTTTCGCGAACTGCCGGATGACCAGCTCGCCCGCCTGCAGGCCGCGCATGCGGTGACGGTTGCCAACCCGCGCGTACCGGGCGAGCGCGATGCCTTTTTTGACGCCCTGCCGCAGGCCGAGGCGCTGATCGGCTCCAGCTACCCCATCACCGACGCGCTGCTCGACAGCGCGCCGCGTCTGCAGGCCATCTCCAGCATCTCGGTGGGTGTGGACAACTACCCTCTGGCCAGCCTGCACCAGCGCGGCATTGCGCTGTGCCACACGCCGGGCGTACTCACCGAGACGACGGCCGACACCATTTTTGCGCTGCTGATGGCCACCAGCCGCCGCATCCCCGAGCTGGCGCTGTTCGTGCGCTCGGGCCAGTGGCAGCGCAATATCGGCGAAGACCTGTTCGGCTGGGACGTGCATGGCAAGACCGTGGGTATTCTGGGCATGGGCCGCATTGGCCTGGCCCTGGCCCGCCGCGCAGCGCTGGGTTTTGGCATGCCCGTCATCTACAACAACCGCAGCGCTGTGCCCGAAGCCGAGCTGGACGCCCTGGTCGGCCATGTGCGCTTTGTGGAGCGCGAGGCGCTGCTGCGCGAGGCTGATTTCATCGTCTCGATGCTGCCGTCCACCCCAGAGACCCGCCACCTGCTGAACGCCGACGCCTTTGCGCTGATGAAGCCCAGCGCCATCGTCATCAACGGCTCGCGCGGCGCGATCATCGACGAAGCCGCCCTGCTGCACGCGCTGGACACCGACCAGATCCGCGCCGCTGGTCTGGACGTATTCGCCACCGAGCCGCTGCCGGTGGAATCGCCTCTGCGCACCCACCCCAAGGTGGTGGCGCTGCCGCACATCGGCTCGGCCACCCACGAAACGCGCTACGCGATGGCAGAGATGGCGGTGACGAATCTGCTGCAGGTGCTGGAGGGTGAAAAGCCCGCAGGATGGTTTGATTTGGGCAAAGCCTGAATCCGAACAGCGCTTACTGCCCCGCAGGGTCACAGCGCACCTGGTTCATGTAGATGCTGCAGTTGTACTTGTTGCCCTGAAATGTGGCCTGGTAGCGCGTTGACTCACGGCGGCGGTCAAAGCCAAACACCTGGACATGGGCCTCGGTGCTGCTGAAATAATCAGCCGTCCTGTCGGCAATGGCCTGGTCCGACAGCACGGCGTTGCTGCTGATCGGGCCCACCACATCGCAGCCCGAAAGCGCCAGCACCAGGGCGCTGGCGGCGGCCAGGCCGCCCAGACGAAGGGATGTCGCACGCATGGGGTTTCCTTGGATCGAGTTCATGGCAGATGCGCAACTGTCGCACAAACCCCGGCCTGCCAGCTGCAAACAAAGGTATCCGGGGCCGCCCCTCTTACACCCCCAGGTTATCTAGGCCACCTGCGCCATACCCGCCAGACGTTGCAGCGCCCAGTCAAGCCAGGCAGGCTGCCCGCCTGGGGGTGCGGGCTTACGCCGCATGGGACAGACCCGCTTCGGCAGAGGCGGCCTGCTTGCGGGCATTCCAGCGCTGCCAGGCCTTTTCGTGAAAGAAAAAGGCAAACGCCTGCACCGTGGGTTCGAGCAGACTGAGCGTGAGCGACGCAATCAGGTTGCCGGTGACGGCATAGGCCACCATGGCCGCCACTGTGATGTGGATGACGTAATAGCTGGCGGTCTTGCTGAGCGTCTGGCGGTTGTTGCGAAGGAGGCTGCGGAATTTGGACATGGCGTGCTTTCTGGAGGGGTGGGCTATCAGTGTTTTTTAATGATAATTATTCTTATTTGCACAGTCCAATGAATCATGGCTACAGCGCGCATAGCCGGGCCTTATGGCGGACGCAATACCGCTATGATGCTCGGCAGCCGGCCAGCCCTGTGAGGGACAGGGACCTTCGGCGATTGATCCATTGCGCGCCACACACCTACACAACAAGCCATGACCACGGACCAGCAACGCAGCTACACCGCACCCTGCCCGGGCTGCGGCGCACCTGTCGAATTTGCCAGCGCGCAAGCGGCCTATGCGGTGTGCCCGTACTGCCAAAGCTCCATCGTCCGCGAAGGCGATGTGCTCCAGCGCATCGGCAAGATGGCCGAAATCTTCAACGACTACAGCCCCCTGAAGCTGGGCCAGACCGGCCAGTTTCAGAAGGGCAAGGACGGCAAGCCCGAGGGCTTTCGCCTGATCGGGCGGCTGCAGTACAAGGGCGATACCGGAAGCTGGAACGAGTGGCTAGCGCTGACCGACGGCAACGAGATGGCCGTGGTGAGCGAGGACAACGGCCAGTTTGTGCTCGCCCGCGCCAGCGATGTTCCCGCGCGCAACCTGCCCGACGAAAGCCGCTGGCGCCCGGGCCAGAACGTAGCCATCAGCGGCGTGCAGTACAGCGTGACCAGCGTGGTGCACGCCCAGTTGATGGCCGCCGAGGGCGAGATGCCCAAAAAGCCGGAGCTGGGCAAGCCCTTTACCGTGGTGGAGCTGCGCTCGCAGGACGACCGCGTGCTGTCCATCGACTACAGCGAAGCGCCGCCCTCCATCTACCTGGGGGAGCCCGTCAGGCTGGCAGATCTGAAGATCGCCGGGCTCAAGGACACCTCTGCCAAGAAGGACAAGGGGCGGCACTTCAACTGCCCGCGCTGCGCGGCGCGGGTCGAGATCAAGCTGCAAACCACGCAGAGCCTCACCTGCCCGAGCTGCGGCAGCATCATCGATGTGTCGCAGGGCATCGGCGGCGAGCTGCGCGCAGCGCTGCAGGACGAGCCGGTGCAGCCGCTCATCCCGCTGGGCAAGGTAGGCACCTTTGCGGGCAGCAAGTGGCAGGTGGTGGGTTTTCAGCACCGCATGGGCGTGGAGCCGGGCGATGACGAACACTTTGGCTGGGACGAGTACCTGCTCTACCACAGCAAGCAGGGTTTCCAGTTTCTGGTGAACAGCAGCGACGGCTGGAGCCTGGTCAAGACCCTGACAGGCGCGCCCAACTACCGTGCAGGCGCCAGCACCGTCACCTGGAACAAGCAGACCTACGAAAAGCAGTACAGCTACCTGGCAGAAACCACCTATGTGCAGGGCGAGTTCTACTGGCCGGTGGTGCGCGGCGACAAGACCGACAATGTGGACTTCGCGCGCGGCCAGGATGGCGTACAGCTGCTCAATCTGGAGCAGGGCCGGCGTGAGGTGAACTGGTCGATGGGCCGCAAGCTGGCGCCCGAGACCGTGGCTGCCGCCTTTGGCATGACCGACCAGCTGGCGCTGTTCAAGCCCGCGAGCAGCTCGTTTTCCATGCCCAAGCTCGGCTGCATGCCGATCATCATCGGCCTGGTCATTCTGTTCTTTTTGCTGATCTGGCTGTGGCCCAGCGGCTGCAACGCCGCCGATGAACGGCGCAAGCTGGCGGCCGACCCTGCCTACGTCAGCAAGTGCAGCACCGGCAGCAGCCGGTCTTCGGGCGGATCGTGGGGCGGCTATAGCTCTGGCGGAAGCCACAAATAGCGGGGCGCGCCCAGCCCTGCCGCAGGGCAAGGGCAAGCGGGCCCCTGGTTTTGATACCGGCAGACCACGCCACGGTGCGCATGGCCTGCCTTGATAGAGGAGTATTGTGATGAATCTCGATTGGTTTCACCCGAATGCGTTCTTTGGCTCCATCCTGTTTGCCCTGGTGGGCGTGGTGGTGTTCTGGATCTGCTTTCTCATCATCGACAAGCTCACCCCGGTGGACATGTGGGGCGAGATTGTCGAAAAGCAGAACCTCGCCCTGGGCGTGGTGGTAGCCGCCATGTGCCTGGGCATCAGCATCATCGTGGCAGCAGCCATCGGCTAGCCAGCGCTTTTACTATCCAATAAATAGCTAGAGGCGCCTTCTGGTAGGGCGCCACTGGCTGTTTTGACCTTTACCCCTGCAGCCCGCAGGCATCTCGCCCCGTGTCTTCTTCGCCCCCCGCCGAAACCGCCGCTACCGACCCGCACGACGCGCTGGACTTCGGCCCCGGCATTGCTGCCAACCCGCAGGATTTGCCCCGCCGCGCCAGCCCGCTGGAAATCGCCATGCTGTTCAGCGTGTTCGTCGTCGCGGCCTGCGGCCTGCTGTACGAGCTGGCTGCCGCCGCGCTGGCGTCTTACCTGCTGGGCGATTCGGTGCTGCAGTTCTCCACCATCATCGGCACCTACCTGTTTGCCATGGGCATCGGCTCGTGGCTCTCGCGCTACCTGGTGCGCGAGTTGCCGGCGCACTTTCTGCGCATCGAGCTGATGGTGGCCCTGGTGGGCGGCGCGCTGCCCGCCGTGCTTTCGCTCGTCAATGCCTACGTGCCCACGGCTTTCCACTGGATGCTGTACGGCACGGTGCTCGTGGTGGGTACGCTGGTGGGGCTGGAGATTCCGCTGGTCATGCGTATCTTGAAGCGCAACGTGGTGCTGCGCGATCTCGTCTCCAAGGTACTGACCTTTGACTACCTGGGCGCACTGGCCGTGTCGCTGGCGTTTCCGCTGCTGCTGGTGCCGCACCTGGGGCTGATCCGCACCGGCCTGGTGTTCGGCCTGCTGAATGCGCTGGTGGCCGTGTGGGCGCTGTTCCTCTTCAAGGACGAATTGCGCCGCTTTGCCAGCCATGTGCTGGCGTGCCTGCTGGTGATCGGCGCGCTGATCGGCGGCCTTGCGGGTGCGGACAAAATCACCTCGCTCACCGAAGACCACTTCTACCAGGAACCCATCGTACTGGCGCGCAGCACGCCCTACCAGCGCATCGTCGTCACCCAGGGCAAGCGCGGCACGCGCCTGTACCTCAACGGCAACCTCCAGTTTGCGCAGAGCGACGAATACCGCTATCACGAAGCCCTGGTGCACCCCGTAATGAGCCGTTTTGGCGCGCCGCGCAAGGTGGCCGTACTGGGCGGAGGCGACGGCATGGCCGTGCGCGAAGTGCTCAAGTACCCCTCTGTCGAATCGGTAACCCTGGTGGAGCTGGATCCGGCCATGACCGACCTGTTCAAGAACGTGCCCAGCATGCAGGCACTCAACAGCAATGCGCTGAACAGCCCCAAGGTCACCATCATCAACACCGACGCCTTTCAGTGGGCGCAGCAGACTGAAGATGTGTTCGACGTCATCATCGTGGACTTTCCCGATCCCACCAACTTTGCCGTGGGCAAGCTGTTCACCAACAGCTTCTACTCCATGCTCAGCCAGCACCTGGCCGCCAGCGGTTTTGCAGTCATCCAGACCACCTCGCCGCTGATTGCGCGCCAGAGCTTCTGGACCGTGGTGAACACCGTCGAATCGGTGGGCCTGACAGCCACGCCCTACCACGCCCACGTGCCCAGCTTTGGCGAATGGGGCTTTGTGATCGCCAGCCGCCGCCCCTGGAGCCTGCCCTCTACCCTGCCCGTCGGCATGCGTTTTTTGAGCCTGCCCAGCCTGCCGCTGCTGTTCGATTTTCCGCCTGACATGGCGCGCGTGCCGACCGAAGTCAACCGCCTCTCCAACCAGGTGCTGGTACACACCTACGAGCGCGAATGGGGGAAGGTGGCGCATTGATGGTGGAACACCCCCCTGAGGCGCTGCAGGGCGGATTGCCCGTATGACCGCCATGCAACGCCGCACCGTGTTGAAAGGCGCCGCCGCACTGGCGGCTAGCGCTGCCCTGCCCGGCTGCAAGCCCCTGGCGCCCTCCACCAGCACGGCCCACATCACCGGCGGCTTTATCGGCCAATCGTGGGACCGGGGCCATGCCATGCGCGACCGCCTGCGGCAAGGCCTGCCCCTGCCCGCGCCCAGCCGCACCCACCGGGTACAGGTGCTGATTGCAGGCGGCGGCATTGCCGCACTGTCGGCGGCGCGCGCACTGCGCCATGCGGGCGTGGGCGATGTGGCCCTGCTGGAGCTGGAAGACACGGCCGGTGGCAACAGCCGCGGCGGCAGCATCGACGGCCTGCGCTGCCCGCTGGGCGCCCACTACCTGCCCGTACCCGGCGACGATGCCCCCGAAGTGCAGGACCTGCTCGAAGAACTGGGGGTGCGCGGGCGTGTGGCGGGCCGCTGGCAGTACCGCGACGAATACCTGTGCTTCAGCCCGCAGGAGCGCCTGTTCATCCATGGCGAATGGGTAGAGGGCCTGCTGCCCACCCACGACGTGCCCGGCAGCACCCTGGCCCAATACCAGCGCTTTGCACAACTGGTGGCCAGTGCTATGCAGGCGCAGCGCTTTACCATGCCGGTCGCGCGCAGCTGGGAGCAAAACAAAGGCCTGGCTCCTACCCACCAAGCGCTGGATGCTATTACTTTTGACGCCTGGCTCGCCCAGCACCAGTTGGACGACGCCCACCTGCGCTGGTACCTGGACTACGCCTGTCTGGACGACTTTGGCGCAGGCTGCAGCCATGTCTCTGCCTGGGCCGGTCTGCACTACTTTGCCAGCCGCCACGGCTTTCAGGCCCCGGGCCCCGCAGATGCTGCCACCGAAGAGCAGCACGACGCCGTGCTCACCTGGCCGCAGGGCAACGGCTGGCTGGCCGAGCAACTGGCAGCGCCCACAGCGCAAGCGGGCTGGCTGCACACGGGCCACACCGTGCTGCGCATTGCCGAAGAACCTGGCGGCGTCATCATCGACAGCTACAACAGCGCCACGCACAGCATCGAACGCTGGCAGGCCGCGCACTGCATCGTGGCGCTGCCCACCTTCATCGCCGCGCGCGTGGTGCAGAATGCGCCAGACTTCTTGCACGCCGCCGTGCAGGCGCTCGACTGGGCGCCCTGGCTCGTCACCAACATCCACATCCGCGAACCGCTGGCCGACCGCCCCGGCGCCGAACTGGCCTGGGACAACGTTTTGTACGACGATGTGGCGCGCGGTGGCCTCGGCTACGTCAACGCCGGCCACCAGCGCCTCAATGCTCTGCAGCAACTGCCCACGGTGCTGACCTGCTACCGCGCCCTGGGCGGTATGGCAGCCGCAGACACCCCGCGCGCCGCGCGCCAGCAACTGCTGGATGCACCATGGGAAAACGTGCGCGACCAGACCCTCGCCACCCTGGCCCGCGCCCATGCGGACATCTACGACAAAACCACCCGCGTTGACGTGATGCGCTACGGCCACGCCATGGCCATTCCCAAGCCCGGCGCACAAACGGCTTTAAGCCAAATCGGCCACTGGCGCACAACGGGTGCGCGCCACCCGCTATCAAATTCAAAGTACCCCACCCCCAGCACCACCCGCCTGCACTTCGCCCACAGCGACTGGTCGGGCTACTCGGTGTTTGAAGAGGCATTCACGCGTGGGTGGTATGCGGGGCTGGGCGCTGCACTCGCATCCGGTTTGTAAGGTTCGCCCATCCATCCAGCGGCTGAAAATTGGGGTTGGTGTCTTCCATCCCATTGCCCCAGACGTCATAGCTCAACTGCTGTTTGACTTCGTTTGTGACAGTGGTACAAATCATTCTAGCTCTACTCAGTGAATTGAAATCATTTATTGAACACTATATAAAACAAACATATGAGATAAATTATATAAATAATGGTTGAATATTTCAATATAGACAAAGATGATTTGATTTTCTCATTTTCAACTTTACCACAGAAAACCATCTTCCAGAATTTCGGGACATTTTTCAAATTATCATTTGAAAATATAGAAAAATTACGAAATTTCATCCACAATGATAAATCCTCTTTCTTCATCAATCTCACAATATATTCTACATAGAAATTTAAAAACAATGCAAAGAAAAAGCCAATAATGGAAAGTATAAAGTCAGGGTCATTCATCTACATCTTCTTCCGAATACAAGTCTTTGCAGCCACTCTTTTCATCTCTATGCCTTAATCCTGAGCTTGAGCCTGAGCTAAGTCAGAGTCGTTGCAGGATGGCAGAGCCCTTCATGAAATTGAATTACCAAAAAATCAAGATCAGTTCGCCGCTCTCTATGCACTAAGCATTTTCATTTTTAGAAATTCTGGGCGTAACAAATCGACGAGCAATCCATACATCAAGCAGCCAAGCAGGAGGAATGAGCAACGCATATGAGATAATTCCCGTAGCATCATTCAACGCTAAGCGCAAAGCAGTTCCGAAAATCCAAAAAATGGGTGCGACCAGACAAGCTTCAATTATTCTTATTGCCCGTATATCAGTGTATACATCAGCGTGGCATGCAGGGCATACTGAATGCGATTTTCTATATAAAGCTATGTACATATGGCCACAGCCAGGACATCCTGATGGCTTATATCCTGTTTGGAATCGAGCCTTCATATTACTCATTATCCATAATGGTGCAATTATCTAGTTTAAATCTTCGGCGCCCAACGATGTTCAACCAATTTTGAAAATAAAAATCATGTTTCAGCACATCCCAACCTTTATGGTGCATAAGCCAGATTAAAAATTGGTAACTACAAATTATAAAAATGACTGCTTCGACTAGATGAGTGGCGCTTCAAAGCGAAAACTATTGGGTCGATGCTTGCTGAAAACACCCACCCACCCTTGCGCATTGCAGCCTTGTGTATTGCAATCAAATTCATTAACATCCAGCGCTCCCACCCCAATCGAGTAGGCATACAGCTATTCCTGAATAGGCCAGCAGCATCATGCCGACTACAAGTATTAGCAAGCCAGCTAGCATTGCTCCCCAGCCATTAAGATAAAAAGATGGTTCTCTTCCTTCAGTTCCCACCGGTACTGACCGTCGACACATCCACAATAGACCAGTTGCAATGCAAGCAACACCAAGCACTTTCACCGCTGCTTTTATGCCGAACATAAAATGCGCGGCGATAAAGGCGATGAAGAAGGCAAGCCCCGTAAACCATTCAATTTGATGACGCTTTTCAGAGTTCATTTCTTGCCAGAATAAATGGTGATCTGCGCACCGACGTTCGCATTTGTGTTGAGGCCCCAGATCGAGCCACCATCTAACCACCCGTTGCTAAAGCGGCTACTTCCAGCAAACGGGGAGAGCCATGAAGATGTGTCATTATTAAAGTTGCGCGCGCCCCCACCTTCTGCACTTGCCTGTAGTGGACCAGCATTGAAACTAGCTTTCGCACTGCAAGCATCAACAACGCATCCCTTAAAGGGGTCTATCGGCGCTTCACCAGGTAGCCCTCCCGATGGGTTGTAGCTGAATCCACCTCCTGCACCGAAACCAACTCGCACGGTTGCAATCCTGTTTCCATTGGCATTTCCGAAAGTAATCTGTCCGCCCAGGCCTGCATAGCCTCCAGAGGTCACAGACCATAGTTCAAGTGGGTCACTCTCTATTAAATTGATTTTTTCTGCGGATAAAAAATGCACGAACCCAACCCGAAAATGCAATACACGTAAAGCCAGGGGCTATTGCCAGCAGTACTGCATTATCAAAAAACTTTGAAAGCTCCAGGCTGGAATTCATAAAAAAAAGATGCGTCGTGATTTTTGAAATAATTAACCACGCAGTAGCAATCAGAATTGAATTTACAGTTAACAAAAACCATTGCATAGGGCTTTCAGGGGATTTCTTGTGATTCCATATAAAAAAAGCACAAAATACCCATGCAATGTATAGAAAGGCATAAAATACACAACCAAATTCATTGATTGGGGTAAATTCGTAAATTAGTATTGCTAATAAGGTAAGTATTCCAATCCCTACTAAATTGGCTTTTATTTTCTGCATGAACAAGAACTTCTTGCTTGATACATTGCCACAGAACCAAATGGCATTAAGAATGATCCCGCTACTTCAGCAGTTCCTGAAACCACACTGGAAAAACCAACGAGCTTTGACCCAACGCCATACCCTATTGATAGATTTCCTGGGTTAGCTTTCATAAGGGCCTGCCCTGCTACACCAGGGCCCTTTGCAATAACAATTTTCTCTGTCCCAATCTTCATCCCCTCTCCAATCGCGTGATATGCCTCCGGATTAGCCTTGGGGGCATATTGTTGTAGATTTCCAAAATTTATTATTTTTGCAAGGGTGTTTCCATAATTGCTATTCAGATAATCTTGAACACACGGATCGCTTACAGATGGCTGTGGTTTGGGTGACAAGATGCGAACTTCCTCTAATGGAATTCCTTGCAATAGACCAAGTGGATCAAAATAATTCACCGGATCTTGCAACACATACCCATACAGATTCGTATCCCCACCCTCAAACAGAATCGGGTCCTTCGCAGTCCATCTCCCCGTCTCTGCATCGTAATCCCGAGCCCCGAACCGCGTCAGGCCCGTATCTGGGTCGTACAGCCCCCCTGCAAACCCAAATGGCTGGAAGCTGGGGTTGGTGTCTTCCGTCACGTTGCCCCAGACGTCATAGCTCAGCTGCTGCTTGACTTCACCCGTTGCGGTGTCAATGACCATGCGCACGCTGCCCAGGTGATCGGTGATGATCCGGTAGGTTTTGCCATCCTTGAGCATGCCCGATGGGGCGTTTGTTCTTTCTCCATACAGAAACACGCTGCGAATGGTGCCATCCGGCCCCGTCTGCGCAATAGGGCTGAGTTGGTTTTGGTAGATCAGCCCATATTGCATGACACCGTTCTTTTGCTTGCCGATGCGGCGGTTTTGCGGATCGATCACATAGGTGATATTGACTCCGCCAGGCAGGCCCACGCTGCGAAGGTTGCCCAAACTGTCGTATTGGTAGCTCGTCGCTCCTGCTGCCGTGGTCTTGGCCTGCAGATCACCTGCTGCGTTGTACTGGTAGGTGTTGCCCTTCCAGGTTTGCAGCCGGTCTTCACCGTCGTAGGTGGCAATGAGGGTGCCGTTTTCATGGGTGCGATTGCCATTGGCGTCATAGCCCCATGCGGTAGTGGTTGTGCCACCACCGCCTTCTTCTGCGGTATGCGTAGTAAGGCGCCCAGCGCTGTCGTACACGTAGCTGTGCGTGCGTTCAGCACCAAGAACACGCTCTTGCTGTTTGGCAATACGGCCCAGCAGATCTCGCTCGTAGCTGAATTTGGCAGGGAAGGCATAGCGGTAGTTGGCTTGCTGGAGGTCATCAAGCAGCTGCAGCACTTCAGCATACAGACCCGTGACCGCCGCAGTGTTGTAGCTGCTGCTATCAGTAATTACACCTGCATCTGGACGATTGTTGCCAAGTGCAGATACTGCTACCGCCCCCGAAGCTGTCGTCGTGCGCAGCGCAATGGTTTGGTCTTTGGCGCCGCTTGCCCAGCTGTAGTCAGCATCGGTTCTCGACGCTTGCGTCTCGATATCGGCAAGCCGACTGCGAACCACCTCCAGGCAGTAATCAGGGTTGCGGGGTTGCGCTGCGCCATAGGTTGCAATCAACTCATTGCGCTTGGCGGCATCAAGCCCTGGAGTGTCATAGGTCCAGACCCATTCCCACACCTCACCTCCGTAAAACGAGGTGTATATGGGCCAGCCACGCAGACGGCAAGTATCACGCCGGGAGATTTCTGCCAGCAATTCGCCAGAAAGGCTGCGTATTTTTTGCAGCAGCAATACGCGGGTGGCATCGTCTTCGGGGGTTGAGGGGGCATTGCCGGTATACCCCATGCCTACCACCTCACCAAAGGCGTTGTAGTAGAGGTTGCTGGCGTAATTGCCCAAATAGGCGCCCGCTACCGGGCCTTTATCGTTGGCATAAGCGATGAACAAGGGACCCATTTTTCTGAGCCGGTTTGCCGCGTCATAAGTCACAGGCACGGTAACAGGTGCTGCCGCTCCAGCACTCAGGCTGATCTGGGTAGGTTTGCCATAGCTGTCTATGCTGGTGGCGTAGCGCGCATTGAGGCCGCCACTCCACTCAAAGCCGGTCAAAGCCGAATCGGTACGCAGGTAGGTCAGGCGTGTCCCATTCGCCTCCTGGCTGGCCAATTGGCCCACTGTGTCGTATTGAACGGCGGTAGAGCCAGCATCACTGCCGATGGTGGACAACCGCGCAGCGGCGTCATACCCAAAGGTGATGGTTTGGCCGCCCGGCCTGCGGATTTGCGTGGGTTGTCTGTCGCGGTTGTACGTCCAGGTTGTGCTGGTATCAGGGGCGTTGTAGTTGGCCAGTTGCTGAGCCGCCGTATAACCAAAGCGGTGGCTGGAGCCCGAAGGGGTGACCAGTTGCGTCAGATTGCCCATGGCGTCGTAATCGTAAGCCGCACTGCGACCATCGGGCAGTGTGACCCGGCTTGCCCGGCCTGCTGCATCGTAGCTGTACTGTGTGGTTTGACCCAAGGCATTGGTCATTTGCGATACCTGGCCCCCGCCATTACTACCATTGGGGTGGTATTGCCATTTTGTGGTACGGGTGGGCTCGTTATAGGCGTAGCTGTTGATTTCCTGCAGTCGCCCCTTTTGGTTATATTTAAAATTGAAATCGGCACCAAATGGATCTGTTATTCGAACTGGTTGCATCAATTCGTTTAAATCTGCAAAGGTGCGATCGCCTGCGGGGCTGATGGATGTTAAACGAGGGCCGTAACTCTGATTTTCAAACCGAGTCACCCACGAAGTGTTATTCTGTGTGCTGGCTGAGATCCAGCTCGTGAAATTGCGGTCGCTCCAGTTGCCTGCGCGCCGCTCTGAAAAACTGTTAAACAAGTTTCCATTTTTAATGGTGTAACTAGTCGTCGAAGCCACCGAGCCAAACTGGTAGTCGGAGTAACTGCTTCCCTCAATAGATGTTCCGTTGGATAGTTTTCGAATAGAAATCCCAGTAGAGAAATTCCCCTTAAATGAAGTCTGGTCTCCATTAAATCCAACGGAGGTCTTTTCTATCGAACTGCCTTGAGCCAGTTGCTTGACAGACTTGCTTCTACCCTCTGCTGTGGTTGCAGTAATGGTGTTGGTTTTATTATCGCGCGTAAGCTGCCATCCGCTCCCATCTGGCGCATTATTGGAAACCAATTTTCCAGTGCCATCGTAGCTGTATCGATCTACCCCGCCCAATGGGTCGTGGTACTCAGTCAGCAATCCTTGTCCGTTATAGACCATCTTGTGGGTAGCGCCCCCAGGCTCCGTAACGCTCGCCAACTGCCCCTGGTTGTTGTAGGTCAAGAGCGTTTCTTGCCCATCCATGCCGATGACTTTGGTCACACGATCATTGCCGTCGCGCTGCCAGGCGGCTGCATTGCCAAAGCCATCAGTGACAGATGTCAGATAGCCCTGAGCGTTATATTGGTATTTCGCCAAAGCCTCTCCAGTAAACGCACTGTTATAAGTTAATGGACGTCCATCGGCGTCGAAAATCTCATAGCCCTTACCATCTGGTTTACCGACTCGATACACTCCCTGGCCTAAATATGGCATCCCCGCAGATAGCCTTCCAATTCGCCCTTGGTAGTCCATACCAATTACGCCAAAATCCTGATTGAAGCCAATCAAATTTGAGAAAAAATTACCGCTAGAGGCATCTCTTTTGGAGATGAGGCGGATTTTCCCATTTGGATCAAGAGTTGAGATTTCGTCATCCATCTGCATGAGCAAATTGGAGGTTGGCCCAGATGCTGCATTCAGATATGAAGGGCGTACGGCCACATACTCCAGTGCCCCCGCTTGGGTATATCGATAGACATTGATACTCGGGTTAGCTGTTACCAAGACCCATGCTTGCCCATTGGTTGATCCAACAACCTTGGCAGGACCCGACACATCCAGGCGAATCAACATCCCGCTAGGTGTCAGCCGCGCGAGTTCACCCAATCCGGTTGTCAGCAGCACACTCATATCTGGCAGTGGAGCCATGGACCGGACTGTGATCGCCGCGTCCACTGCCCGCACAGGTACACCCAATGGTAGGCTGACATCACTGCCTCCATTACCCGCAATGGTGTTGATGATTCCGTTTGGTGAAACGCGTCGCAACCGACGATTGCCAATATCTGCAATGTAAATGCTGCCGTCCGCTGCCTCAGCGGTCGCGCCAACGGAGTTGAATTTGGCATCAATAGCAGGGCCGCCATCGCCAGAGTACCCTGCCTCGCTCTGCCCCGCGAATACACTGGGCGGCGATGATGCGTTGTTCAAATCGTGCTGCATCAATACCCGATGCCCTTCTGACATCAGAATGCCTCCATCACTCAACAGCCTCAGCTGCGAGCTGTAGGGTAATTTGGTATCCGATACCGACTGAACAGCCACAGCCATCTTGGATGCAGCCTGCAACTGCCCCCCCAGCTTCATGCAGTATCTGCTTGTCTGGGTCGTACAGCC
Organism: Comamonas odontotermitis; assembly: GCF_040396735.1. Taxonomy (GTDB): domain Bacteria; phylum Pseudomonadota; class Gammaproteobacteria; order Burkholderiales; family Burkholderiaceae_C; genus Comamonas; species Comamonas odontotermitis_C. Next base: position 17,877 of record NZ_JBEBNZ010000008.1, read on the forward strand.
GCAGTCCTCGCAAAGACCAGCCTCCCATGTTTGCCTGAGATACATCAAAACTATTTTCAGGAGGAGCCTTGATCGATCTCACCGCCCTGGTGCTCTGGATCTCAATGGTCGGATCTTGTCCGCCTCCTCGAGAGAACGAAACACTAGATGCAGATCTAGCAGTATCAAATGCGCGAGCGAAGTCTGCAGGACTGCTGTAGTACACCGCCGCATAACCATATTTCACCAAGGATCGCAGAGTAGCTACCCCGCCGGTAACTCGACGACCATATATATCTTTTCCATCCCAACTGCTTTCGTCAAACTGTGGGGTAGAGGCAAACTCCGCAGCACTCCTTGCTCTGACGATCCTGCGGCCTGCAAAAGAAAAATCCGTCTGTGCATAGCGCAACGCAGAATTCGGCACCCACGCAGCCGATTTAATGCGCGTTCTAATCTTGGTTGGAGCAACAACGGGTTGCCCAATGTCAAGGCGCTTGTCACTCCGGTAATACAGATCCAGAGGTGTTCCATGAAAAGGAACAGATTGCCCCACGACGCGTTGATTGACGTAGATGTCACATCCGCATTCGATGTCCTCCTTCAATCCAAGAGGCGGCTCTTCATTGTCCGGATTATTCGGATCTGGCGGATTGTTGTCAGGCGGAGTATTAGGCGGAGGGCCATCTCCTGGAGGGCCATCTCCTGGAGGGCCATCACTTGGAGGCTCGTCGTCAGGCGGAGGTGGCGCATCAGGTGGAGGGCCCCAGGGCCAGTTGCAATCCCATGGCGTGAAATGTGTCATGGGAGTACGCCACAGTTGTGTGCCCGCGGGATACATCTGTGCAAGCGCTTTCAGCTCTTCTGCAGTAATGCCAAGCTGCGCAAGTTCGGCGCTGGTGGCGGCACGATCAGCCTCGGTGATTCGAAGTACTGCCTGGCCAGCATCAATGGACAGGATTTGAACTACGCGTCCGTTATCCGAGCCAATCCACGCCGTACGCTCAAAGTCATACCAGCCCGCCGGAACCGCTGTACCGACAGGGGCTTGAATGAAGTTATTGGTGTATGTATAGACCGGCTGGTTGAAGCGGACATGCTTGGCGCCAAGCGCCTGTGCCTCATCTGCAGAGAAGTTGGCGGCCCAGGTATAACCCACGGTGGTGGGCAATTCGCCCGGCATGGTTTGTGGGCCGTTTTCACCAATGGTGTATTCAGAAACGCGGACAGTGAGCTGCTCCAGATTCTGGGTTGAGCCATCCGCCATTTCTGCCACGGCCTTGGTGCCTGCGGGAAAGACGATGGTCGTGCGACGTGCGCCTCGGTAGTCCGTGTTCTCCCCTCCCCAATAGGTCTGCAGCTCGTTACGGGTGAGGTCAATCTGGCTGTACTGGTTATCAAAGGGGATGAGCACCACATCATCGGCAAAGGCCAAATCACGCCACGGCGTGTTCACTTTGCGCTGTGCAGAGAGATAGCCCGTCTTTTCAACATGCACGGTGAGCCACCCACCACCCTTGACCGCCATGTCAAACCAGCCATCAACGCGGGTTTGCGTATGGCCGTACTCTGGATGGCCCTGGATTTTGATGGTCGCCCCAGCCAGTGGGTTGCCATTCTTGTCCAATATCCTGCCGCGTAGGACCGCTGCCCGGATGGGGTCTATGGTTCCTGCAGCGACGTCCTTTTGAATGGGGTCTGTATCGTCATAGAGGAACTTGGTGCTGTCTTTAAAAGATGTCAGCACATTGGGCGGAAGTGGCGTGGCGCGAGTCTTGGGGTCTGGCGGAAGCTTGCCGTCGTCATTGACCCCCAAGAGAAACTGCTGGGTTTGTGTCTTGCCATTCCCGTCTCGCGCAAGCAGGGTAATGCGGTGCATACCTGTGGTGGAAGGTGCCCAACGTACCATTTGTTCAGGCGCCGCCCCCGAGATCGTGACACCTGCAGGGGTACTGGCACCGACAACTTCAACAGCGACGGGCGATCCTTGGCTGTCCACAGCCCGAACCTGGTACTTCCAATCAGCATTGACTTGCGCGGTCAAGCCGGGAACGCTCACAAAGCGTGGCAGGTCGGAGGCTTTCTCAAATGGAGACAGGTCACGGTTACCGGAGACCACAGGCCCGCCGCCATCCGTGCGCCCTGCATTGGCGTCGATTCGGATGAACAGCTGTCCATCGCTGATCGCGCCGTAGAGGGCCATCAGATCCGGGGTGTTGAGAACATTGTCACCTTCGGGGTCAGTGGCGAGTGCCGATATACCGGCCCAGTCCGCAATGCTGGTGTCGTGGATGCTGAGTTTGGAGAGTGCATTGGCCGCGCTGACAACGCCGGTGACCAAGGCAGAAGATGCCAGTACGATGGTGCAGATCGCCACAACGGCGTTGCCTTTGATGCGGCCTGTTTTGATGCCCCACCAGCCAGCTACAGCCATGGCGGCGGCAAGTGCAGCAATGAGTGCTGCGCTCATCAGTGGCACTGGCGTGGCGCTGCTGGCTTGAGGGTTTGGAACCGTGAGACCGATGGAGCCATTCCCCTGCCCGCTGACAGGGCTGATGAGGTAATCGCCCGAAGCACCCACGTTGAGCGTCAGGTACTGGCCTGGCTTGACGCCCAGTTGCGCCATGGGAATGGCCGCCTCAATGTGCTCGGTGATTTTTCCTGCAGCTGTTGTGCTGGCGAGCTTGCGGGCGCCGGACTCTACCGGAGCGGGGCTGCCCCAGGCATTGTTGCTGCAGGTGGCAAGGGTAACTGCGTTAACGGTTGCGCCCGCAGTGTCCTGGGTGGTGTCGATATGGACCTGGTAGTCGATACCGGAGAGGCTTTGGGAGCCCGAGGCATCTTGAACCGTGGCAGAGCAGCCGGTAGTGCCGCTATTTGCGCCACCATCCGTATCGATATACAAGGTGTAGCGCTGGCTTCCGGTGGCTTGTGCAAATGTAGGGGAGGGAAAGCATGCGTAAAGCGCAATGGCAATTGCCAGAAGCTGCAAAACCCACAGGCGTATGAATCGTTCGCTTCTTTGGCCAATCCAATCAAGAATGGCGCTGATAGGGGTGGTCTGGCCTTCGGGCATTGCCCTCTCCTCTGATTTTAAAATAGCTTTTGGAAAGTCAACTTTCTTAAACAATTGTTTAAAACTATTTACAGGTCGTCATTGCGCTTTATCAAGTAGGTGTTCGCACCGCAGCCTCTATGCAACAAAGCGCGGGAATTGGAATAGGAATCTGGCCTTGACCCGTCTCCATTGCAGGTTCTGCCTCAACCAAGATGCCAAACGGATGCGGAGTGGCATATGTCACCTCACGGGGTGTTCCTGCCATGAATCTTTCGACTTCGCCTCATAGCGGGGGAGGCGAATCCCTCTGCGAAAAATGACGCCATGACCATTCTTCTCATGGGGGTGAAACGGCTTGTCCGAAGACAATAATAATTCTCATTTATTATTAAGATATATCTTAATTACCCAATGAGCTGTCCATGACCTTGCAACTGAGCCTGCCTACCCCACCTTCTGCCGAACTGCTGGCTGCCCGCGCGCCGCAGCGCGTGCGCCATGACATTCAACTGCGTCGCACCACGGTGCAATCCGTTCGTCGCATCACGCCGCACATGCTGCGCATCACCCTCCAGGGCAGCGATCTGGCCAGATTTGCGAGCCAAGGGTTTGATGACCATGTGAAGCTGCTTTTTCCCGATGCCAGCGGCCAGCTGCAAGTGCCGCCCATGGAATCCGATGGCCTGCCCCCAGCGTTGCGCGCCTCGATGCGCGATTACACGCCGCATTCGTATGACGCGGATACCCAGCAGCTGTCCATCGACTTTGCCGTGCACGAGGCAGGCCCCGCCACTGCGTGGGCGCTGCAGGCCAGCCCTGGCCAGCAATTGGGCATTGCCGGGCCGCGCGGCTCCTTCATCATTCCTGCTGCGTTTGACGGCCACCTGCTGATTGGCGACGACACCGCCCTGCCCGCCATTGCCCGCCGCCTGCAGGAGCTGCCCGCAGGCACGCGCGTGGTTGCGGTGGTGGAAGTGGACAGCGCCGCCGACGAGCAGGAGCTGCCCAGTGCGGCCCAGGCGCAGATTCACTGGGTGCACCGCAATGGCCGCCCTGCGGGCGACGCGGAAGGTATTTTGCAAACCCTGTCGCAGCTGAATGCCCCTGCGGGTGACTATTACTGCTGGGTGGCACTGGAGTCAGCGGCTGCCAAAACGCTGCGCCATGCCCTTATCACCCAGTACGCTGCCCACCCCAAATGGACCAAGGCGGCCGCCTACTGGAAGCGCGGCAGCCAGGGCGTGCATGAGGTGATCGAGGAATAGGCAGAGAACCTCACGCCAGGGGCGTAACCCCGGCGCCGGGCGCAAGACACCTAGCGATGCGCCATCACCCCGGCAAATGCCTCCGCAGACGCCCTAGCGAACCACTTCTCCCGCCGAAATACCGGCTTCACCCGTCTGGGATTGGGGAAGCGGTTGTGCCGAAGCTGGCGTGGCGCGGCGCCACACCACATCGCCGCCTGCCGAAGGCTGCTGCGCAGGCACCCCGGAGTTGACGGGAGACACGACCACGCCGCGTTCGATGGGCGGTGGGTTGCCACGCGGGGCAGAGGCCGTGCCGCCAAGCGAAGGAGCGGGAGCCGCCTGTGCGCCGTCACTGCCGCCCGCCGCGCCCGGCCCGGGTACCACCACACCCGGTTGGGGGCGCACCGGATCATTGGGGCGCGGCGCCTGGGGCTGCATCACTTCGCCGTTGAAGGCGGGGTAATCGCCTTCGCCGCTCGGGCCACGGGTGCCGTAGTCGGGCTGGGCAGGCGTGCCAATGGGGCGCGCTTCGGGGTCGTCCATTACAGGCGGACGACGGTCGCCACCGTTGCTTGCGGGGCCTTGCACGGCGGGGGGCTGCTCGAAGGGATCCACCGGCTCCTTGCTGGTGCCAAAGCCCAGCATCCAGCTGCGCAGGCGCTGTACAAAGGTGTTGTTCTCGGCGGGCTGCTCAAAGTGGCCAGCGGCATCGACCAGTTTGGTGCGCTGCGCGGCAGCGGCAATGTCGGCCACGATGGGCAGTGCGCTGTGCGCGCCCTGGCCCCAGTAGTCGTTCAAGGTGACGCGGCTGTCGTTGAAGCCGACCCAGGCTCCGGCCACGAGGTCGGAATGCATGAGCATGAACCAGCCATCGGCGTTGTCCTGGGTGGTGCCGGTCTTGCCAGCCCAGTCACCTGTTACGCCATAGCGCGCCACGCCCCTGCCGGTGCCTTTGCTGATGACGCCGCGCATCATGTCCACCAGCGCGTAGGTCACGCCGCTGTCGAGTGCCAGCTCGGTCGGCTGAGGTTCGAACTCGGCCAGCACCTTGCCTTCGCGGTTGGTGATGCGGGTGACCATGACGGGGGCCCTGTAGCCACCGCCGTTGGCCAGCGTGGCATAGCTGGTCACCATTTCCTGCAGAGTCACGGGGCTGGTGCCCAGCGCCAGCGACATCACCTCGTCAAGCTTGCTGTCGCGCACACCCAGCGCGCGGGCCAGCTTGGCTACCTTGGCGGGGCCGACCTTGGCCATCACCTGCGCGGTGATGGTGTTCTTGGAATAGGCGAGGCCATCGGCCAGCGTCATCGGCTGGTTGGAGGGCGGGCCACCATCGGTGGGGCGCCAGTGCTGGCCGCCGGGCAAGGTGATGTCCACCGCTTCGTCCATCAATTGGTCGCTGGGCACGGCGCCATTGAGCAAGGCCGCGCCATACACAAAGGGCTTGAAGGTGGAGCCCGGCTGGCGGCGCGCCTGGGAGACATGGTCAAACGGGTCGATGGCAAAGTCGCGGCTGCCCACCCAGGCCAGCACGTGGGCGTTGCGCGGGTCCATGGCCATGAACCCGGCCTGTACGCGCACCTTGTCCTGCCGCAGGTCAGCCATGAAGTCGGCGTCGGCCAGCAGGCGCTTCAAGGCCTCGTCCTTGTCCTCTCCGCCCTCCACCGCCTGGCGGTAGGCCTTGCTTTCGCGCACAAAGCTTTGCACCAGCGGATTCTTGGCCGAAAAGGCCGCACGCGGGGTCCACAGCCCGTTGGCCGTCACCTGCAACTGGCGGCCATGGCGGGCAACCGCTTGGTTGGCCCATTGCTGGATGCGTGAGTCGATGGTGGTCTGCACCACCAAACCGTCGGCATAGAGGTTGTAGTCGTTGGCGTCGGCCCAGTCGATGAGCCATTTGCGCAGTGCCTGGGCAAAATGCGGCGCCATGCCAACGGCTTCGTCCTGGCGCTCGAAGTCGAGCTGGATGGGGCGCTTTTTCAGCGCCTCGAAATCCTTGTCGCCCAGCTTGTCGTGCTTGTGCATCTGCGCCAGCACGGTGTTGCGGCGCGATACGGCACGCTCGGGGTTGCTGACCGGGTTGTAGTAGCTGGTGCCCTTGAGCATGCCCACCAGGGTTGCCGCCTCGATCACGCTGAGCTTGCTGGCCGGTTTGTCAAAGTAGGTGCGGGCCGCCATCTCGATACCGAACGCGTTGTAGAGAAACGGCACCGTGTTCAGGTAGGTCTCCAGGATCTCGTCCTTGGTGTAGGCCGATTCGATCTTGTAGGCGGTCACCGCCTCTTTGAGCTTGCGGTTGAGCGAGCGCGCGCGGCCGATCTCCTCGGGGAACATGTTGCGCGCCAGCTGCTGGGTGATCGTCGATCCGCCCTGCGGCCGCCCCATGGCCGTGTGGATGACCGAGCCGAAGGTGCGGCGCCAATCCAGCGCCCCGTGCTCGTAGAAACGGTGGTCTTCGGTGGAGATGAGCGCGTTGATGACGTTGGGCGAAATGTCCTTGAGCGCCACCCATTCGCGGTTGGACCGCTTGTACTGCGCCAGCACCTTCCCGTCTGCCGACATCAGCTGCGTGGGCGCCTCCACCTTGGCTTTTTGGATATCGCTGATCGACGGCGTCAGCGGTATCAGGAGCAGCACGTACAGCAGCAGGGCCACCGGCAGGGCCAGTACGGCCATCAGCCATTGCTTCTTGCTGCGGGAAGCCACCCAGGCGCGCAAGCGGGCAGCTTGGGGAGCAAGGGCATGGGCCACGCGGATGGCCGTATTTTTGAGTGCGGAAAAAAGAGGCATCGCCTGGGTATCTCGTCTGCAGAACAAGGCTTGCCGGGGTGCTTCAATCTCGCATGCCCGCAAGCGAATCGCACATTGTCGGGCAGGAGCAGTGGTACGGTAGCTCCCTGTGCCAATACTGTCGCAGGCGCTGTAACAGGCAGGCAAAAAGGCGTCTGCCCGCCATTACTCTTGTTTTGATAGCTGCCTGCGCTTTACCTCTGTGCACCAAAGGCGTTTTTCGCCACTGTTTTGGCAGTGCACACCCTGTAATGCCCGCCCATGCAGTTGCAACGGCAGCGCGAAGGCTTTACGTTTGGCCATAAAAGCCATGGCAGCGGGCTCTTTGGCGGCCACACCGCTGCGGGCCCCGAAGCGGCCCGCTCATCAACACATGGAGGCATGGAAAACAGGGCGCCTTGCGCCCTGTTGCGATCCAGCCATTTGCCGGGTTACTGCATGAACCAGCCGTGGCTCACCACCATCGACTGGCCGGTCAGCGCATTGGTCGGGAAGGCGGCAAAAAACAGCGCCACGCGCGCGACATCTTCCAGCGTGGTGAACTCACCGTCCACCGTCTCCTTCAGCATCACGTTCTTGATCACTTCCTCTTCGGAAATTCCCAGCTCCCGGGCCTGCTCCGGAATCTGCTTGTCCACCAGGGGCGTGCGCACATAGCCCGGGCAGATGACGTTGGCCCGCACCCCCTGCGGCCCGCCCTCTTTCGCCACCACCTTGGCCAGGCCTTCGAGCCCGTGCTTGGCCGTGACATACGGCGCTTTCAGCCGCGAGGCCTCCTTGGAATGCACCGAGCCGGTGTAGATGATGCTGCCGCCCCGCCCCTGCGCATACATGTGCTTGATGCAGGCGCGCGTGGTGAGGAAGGCGCCATCCAGCTGGATCGCCAGCATCTTCTGCCATTCGCCCAGCGAAAAATCCTGCACCGGCTTGACGATCTGGATCCCTGCATTGCTCACCAGGATGTCGATGCCGCCATAGGCGCGGACCGCCGCCTCCACCGAGGCGTCGACCTGCGCCTCCTGCGTCACATCCACCGCCACGCCCATTGCCGTGCCACCCCTGCTTTGGATATCCTGGGCTGCGGTATCGGCCGCCTCCTGCTTCAGGTCTGCAATCACCACCTTGGCACCCTCCTGTGCATACAGATCCGCGATTGCCTTGCCAATGCCACTGGCGGCGCCTGTCACGTACGCCACCTTGCCTGCGAGTTGCTGAGCCATTGTTCACGTCCTTTCGATGGAAAACAGATATCGCCGGGCCATGCTGCGCCGTCCGGGGTGCTCCAGTCGTAGGAGCGCAGGCCCTTTGCACAAGTACATACAGGCATGGGGACCATCGCTGCCGCAGCCGTATCGCCGGATCTCAGATTCTTGATGGCGATCATGGCCGCAACCTGCGGAAACGGGCCGCGCAGTGCTGCTTTGTGCAAGGCTTCGCACCAGCCTCTACACTTGCAGTTTTGCCAGACTGCATGACACAACCATGAACATCACCAAAGACAGCGCCGTCACCATCCAGTACAAAGTGACCGACGACAAGGGCAAGCCGCTGGACAGTGGCAACCTGGCCTACCTGCACGGCGGCTATGAAAACATCTTCCCCAAGGTGGAAGCCGCTTTTGAGGGCCAGTCCGCAGGCTTTAGCACCACCGTCGATCTGGCTGTGGAAGATGCCTTTGGCGCCCGCGATGAAAGCCTGGTGCGTACCATCCCCAAGGCAGAGTTCCCCCCCGGGGTGAAGGTGGGCGGCCAACTGCAGGGCGCCAACGACAAGGGCGAACCCCATGTCTATTACGTCAAGAAGATCAAAGGCCCCGAGGTTCACCTGGATGGCAACCACCCACTGGCCGGGCTTGCACTGCGCTTTAGCGGCAAGGTGATCGATGTGCGCGCCGCCAGCGCAGAAGAAATTGCCCACCGCCACGTGCATGGCGCGCATGGCCACCACCATTGAAGCCGTCGGGGGCGCTGACATCCGGTGCAGGCGCCCCTGCACCTGAAGCAAACAAGCGGCTGGTGGGCATCCTTTGTGCGCCAGCCGCTCTTTTTTGGATAGCAAAACCATGCCCACTGCGCTGATCGAACCCCGCACCCCCCGCCTGCAACTGCGCCAGTGGCATGCGCGGGACCGCGATGCATTCGCTGCAATGGTCGCCGACCCGGAAGTGATGCGCTATTTTCCGGCCCCGCTGACGCGCGCACAAAGTGATGCCATGGCAGACAAATGCGAGGCACTGATCGCCGAGCGCGGCTGGGGTATATGGGCAGTGGAGCGTCTGGCCGATCAGCAGTTCATCGGCTTTGTCGGCCTGCATGTGCCGCAGCCCGACCTGCCGTTTTCGCCCTGTGTGGAAATCGCCTGGCGTCTTGCACAGCACGCCTGGCACCAGGGTTTTGCCACGGAAGCCGCGCGCGCGGCACTCACCATCGGGTTTGGCCCACTGCAACTGGCCGAAATTGTCGCCTTCACCACGCAAACCAACACCCCGTCGCAGGCGGTGATGCAGCGGCTGGGCATGGAGCGCGACAGCGCTGGCGATTTTGACCACCCAGCCCTGCCTGCGGGCCATCCCCTGCGCCCCCATGTGCTCTATCGGCTGCCGGCGGCGCATTTTGGCCGGCCGCCCGAGCGCCAGACGTCTCCGGCCCCTCTGTAGGACGATTGATATTTCTCAGGGCTTTTACCGATAAGCTGGGGTATACGGTCAGCGCTCCACATTTGCGCGCTACGATGGTACGCAACCTGGTGTAGCAATGCATCGCCATTGCGCCACCCCGTTGCAATGGCCGGGCGGGGGCCCGGCAGGTTCGAGAAAGGAGCACATCTATGCAAGTTCAAGTGCACGCTGGCGACAATGTCCAAGGCGGTGAATCCCTGGCGCAATGGGCGCAAACCGAAGTACAGGACAAGCTTTCACGTTTTCGCGAATACGTGACACGCGTCGAGGTCTACCTGACCGATGTGGATGCGCTGAAAAACGGCGGCAAAGGCAAGCGCTGCGTGATGGAAACCCGCGCCACCGGCCGCCAGCCCCTGGCTGTGAATGCGGAAGCCGAGAAAGTGGCGGAAGCATTCAACGCTGCCCTTGAAAAATTGCACCGCGCGCTGGACACCGACATCGCCAAGATGCGCGACAAGAGCAACCGCGACACCATCCGCTCCGGCAACGAACTGGACAGCGAAGCCTGATTCCAGTCTTCCCATTCCTGCATCCAGCAAAAGCACCGCGCAGCGGTGCTTTTTTGTTGCCCGCGAACTGGCAACGCTGCGACAGGCAGCAGGTGATCCACCGCCACCGCGGGTTTCCGTCATGGGTGGCCTACTTGCAAACACCCCGTGACAAGGACAGAACCTGCACCCCAGGGATTGACGGCATTTCCTGCAGGCACTGAAGACCGATGCCGCCCTGCCCCCGTATCTGGCAGCCGTCGGCGCGGTTCCATTCACTGACAGGGCAAGCCCTTTTTAAGAGCCGTCTGCCCTGTTCATGCCATTGCGCCCTATGCCCGTGCCGTGAAGCGGGCCCGGTCTCGGGCAACCAGCCCGCTGCACCGGTAGACACCATTCCACCCGGCCATGGGCCCGCCGATCACACGCCCAGGGCATCTTCGGCCGACCAGCGCTCATGCCCATCCGAGTCGGCAAGCATGCATCCGCAAGCCTCCATGGGCTACGGCGCCTGCCTGCTGCCCACGGATGCCGCGTGTCCCGGGCCCGCAAGCGCGCCGGAGCAGGTCAAGTCCTATCCATTGCCAAAAATATCTATTTAATAACAGGTTATCAACTTATCAACAATTCGACACGTAAACATCGGATCCTCTCGATGTTATCAACAGATGCATGATACCTATGAATTTCTGCAAAAACTCATGAAGTATCTCTTAACTTCTCTTATTTTTCGGCTTCGACATGAAGCATGTCATTTTTTCATTGCTATTGAGAAGAATGTTATCCACTAAAATCTTCTTTTAAATTCAATGGCATGTGCACAACATGATGCTCTGAATCTTTCATCACTCTTATCAATTTTTTTTGTTGATATCTTTTTATATCATTGGTATACATAGAGAATTTACATAAATTCTGTGGATAGAACTGATCCGCCATGTGCCAAAGAAGCAATCCGGTCACCCATTCCCATTCGAAGTTAGAGAATTGTGCATAAGTGATGCAGGCATTGCAATCACTCATGCTTTGTGGATAACTTCTACAAGACTTCTGCTGAAATGCAGAACTTCATTCTGAAACTATTGTGATTTCATTGTGAATAAACTTAAGATAGCCTGTATGCTTCACTACGGAATTTTTTGATGGCAAAAGTTATCCACTGACTTATTTGGTATAAACTGTGCATGAATCAGGCACATTCACTGGTAAGATGTGCTTGTTTTTTAATCATTCACCGGCTGCTGATGCCTCTAGTCTGTTCATCCAGAATTGCACGAGAATTCCATACGGATTCAATTTTTTTGAATTAAATTTTCCAAAAAATCCCTTTCCGGGCTTCTGTCTGAATTGCCGAATTCGAAAAAAACGGTGATGAGAATGCGCGCAAGCACGCATCCCTGCATAGCCAGCGCATACCGATGGCCCTGGTTTGTGCAGCATTTCGCTGCGAAATGGGCCACCGACCAATGGCGCAGAGTTGTGCAGTCGATGGGCGGATGAGAGGCAATAACGAGGTTGGCCAATCAGGCTCCGTGGTTCCTTGTGGCCAGATCCCGTTCCACACGCGATGCAGATACCTGCTATGGCTTGGTAGCAGGTTCGTGCAACTGAAGGCCGATGGTTCGGTGGTTTCGCCGAAAACCGCTCCACCGCTCTCCAGCCATCGACCCCAGGGCACATGAAAGCCCTCTGCCACGCCTGGTGTACATGCCGTATTCGGCCAAACCACGCCAAACCCCCTTGAAGACTTGTTCTGGATCCTGGTTGCAGGGGTTTCAGCGCAGCTTTCCCCGCATCGAAACGGGAGATCCGGCGCCCTCCTCCTCACCGATGGAGACACGCACAGGCACGGTTTCTGGCCTTTTGTGAGTATTTCTGTGCATAAGTCTCCTCTGCAGAGGAATTACCCACACCAACGAGAGGCTGCGCATTGTTATCCCGGCCTATCCTTTGTTCCAGGTAGGCCAACACACATGCCTGCTTACCCCTATCTGTTTGATTTTCATAAAGAAATAGGTTTATACACAGGCACATCTCATTTTTTCAGCCATTTCTTTTGTGGATAACTAGCATGGACCGTCGTGGAATATCTGCCTCAAAAAATGAAGCGTGTACTCACGTCATATCTATATTCGAACTCACCTGATTATTAATTAGGCACTGCATCTATTTGCCTATAAAAATTCACGTAATATCATGAAGTTATGCAATTTCGCGTCACCGACTTTTTCTGTGGATAACCAAATAGGCCGCAATGCCTTATTCACAGAAGATGCGCTGCAAGCCGACTTATCCACTTTGGAGTGACAGCGGCAACAGTGGCCCACACACAGGGTTGAAGGAAGCAGAAGCCATTGAGAAAAAATGGGAATTGCAAGTTATCCACAAAAAGAAGCGCCTTCTACTACTACCTACTATTCTTTTAAACCTCTTAAAAGAAAAACAAAAAGGCAGCTTGGCAGAATTTCAAGATGCGGAAAATTTCACAATGCAGAAGGAAAGTACAGATTTCACGGTCCTATGGATCCATGGAAGATGGAATCGCACAGCGGATAGCGCCCTTGGTTCATCCACTGCACTGACAAGCATTCCCATTTCTGTGGAAAACCACGTCTGTGTTCATACCCGGTAGGTACTGGCAGCGGTGCTGCACCTGTGCAAACATGCACATCTGTGCATAGGATGTGTCTATGCTCCGGGTCAGTCCAAAGGCCGGAAGCTCTCTCTCGGGCATCCGGGTCTGTTCAATGTGTCCGTGCACAAGGCTTTCGCCAGCAATCAAGGGGAGGGGCGGTAGATGTGATGCCCGGCCCGGCAACCGCTCGGAAGGTATTCACGGCGAGACCTGCATTGGTGCGGAGCATGCGGGAGGCCCGACGGGCGAGGTGTATACGCCTATGGGGCCCCCAGGCCGCTTTGGAAGGCCTGGGAAGGCTGTCCCATGGGGTGCAGCGGGTTGTGAGGGCGATCGCAGCAGGGTGCCTGGCAGAATGGCCTTTGAACAGGTTTGTAGGCGGCAAAGAGGCGTGAACCTGCATGCCAAAGGATTGCGGATAAAAAAAACGCCAGGCAGTGCTGGCGGCATGTTTTGAGGGGAAGGCTTGAGGGCAGGGGCCCTGTGCCTAGAAATGGCGCGCATAGCGCAGCTGTATGAAGTTTTCTCCAGGGTTGGGCCGTTTGATCGATGCGTTGGAGAAGTGCTCGATGCGCAGCATCCATTCGTTTTCACGCTTCATGCCGGTGAAATAGCCCAGGCCCAGGTGCGATCCGAAGTTGAACGCCGTGGAGAACCGCTTGTCGCGATTCTCATAGAGGTGGTTGGAGACATAGCCACCGATGCCTGCTTCCACGAACCAGGGATACTGGCTTTTGCTGTGGAATCGCAGCACGGGCGTGAGGCCCAGGACGGCGATGTTGCGCCGGCCGTCCTGGTTGTCGCGCTCGGCATTCCACATGCCCACGCTCAGATCCCAATGGGCCGTGACCGCGTTGCCCCACCAGTAGGTGTGCCATTGCATGGGAATGGTGGAGCCAACGGTCACAGAGCGTCCATTGCTCTCGGCCAGGCCACCTTGCAGGTAGAGGGTGGGGCTTTGGCGCATGTCGGCAAACTGCGCATGCGCTGCTGCACTCGCACCGAAGAGGGCGCATGCACCCATAACAGAGATCAAGGTTCGATATGACATGACGCTGATGTTACATGCTGTCAAGCGAGATGCCTGTCAGTGGAAGCTGTGTGTTGGCTCTGGTGTACGGGCCGGGCAACAGGTGGAGATGGCTGGCGCAGAAAAACGCCCTCCGGCCGTAGGGCGAGAGGGCGTTCCAGTGCCTCGCAGGCCCATGCCTGTGGGCTGGCTGCGTAGAGGAAAAGGGTGTGGTTCTATTTGCTGTCGGTTGCTGGAACAGTCTGTTCTGCATTTGCACCTTGACGATGGCCGCGCCGCTCATGCTGGCCTTTGCCACCAGGGCCATGGCGGTCGTGCATCTTCAGCGTTTCGGCGTCAAATGTCTTTTGCTGCTCGGGCGTCAGTGCGGCATAGAAGGTCTTGGTGGCCTGGTGGCGTTGGTCCATTGCTGTCTGGCGCTTGGCGTGCATGGCCTGCATGGCGTCGATGCGCTCGGGTGTCGTCATGGCAGCAAAGGCCTTGCGATCCGGATGGGCCGGGCGCTCTCCATGCATGGGGGGCTGCAAGGCTGCCACATAGCTGTTCCACGCACCTTCCTGGCTGGCGTTGAGCTTGAGCGCGGTCTTGAGCGCCTGCATGCGCTGCTCCATGCGCGCTTTGCGGGCCTGTGGATCCGGGCGGTGGTGCTTTCCATGGGGCGCGGCTTGGGCAGTGGTGGCCGCCGGTGCATCGGCAGGGGCGGGTTGTGCGAACGCGGGTACCGACAAGGCGGCAAGCATGGCGGTCACGATGGCGCTGCGTTGCAGGAGGGACATGGTGGTTTCCTTTCTTGTTGGGAAGGGCGGTGGCGGCGCCACTGCGATGGATGCAGTGTCCCGTGCAGATGTAAGAGTGCCGTGCCTGCTTGGTATGGCTGTGTAAAGAATTGCCAATTTGTTTGAGGTTTCGGCAGCGCTGCGTTTCAGCAGAAATGGCCGCTAGGGCTTGTCTGGTGGGCGGAAGAATATCAAAAAACATAGCAGTTGAATCGCTTTGTACTGCTTCCCGGAGCCACACCCACGCATGCAGGCCGGGGCCTGACGGATTCGCGGCACAATGGGTGGCAGATGAATGCGGCTGGTGACGGCCGCTTGTGTTTTTCAAGGCTGGCGCTTGCAGGCGATCAGTCTCCCGAACAAAGGAATTGCATGTTCAAGAACATGATCTTCTACCGCATCTCTGAAGCCTGGCAGCCGGACTGGACCCAGCTGGATGAAGCGCTGGCCAAGCAGCAGTTTGAAGAGTGCGGCGCGACGCAGGAAAAATCCGTGGGTTGGGTGCCTCCGCGCGGCGAGGACAACGGTGCCATGGTCGAATCCGTGGGCGGCCAATGGATCATGCGGCTGATGAGCGAGAGCAAGATGCTGCCCGCCAGCGTGCTCAACCGCAAGCTGGGTGACAAGCTGGCCCAGATCGAGGCCAAGGAAGGCCGCAAGCCAGGCAAGAAGGAAAAGCAGGAGCTCAAGGACGAATGCAAGCTCGACCTGCTGCCCATGGCCTTCACCAAGCAGGGCGGCCTGTGGGTCTGGATCGATCCGCAAGCGCGTCTGTTGGTGCTGGATACCGGCAGCCAGGGCCGGGCCGATGAGGTGGTGACCATGCTGGTGGAGGCATCTCCTGGCTTTGCCGTGGCCCTGATCGATACGCAGATCAGCCCGCAGGCGGCCATGGCAGGCTGGCTGCACAGCCATGACGCGCCGGCAGGCTTCAGCATCGACCGTGAGTGCGAACTCAAGAGCGCCGATGAGTCCAAGGCCGTGGTGCGCTATGCGCGCCATCCGCTCGATATCGACGAGATCCGCGAGCACATCGACCAGGGAAAGATGCCCACCAAGCTGGCCATGACCTGGGATGACCGCGTGAGCTTTGTGCTGACTGAAGGCCTGCAGCTCAAGAAGGTGGCCTTGCTGGATGTGGTGATGGAAGGCCAGGGCCAGGACGATGCGGGCTTTGACGCCGATGTGGCGATTGCCACGGGCGAGTTCAGCCAGCTGATTCCCGACCTGATCCAGGCGCTGGGAGGGGAAGGCCGCACCGAGCTGGGCCAGCTGCCTGACCGAGGTGACCGGGGAGACGCCAAAGGCACCGCAGGCGGCGCAAACAGCGCTACAGCGGCTGAAAAAAGAGCAGGGCAGGGCATGGGTGCCACGCAGGCCAATAATGCGTCTGGCAACGATTTTGCGCGCCGTGCAGCCAGTGGTGGTGCCCATACCGGGCCGAGGCAGGCGCCGGTCGATGAAGACCCGGCCACTGCGCCGTTCTGATTCCCCCTTCCTGAACCACTCCTGCAGGGCGCAGGCCCTGGTGTGAGTGCACGGGGAAAGAGGGTGTGATATTTCCCGGGCTGTCTGCCCAGGAAAAGAGAAAAGAGCATCACGACGGATGCTCTTTTTTTATGAGCGCATGGTACGCAACCATTCAGCGCAGGCAGTGCTTTCAATGGCAGCAGCCGGAGCTACCGTCGGTGGCGGGATCGGCCAGATTGTCCAGGATCGGGCAGTCGGGCCGGTGATCGCCATGGCAACTGTGTACCAGCTGCTGCAGCGATCGCTGCATGGACTGCATGGCAGCAATCCGTTCGCTGAGCACTTCGATGTGCTTTTGCGCAATCTCCTTGACAGAGCTGCTGGCACGCTGCTTGTCATTCCACAGGTTCAGCAGGGTTTCGATCTCCTCCATGGAAAACCCCAGATCGCGGCTGCGGCGAATGAAGCGCAGCGTATGCACATCGGCTTCGCTGTAGAGTCGGTAGCCGCTGTCGGTGCGGCCCACATGGGGCAGCAGATTCAACGACTCATAGTGCCGCGCCATGCGGGCAGAAATACCTGCCAGCTGCGCAGCCTTGCTGATGGACACGGGCCATGCAATCGATGCGGCGCCGGTCGCCTTGCGCGAACCAGATGTCTGTAAAGCTGCGCTGCTGTGGGCCATGTTCATTGCACCTGGTAGCCTTCAGCAGCAATGGCTGCCGCGATGGAATTGGCGGGCTGCACAGAATCCACGACCACCTTGCCCTGGGCACGGTCGATCTGCACCTTGGCGTCAGCGTCCAGCTGCTTGACCGCATTGGTCACGGAACGCTCGCAGTGGCCGCAGGTCATGCCCTGTACGTTGAAGGTGTTTTGCATGGTGTTTCCTTTCAGTGGAAGTTGTTGATGTGCTTATGTTGAAAGTTAACACGATGTGAAGGTCAAGCGTGGGGGCATCTTTTTTGATGGAAGTCAGAAACAAGCCTGCCCCCCAAGAAAAAAAGCCTGTTCACGTGAAACAGGCTTTGCGATGGATGGAAGAAAAGCAGTTATTGCTTTTCGTCGGCAATCGCCTTTTGCACGGATGGGCGGGCACCCACACGTTCCAGGAACTTGCCAAGATTGGTCAGACCCGCAACATCGACGCCTACGAACTTGGTCCAACCGCATACCGTAAACAGATAACCATCGGCCACAGTGAACTGGGCGCCCGTCAGATAGTCCTTGCCGGCGAGCTGCGAATCCACCCAGGTCAGGCGCTTGAGGATCTGCGCACGGAACAGTTCCTTGGCGGCATCCGGCATGTTGGGGTTGAAGAGGGGCGAGAAGGTCTTGTGGATCTCCGTGCCGATGAAGGTCAGCCATTCCTGCAACTGGTAGCGCTCCCAGGTACCGTTGGCAGGTGCGAGCTTGGAGGCTGGCGCCTGATCGGCAATGTATTGCACGATGGCAGGGCCTTCGCGCAGCCGCTGGCCGTTGTCCAGTTCCAGCACCGGCACATAGCCCAAGGGGTTGATGGTGTAGAAATCGGTGCCGTCCTTGAGTTGGTGCGTTTTGGTGCTGGCCAACTCCAGGGTGAAAGGCAGGCCGGACTCCAGCAATGCGATGTGGGGCGACAGCGAGCAGGCGCCGGGAGAGAAATACAGCTTCATCTACATTCTCCTGTACAGGGTAAAAAGCCAAATGATGCTAGCGTGTTTCATAAAGCTTTGCAGGCCGGGTTCATCGGCACTGTTTCACGTGAAACAGCAATTACACGGCCCGCAGCGTGAAAACCCCCAAGTCATTAAAATACCAAGCCAATCCCCGCATATTCGCCACTTTTGCCCAAGGGCTGCAGAAGGGCATGAAACAGGCAGAGCGCATGCTTTGCGAGCCCTGGAATGAGGCTGTATGAGCCAGACCCCCTCTTATATCTATCCGCAAGAATTTGATGTCATCGTCGTTGGCGGCGGTCATGCCGGCACCGAAGCTGCGCTGGCTGCTGCACGCATGGGTTGCAAGACGCTGCTGCTGTCCCACAATATCGAAACCCTGGGGCAGATGAGCTGTAACCCCTCCATTGGCGGTATTGGCAAGGGCCACCTGGTCAAGGAAGTGGACGCGCTGGGCGGTGCCATGGCATTGGCGACCGACAAGGGTGGAATCCAGTTCCGTACGCTCAATAGCTCCAAAGGGCCCGCTGTGCGTGCCACGCGTGCCCAGGCCGACCGCATTCTCTACAAAGCCGCCATTCGCGAGGTGCTGGAGAACCAGCCCAATCTGTGGCTGTTTCAGCAGGCGGTGGATGACTTGATGGTGGAGGGCGACCGCGTGGTTGGCGCCGTCACCCAGGTCGGCATCCGTTTTCGCAGCCGCACGGTGGTGTTGACGGCCGGAACCTTCCTCGACGGCAAGATCCATGTAGGACTGAACAACTATGCAGCTGGCCGCGCGGGAGACCCGCCAGCAGTCAGCCTGTCTGGCCGCCTCAAGGAACTGAAGCTGCCGCAAGGACGCCTGAAGACCGGCACGCCGCCGCGTATCGATGGCCGCAGCATTGATTTCAGCCAGTGCGAGGAGCAACCCGGTGACGGCATGCCCGGTGGTGTGAACGAGGGCCATGTGCCAGTGTTCAGCTTCATGGGCAACGCGGCCATGCACCCACGCCAGGTTCCGTGCTGGATCACGCACACCAACGCCCGCACGCACGAGATCATCCGCAGCGGCTTTGACCGCAGCCCCATGTTCACGGGCAAGATCGAAGGCGTGGGCCCGCGTTACTGCCCCAGCGTGGAAGACAAGATCAACCGCTTTGCCGACAAGGAAAGCCACCAGATCTTCCTGGAGCCCGAAGGCCTGACTACCCACGAGTTCTACCCCAACGGTATTTCCACCAGCCTGCCGTTTGATATTCAGTACGAACTGGTGCGCTCGATGAAAGGCTTGGAGAACGCCCACATCCTGCGCCCCGGCTACGCCATTGAATACGACTACTTTGATCCGCGCTCGCTCAAGAGCAGTTTCGAGACCAAGCAGATCCAGGGTCTGTTCTTTGCCGGACAGATCAACGGAACCACGGGCTATGAAGAGGCGGCGGCCCAGGGATTGTTTGCGGGCCTGAACGCTGCCCTGCAATGCCGGGGCGAAGGGCCCTGGATGCCGGGGCGTGATGAAGCGTATCTGGGCGTTCTGGTGGACGACCTGATCACCAAGGGTGTGACCGAGCCTTACCGCATGTTCACCAGCCGCGCGGAGTTCCGCCTGCAGTTGCGCGAAGACAATGCCGATATGCGCTTGACCGAAGTGGGTCGCAAGATGGGCCTGATAGACGATGCGCGCTGGGATGCATTCAGCCGCAAGCGCGACGCTGTTTCACGTGAATCAGAGCGCCTGAAGGCCACCTGGGTGAATCCGCGTATCGTTGCTGCCGAAGAAGCAGAGCGTGTACTGGGCAAGGCGATGGAGCGCGAATACAACCTGTTCGACCTGCTGCGCCGCCCCGGAGTGGACTATGGCACTTTGATGAGCATGAACGAAGGCGCCTACCGCTCGGACGCTGTTTCACGTGAAACACTGGGCGATCTGGGGGACTCGGTGGTGGAGCAGGTGGAGATTGGCGCCAAGTACTCGGGCTATATCGATCGCCAGAAGGACGAGGTGGAGCGCGCGGCCCACTACGAAAAACTGCGCCTCCCGGCTGAACTGGACTATATGCAGGTGACGGCCTTGTCCTTTGAAGTGCGCCAGAAGCTTCAGACGCACCGGCCCGAAACTCTGGGTCAGGCATCGCGTATTTCTGGTGTCACGCCTGCCGCCATTTCTCTGTTGATGGTGCACTTGAAGAAGGGCGGCTTCAAGGGATTCTCGGCAACCGAAGAGGTAAGCATCGCATGAGCGCCGCATTGGAAAACAAGCTGCGTGACGGAGTGCTGCAGCTGGGATTGGCGCTGGATGATGGCCAGATCGGGCTGCTGATGGCTTTTCTGGACCTGCTGCAGAAATGGAACAAGGTCTACAACCTGACCTCGGTGCGTGATCCGCAAGAGATGCTGACCCACCATTTGCTCGACAGCCTGGCAGCCGTTGTGCCCTTGCAGCGTTACCTGGCAGGCAAGGCATTGGTGGAACCGAAACTGCTGGATGTGGGATCGGGCGGTGGATTGCCGGCCGTGGTGTTTGCCATCTGCCTGCCGCAGCTTGATGTGAGTTGTGTGGACACCGTGGGCAAGAAGGTGGCTTTCATCCAGCAGGTAGCAGCCAATCTGCGGCTGCGCAATCTGCGCGGTATCCAGTCGCGGGTCGAGAATCTGGCGCAGCAATACGACGTGGTCAGCTGCCGTGCCTTTGCTGCGCTGCAGGATTTCACGGCCTGGTCGCAGCAGACCTTGAAGGCTTCCGGAATCTGGCTGGCCATGAAGGCCAAGCGTCCCGATGATGAACTGGCATTGCTGCCTGCCGGTGTGCAGGTGCTGCAGATCGAGCCGCTTGTGGTGCCGGGGCTCGACGCCGAACGCTGCATCGTGTGGATGCAGAAAACGCCCGAGGCTGCGTAGATGGCCAACGGCTGAAAAACGAAGTGAAAAGGCCCCGATTTCGGGGCTTTTTGCTGACGTTTCGGGCCGTAACGGCGCGCTTTTGCTGGCTGGAACGCAAGGCTGTCGTTTACACTCAGGGTTTCATCGCAGCAGGTGGGATATGTTTGGCATTTCCGACTACGGTGCATTTGTGGTGGCCGTAATCCTTTTCTTGATGATTCCGGGCCCGGGCAATCTGGCGCTGATCACCTCCACCGGCAAGGGTGGAATCTGGGCTGGGATGGCCGTATGCCTGGGCTGCATGGCAGCCGATCAGGTGCTGATGTGGCTGGCAGTGGCCGGTGTGGCTGCGGTGATGACGGCCTACCCTGCGGCCTTCCAGGCCGTGCAGTGGATAGGGGCGGTCTACCTGGCATGGATCGGCTACAAGCTGATCACCGCCAAGCCGGGCGATCAGCCGGTCATCAGGATTGAGCCGCGCCACTATTTCAAACAAGGCTTTCTCATCACCCTGATGAACCCCAAGGCCATTGTTTTTTACATGGCGTTCTTTCCGCTGTTTGTCGATCCGGCAACGCATCGAGGCATTCCGACGTTTGCCCTGATGGCGGCGACGGTGGCGGTGATCAGTCTGGTGTACTGCACGATCGTTGTGCTGATCACCAAGACCCTGGCCGAACGTTTGCGCGCCAATCCGTCGGTCGTCAAATGGCTGGAGAAGACCGCCGGTGTGTTTTTGATTGGTTTTGGCCTGAAGCTGGCCCTCACCAAGTAAGTATTGGATTGAAGCGAACTTTCATGGCAAAAATCTTTTGTATCGCCAACCAGAAGGGCGGCGTGGGCAAGACGACCACGGCAGTCAATCTGGCTGCAGGCCTGGCCAAGGTAAAGCAGCGGGTGCTGCTGGTGGATCTCGATCCGCAGGGCAATGCCACCATGGGTTCGGGCATTGACAAGCGCGCACTCGAGACCTCGGTCTACGATGTGCTGCTGGAGTCGAACACCATCAAGGAAGCGGCCGTGTACTCGGACAAATGCGGCTACTGGGTGCTGGGAGCCAACCGTGAGCTGTCGGGCGCAGAAGTGGAACTGGTGGAGCTGGAGCGCCGTGAAAAGCGCCTGAAGGCTGCGCTTGACGCCGCCAATGGTGACTTTGATTTCGTGCTGATCGATTGCCCGCCCAGCCTGTCGATGCTGACCCTGAATGGCCTGTGCTCGGCCCACGGCGTGATCGTGCCGATGCAGTGCGAGTATTTCGCGCTCGAAGGCCTGACCGATCTGGTCAACACCATCAAGCAGGTGCATGCCAACCTCAACAAGGATCTGGAGATCATCGGCCTGCTGCGCGTGATGTTTGATCCGCGCATCACCTTGCAGCAGCAGGTGAGCGACCAGCTCAAGGACCACTTTGGCGACAAGGTGTTCGACACCGTCATTCCTCGCAATGTGCGCCTGGCCGAGGCACCCAGCTATGGCCTGCCCGGTGTGGTGTTTGACCCGTCTGCCAAGGGCAGCAAGGCATTCGTCGAGTTTGCCAAAGAGATGGTCAAGCGCATCAAATCGATGAAATGAGCCAGCCCTGCTTGCCAGGGAAGTGGGCCTCCACATGCATCGCATGGGAGGCCTTTTTGTTGGCAAGTGTGGCGGCGCATTGCAGCGGGCAGACAATGAGGCACAATAAGCGCTTGATATTTTGAAAGAAATTGGCCTGTAGCGCATATCTGTAGAGCGCTGATAGCTATAAAAAAGAGAGTATGCAATCCTTGTCCGTCAAACTGCTGCCAGGCTGGCAAAACAGCGGCCCGGGCCACTGGCAAACCGTATGGGAAGAAGAATTTGGCTACGAACGCGTACAGCAGCACGATTGGATGCGCCCCAAGCGCGGGGATTGGACGGCACGGCTGCAGGATGTGATCGTGGATGCGCCAGAGCCCGTAGTGCTGGTGGCGCACAGCCTGGGCTGCATTCTGACGGCTTGGTGGGCCGCGCATTCGCCGCAGGCGGCGCACAAGGTGCGTGGCGCGCTGCTGGTGGCGCCTGGTGATGTAGAGCGGCCGGATCTGGCCGAGTTGATTCCCGGCTGGTCGCCCATTGCGTTGCAGAAGCTGCCGTTCCCCTCCATTCTGGTGGGCAGCCAGAACGACCCGTACTGCAGCGCAGAACGCGCCAGGCTGCTCGCAGACAGCTGGGGTGCCCGCTGGGTGAACCAGGGCAACTGCGGCCACATCAACGCGGAATCCGGGCTGGGCAACTGGCCGCTGGGGCAGGGCCTGCTGGCCGAACTGAGCGCCGTTGCGGCAGCCAAAAACCAAAGGTAAACAAAACCATGGCAACCAAAAAACCCAAGGGCCTGGGACGCGGCCTCGAAGCATTGCTCGGCCCCAAGGTGGAAGCAGCGCCGCAGGCTGCAGAAGACAGGGGCCACAACCCCCACCAGCTCGCGCTGGAAGACATGGTGCCCGGCATCTACCAGCCGCGCACGCGCATGGACGAGGGAGCGCTGTACGAGCTGGCCGAAAGCATTAAGGCCCAGGGCATCATGCAGCCGATTCTGGTGCGCAAGCTCACACAGGGCGAGCATGTGGGTAAATACGAAATCATTGCCGGCGAGCGGCGATTTCGTGCGGCGCGCATTGCAGGCCTTGCCGAAGTGCCGGTACTGGTGCGCGAAGTGCCAGATGAGGCGGCCGCGGCGATGGCGCTGATTGAAAACATCCAGCGCGAAGACCTCAATCCGCTGGAAGAAGCGCAAGGCCTCTCGCGCCTGGTGGGTGAATTCAACATGACGCATGAGCAGGCTGCACAAGCCGTTGGCCGTTCGCGCTCGGCTGCATCCAACCTGCTGCGCCTCTTGAACCTGGCCGAGCCGGTGCAGACCATGCTGATGGCCGGCGACCTGGACATGGGCCACGCCCGCGCCTTGCTGGTGCTCGACCGTGCCGCACAGATCACCGCTGCCAACCAGATCAATGCGCGCAAGCTGAGCGTGCGCGAGGCCGAGAGCCTGGTGAAAAAGGTGAGCGCGGAATTCTCGG
The DNA here is from genome assembly GCF_040396735.1 of Comamonas odontotermitis. Taxonomy (GTDB): domain Bacteria; phylum Pseudomonadota; class Gammaproteobacteria; order Burkholderiales; family Burkholderiaceae_C; genus Comamonas; species Comamonas odontotermitis_C. The sequence goes on from NZ_JBEBNZ010000008.1 coordinate 41,585, forward strand.
GCGAAACGCCGGTCAAGGCCAAACCGGCCAAATCGCGCGATTTGAAGCGTGTGGAAGAAGAGCTCTCCGACCTGCTGATGGCCGAGGTGGAGGTGCGCGTGAAAAAGCGCGTCAAGCGCGCTGGCAAGGTCGAAGAAATGGGAGAGCTGGTGATCCAGTTCGGTTCGCTCGATGCCCTTAATGGATTAATTGATAAATTACGCGGATAATTCCGGCTCCGAGTAGATTTCTGTAATTGCTTATCTTTGCAACAATTTGTCGCAATTTACGCGCTGTTGTCGCTTTGATCAAGAGCAAATCTGGATGCCATTCGGCGAGGGATTTTCTACAATTGACGGCGTTTATCGTACCGATAGTGGTGGTTTGAACCCAGGCAGTGCTCCTGGGTTTCTTTGTAAAAGTAATTGAAAACTTGCGGGAGCAACATATGAAGAAACTGGCATTGGCGGCACTGGCCGTATTGGCATTGGCAGGCTGCGAATCCACGGGCATGAAGCTGGGCGGCGGCACCAACAACACCGTGACTGGCGGAGCCGCAGGCGGCAGCAGCCAGGGCGAGAACAGCCAGTTGGAAAAATGCGACTCTCCCGTGGGCACCGTCTCGCTGGTGGAGAACCAGCAAGCGGGCTGGTACACCATCCTGCGCAACGAATACCGTCTGCCACCTACCGCCAATCTGCTGCGCGTGCTGATCCAGCAATCGAACTGCTTCGTGGTGGTGGAGCGCAGCGCGGCTGGCATGAACGCGATGAACCGCGAGCGGGCCATGATGGACAACGGCGAAATGCGCAAGGGCAGCAACTTTGGCAAGGGCCAGGTGGTGGCATCGGACTACGGCCTGACGCCTGAAGTGACCTTCAGCGAAGACAATGCCGGCGGCTTTGGCGCTGCGCTTGGCGGCATTCTGGGCGGCCGTGGTGGTAGCGCCCTGGGTGGCGTTGCTGCCAACAGCAAGACGCGCGAGGCCTCGGCCATGCTGACCCTGGTGGACAACCGCTCGGGCGTGCAGGTGTCGTCCTCCACTGGTAACGCCAGCAACACCGATTGGGGCGGCTTTGGCACCCTGTTCGGCGGCTCGGCAGGTGCCAGCATCGGCGGTTACTCCAATACCTCGCAGGGCAAGGTGGTCTCGGCAGCGTTTGTCGATGCATACAACCAGATGGTGCGCGCGCTGCGCAACTACAAGGCACAGGCCGTCAAGGGCCAGGGCCTGGGCGGCGGTGGCCGCCTGTCGGTCGATGGCTCGGCGGCGCCCAGCCAGACTTCGGCCCCCGGCGCCAAGACCAATGTGCGCATGACCATGAAGCAAGCCCAGCAGCGCCTGAACGAATTGGGCTTTGATGTGGGCACGCCGGATGGCTCCGCAGGTCCGCGCACGCAAAATGCACTGCGCACCTTCCAGCAGGACCAGGGCCTGCCCGTGACCGGCCGTCTGGATCAGGCCACGATGCGCCAGCTGTCGGAATAACATTTTCCGCGCCTGCAGGCCACAAGCCTCCAAAACCCGCTCAGGCGGGTTTTTTCACGTCTTGGCTACCTTTGGGTGTTTATCGCTGCCGCGATGCGCCACACGGCTTTTGAAGCGTCTGGGGCGGCACGGATTGGTAGCGCGGAGGTGCCAGATGCAATCTCGCACCCTTTGCGTGCGAATTGTGCGCTGGGCTACCCTCAATGGCTTTGTCATTGGAGCGGCCCGGCAAAGGTCGCGCACAAGGAGAGAAAGCCATGCTGACCGCTATGCCGCCCTTTTGGGCATCCTGGCTGTACCGACCGGTGGAATTGCGCATTGATGTGAGCCCGATTCCACCCAAGCAACTGGAAGGCGAATGCGCCTCCATCCATGACCGCATCAACACCCCGGGCGACTGCCTGCACGGGATTGCCGAAATTCCGCTGTCCGATCCCCGTTTCGCCATCCGCTACCGCGCGGCCGATGGTGAGTTCTACGTCTATGTCGAAGACCTGCAGGCGCACCGCATTGCGGGTTTCACCGTGTTCAGTCGCCTGATCGAGCTGGACAAGCGCGCCGACCGCATCATTCGCGGCCCCCATTCCAAATTCGATGTGGCCTACCAGCGCAAGGGACTGGCGTCGTGCATCTACCGTTGGGCCCTGGATGCCGGGCTGTGCCTCGTCACCGGTGCCCGCCAGTCGCCCGGCGCCCACGCGCTGTGGCACAAGCTGGCGCGCGACTACCGGCTCGGCTATGTCGACATCACCGACAAGAAAATGCGGTACCTGGGCAACAGCGTCGAGCCGCAGGTGCTCAACCAGCTGAACACCCGCATGTTCCTGCTGGGCAAGGGCTGGAGCCTGGGCAGTTTTGCCGCTGCCGCACGCATGCAGATCGACTGAATTCGACGCGCCATCAAGCGCGCCATGCCTGCCGAAGCCGTACCGGTGGGAGACGCATCAGCGTGGACGCATCATCACCCGCTTGCCTGCTTCGCTGATCGTGAAATAGTCCCCCGGCCCGCCGCCGCGCAGCAGGGGCTGGCCTGCAGCCGTCTGGTAGATGCCATCCTTTAGCAGCCGCTCGTCGATGTGCACCATCACCACCTCGCCCAACACCAGCCAGGTGGGTACCTGCACGCCATCGGCGCCCTGCAGCTGGATGATCTGCGTGCAGCGGCATTCCATGGTCACCGGGCTGGCCTGCACGCGCGGCGGCTTTACCTTGACGGACGGCTCGGCCGCAAGCCCCGCCAGTTCGAACTCATCGACCTCCGGTGCCACAGCGGCGCAGCTCTGGTTCATCGGTACGGCCAGCGGCTCGCTCGCCAGGTTCCAGACGAATTCGCGCGTGGCTTCGATGTTGGCCAGGGTGTCCTTGCGGCCGATGCTGGCAAAGCCGACGATGGGCGGAACGTAGTTGAATGCGTTGAAGAAGCTGTAAGGCGCCAGATTGCGCACGCCAGCACTGCTCAGGCTGGAGATCCAGCCAATCGGACGCGGGCCGACAATCGCGTTGAAAGGGTCGTGCGGCAGGCGGTGGCCCAAGCGAGGATCGTAGCTGTGGAGCGGCATGGTTTTGCTATAAAAAAATAGAGCTGTTTGCACAACAAGGTTGAGCGCAAAGTGCTGGTTATTCCATAGATTCTGCAGGCAGGATAGCGCAGCGTGGCATTTTTTCAGCCAGCCTGCACACAAGTACTTGCGCGGCCATCAGCGGCGTTGCATGCCCAGAAAACGTGCGGGCGGCAGGCCGACGGCGCGCTGCACCATGGCACTGAAGGCGCTGGGCGTATAGCCCAGTTCCACGGCAATCTGCCCCATGGGCAGGCCGCTGGCGCCCAGTTGCACGGCCTTGGCCAGAATCACCTGCTGGCGCCATTGCTGGTAGGTACAGCCCAGCTCCTGCCGAAAGAGGCGCGCCACGGTGCGCAGGCTGGCGCCGCTGTTGCTGGCAAAGGCCTGCAGGCTGTCGTGCGCCAGTGGGTCCTGCAGAACGGCCTGGCACAGGGTGTTGAGGCGTTTGTCGCGCGGCATGTCGATGCGCAGGTCCAGCTGGGTGGCGCGCCCCAGCTCATCGAGCAGCAGAGCGCTGACATGGCGCTCGCGCGCCAACTGCGCCAGGCTGGGCGGCTCGCCTGCGTCCGAGCTCGTGGAAAGGTCACGCACCAGCGCCTGCAGCAGATCCGATACTTCGAGCACGCGGCAGCGCTGCCAGCGTGCACTGAGCGTATCGTCCGCAATGGGCCCGCACTGGCCTGGTGCCTGGTAGATGTAGAGCGTGCGCAGCTCAGCCGTCTCCACCATGGTGACGGCGTGCTCCACCTGGGGCGGAATCCACAGCGCCCGCCCGGGCGGCACCACAAAGGTGGCGCGGGGCACGCGCAGATGCAGGGTTCCGGTGGTGGATACCGCCAGCTGCGCCCACTGGTGGTGGTGCGGCAGCACCTGCGTATCGCGCTGCAGCACCCGCTGCTTGGCGCGCACAGGCCGCTGTGGCGTAGGCACGAACAGATGCGGGGTGAGCGAATCCACGTACTCCCAGGCACGCGCGCCTGTGGCCAGCGATACCGCCGGCACCGCGGTGATTCGCGGCCCGCTGGCGCGGCGGCGCGAAGGGGGCATGGCTTGGCTTGGCATGTTGGCGATAGTAATTGGCTTGCTATCGCATACAAGACGGTGTGGCTTTGGCTACCATGCCGGGTATGACAACCAACACCAATGCCTCCGCTGCTGGCGCCGACCAGATCGGCAGCCTGCGCCAGGACAGCCGCACCATCGGCCTCATCGGCCTTGCCCACGGCTCGTCCCATTTCTTTCATCTGTTGCTGCCGCCGCTGTTTCCGTGGCTGATCCAGGATTTCGGCTTCAGCTACTCGGAGCTGAGTGTCCTGGTGTCGGTATTTTTCATCGTCTCCGGCGTTGGCCAGGCCCTGGCGGGATTTGTGGTGGATCGATTCGGTGCCCGTCCCATCCTCTTTGCGGCGCTCGCCAGCTTTGCCGTGGCCGGGGTGATTGCAGGCACGGCGCACAGCTATGTGCAGCTGATGCTGGCTGCCGTCTTTGCGGGGCTGGGCAATGCGCCTTTCCATCCGGTGGATTTCACCATCCTCAACAAGCGCCTGTCGCCGCAGCGCCTGGGCCATGGCTTCTCGGTGCATGGCCTGTCGGGCAACCTGGGGTGGGCGGCCGCGCCGGTGTTCATGGCGGGTATCACATCGGCCACCGGTTCGTGGCGCCTGGCCTGCCTGTGCGGCGCTGCGCTGGCAGCCATCATTCTGGCCATCATGGTCATCAACCGCGATGCGCTGGACGACCGCGTGACGGTAGCTGCGGCAGGCGCTGCCCATGGCGCGGCAAAGGCAGCTGCGGCATCTGCAGCGCAGGAGCACCCGCTGGCCTTCCTGAAGCTGCCATCGGTGTGGCTGTGCTTCTCGTTCTTCTTCTGGACCACCTGCGCCATGAGCGCCATCCAGTCCTTTGCCAGCCCGGCCTTGCAGCAACTGTATGGCCTGCCCGCCAGCATCACCGCCTATGTGGTGACGGGGTACATGCTGTTTGGCGCGGCGGGCATGGTGGTGGGCGGCTTTCTGGTCGGCCGGGTGGAGCGCCTGGAGAAAACGATTTCCGCCTGCCTGCTGTTCTCCGGTGGGCTGCTGGCGCTGGTGGCCACTGGGTGGCTGCCCGGCTATGCAGCGCTGGGTGTGGCGGCGCTGGCGGGTGTAGGAACCGGCCTGGCAGGCCCGTCGCGCGACATGCTGGTCAAGCGCGCAGCACCGCCCGGTGCCACGGGCCGGGTGTACGGCATGGTGTATTCGGGGCTGGATCTGGGTTTCTGCCTGGCTGCACCGGTGTTTGGCTATATGCTCGATCACCACATGAACGCAGGCGTGTTCTACGGTGCTGCAGTGGGCATGGTGCTCAGCGTGGTATCTGCCGGTTTTGTGGGAGCGGGTGTCGCTGCGCGCAAGGCGCAACTGGGGGCTGCCAAGCCGGCCTGATGGGGCATGGACGGGGCGCAATTCATGTGCCTCAAAAACAAAGCCCGCGCAGCATAGCTCGCGGGCTTTGTTTTTTGGGCGTCGTGCGCTACACGGCCAACTGAAAGATCTTGCCCGGGTTCAGAATATTCTTCGGGTCCAGTGCCTGTTTGATGGCTCGCATCATCTCTACGCCGCCCTCACCCGCTTCATCCGCGAGAAAGCCTTGCTTGTGGATGCCAATGCCATGCTCACCGGTGCAGGTGCCACCCAGGGCGATGGCGCGCTCCACAAGCTGGTGGTTCAACTGCTCGGCCTGCTGGCGCTGGATGTCATTGTCGGGGTCGATCAGGTAGCCGAAATGGAAGTTGCCGTCGCCCACATGGCCCACCAGGAAGTAGGGAATCCCGCTGGCGTCGGCCTCGTTCACGCAGTCGAGCAGCGCATCGGCCAGGCGGCTGATGGGCACGCACGCATCGGTGGTGATGCAGCGGCAGCCGGGCACGCTCGCCACGGCGGCAAAGTAGGCGTTGTGGCGCGCGGTAAACAGGCGGGTGCGGTCCTCGGGGCGCTCGGCCCACTCAAAGGCATTGCCGCCAAACTCGCTGGCGATGTCCTGCACCATCTCGGCCTGCTCCTTCACGCCGGTAGGCGATCCGTGGAATTCCATCAGCAGCATGGGCTCCTCGCGCAGGCTGAGCTTGCTGTAGGCATTGACCATGCGGATGGCGTTCACATCAATCAGCTCCACGCGGGCGATGGGAACACCCATCTGGATGGTCTGGATCACGGTGCGAACGGCGGCCTCAATGCTGGGGAAGGAACAGATGGCAGCGCTCACCGCTTCGGGCAGCGGGTAGATGCGCAGCGTGATCTCGGTAAAGATGCCCAGCGTGCCCTCGCTGCCCACGAGCAGGCGTGTCAGATCGTAGCCCGCCGCGCTCTTCTTGGCCCGGTTGCCGGTGCGGATGCGCTCGCCACTGGCGGTCACCACCTCCAGTGCCAGCACGTTTTCGCGCATGGTGCCGTAGCGCACGGCATTGGTGCCGCTGGCGCGGGTGGAGGCCATGCCGCCGATCGACGCATCGGCGCCGGGGTCGATGGGGAAGAAGAAACCGGTGTCCTTGATCGCCTCATTGAGCGCCTTGCGCGTGATGCCCGGCTGCACGGTGATGGTCAGGTCTTCGGTGTTGACCGAGAGCACCTGGTTCATGCGGCTCACATCCAGCGTGATGCCGCCCTGCACGGCCAGCAGGTGGCCTTCCAGCGACGAGCCCGCACCATAGGCAATCACCGGCACGCTGTATTCGGCGCACAGCCGCACGGCATCCTGCACATCCTCGGCGGATTCGGCAAACACCACGGCAGCTGGCGGCGGCGCAGCAATGGAGCCTTCGTCGCGGCCATGCTGTTCACGCACAGCCTGCGCGGTGGAGCACTGCACGCCAAAGCGGGCTGCGAGTTTTTGCAGGAAGGCATCGGGAACAGACCGCAGTTCGGCCTGCAACTGGTGGGTGGATATGGGTGCATTCATGAGGAGTCTCCAGACTGAACTTCAGAATAGCACCGCATCTGTACCAGCGCTGTCTGCTGCGCGAAGCCAAAAAACCCGCCGAGGCGGGAGGGGGGAGAGTCCGGGGAGAGGAAAAGGGCGTTACATGTTCTTCTTGACCGGCTGGCGCACCTGGTGGCGGCGAGGGTCGCTGGCGCTCAGGTTGCGTTCGGCCTGGACAATACGGTGCGCGCTGGCGCCTTGGGCCAGGCGTTGCGCGGCGCTGCCTGTCGCAGGCTGGGCGTGGGCCATGGCCGATGTCACGGCGATGGATGCAAACAGCATCACGCTGCGGGCATCAAAGGGATGGGTGAAAAATTTTGCAGGCATCTGCACCTCCTTACAGGATTCAGACATGGGGCCTATTGCACCCCAGATGACCGCCAAGCGCTATCATTTTTGCTTGCTGTTGCTTCCGCTACAAATTACGGGAGGCAGGTAACAGAAAATAGGCCCCAGTACACAAGCTTCACAAGGATTACCAATGGGCAACCGACTCTCCCAGATTGCGACCAGAACCGGTGACGATGGCACCACCGGCTTGGGCGACAACAGCCGCGTCTCCAAGGCCAGTGGCCGGCCTCATGCGATGGGGGATGTGGATGAACTCAATTCGCACATTGGCCTGCTGCTGTGCGAGCCGCTGCCCTCGGATGTGCGCGAGCTGCTGATCGATATCCAGCACCAGTTGTTCAACCTGGGGGGCGAGCTGTCGATGCCCGGCTACGAACTGCTCAAGGACGACGCCCTGCTGCAGTTGGACGATGCGCTCGCACGCTACAACGCGCAGCTTCCCCGGCTGGCCGAGTTCATCCTGCCCGCAGGTACGCGCGCAGCAGCGCAGGCCCATGTGTGCCGCACCGTTGCACGCCGTGCAGAGCGCATGGTGGTGGCCCTGCAGGAAGCAGAGGCCATGCGCCCTGCGCCGCGCCAGTACCTCAATCGCTTGTCTGATCTGCTGTTCGTGCTGGCGCGGGTGCTCAACCGCGTGGATGGCGGTGACGATGTGTACTGGAAGAGCGAGCGCCTCGCGCGCATGCAGGCCGAAGATGCCGGTCAGTGACGTGGTGAAGGGCTGAGCAATGCGGTTGCGCCATATCGAAGTGTTCAATGCGGTGATGCATACGGGCAGCGTGAGCGCGGCTGCGCGGCTCATCAACATCTCACAGCCCGCTGTCAGCCGCACCTTGCAGCACGCAGAGCTGCAGCTGGGCTTTGCGCTCTTTCAGCGCAGCAAGGGGCGCCTTGCACCCACGAGCGAAGCGCTGGCCCTGCTGCCCCACATGGAAAAGCTGTTTGCCCAGCTTGAAGACGTACAGCGCCTGGCAGACAGCCTGCGCAAGGGCCGCGCCACCGATGAGCTGCGCATTGCCAGTGTGCTGGCGCTCAGCCACGAGGTGTTGCCACGCGCACTGGCGCAGTTCAAGCAGAAACACCCCAATGTCACCGTCACCCTGCAGTCGCTGCACTCGCCGCAGATCGTGTCGGCCCTCATGATGCAGGAAGCCGATGTCGGCTTTGTACTGAGCAATGTGCAGCAGCCCACCTTGCTGCAGGAAAACCTGGCCCGCGTGCCGATGATGTGCATCGTGCCCAAGGGCATGCTGCCGCCGTTCAAGCTGCGCGCGGGCACCCTGTCGCAGGAAGATCTGGCGGGCGTGCCCCTCATCTGCCTGGATGCGCAGGACCCTGTGGGTATGCTGCTGAACCAGCTGGGCCGCGAATCAGGCGCAGGCCAGAACCATTTTGTGACGGTGCAGACCTACCACACGGCCCTGGCCATGGCCCACCATGGTTTGGGCGTGGCGATGGTGGATGGCTGCACGGCCTTGTCGGCCGACCGGAGCAAGGTGGAAGTGCTGCCGCTGGCCCCCGAGTTGCAGGTGCCGGTCAATGCCATCCGCGCGGCCGCGCAGCCGCATTCACTGCTGGTCAAAGCCATCACGCGCGAAATGCAGAAGGTGCTGGGGGCGCAGCGCTAGCCAGGAGCTGCACTGGCTGTTCTCAGAACTGGTTCAAAGTCTCTGCAATCCTTGCGATAAGATGGATGGCGTGCGCGGCCCGCGCCTCCTCCCTCCGTTTGGGGAAGCATTGTTTGTGCAGGGCATACCTTTAGCCCAACCTGCTTGTTGGCGATGTGCATAAGGAGGGATTGCTCAGCTGCCTTGAACAGGAGGTTGACCATGGGATCCATTCCCCTTTCCGCGCCGTTGTACGCGCTCAAACGCCAGGCGAGGCTGAGGGCTCGCCAGCACGGCATGCCCCTGCATGAAGCGCTCGATGACGTCGCCAGGGAAAACGGCTTTGCGCAATGGAGCCTGCTGATGGCCCGGCACGCTTCACCAGATGCGCTGACCCAGTTGTCTCGCCAGCTGCGGCCAGGCCAATTGCTGCTGCTCGCCGCACGCCCCCTGCAGGGCAAAACCCGCCTGGGTTTTGCATTGATGGCACGCGCCTTGCGAGCGGGACAACATGCGGCTTTCTTCTCGCTCGATTGCACTCCTGCACAGGTACGCACCATGGCGGCTGCAGCCGATGCCGATGGGGCGCTGTGGGGCAACCGGTTTCGGTGGGATTGTTCAGACGATGTGTGCGCCGCGCATGTGGCCGCACAGCTGCACGATGCACCACCGGCGACCGTCGTCGTCATCGACTATCTGCAGCTGCTGGATCAGCGGCGCGACCTGCCCCCGGTCATGCAGCAGATGCAGGTTTTGCGAAACCTTGCGCGCGAGCGGCAATTCACTGTGATGGTGATTGCGCAGATCCAGCGTCGGTTTGACGAAGCCCGGCGGGGCATGCCGGGCTGGAGCGATGTACGCCTGCCCAACCCCTTGGATGCGAGCCTTTTTGACCACCGGTGTTTCGTACACCAGGGCCAGATAGCCATTCAGTAGATAAACGCCTTCCGATGCTCATGGATTAAGCGCTAAATGCTATTGATTTTGTAGTAAATCAGGCAACCTTGTCCAACTGCTGCGCAAGTTGTGCGGCGGTACCAAAGGCCAGGGTGAACCCGAGCGCGCCATGACCGGTGTTGAGCCAGAGATTGCTGGCACCGGCCTGCCTTGCAATGGGGACTGCCGTGGGCGTGGCGGGGCGCAGGCCGGCCCAGGGGTTCACTGCGGCGAAATCGCTGCAGCCTGGGAAAACGGCCTGCGTGGAATCGCACAGGCTTTGAATCTTGTCTTGCGGAATGCGCAGGTCGTTGCCCACCAGCTCCACCATGCCTGCCACGCGCAGGCGATTGCCAAGGCGGGCAAAGACGACTTTGCGCGCACTGTCGGTAATGCTGACGCGCGGCGCCTTGTCGCTGGCGGCTGCGACATCCAGGGTGAGGCTGTAGCCTTTGAGCGGATACACCGGCAGGTCGATGCCCAGGGGCTTGCACAGCGCCACACTGTCAAAGGCAAGGGCGACCATGTAGTGGTCGGCGGTGATGTCGCCCTGGCTTGTGCGCACGGCAACGATTTTGCCGCCTTCGCGGCGCAAGCTTTGAACGGCGGTGTTCATGACGAACTTCACCCCATTGCGCTGCAGCCAGGCCTGCAGCTGCTGCGCCACCTGGTAGCAATCGGCGGCGCACTCGCTGGGGGTGTGCACGGCGCCTGCAAACTGCGGCTGGTAGGCGGCAAGGGCGGGCTCCAGCGCCACGGCCTCATCGGGCGATACGATGCGCTGCGGAGCGCTGCCTAGCCTGCTTTGCACATCGAGCTGGTGGCGGGCCGATTCCACACCGGCCTGGGTGGGGTAGAGCACCAGTTTCCCGGTGGTGGAGTAATCCCATTGGCCCTGCACACGCTGCTGCATGGCTTCGAAGTGCTGGCGGCTGGTGGCAGCCAATTGCAGCAGCTCGCGCGTGCTGGTGGCCGAGCGCTTGGCATTGCAGGCGGCCAGAAACTGCAGGCCCCATTTCCACTGGTGCGGATCGGCCTGCAGGCGGAACTTGAGCGGCGAGTCTTCATTGAACAGCAGCTTGGGCAGCTGCTTCCAGATCGAGGGGTCGGCCAGCGGCTGCACATAGCTGTAGCTCAGCTGCGCGCCGTTGCCCATGCTGGTGCCCATGCCGGCGTGCGATGCCTTGTCGATGACGGTGACCTCGTGTCCCGCTTGTTGCAGCTCATACGCCGCCGCCAAACCCACAATACCTGCGCCGAGAATGCAAACGTGCATAGCCACCCCCTGAAAACCCTTAAATATAGGCGCTTGCATTGCGGCTGAGGCATAGCAATATACGCATCAGGCATACCGTTTGCTTATAGGGGGTACGGGTACGCACAATCCCTGTGCACCTGGTGCCATAACCGGGCGTTATGGGTTTGTCCCAAAAAGGCATTGTTGGGACAAATCATCGGTTTCTACACTGTCAACATCGATTGATTCAAGGAGGTTTCGTTATGAAGTTTGTTACGTCGCTGGTCTGCGCTGCCGCCGCCATTGCCTGCCTGCCTGCCGCACACGCCGATGTGCTGGCCAAGGCCAAGGAATCGGGCGAGATCACCTTCGCCTACCGTGAATCGTCGGTGCCTTTCAGCTACCTGGCCGGAGGCCAGAACGCCATCGGCTTCTCGGTCGATATCTCCAACGCCGTGGCCGATGTCGTGCGCAAGGAAATCGGCAAGCCCGACCTGAAGGTGAAGTGGCAGCCGGTCACCTCGGCCAACCGCATTCCTCTGATCCAGAACGGTACCGTGGCGCTGGAGTGCGGCTCCACCACCAACAACTCTGCACGCAACAAGGATGTGGATTTCGCCATCAACTACTTCTACACCGGCACCCGCGTGGCAGTGAAGAAGAGCGCAGGCATCAAGAACTGGGCTGACCTGAAGGGCAAGACGCTGGCAATCACCACCGGCACGACCAACCTGCCCGTGGTGCGCAAGTACAGCGCCGACCAGAAGCTGGACATCAACATCACCCTGGCCAAGGACCATGCGGACGGCTTCCTGCTGATGGAAAACGACCGTGCATCGGGCTTTGCAATGGATGACATTCTGCTGTTCGGCCTGAAAGCGAACTCCAAGGATCCTGCGGCGTACGAAGTGGTGGCCGATGCCCTGCAAGTGGAGCCCTATGCCTGCATGCTGCCCAAGGGCGATGCCGCATTCAAGAAGATCGTCGACGGCGTGATCGGCGGCATGATGAAATCGGGCGAATTCACCAAGCTGTACGACAAGTGGTTCATGCAACCCATTCCGCCCAAGAACCAGGCGCTGGGCCTGCCCATGAACCAGGAGCTGAAGGATAATCTGAGCGCGCAAAGCGACAAGCCTGCTATTTAAAACATAGCTATCTGTGCTTTGGCATGGCCCGGAAACGGGCCATTTTCTATTGCTGCAGCGGTTTCCATGACAAGGGGGCGGCGCTGGCAACGAGGTATGCAATGGTCAGGCAAAGATTTTTTAGATGGGAAAATGGGCAATGGGCACGAAAACCGTAGGCATCCTGGGCGGCATGGGACCGGCAGCGGGCGCTGATTTTGCACGCCTGTTTGTGCAGGCCTGTGCAGAGCAACTCAAGGCCGGCGGTGCAGCCGTGGCCGACCAGGCTTATTCAGAGCACTGGCTGGCGCAACTGCCCATTCCTGACCGCAGTGCAGCATTGCTGGCGCCTGAAGCTGCCGAAGACCCCTTTCCGATGATGTGCACCGCAATGGACAAATTGCAGGCCGTGGGCGCCACCGCTGTGGCCATGGCCTGCAATACCGCCCATGCCTGGCATGAGCGCCTGCAGCAGGCCTACCCACGCCTGCAGTTGCTGCACATTGCCCGCGTGGTGGCCGAGAGCCTGCAACAGCAAGGCCATCGTGCCTGCATGCTGTTGGCCACGCAAGGCACCTACCGCATCGGCCTGTACGACGAGGCGCTGGCCGCATGCGGCATCATCGTGCACTTGCCGCAAGACGCCGAGCGCGAGCTGCTGATGCAAGGCATCTATCAGGGGGTGAAAGCGGACCGGCTGGATTTGGCACGCACCTGCTTTTCTCAGGTGGCGCGCGCCATGCGGCTGCGCCATGGCGATGTGCCGCTGATCATGGGATGCACCGAAATCCCGCTGGCGCTGCCGGGCGCCCCGGAGGTGGAAGGTCTGCCCCTCGTGGATCCAGCCTGGGAGCTAGCCCGAGCCCTGGCGCGGGTGGCGTACGGCGAGTAAATCGGCAAATCGATTACCAGCGTGTCCCCATTAGGCGCTGGCGTATCAAAAATATTGGCGCGATGAGTGAGCGCCTGCCAGGCAATGCTTGGGAATGTAGGCCTGAGAAGCTCAGCCTTCCTGCAGCATTGCCATGGTGATGCGTGACACGCAAGTCAGCTTGCCTTCGTCGTTCACCATGTCGATTTGCCAGACCTGGGTGGTGCGTCCAATGTGCACCGGGCGTGCGGTGCCAGTAACCCAGCCGCTTTTCACGCCCCGAATATGGTTGGCATTGATGTCGAGGCCTACGCAGCGCCAATCGGGCGGTGAGGAGAACATGGCACCGACGGAGCCCAGGGTCTCAGCCAGCACCACGCTCACACCGCCGTGCAGCAAGCCATAGGGCTGGTGCGTGCGGTGGTCCACAGGCACACGGCCTACGAGGTAGTCGTCACCGATTTCGAGGTATTCGATGCCCAGGTGCTCGATCGCGGTGTTGCGTGCGGCTGCACGCAGGGCGTCCAATGAGAAGGGCTTTTTCCAGATGGCAGTCATGGCAGGCTTTCAGCGTTCATGCGGGGTATGAGGCACAGCATAGCGGCGCCCGGCTGGGCTGGCTACCGCCTGCAGGACTGTGCTTTGGTGGTTCACACGGTTGCGACCAGAATGGCAGTTTTGGCAACGCGCAGCCTTGCTCTTCATGGTGTGCCATCGCGATGCGCTGTCAGTTGCTGGTGGGAATATCGTTATCCAGACCATCTGCATCGTCGGCGACGGTACCATCTTCAACCAGCAGCTCGACCAGCTCTCGGGCAAACGAAGGCAGCGATTCGAGGTTGCGCACCACGATCTGCATTTCGCGGTTGGACCATTCGTCGGACAGCTGGATGATGCGGATGTCCATGATCTTGGCATGGCGCCGCGCGGCAGATTCCGGCAGGATGCCGATGCCCACGCCTGCTTCGATCATGCGGCAGGCCGCTTCAAAATTGCCCACCTGGATGCGCTGCTTGATCGGGCGGTGCAGCAAGTCGCTGTGCTGGCGCAGGAAAGCGTGAATGGCGCTGGATTCGTGCAGGCCCACATAGTCGAAATCCAGCGTGTCGCCAAAGGCGACGGATTTGCGCTTGGCCAGCGGATGCTCGGGATTGACGACGAGGATCAGGTGATCGCGGCGGTAGGGCATCGAAACCAGGCTTTCGGTGCGCACCTGGCCGGCCACGATGCCGATGTCGGTCTGGCCTTCACCCACCGCACGGATGATGTCGTTGGACAGGCGCTCGCGCAGGTCGATGTCCACATCCGGGTGCTTGCGCAGGTAGGTGCGCAGCACGGGAGGCAAAAACTCGCCCAGCGCTGTGGTGTTGGCAAACACGCGCACATGGCCCTTGATGCCGCGGGCGTATTCCTGCATGTCGCCGCGCAGGTGCTCGATCTGGCCGAGCACGGTGCGGGCATGCTGCACAAAGGCCTGTCCAGGCAGAGTCAGGGTCACGCCCTGGCTGGTGCGGTAGAGCAGCTTCACGCCCATGCTCTCTTCGAGGTTCTTGATGCGGGTGCTGGCGGCGGGCAGGGAGATGAACGACAGCTCAGCCCCTCGCGTCATGCTGTTCGCGTCTGCCACGTGCACCATCAGGCGCAGGTCTACCAAATCAAAATGCATTGCCATGGCGAGGATTGTAGAGGGTAGGCTGGTTGCACATGGGCGCGGTGGCTCAGCACTCCACGATGTGCACGGCCAGCCCGCCCAGCGATGTTTCCTTGTACTTGCTCATCATGTCGGCACCTGTGGCACGCATGGTTTCGATCACCTTGTCCAGGCTCACCACATGCGATCCATCCCCGCGCAGTGCCATGCGGGCCGCGTTGATGGCCTTGACGGCGGCCAGCGCATTGCGCTCGATGCACGGCACCTGTACCAATCCCGCCACGGGGTCGCAGGTCAGGCCCAGGTGGTGCTCCATGCCGATCTCGGCGGCGTTTTCCACCTGTTCCGGCGTGCCGCCCATCACGGCGCACAGGCCCGCAGCCGCCATGGAGCAGGCCACGCCCACCTCGCCCTGGCAGCCCACTTCGGCGCCGGAAATGGAAGCATTTTCCTTGTACAGAATGCCGATCGCTCCTGCCGTCAGCAGGAAGTCGATGATGCCCGCTTCGGTAGCGCCTGGCACAAAGCGCCAGTAGTAGTGGAGCACGGCGGGCACGATGCCTGCCGCACCATTGGTGGGCGCAGTCACCACGCGCCCGCCAGCGGCGTTTTCTTCGTTGACGGCCAGTGCGAACAGGTTCACCCAGTCGATCACTTGCAGCGGATCGGTGTTGGGGCTGTCGGCATGCTGGGTGAGGCCCTCGTAAAAGCCGGCCGCGCGGCGTTTGACATTCAACCCTCCCGGCAGGCGGCCTTGCGTGGTGCAGCCGCGCTGCACGCAATCCTGCATGGCCCGCCAGATCTTGAGCAGGCCACTGTCGATGTCAGCATCGCTGCGCCAATGGCGCTCGTTGGTGCGCATGATCTGTGCGATGGGCTGCTGGTGGTCATGCGCCTGTTGCAGCAACTGTGCTGCGCTGTGAAATGGCAGGGGCAGCACTTCGGTATCCGGTGCAATCGCTTGCTGGCGCTGGGCATCGTGGGCCGCCTCTTCGCTGACGATGAAGCCGCCTCCGACCGAGTAGTAGGCCTGCGCATCGAGCAGTTCATGCTGCGCATCCCAAGCTTCGAAACGCATGCCGTTGGGGTGGAACGGCAGGCTCACATCGCCGATCAGCAGCAGATCGATAGAGGGCTCAAA
The DNA here is from genome assembly GCF_040396735.1 of Comamonas odontotermitis. Classification (GTDB taxonomy): domain Bacteria; phylum Pseudomonadota; class Gammaproteobacteria; order Burkholderiales; family Burkholderiaceae_C; genus Comamonas; species Comamonas odontotermitis_C. The sequence goes on from NZ_JBEBNZ010000008.1 coordinate 57,493, forward strand.
AACGATGGTGTGTTCGCCATTCAGCGGCAACTGGTGCGTGCTGTGTACTTGGGCGATGATGGCTTCGACGGCGTTCACATCCACCGTGTCGGGCGCATGGCCCGCGAGGCCCAGCATGACGGCGCGGTCGCTGGCGTGACCAATGCCGGTGGCACCCAGGGAGCCAAACAGCTGGCAGCGCAGGCGCGCCACCTTTTCCACCAAGCCTTGCCGTTGCAGGCGCTGCACAAAGGCATGTGCCGCGCGCATGGGCCCTACGGTGTGCGAGCTGCTGGGCCCGATACCGATCTTGAACAAATCAAACACGCTGACTGCCATGGCTGCCTTCCATTCATTCCTGCAGATGCAAACTGGCGCCGAGGATAGCGGCGATCTGTGCCTTGGCAAGGGGAGAAGCACCAATCACACCCATGTTGCAATCTGGGCCGAGGCGGCTGGTCACAAAGGCGTCGGCGCGCGCTGTGTCCGCATACTGCCGCATGAGGCCTGCTTGTGCCACCAGCACGAGCTGCTGCACCCATTGGCGCGCCTGCGCCTGCTGTGCCCAGGCGTCGTGCTCGAAAGCGTGCCACTGGCGTTGCAAGTGCTGCAGGGCTTGTTGAACCGGGGCGTCATCCACTGCCATGGTCTGCAGTGCATTCCATAGCGCATCGCGCTGATCGGGTGAGCGCTGCAGGGCTTTGAGTACATCCAGGCACATCACGTTGCCGGATCCTTCCCAGATCGAATTGACGGGTGCTTCGCGGTAGAGGCGCGCAAGGGCAGAGCTTTCGATATAGCCATTGCCACCCAGTACTTCCATGGCCTCGGCGCTGCAGGTGATGGCACGTTTGCAGACCCAGAATTTGGCGGCGGGCGTCATGATGCGCTGCCAGGCCTGCGCGGCTGGATTGTCGGGGTTGCTGCAGTCTTCGAATGCCTGCGCCAGTTGCATGGCCAGCAGCAGCGCGGCTTCGCTCTCCAGTGCCAGGTCTGTCAGCACCGATTGCATCAGCGGCTGCTCGACCAGCGCCGCGCCGAATGCCTGCCTGTGCCGGGTGGACCACAGCGCCTGCACCGTGGCCTGGCGCAGCAGGGCGCTGCTGCCCAGAACGCAGCACAGGCGCGTGATGGTGGCCATCTCCATGATGGTGGCAATGCCCCGGCCTTCCTCGCCCACCAATACCCCATAGGCATCGTCAAACACCACTTCGCTGCTCGCGTTGCTGCGGTTGCCCAGCTTGTCCTTGAGGCGCTGCACCAGCACGGTGTTGCGCATGCCATCGGGCCGCCAGCGCGGCACCCAGAAGCAGGCCTGCGGCGCATGCAGGGCATTGGCATCATCCGGGCTGTCCGCCATGCGCGCCACCACCAGGTGCGCATCGGCTGTAGGGACCGAATAGAACCATTTGTGGCCCTGCAGACGGTATGCGGCACCGCGCCCGCCGTCGCTCGATGCGCCAATGGGATAGGCCACCGTGGTGTTGCTGCGCACGTCCGAGCCGCCTTGCTTTTCGGTCATGCCCATGCCTACCCACAGCGCGGTCTTTTCGGCCAGTGGCGCATCGCGTTCGTCATGGCGGGTGCTGGTGATGCCGTGCTCTATTTGCGCCCACAGCGCGGGCTCCTTGCGCAGCACGGGGATGGCGGCTGTCGTCATGGTGGCGGGGCACAGGCTGCCAGCTTCGGCCTGGCCGTGCAGATAAAAGCCCGCAGCCCAGGCGCTCCATCGGCCGCGCAGCCCATCAGCGGTCGACTCGCCGGAAAACGGCATGTCGATCAGATGCTGCGCGCGGTAGTGGGTCAGCACATGGTGCCACGCGGGGTGAAACTCCACCTGATCGACGCGCCTACCGCGGGCATCCCACTGCTGCAATTGTGGTGTGTGGCGGTTGGCCTGAGCGGCCCATTGTGCAAACGCCGCACTGCCCACAGTGCGTGCGTGCTGCTGCAGACCCGGCAGCCAGGCTTGTGCATGAGCGCGCTCCAGGGCAGCTTGCAGCGCAGGATCGCTGCCCAGCGGGTCGTAGTCGACCAACTCATCCACCAGGTTGTCCCTGTCGCGCTGTGCCATGGCTGCTCTCCAGATGCGATGGCTCCATTCTAGGAACCTCATCGCCCTATGGCAAAGCGCAAAGCCCGTCAGGCGTTGGGGTGCAGGCGGTCCAGGCGCAGACGTTGGCGGTCATCGCCCAGGGCGCGCGTGGCAAGCAGCACGCTTCCTGCGGCCGCCAATCCGCCTGCAAAGGTCAGCAGAAACAGGAGCAGTATCTGATACTTGGCGGCCTCCAGCGGGTCCATGCCGCCCAGGATCTGGCCTGTCATGATGCCCGGCAAGGTGATCAGGCCAGCAGCCGTCATCTGGTTGATGATGGGAATCAGCCCCCGGCGGATGGCAGCGCGGGTATGTGGCGCCATGGCCCGGCGGAAAGGCACGCCCAGCGCGAGCTGCGCTTCAATGGCGGCACGGCCCTGGCGCACGCCATCGAAAAAGCTGTCCAGCCCCAGGCTTGCCGCATTGAGTACGCTGCCCAGCACGATGCCCATCAGCGGAATGGCATAGCGCGCATCGAACCAGGGCTCGGGCCGTACGGCCGTCAGCAGCGCGAGGATGACGGTGGACAGGCTCGACAACGCCACCACCAGCCCGGCAATCCGGTAGTTGCCGCCCCGGGCAAGGCGCTGGTGCGGCCGCACCGCCACTTCACGCGCCGCTGCGGCAATCATCACGCAGACCACCACCAAGGTCGTAGCGGGCGATGCATGCTGGAATACGAGGCGCAGCACATAGCCCACCAGCAGCAACTGCACCACCATGCGCAGCGAGGCCCACAGCACCTGGCGCTGCAACTGCAGTCGCATGGCCCACGATGCACCGGCGGCCAGCAGCACGAGTACCGCGCCCATCAACAGATCGGTGGCATGCAGCGAAATGGCCTGGTTCATTGCGCTGTCTCCATGGGCGTCAGCTGCCTTTCATGCAGCCGCAGGCATCGGCTTGCCACCCGGGATGCCTGGGGATGCGAATGCGTCACCCACACCACGCTCAGGCCTTGCTGCTGGTGGCTGCGCAGCAGTTGTTCGACGGCGAGGATGGAATCTTCGTCCAGTGCTGCCGTGGGCTCATCGAGCAGCAGCACCTGCGGCTTGCGCACCAGCCCGCGCAGCAGCGCCAGCCTTTGGCGCTCGCCGGTCGAGAGTTGCGCAACGGGAATGTCGATGAATCCAGGGCGCAGGCCCAACTGCGCCGCCAGTTGCAGCAATTGTGTTTGGCTATCTGGCGGAAAATGCGCCATCACCGATTCCGCCCACCATGCGGGTTCTGCTGCCAGATACATCACCTGCTGGCGCCAGCCCGGTCCGCTGAACTGGCTGCGAGGCTGGCCATTGAGCAGCACCTGCCCGCTACCAGGGTCCAGATCGGCAATCAGCCGCAGCAGGACGGACTTGCCAGCGCCCGACGCGCCCATGATGGCGATGCATTCCCCGGCTTGCAGATCCAATGTGCAAGGGCCTGCGATGGGGCTTTGCAACGCCCGTAGCGACAGGCGGGGCATTGTGAAAGCGGTATCAGTAGGCATGGTAGCTGAGTGTATGCCTAGCTTCGTACGACCTTCAATACAGCCTCTCCATAGGCCTCCAGCTTTTTCACACCGATGCCGCTGATGCCCTGCAGCTCGTCCAGGGATTGCGGGTTGCGCTGGGCGATGGCGGCCAGTGTGGCGTCTGCAAACACGACATACGCCGGAACGTTGTGTTCCTTGGCGGCTTCGGTACGCCAGGCCTTGAGGTTGATGAAGCGCACCTGCTCATCGGGCCCCAGGTTCTGGGCTGCGGCGGCAGGTTTGGTGCTGCGCGTGCGGCTGCGGCTGGTTCTGGCGGCACTGGCCTCGCGCAGCTGCACGGCTTGCTCGCCGCGCAGCACGGCGCGTGAGCCGTCGCACAGGGTCAGGGTCTCAAAGCTGTAGCCTGCGTCGGTATGCACTTTCTGGGTGGCGAGGGCGCCAACCGCCAGCAGCTGGCGCAGCACGCCTCGAAGCTGACTTTCGCTGTACATGTCGCCCAGCCCATAGGTCGACAGCTTGTCGTGGCCGAACTGGCGCACCTTGTCGGTGTCCTTGCCACGAACGATGTCGATGATGTGGCTGGTGCCAAAGGTGATGTCGCTGGCCTCGTGCGCGCGGTAGATGGTGGACAGCAGCTTGCGCGCGGCATCGGTGCCGTCCCAGGTCTTGGGCGGCTGGATGCAGTTGTCGCAACTGCCACACGTGTAGCGGGGAGCCTTGCCGGAAGTGGCCGCAGCCAGTTCCGGATGCGCAGAATCGCGGTCACCGCCGGTGCCGTACTGTTCGCCGAAATAGGCGAGCAGACGCACACGGCGGCAGTCGGTGGCCTCGGCCAGGGCGAGCAGGGCATCGAGCTTGCCGCGCATCACCTGCTTGAAGGTGTCGTCTGCCGGGCTGTCGTCGATCATGCGGCGCTGGTTGACCACATCCTGCAGGCCATAGGCCATCCAGGCGTCGGCTGGCAGACCGTCGCGGCCGCCGCGACCGGTTTCCTGGTAGTAGCTCTCGATGTTCTTGGGCATGTCCACATGCGCCACAAACCGCACATCAGGCTTGTTGATGCCCATGCCGAAGGCGATGGTGGCCACCATGACGATGCCGTCTTCGCGCAGAAAGCGGTGCTGGTGCAACTGGCGCATTTCGGGTGGCAGGCCGGCATGGTAGGGCAGGGCGCTGATGCCAGCCTGGTTCAATGCGTCTGCCAGCTCTTCCACCTTGCGGCGCGACTGGCAGTACACCACGCCGGCTTCTCCGTCGTGCTCATGCTCGATGAAGCGCAGCAACTGCGTGGTTGCGTCCTTTTTCTCAACGATGGTGTAGCGGATGTTGGGCCGGTCAAAGCTGCTGATGAACTGCCGGGCGTCCTCGAGCTGCAGGCGCTCGACAATATCGGCACGTGTCAGCGAATCGGCGGTGGCGGTGAGCGCGATGCGCGGCACACCGGTATAGCGCTCGTGCAGCACCGTGAGTTCACGGTATTCGGGGCGAAAGTCGTGGCCCCACTGGCTCACGCAATGCGCCTCGTCGATGGCAAACAGCCCCAACTTGCCCATCGCGTGCAGCTCGTCGAGCAATCCCAGGAAGCGCGGTGTGTTCAGCCGCTCCGGCGCCACGTACAGCAAGGTATAGCCGCCCGAAAGCAACTGCATCTCGACATCGCGCGTCTGGTCGTAATCCAGCGTGGAGTTGAGGAAGGCTGCCTCCACTCCCACCTCGTGCATGCTGCTGACCTGGTCCTGCATCAGCGCAATCAGCGGCGAGATGACGATGGTCGTGCCCTGGCCTTGCTGCTGGCGCACGATGGCCGGAATCTGGTAGCACAGGCTTTTGCCGCCGCCCGTGGGCATCAGCACCAGCGCATCACCGCCACCGATCACGTGCTCGACGATGGCCTGCTGTGATCCACGGAAATGCTCATAACCAAAGGCGTCCTGCAGGACGGTGTGGGCAAGGGACAAGGTATTCTCAAAAATGATAGCTACTTGCGCTTACCAGTTGTGCGCCAAATGCTAAAAAGACTCAGATCCTGGCGATGATGCCAGCCATCGGCATTGTAGGTGCTTGGGCATGGTGGCCTGCGGCGCGAGAAGGCCAACCGTACAATTGCTGCCATGCAACAGCCAGCCTACACCCGCGCAAAAGAACTGCCCGCTACCCTTGCCAAGCGCCTTGTCATCCTCGACGGCGCGATGGGCACCATGATCCAGCGTTTCAAGCTGGGCGAAGCACAGTACCGGGGTGAAGGCTATCGCGGCGCGGAAGGGGCAGGTGAGCGCTTCCGAGACTTTGCCCATGATGTGAAGGGCAACAACGAGCTGCTGTCGATCACTCGTCCCGATGTGATCGGCGACATCCACGAAAAGTACCTGGCCGCTGGTGCCGACCTGATCGAGACCAACACCTTCGGCGCCACCACGATTGCGCAAGAGGATTACCACATGGCCGATCTGGCCTATGAGATGAATCTCAAGAGCGCCCGGCTGGCGCGGGCTGCCTGCGACAAATACAGCACGCCAGACCATCCGCGCTACGTGGCAGGTGCCCTGGGCCCCACGCCCAAGACCGCGTCGATCAGCCCCGATGTGAACGACCCCGGTGCGCGCAACGTTACTTTCGAGGCCCTGCGCCAGGCCTATCTCGAGCAGACACTGGCGCTGATCGAAGGCGGTGCCGACGTGATCCTGGTCGAGACGATTTTCGATACGCTCAATGCCAAGGCAGCGCTGTTTGCGGTGGACGAGGCGTTCGAGCAGACCGGCGAGCGCCTGCCCATCATGATCAGCGGCACGGTGACCGATGCCTCGGGCCGCATCCTGTCCGGGCAGACCGTGACGGCCTTCTGGCACAGCGTGCGCCACGCCAATCCGCTTTCGGTGGGCCTGAACTGTGCATTGGGTGCCACCTTGATGCGCCCCTACGTGCAAGAGCTGGCCAAGGCGGCGCCTGATACCTTCATCAGCTGCTATCCCAATGCGGGCCTGCCCAACCCCATGAGCGACACCGGCTTTGACGAAACGCCGGAGATCACGAGCCGCCTGGTGCACGAGTTTGCTGCCGAAGGCCTGGTCAACATCGTGGGGGGCTGCTGCGGCACCACGCCTGACCACATTGGCGCGATTGCCAAGGCGGTACAGGCAACAACCACGCGCCGCCTGTTCTATCCGGCAGAGGCCTGATCAGCGTGCGCTGCTACTGATCGGCGCATATTCTGCAGGCACCCAGCGGTAGGCCTTGCCGTCGCGGCCCACGTGCCCGATGCCGGGAAAGGGCAGGTGCGCGCCTGCCAGCCACCAGCGGTGCGCGGCAGCCTGCTCCAGGAGCTGGCGGCGGCTGCGCACGGACTGCGCGTAGTTCTGGTCCGGCTCGTAGGTAGCCTGGGGATCGGCAAACTGCACTGCGTGGTAGTGCACCACATCACCCCACAGCAACAACTGCTGGCGAGGATCCGTTTCGCCAGGGGCATTGCCGTCCACCACAAATGCGCTGTGGCCGACGGTGTGGCCCGCAGCAGGCAGATAGCGCACACCATCGGGCAACGCATCGCTGCTGCCAAAGGTGTGGACACGCCCCGCTTGCTGGTACGGCGCCAGCGCGCGATGCGCCATGCCAAACAATGGTTTGAAGAAGTCCGTGGCTTTGGCCTCAACTGCGGGGTCCTGCCAGTAGGCCAGTTCTTCCTGCTGGATCCAGACCCGGGCATTGGGGTAGGCCATCTGGCCATCCGCATCGAGCAGACCGCACAGATGGTCGGGGTGTGCGTGCGTCAGCAGAACGTCCTGCACCGCAGCGGGGGATATGCCGGCCGCCTTCATATGGGTCAGCACCTGGCCCAACTGAGGCCCGAAGCATTGCGCAGTGCCGGTATCCACCAGCAAGGTTTGCGTGCCGCGTTGCACCAGATAGGCGTTGACGGCGGTCTGCAGGCCCTCGGGGGCTTCTGGTACATAGTGCTGCTGCAGCAGGCGGTTTGCCCGCGCTGGCGCAATCTGCTTGAGCTGCTGCCGGGGCAGTGGGACGACTCCGTCGAACAGCGCCAATACCTGCATCTGGCCGATGTTCTGCACATAGTAGCCCGGCGCCTGTGCAAGCGGCGATGCGGCTTGGGCCCATGTGCAGGCTCCGCCACCGGCCAGGGCGGCCCCTAGAGCGGCGTTGCGCAGGGTGCGAGAGAAGAGGGAAAGGAATGGCATCAATGGCTCCTGATAAGCCTTGATGGTGCCTGGGGCGGCGTATTTCAGGCGCTCAAGCTGTGGCGCATGGCGCTCACGCAAACCAATCCTGAACGGCCGCTGCAGGTGTTGCTGGGCCAAGGCATGCGCCTGCGGCTCAACACCTCAGTGGTTGCCGATATCTGCAGGACGCAACTGGTAACGCGCCTCAAATTGGCGGCTGAAGCTTTGCACGGACTGGTAGCCCGCACGCGCCGCCACGGCCTTGATAGGCAAGGCTGTGGTGTAGAGCAACTCCAGCGCATGGCCCATGCGCGCGTCGCGCAGCACTTGCGATAGCGATGTTCCTTCGGCTGCCAGATGGCGGCGCAGACTGGCGCCACTGAGGTGAAGCGCGGCCTCCACGTCTCGGGACAGCCAGGGACGGGCCGGAGCCGCTGCGATCAACTGGCGCACGCTATCGGCAAGGCGAGGTGGGGGCGGCGCGAGCAAGGCATGGAGGCCCTGGCGGCACAGCCAGATCACCATCTGCACCAGGGCGGCGCGGGCCTGTTCATAGTGGCCCTGGCGCAGCGCGCTGCTCCAGGCATGCAGCGCATCGGCCAGCGAGCCGACTGGCAGCGCAATCAGCTGTGTATCGTCCGACCGCAAAGGCTGCGCCCACAGGATGCGGGCCGCATGCAGCACTTCGTCACACAGGTTCAAGGTGATGGCCAGATAGCGCTGGCTGACCGGGTCTGGCGCGTTATGGGCATCGATATGGCAGCGGCCCGTCACCAGGAACACATCACCCGCTTGCAACTGCACGGTTTGCCGAGTGGTCGACAGGCGCTTGGCGCCATGCAGCACCAACCCGAAAATGGGACGTTCTACCTGTACGGATTTGACCGTGTGTGGCAACTGGGCCTTGATATGCAGGCATTCACCGGCGAGCGGACAGTCAGCCAGTGCCTCCAGCTGAGCCATCAGGTCGGCGGGTGCTGCCGTGCTATCCATGACGGGCTTACAGCTCCATCCCTGCGTCGCTCATGCGCCGTGCATACACACTCAGTACCACGCGCTCGGAATGGGTGAGGTAGTCATGCATCATTTCAGCGGCACGCTTCATGTCGCCCGCTTCAAAACGCTCCAGCATGGAGGCATTCATGTCGATATAGGGGGCGTGCAGAAACTCGGCATCGCTCAGCATGCCGAAAGCCAGGCGCAGTTCCACCAGCAGGTGCGAGAACAGCGTGTTGAGCCGCTCGCTGTCGGCCAGGGCCACCACGCCCTTGTGAAAGCGCATGTTTGCGGTGCCCACTTCCACCCACTTGCCTGCGGCGCGCAGTGCGCGCTGCGCGTCCACCGCCTCGCGCATTTCCTTGCGCGCCGGGTGCTGCGGAATCGCCTGTGCCAATGCCTGGCATTCGATCATGCGGCGCACGCGGTAGATATCCATGATCGATGCCATGGAGGGAATGGCCACGAACACGCCCCGGTTGGGCACATGGCGCAGCAGGCCTTCCTTGCTCAGCAGGCGAAAGACTTCGCGCAAGGTGTTGCGCGAGATATCGAGGCTTTCGCTCAACGCCACCTCGGACAGTCTGGCTCCGGGCTGGAATTCGCCGCGCACGATGCGCTCTCGGATCTGGTCCGCAACGCGGTCGTTGAGCGACAGGGAAGGCGCAGCAGTGGTCATGGCAGGGCGTGGGTTGGTAGAAGTCGTTGCCAATGATGATAGCGGCGCCAGGCCGGGCGAAAACGGCTTGCGGGACGGAGCAGGATGCCGCCGGCAGGCGCCAATGCGTGTAAATCCTCTCAATGGGGGCCTACTGTCACACAAAGATACGGGTTTACCCGGTCAATGGTGTCTGTTTTGTTTGGCTAAACTTTTAAATTGTTCAACAAACATGGATTTAGCAATGTCTATGTTCTTTGGTTGTTGAACAAAAAAAGTGGTGCCCATTTGATGCTTCAGGCGGGTGCCGAACACATAACAAACCTGTGGGTTCTCCATGGACAGCACTATCGTCAACCTCTGGCCCCTTCTCGGGGTGGCCGTCATCATCGCGGGATTCATCCTGCGGTTCAATCCCTTTGTCGTGGTCGTGGTGACTGCGCTGGTCACGGCCGCAGTGGCCGGGTTTCCGGTGCAGAAAATCCTGGCGGCTCTGGGGTCGGGTTTTGTCAAAACCCGCAATCTGCCGCTCATCCTGGTATTGCCGCTGGCAGTGATCGGTTTGCTGGAGCGCCATGGCCTGCGCCAGCACGCGCAGAACTGGATCAGCCGCATCAAGTCGGCCACCGCAGGACGTCTTTTGATCGTCTACCTGGCGGCGCGCGAGCTGACGGCTGCCGCAGGTCTGACGAGCCTGGGCGGTCATCCGCAAATGGTGCGTCCACTGCTGGCGCCCATGGCTGAAGGTGCGACCGAAACACGCTATGGCAAGCTGCCCGAAACCCTGCGCCATCGCCTGCGCGCCTTCAGTGCGGCGACGGACAACGTCGGATTGTTCTTTGGCGAAGACATTTTCGTGGCCTTCGGCGCCATCGTGCTGATGACCACCTTCCTGCATGAGGCCGGCATCGATGTGGAGCCCATCCACGTGGCACTGTGGGGCATTCCTACCGCCATCTGCGCCTTCATCATCCACTCCTACCGCCTGTACCGTCTGGATCATTCGATTGCCAGGGAAATGGCCGGCGCAGGTGCTGCCCAGGCTGGCAATGCCCAGTCCCAAGGAGGTGCAGCATGATTTTCAGCATCACCCAGGTGTACTGGCTGGCCGGCCTCATCATGGCCTGTGCCGCTGTCTTCAACTTTCTCGATGCATCCAACCCCAAGCGCTGGACGACCGGCCTGTTCTGGGGCGTATACGCCATCATGTTCCTGCTAGGCGACAAGATGCCGCCCGAGGTGGTGGGCGTGGGCGTGATCGTGCTGGCGCTGATCGTGCTGGTCAAGGGCGTGGGCGGTGGCAAGCCGCAGATGCGCACCGAGGCGCAGAACCAGGAAAGCGCACTGCGCCTGGGCAACAAGCTGTTCATTCCGGCGCTGGCAATCCCTGTCGTCACCGTGATCGGCAGTGTGCTGCTCAAGGATTTCAAGATCGCCGGTGATTTTCTGATCGACCCGAAAAACGCCACCCTGGTAAGCCTGGCGCTGGGCTGCATCATCGGCCTGGTGCTGGTCTGCTGGATGACGCGTGAGACGCCCGCCCAAGGCCTGCGCGAATCGCGCCGCCTGATCGACGCCATGGGCTGGGCCCTGGTGCTGCCGCAGATGCTGGGCATGCTGGGCCTGGTGTTCTCCGATGCGGGTGTGGGCAAGGCCGTGGCACACGTCACCACCACCTACATCAACATGGATCTGCGCTTTGTAGCCGTGGCAGTGTATGTGCTGGGCATGGCACTGTTCACCATCATCATGGGCAATGGATTTGCCGCCTTCCCGGTGATGACGGGTGGCGTGGGCGTTCCAATCCTGGTGAATGTGTACCACGGCGATCCCGCCGTGATGGCGGCGATCGGCATGTTCTCGGGCTACTGCGGCACCTTGATGACACCCATGGCGGCCAACTTCAACATCGTGCCTGCGGCGCTGCTGGAGCTGCCCGACCGCAATGCCGTGATCAAGGCCCAGATTCCCACCGCCCTGGGCATCCTGATCTGCAACGTCTTCTTGCTTTATTTCCTGATGTTCCGTTAAAAGAGCATGGTTTACAAAAACTGGCGCATGCTCCCCACGGGCAGGACCTGCTGGTCGGCGCCGGTCAACCTCCTATAAAAGACTGAAAGGAAACGCGATGTCCCTGACCATGGATTTGAACAGTGACCTGGGAGAGAGCCTTGGCGCATGGACCATGGGCGATGATGCCGCCATGCTCTCCATTGTCAGTAGCGCCAATGTGGCGTGTGGCTTTCATGCGGGCGACGCCGCCGGCATTCTGGACACCCTGAAGAAGGCCAGGGCCAACAACGTGGTGGTGGGCGCACACGTTGCCTACCGCGATCTGGTGGGCTTTGGCCGCCGCAACATGGATGTGGCCCATGCCGATCTGGTGGCCGATGTGATCTACCAGATTGGCGCCCTGCAAGGCCTGGCAGCCGCCGCAGGCACCACGGTGCGCTATGTCAAGCCACACGGTGCCCTCTACAACACCATTGCGCAGGACAGAAAGCAGGCTGCTGCCGTCATCGAAGCCATGCAAGCCGTCGGCGGCCACCTGGCGCTGGTGGTGCTGGCGGGATCGCCCCTGACCCAGTGGGCGCAGGAGGCGGGGCTCACCACCATTGCCGAGGCCTTTGCCGACCGTGGCTACACGCCGCAAGGCACGCTGGTCTCGCGCCGCGAACCGGGCGCTGTGCTGCACGACCCTGAGCTGGTGGCACAACGCATGCTGCAACTGGTGCAGCAAGGCACCGTGCAGGCCAACGATGGCTCGGTGGTGCAGGTGCAGGCAGATTCGATCTGTGTGCACGGCGACAGCCCGGGTGCTGTGGCCATGGCGCGCGCGGTGCGAGAGCGCCTCGAAGCGTCCGGCGTGCAGATTCGCTCCTTCATGGACAAGGCGGCCGCATGAGCGTATCGGCCATTGCCACGCGCAGCATGCGCTTTCTGCCGGTGAGCGACCAGAGCCTGCTGGTGGAGTTGCAGGACCTGGCGCACACCCTCGATCTGCTGGCTGCACTGCAGGCCCAGGTGCCAGCGGGTGTGCGCGAGTTGGTGCCCGCCGCGCGCACCATCCTGATCGAATTTGACCGGTGGCAGACCAGCGCTGTGGCGCTGCGGCGCCATATCGATGCGCTTCAGCTGGGCCAGCAGGATCTGGTGGCAGGCCGACGCGTTGAAATTCCCGTGCATTACGACGGTGAGGACCTTGCCGAAGTTGCCGGGCTGCTGGGCATTGGCGTGCCCGAGCTGATTCGCCGCCACAGCGGTGAAGATTACAGCGTGGCCTTCTGCGGGTTTGCCCCCGGCTTTGCCTACTTGACCGGCGGCGATGCGAGCCTCCAGGTTCCGCGCCGCAGCACGCCGCGTACCAGGGTGCCAGCAGGCTCGGTAGCCATTGCGGGTACGTTCAGCGCTGTATACCCCAACGACACGCCAGGCGGCTGGCAATTGCTGGGCCGCACCGAGGTGCCGATGTGGGATCTGCAGCGCGATCCACCCGCGCTTCTTCAGCCGGGCATGCGTGTGCGCTTCGTCGATGCGGCTACACAAAATGAAGCCGGTGGCGCGCTATCTGCAAATCGGGCCGATAAAAAGACCTCTGATGAGGGCACCGGGAAAGTGCAGGCCGCCAGCAAAAGCAACGCAGCCATGCAGGTGCGCGCTGCGGGTTTGCAGACCCTGGTGCAGGACGCAGGCCGTGCTGGCCAGGCGGGCCAGGGCGTGTCGGCCGCAGGAGCCTTGGATCAAGGAGCCATGCGCCGTGCCAACCGCCTGCTGGGCAATGATGCACGTCTGCCCGTGCTCGAATCCGTAGCCGGTGGCCTGCAATTGCAGAGCGTTGGCGCTACCGTGGTAGCCGTGACGGGCGCGACCGGCGCGCTCACCGTCAAGACCCGCGACGGCTGGGCATGGCAGGCCATGCGCAATGCGGCCATTGCATTGAACGATGGCGATGTGATGCAACTGGGCGAGCCCGAGACCGGCCTGCGCAGCTATGTGGCCGTGCGTGGCGGTTGGCTGGTGGAGCAGGTGCTGGGCAGTGCCAGCACGGACACCCTGGCCCGTATTGGTCCGCCCGCGCTGGCCACCGGCATGCAACTGGCCATTGGCGATGCGCAGCACAACGGCGTGGTACAGGTACCCGATATGGCACCGCCTCCGCTGCCTCAGAGCGGCGACACCGTGGTGCTGGATGTGGTGATGGGCCCGCGCACCGACTGGTTCACCGCCGAGGCGGTAGCGCGTTTTGCAGCGCAACGCTGGCAAGTCACACCGCAGTCCAACCGCGTGGGCCTGCGCCTTGCCGGCGATGAAGCATTGGCCCGCAGCATCACGCAGGAGCTGCCCAGCGAAGGCACGGCACTCGGCGCGATCCAGGTACCCGCCAGCGGCCAGCCGGTGCTGTTTCTGGCAGACCACCCGCTGACAGGTGGCTACCCCGTGATCGCCTGCGTAGCCTCGCACCACCTCGACCTGGCAGGCCAGGTGCCCGTGGGTGCATGGCTGCAGTTCAATGTGCTGCAGCCATTTGAAGAAATACAAGGATAAAAGCCATGAAAAAAGTTTTGATTGCCAGCCGTGGCGAAAACAACCGCGTAGCGGACGTTTCCGCAAATTGCAGTGCCTGCGCAGCAGACAACGGCGATTTCGCCCTCCTTTGTTCGCTTGGTGCGAAAGGCTGAAGCCATGAAAAAAGTTCTGATTGCCAACCGTGGCGAAAACAACCGCGTAGCGGACGTTTCCGCAAATTGCAGTGCCTGCGCAGCAGACAACGGCGATTTCGCCCTCCTTTGTTCGCTTGGTGCGAAAGGCTGAAGCCATGAAAAAAGTTCTGATTGCCAACCGTGGCGAAATCGCCGTCCGCATCATCCGTGCCTGTGCCGACCATGGCCTGCAAAGTGTGGCCGTGTATGCCGATGACGATATCGACGCGCTGCATGTGCGCATGGCCGATGAGGCCTATGCACTGCAAGGCCAGCGCCCGGCAGATACCTACCTCGACATTGCCAAGCTCATCGCCGTGGCGCGCCAAAGCGGGGCAGACGCTGTGCACCCCGGCTATGGCTTTTTGTCCGAAAACGCCGGCTTTGCCCGTGCCGTGATCGATGCGGGCCTGACCTGGGTGGGCCCGCCCCCTTCGGCCATCGAGCAGTTGGGCGACAAGGTGCAGGCCCGCAAGCTGGCGCTCAGCGTGGGCGCCCCTCTGGTGGCTGGCACGCCTGAGCCCGTCAAGGATGTGGCCGAGGTGCATGACTTTGCGCGCGAGCACGGTCTGCCGATTGCCATCAAGGCGGCATTTGGTGGCGGTGGCCGTGGCCTCAAGGTGGTGTGGAAAGCCGAAGACATTGATGAGCTGTACGGCGCTGCCGTGCGTGAGGCGGTGACTGCCTTTGGCCGTGGCGAATGCTTTGTCGAGCAATTCCTCGACAAGCCGCGCCATATCGAAGCGCAGGTGATGGCCGACCAGCATGGCAATGTGCGGGTACTGGGAACACGTGACTGCTCGTTGCAGCGCCGCAACCAGAAGCTGGTGGAAGAAGCGCCTGCGCCATTTTTGACCGACGCGCAACGCGAACGTATCCACCAGTCGGCACGCGAGATCTGCCAGGCCGCAGGCTATGTGGGGGCGGGCACGGTGGAATACCTGCTCAGCCAGAACGGCGCCATCTCCTTCCTCGAAGTCAACACCCGTCTGCAGGTGGAGCACCCCGTGACGGAGGAGACCACCGGTACCGACCTGGTGCGTCTGCAGTTCCGCGTGGCCGAAGGCGAGGTGCTGGCAGACACCAGCGTGCCCGCTCCCTATGGCCATGCGTTTGAGTTTCGCATCAATGCCGAAGACGTGGGCCGTGGCTTCTTGCCTGCACCTGGCCTGGTGACGCGTTTTGACGCCCCCTCGGGGCCTGGCGTGCGGGTGGACAGTGGCGTGCAAAGCGGATCGATGGTGGCAGGCCAGTTTGATTCCATGTTGGCCAAGCTCATTGTCTGGGGGCCGACGCGCGAAGTGGCCGTGCAGCGTGCGCGCCGCGCGCTCAAGGAGTTCAAGATCGATGGCGTGCCCACGGTGCTGCCTTTCCACGAGGCGGTGATGGCCCACGACGATTTCGTGAATGGCCAGCACATGGGCGTGCACACCCGCTGGATCGAAACCCAACTGATGCCGCAGTGGGATGCCCGGCCCGAGACGCGGCCGCAGCCTGTGCAAAGCAGTGGCCTGCAGCGCATGGCGATCGAGCTGGATGGCCGCCGCGTGATGCTGGGTCTGCCCGCATCGCTGCTGTCGGGTCTGTCTGCTGCCGGGCATGCTGCAGCCGCCTCTCCAACCCAACAGGAAGAGGCCGATGCCAATGCGGTGACCGCCGTCTCGGCTGGCACCCTGACGGCCTGGAAGGTGGCCGATGGTGCCACGGTGCAGCAAGGCGATCTGATCGCGGTGATGGAAGCGATGAAGATGGAAATGCAGGTCAATGCACCCCGTGGGGGCCGCATCAGCCTCAAGGCCGATGCGGGCAGCTACCAGGCGGCAGGCGCGGTCATTGCGCGCATCGACTGAGCGCTATCCTGAAGGCCGGGTCTGTTCACACAGAGCGCGTGGACAGGCCCTTGTTTTTGAAAAGCCCCCGCCTCGGATGCAGGCACTGGATGCCGCGGTGAAAGGCGGGGCTGTGCGAAGCACGGCGACTCGGCCGCCTCCAACATATTGCCGCAGCAGGGGCCAGCACTGTCTGGTCGCTGCGCTGGTTGGCAATCCATTCCGCTTGCCGGTGGTTCTATCGTGAACGCTGCACCAGCCGCGCCTTGACCGTTGCGGTGTAGGTGCGGCCGACCCGCACCATGGTGCCGTCGGAGAGCACCATGGTCAACGATGAGAAGGGGCCTACGCCCACGCGAGTGATCGCATCGATGCGCACCATGGTGCTGCGATGGACACGGATGAAATCCTGCTGTGGCAATTCGCGTTCCAGCTCGGTCAGGCTGGCGTTGTACAAAAACTCCCGTCCATCCGCATGGATGCGGGCATAGTCCCGCTCGGCCTGTATCCGCAGGATGCTGGCCGCCGCTATCCGCACATACTGGCCCTGGGTCTTGACCCAGAGCTCGGTCAAGCCCTGAGGCGGAGGGGCAGCTGCCCGGCGAAGGCTCGCAATGACTTCTTCCAGCTCTGCAATCCTTTGCGCACTGCTGCGCAACTCGCTCGCCTTGCGGGCGCGTTCCATCGCAAGGTGAAAACGTCCCGGCTCAATGGGCTTGGTGACATAGTCGATCGCGCTGGCGTCAAAGGCCCGACAGGCCTGGTCATCAAAGGCGGTGACGAAGACAACGGCTGGCGGTGGATCGGTCTCGTCGGGCAACTGTCGCAGCAGGTCGAATCCGCTGCCACCGGGCATCTGGATATCGAGCAACACGATATGCGCAGGTGACTGCGCCAGGCGATCCAGGGCCTGGGAAACGGAGGCCGCCTCCTCGATGGCCCCGACCCACGGCAGCTGACGCAGCATGCGCTGGAGTCGGCGTCGGGCCAACGGCTCATCGTCCACCACCAGTACATCAAACTGCCTCATGCGACTCTCCAGGGCAGTTCGATCTCGACGCGAAAGCGTGTGTCATCGGCGGTGTCAATGCGGAAGGCGCCCTCCTTGCCGAAGCGCATCCGGATGCGTTCGGCCACATTGCGCAGCCCGATCCCGAACCCGGTCGTTGTTTGCCGGCATGCAGCGCCGGGATGCACGTCATTTTCCACAGCCAGCCAAAGATTTTCCTGGCGGCGCCGGGCCACGATATGAATCCGTGTGTGCTCGAGTGTCTGGCCGACGCCATGCTTGATGGCGTTTTCGATCAATGGCTGTATCAGCAGGCTGGGAACCAGGGCCTGCTGCAGATCGAAGGGCACGTCGACGGTGAAATCCATCCGATCCGCATAACGTTCGCGCTCGATGGCGAGATAGTCCTGCTGCAGGCGCAACTCTTCTGCCAGCGCCACGTCATGCATTGGGTCCAGCGCCAGTGTGGTGCGCAGGAAGGTGGAAAGCGACAACACCATGCGCTCGGCCCGTGTCGCAGCCCCTTCCTCGATCAAACCGGCAATGGAGTTGAGCGTGTTGAAAAGGAAGTGCGGATTCACCTGGTAACGCAACGCACGCATCTGTGCCATCAGGGCCTCTTCCCGCACCAGTGCCAGGCGCCGCTCGCGGTCTCGGACTTCGAAGTTGTAGAGCAGCGCCATGAACAGGCAACTCCATCCAAACAGCATGGAAGCGCCTTCGAGCAGCATGTAGCCGGCATACAGCGGATCGAAGGACACAGGCTCGGGGTACTCGCAGAGCATGTAGTTCAGAAAGTCGATGGCGGTGAAGATGGGCGCTGCCACCGCCGTCATGCCAAAGCACAGCAATGCCTTGCGCGTGAAAGATATGTGACGCAGGCGGAACAGTATTCTCGACATGCCATAGGTCATCAGCGCGCTGGCGCCGAACAATACGAACTTGAGCGGAGCGGATTCGACCGGATCGATACGGATGAAGTAGCCCAGCACACTGTCTGCCACGAACATGCAGCTCCAGTACAACAGGCTCAGACGCAGCGTGGCCTGCCGCAGAGCCTTGCCAAAACTCTCTCTCTGATGGTTTGCCGGATCCATGTCTTTCCTTTGCACAAGTACGACAAGGCGATGCAACGACGGATGAAGGGCTTCCAGAACGCTTCGGCCTAGTGACGCACGCTAAAGATTGCCACTGTGTGAATGTCAAGCGTTGAATGGCTCATGGTCTTCGGGCCGTGCCAGGGCTGGATATACCCAGATGCATCCAGCAGTTGACGGAGTGATGAAGTGATCGAGAAGCCAAATTAGAAGATACGCCACAGGGCGCTCGTCGGCGTTTTTCAGTCATTCGTCGAAATCACCTGCCCTCCATCACCCCGCGTCAGCGGCTGGCATATCAGGTGCCCCAAGCACTCGGCAAAGCCTCCTATGCTTTCGCAGAACATCCATTTTCGAGCCATTTTGGAGACAGTCTGTGCCTTTTTCGATCCCCTTTTCTCGACCCATTTTCGCCGTTCTGAGGCCCAGTACCCGGCCGGCTCTGACATCCCCGGAAAAATGCGCGGCAGACTTTCTTTCCGTGCGGAACGCCCATCCCCATGCCCTGGCTTCGCTTGCGCGCCGCTCTGTAGCGAGTGTGCTGCTGCTTGCTCCGGCCCTGCTGCCTGCACTTGCCACTGCCGCAACGACACCGTCGGTTACCATTGCCGGCTCGCCACTGCAGATCAGGGTGGGTGAAGACAACTCGTTCCAGGTCACCAGCAGCGATATACCAGGCAGAGGGCTGGTTCAGCCTTACACCGTGGTGGACGGAACGGCCGACATGGGCTTCATCGTTGCGTGGTCCGGGGAGCTGTTCAAGCCGGACTTCGGACAGCATCTGGGCTCGCACATCACCGATTTCACGCTCACAGGGACTCCCTACACGCCGAAATCCTTGAGCGGGGTCTCCGGTAGCGGAACTGCCGCCGATCCGTTCACCGTGACCGTGAAAAGCGCATTGGGCAATACCGGTGTCACTGCAACGCTCACTGTCCAGTATGTCAATGGCAGCCGGCAGTTCACCAAGGCATTCACGCTCGACAATGCTGCCGGCATTGGCACCACGCGGGCTGCGCAGATCATGCTGGGTGCAGCACTGGCATCACCAACGGGCGAGGGCAAGACGAAGCCTTATTTTGAAGCCGCCACCGCCAGTGCTGGCGGGCAGGGCGCAAGCACGGCTGGTGGCGCCAGCGGCTGCCCCGTAGCGGGCGCTGCACCGCATACGACGGTGCTGACTCCGCAAACGGCTCCGGACGCCTATTTTGCGGGCTATTTCAATTCCATATGGCGGCAGATCGATCGCGCGCAACTCGAAAACCGTGTGGATACCAACTGTGATGAAAACGGTGGCGCACTCCAATGGTCGCGGGCCCTGGCTCCCGGCAATTCCGTTACCGTCAATACCAGCATGTCGGTCGGTGAGATCACAACGCCAAGCCGCTACACCCTGGGGGGAACCGTCTCCGGCCTGACGGGCACCGGCCTGGTGCTGGGCGAGAGCCACAGTGCGCAGAGCTTGCCTGTCAGCGCCAATGGCAGCATCGTCTTTGCAGCTCCGCTTGCCGACGCTGCTGCCTATGCGGTCACCGTACTGGCACAGCCCACGTCTCCAGCGCAGACATGCACGGTGGCCCAAGGCAGTGGCACGGTCAGCGGCGCGAATGTCACGAACATCGCTGTGTCCTGCTCGCCTGTTGCCCAGGCACCCACCATGCTGACGCTGGCAGCAACACCCAATCCGGTCATTGCGGGCCAGCCTCTGACCTTGAACGCCACGGTGGCCGCCAAGCCCAAGAGCGCGCTGGCAGCCGAAAGCAAGGCAACTGAAGCCAAGGCAGCGGCCACCGGAACGGTCACCTTCATGGACAATGGCACGCCAATCGGCAGCGTGCCGCTGGGAGCCGGCGGCTCGGCGAACCTGGCGATCAGCAGTCTGGCCGTGGGCACCCATGCACTGACTGCACGCTATGCAGGCGATACGGAGAACGCCCCCAGCGAAACGCTGACGCCTTTGAGCGTGGTTGTTCAGGATGGCTCCGCGCAGCCCGCGCCTGTGGGTGTTCCAGCGCTGTCTGCATGGGCTCTTGCGGTACTGAGCGTGATCGCGGGCCTCATGGGGCTGGGGGCAAGGCGCCGCAGAACCTGAGTATTTGAGCAAGCTATGGCCGATTGCTGACACGGCAGAGCAGGGCTGCCGCGTCAGAATCGGGGGATGCACGATTCGCCTCCAACGGCCTGGCAGCAATTTTCCAGGCGCTTTCATCCGCTTCAGCCTTTCTACAACGCAGTCCAATTGTGGCTGGGGGCCGATGGCTTGCGCATGAGTGCGGCCATGTCGTTTTACGGCATGCTCAGCCTGGCACCGCTTCTGTTGCTGATCGTGGGTTTGCTGGGCTGGTGGCTCGACCGCGCATACATCGAGTCCACGCTGATCCACCAGGTGGAATCGGTCATGGGCACCCAGGTGGCAGGGGTGGTGCGTGGTGCACTGCAGAGCGCGCAGACCAAATCGCAAGGCCTCATCGCATCGGCGGTGGGCTTTGTGATGCTGCTCTCAGGTGCCACCGGTGTGTTTGTGGAACTGCAGACCTCGCTCGAGCGCCTGTGGAACCATGGGCAGGATGTGGACAAGAGCGGCACGCCCTGGTGGTATTCGCTGATGCAGCGGTTGCGTGGTCTGGGCTATATCCTGGTGCTGGGCTTCTTGATGCTGATCTCGCTGGTGATCACCACCATGCTCAGCGTCACCACCAAATGGGCGGGGACGGTGCTGCACATGCAGGCGCCCAGCCTGTTGATGGGGGTGGTCAATGAGGCGGTGTCATTCGTCATCACCGTCACCCTGTTCGTTGGCATGATGCGCATCGGCACGGGCGACAAGCCCAGGCTGCGTTACCTGATTGCAGGCGCTGGCATTGGCGCACTCCTGTTCACCGTTGGAAAGCAGGTGCTGGCATGGTACCTGTCCACTGCCGCCGTGGTGTCAGCCTACGGCGCGGCCGGTTCGCTGGTGGTGTTGCTGATGTGGATCTATTTTTCATCCGCGATCCTGCTGTTCGGGGCCAGTTGTGCGCGCGCTTTGGATAACGCAGATATTGCACTGCATGGCAAGGCAGGCGCTGTGGACGATACCCCGGGTGTCTTGCGCCCAACCGCCGGCCAGGCGGCGACGGTAGACTTTCACATCTAGTGCTGCGGCGCCATTAAAACGCGCCCGAAGGCGCGTGTCAGGGGAGCGGTAGAGATGCCTGCTTAGTGAGGCTGCGCCTTTATTTCGAAACCTTCCGCGCGAGAGTCATGCCGCATGAAAAGCACCAGCAAGAAGGCCACCACTGCCAGCGACGCGAGGAACATCACGGCATACACGTCATTGCCCATCTTGTCCTTGAGGCTGCCGAAAATCGTGGGACCGATATAGCCGCCCAGGTTGCCGATGGAGTTGATCCAGGCGATCCCGGCGGCTGCGGCGGTGCCGCTCAGGAACGCGGTGGGCAGGGTCCAGAAGGTAGGCAATGCGCTGAAGATGCCAAAGGCAGCCAGTGTGACGGCCGCCATCTTGGGCACCGGCGCAGAGGTGTTGGCTGCGATCAACAGGCCTGCAACGATGCACAGCAGGGGAATCTGCACAAACCATTTGCGTTCCTTCATCTTGTCGGAGCCGCGCGTCCAGAAGATCATCGCGATGGCGCCGACCAGATAGGGGAAGGCGTTGATGAAGCCGATCTGCACATTGGACAGGCCGCCAAA
Organism: Comamonas odontotermitis; assembly: GCF_040396735.1. Taxonomy (GTDB): domain Bacteria; phylum Pseudomonadota; class Gammaproteobacteria; order Burkholderiales; family Burkholderiaceae_C; genus Comamonas; species Comamonas odontotermitis_C. The sequence goes on from NZ_JBEBNZ010000008.1 coordinate 79,192, forward strand.
TCCCTTGATGATCTGCGGCAGGAAAAAGCCCAGGCCGTACAGCGGCACGGTGATGCCCATGTAGACAAAACCCAGCGCGATCACCTTGGGATTGAGCAAGGTCTGCTTCCAGGAGATGTGATGGATGGATTCACGGTTCTGGCGTTCGGTGGCCAGGGTTTTGTCCAGCCAGGCGCGTTCGTCGGCAGACAGCCATTTGGCATCCTGCGGGCCATCGGGCAGGTAGAAAAGAACGACAAAGGTCAGCAGGACAGCAGGTAGGGCCTCCAGAATGAACAGCCATTGCCAGCCGTGCATGCCGCCCATGCCATCCATATCCAGGATCAAGCCGGAGATTGGTGCGCCGATCACGGTGGAGATGGGGATGGCAAACATGAACCAGCCCACGATGCGTGCACGGTAGGCGGCGGGAAACCAGAGGGTGATGTAGAAGATCACCCCCGGGAAGAAGCCTGCTTCGGCAATGCCCAGCAGAAAGCGAACCACGTTGAAACTGGTGGCGCCTCCCACCCAGGCCTGCGCTGCGGACAGAATGCCCCAGGTGAACATGATGCGGGCGATCCATTTACGTGCGCCAAACCTCTCCAGCGCCAGATTGCTGGGGACCTCGCATAAAAAGTATGACAGGAAGAAAATGCCTGCAGCACTGCCGAAGACTGCGGCGGTAAACCCCAGGTCCTTGGACATGCTTGCCCCGGCAAAGCCGATGTTGACGCGATCCAGATACGCGATGAAGTAGCAGACCATGAGCAGTGGCAATAGCCGCCAGCTGATCTTGGAGATGGTGCGCTGTTCCAGAGTTTCCATGTTTGTCTCCGATACTGTTATGGATGAGGAATTCGGATAAATAGCTGCAATTTTTATAGCATCATGCGCAGAATTAATCAGCGCATGTGCCAATTTCTCCATGAAGCAGTTTCATGGAGCGCCGCTATTCTGCTCCTCGCAGACTGGCGCTGCTATTGCCTCGGAGACAGATGAAAAAGCCCCGCGCAGCGGGGCTGCCGGGGCGACATGGAGTGGTGCCTGATCAGGCGATTTTCATGGAGCCGGTATCCAGATAACGCTGATGCCACGACAGGGCCTCGGTCAGGATGTGCGGCGTGTGCAGGCCGGCCGATTGCTTCATGGCGCGATCAAGGTAGTCGTGCAGCATCGGGCGGTAATCCGGGTGGGCACACTGGTCGATGATGACCTTGGCGCGTTGCCTGGGCGAGAGGCCGCGCAAGTCGGCCAGGCCCTGCTCGGTAACGATGATCTGCGTGTCGTGCTCGGTGTGGTCCACATGAGAGCACATGGGCACGATGCAGGAGATGCTGCCACCCTTGGCGACCGATGGTGTCACGAAGAACGACAGGTAGCCATTGCGGGCAAAGTCACCGCTGCCGCCGATACCGTTCATCATGCTTGAGCCCATCACATGGGTCGAGTTGATGTTGCCGTAGATGTCGGCCTCGATCATCGAATTCATGGCGATCACACCCAGGCGGCGCACCAGCTCAGGGTGGTTGGAGATTTCCTGGGGACGCAGGATGATGCGGTCCCGGTAGAAATCGATGTTGTCCTCGAAATCCTGGTACGCGCTGCTCGACAGGGAGATCGCGGTCGCGGAGGCCCGGCTCATCTTGCCGGCACGCAGAAGTTCCAGCATGCCGTCCTGCAGCACCTCGGTAAAGCCCAGCAGGTTGTCGAAAGGCCCCGTGAGCAGTCCTGCCAGCACGGCATTGGCCACATTGCCGACACCGGACTGGATGGGCAGCATCTCCTTGGGCAGTCGGCCCATCGTCATCTCGTGGGAGAGAAAATCGATGATGGACGCGGCAATGGTGCTGGAGTTGGCATCGGGCGCGGCAAACACGTTGTCGCGGTCGCCCTTGTGCGTTTCCACCACGGCGATCACCTTGTCCAGGTCGACCTTCAGATAGGGCTGGCCAATGCGGTCATCCGCATGCGTCATGTTGATCGGCACGCGGCGCGGCGGAATGGCCGTGCCGTAATAGACATCGTGCATGCCTTCCATCCTGGCGGACGGCTTGGTGTTCACTTCCAGGATCACCTTGTCGGCAATCTCCAGCCAGGTCTTGTTGTTGCCTATCGCCGTGGACGGAATCAGCAGGCCATCGGCAGTGATGCCCAGCACTTCGACCACGGCGACATCCATGTGCCCCAGAAAGCCGAACCATGCATGCTGCGCCACATGCGAAAGATGCATGTCGATGAAGTCGATTTCCCCGGCGTTGATGGCCTTTCGCGCGGTGGGATCGGTATTGAATGGCAGGCGCTGGCCCAATGCATGGGCACTGGCCAAGGCTCCATCGCATTCGGCGGCGGTGGAGGCCCCTGTCCATACATTGAGTTTGTAGGCCCTGCCAGCCGCATGCTCGGCCTGGGCGTGGGCGGCGATCGCCTGTGGCAGTGCCTTGGGGTAGCCTGCGCCCGTGAAGCCGCTCATGCCCACATTGGCTCCTGCGGGTATCAGGGCGGCTGCCTGTTGTGCCGACATGATGCGGGTATGCAGGGCGCCGTAGCGCACACGGTCATTCAACGACATGGGAGCTCCAATACGGTGTTTTTGTTTTCTGGGGTGTATCACGGGCAGGGTGCCGCGAAAAACGCGCAAATCTTAGCAGTCGTTGCCTATGAAACGATTATTCGGACAAATACCCGACTGCTGAAAATGCGGTAACTGGGGTGTGGCGATAGCTGCCTGCCTTGCTTGGCCGCAGCCTCGGCGATGCTCGATCCGTGCATTCCAAAAAAAGAAGCCCGGGCATGGCCGGGCTTGCTGGAAGACGAATGCATGGAGCGGTGCAGTATCAGCGCTTGCTTCCCAGATTGAACAATTGGTAGAGGATGATGGCACCAAAGGTTGCGGTACCGATACCACCCAAGGCAAAGCTGCCGAACTTGAGCGTGAAGTCACCGGTGCCGATGATCAGGGTGATGGCCGCCACGATCAGGTTCTGGTTCTGCGAGAAGTCGACCCGGTTGTCGACCCAGATCTTGGCACCCGCCACTGCAATCAGGCCAAACACCACAATCGACACGCCCCCCATGATGGGCAACGGAATAGCCTGGATGAGCGCACCGAACTTGGGCGAAAAGCCCAGCAGCAGGGCAATGACGCCGGCCACCATGAAGACGGCGGTCGAGTAGATGCGGGTGGCGGCCATCACGCCGATATTCTCTGCATAGGTGGTGACGCCGGTGCCTCCCACGCTGCCGCTGACCATGGTGGCAACACCGTCGCCGATAAAGGCACGGCCCATGTAGCGGTCCAGATCCTTGCCGGTCATGGCGGTGACGGCCTTGATATGGCCCAGGTTTTCCACCACCAGGATGATCACGACTGGAACGATCATGAAAACTGCCTGCGCGCTGAACTGCGGTGCCGCAAAGTTCGGCATACCGATCCATGCCGCATTGGCGACGCCGCTCAGGTCGACCGGCTTGCCCAGGCCCATGCCGTTGGTGAGTACGGCGTAGATGACGGATGCCGCGATCAGCCCCACCAGTATCAACAGGCGCTGCACCATGCCGCGCGTCACGACAGCCACCATGCCAACGCAGACAAAGGTCAGTGCCTGCATCCAGCTTTCGAAGTTGTTGGAGGCCATGTTCTTGATGGGCACGGCGGCCAGGTTCAAGCCGATCACCGCAACAATGGCACCCGTGACGACTGGGGGCATGAAGCGCTCGATCCAGCGCGTGCCGATGGCCTGCACCAGAAAGCCGACCAGGGTATAGACCAGACCGCAGGCCATGATGCCCCCCAAGGCCACGCCGATATTGGCATTGGCGCCGGAGCCGCCATAGCCGGTTGCCGCAATCACCACCCCGATGAAGGCAAAGCTGGAGCCCAGGTAACTGGGCACCCGCCCTCCGGTCAGTAGGAAAAAGATGAGCGTGCCCACGCCGCTCATCAAAATGGCGACATTCGGGTCAAAGCCCATCAGGATCGGCGCCAGAATGGTAGAGCCGAACATGGCGATGACATGCTGCACCCCCATGACCGAGGTCTGCGGCCAGGGCAGACGCTCATCGGGCGCGACAACATCATCGGTGCCGGGACGCACTTCGCGCCAGCGGGGGAGAAAGGATTCGGACATGGTCGATGAAGAGGCAGCCCGCTGCACAAGCCATGCCTGCACGCTGCCAGAAGTAAAAAAGGTGCTGCATCATAGTGAATTTGGCAGCACCTGTAGAGAGAGGGAAACTCTTTAAAAGCTGCAGCAAGGCATATCGTTGCGCCCGGCCGAGACCGCCTTCGCAACTGTGGATCTCCCCAGTAGCGGGCCCTGCTTTTGCCCGCATGCACGGCCACTGCTGGCATCATGCGGTCTGGGAATGGATAATGAAACTGACATTGAAAACTAATATGGTGTGCCGTTTGCAACGGCATACCGGTTTTGGAGGGCGTACCCATGGACTGTGTGCAATGCGGAGAAGAATTGCCGCCAAGTGCCAAATTCTGCAAAAAATGCGGCTGCAAGGTAGAGGCAGCTGTACCAGCTTCTGCGCCGGCAGCAGCGAGCAGAGGCAAGCCTGCTGCTTCTGCTCCGGCCTACACCACCTGTCCCGATTGCGGGGCACTGTGCAAGGGCGATGCCCGGTTTTGCGGCAAGTGCGGCTGCCGGTTTGAGCAGGCTCCCAACTTTGAAGAGGCTCGGCGAGACAACGAAGACCCTTTGTCGCCAGAAGAGGAAAAGGCCATCCTGGTATTTGGCAATGTGCAGGACAGCAGCGCGCCTGCGCCAGAACGCAATGGCGAGCGCATCGATACCAGCCCGGCCATGGTGATTGGCGGCAGCGCTGCCAGCACGGTGGCAGCCGCTCCCAGCCTGCGCACGGCTGCAACCGACGAAGGCAAGCTGGGCAATGACTGGCTGGTGACTGGCAAGGCGGCAGCGCCCGCCGCGACCGTTGTAACGGCGCCACCGGCCCAGCCGGTCGATAAGACCGTCAAACCTGTTGCCAACAGCACCCCGGAGGCCCGGCCCCGCAGAGCCGCCACGGAACGCAACCCCATGCCGCAGGCTCCAGAGGCCGGTGGTGGTGCAGGCAAGTGGATTGCCTTGGGAGGGCTGGCGCTCGCCTTGCTGGCTGGCGGTGGTGCCTGGTGGTGGAAGAGCCAGCAGCAGCGCAAGGCAGCTCCCGTGGACAAACCCGCCATCAGCGCGCCAGCTGCTGCACCGATCGAGCCTCCCCCTGCTCCGGCTGCGCTGCCTGCTGAGGCCGTACTGGCCCCGAACGAATCCATTGCCCCGCCACAGCCGGAGGCCGTGCCCGCTGCAGATGCAGTCGTCGCCGTGCCTGCAGAAGCAGTGCCTGCACCCGTGGCTGAGCCGGCGCCCGCGCGTCCTGCACCGCGCAAGCCAGCGCGCAAGCAGTCCCTGGATGATTTGTTGAATTGAAGGAGAGAGTTGTGAAGTTCATGTTCAAAATTTCCGCATTGATGTCTGCCGTGCTGCTGGCAGGCTGTGTGGCTCCGCCACAGGAAGCGGCGCCGCCAGCAACCCAAGGCGCTGTTCAGGTGGAGTGCGGCGTGGCGTCGCCTCCCGGCTGCCGGGAACCGGCTGTACCACCGGTGTTTACCGAGTGGGAGCAGAAGATGCAGGCGGAGACCACCAGCGCCGATGAATTGCGCCAACGTGCGGTGGAGGCCATGGCTGCCTTGCCCGTCAAGCAGCGCATCGGTGCGAGCGAGACGGTGACGACCGAGCAGGTTTTCAAGTCCGGCCAGGCCAATGGCACCCGCAATATCAAGGTGCTCGACTCGGTGGTGATCGATCTTCCCTGGGCTGCCAAGGCAACCCAGGAGCACAAGGATGCGATGACGGCCATCAAGGACATTGCCACGTTGATGGCTGATAACCGTGGGGGCGCCACGATTTATGTCACCGTCTCACCCCGCGACCTGCGGGCCAAGAAGGTGAACCTGAAGTCCGGCACTGCGCCCACCGAAGCCGGCAACCCGGTGGAAGTGAAGAAATCGGCCGACAAAAACGTGCCGGCAGGGATTGAGCATTTCGTGATCCAGGCCAGGCCCTGGGTCAGCACGATCAACTGACGCTCGCTTTACCTGAATGGCGGGGCGCGCACCTGTGCGGCCTGCCATGGATACAGTTCGCAGCAGCGCTGCATAGCAGGGGGCCACAGTGCGCATGGCACGGTGGCCGCTCAAGTAGAAAAAGGAGAATTGCATGTCTTCCACCAAATCCATGCTCAAGTCGATTGACTTTGGCCAATTGATGCGGGCGGCCGAGGGGCTGACGCAATGGCGCGTGCTCGGTCTGTCGTTTCTGACCTGGCTGGCCGGCGGGCTGGTGCTGATGGGCGGCCAGATGCTGGCCACCCGCATGGGCAGCGTGTTCCTGGCTTTCCTCTTTTTCGTTGCAGCCCTCATTGTGTTCTGGGCAGGTACATCGGCAGTGGGCATCCTGCTGCAGGACAAGGCCAAGGATGTGGAAGAGCGCAGCATTGCCGATGCCTTGAGGGCAGGCCTGCTGTGCGTACCCAAGTTCATCCTGTTCGGCCTGCTGGTGCTGGCATTGGTGCTGGCGCTGTGTCTGGTGGGGGCCCTGGTCTACTTCATCTGCAAGATCCCCTTCATCGGGCCGATCCTGCTGTTCTTTGCCCATCCGGCAATGGTCATCATTGCATCGGTGTTCTTCATTGCCTTGTACTGGGTGGCTGCGCCTTTGCTGGCACCAGCCATCTGGGATGGCCGCAGCCTCAAGGGCGCGGTCTCGCTGGTGGTGTCCGTGGTGCGTACACGCCTGGTGCCATTGGTGCTGATGCTGCTGGCGCTGTATGTGGTGGTCGGCATCATTGCGCTGGTGCTGTTTACCGGCTTCATGCCGGGCTTTGCATACATGACGGCCTTGGCCAGCGCCATCATCGGCCCTACCATGCTGGGAGGTTTTGGCGGCGGCGCATTTGGCCCGATGGCATTCAATGGCCATCTGGTCGCGGGCACCCTGTCCACCGTCATTCTGTTTGCAGTGCTGATGGCCCTGACCATGCAGGTCATGATCATGGGAATGAACATCATCTACCTGATGGTGACGGATGGCCTGGATGAAAAGGCTACTGAAGAAAGCCTGCAGGCCGGCATTGCCCTGGCGCGCGAAAAAGCCCGCCAGGCGCAGGACATGGCCCGTGAAGCCGCCGACAAGGTGCGCCATGCCACCCATACGGAGACACATGCTCCCCAAGCAGGAGCAGCGCCATCCGCGGGTGTGCCGGGCGCTGCTGGCCAGAACGCCAACCCGGCGGACATCTTTGCTGCAAGCCCTGCAGCAACACCGGCTGCTACCAGTGCGGCGGCTGGCCGGGGGGTTGCCGTGGCAACCACCGCCCATGTGGCAGCGCAGGCAGCGCATGCCCCGACGGCTCAAGGCTCCCAAGGTCCGGCAGTGACCCCTGTCGCCCCGGCCGCCACGGAGGCATCTGCGCCGGCGCCGCAACCAGCCAAGGCATCCGTGGAACCTGTTCCGCCGGTGCAAGCACCAGCACCTGTGGCGCCCGTCTCGCCGCCAGCCCCGGTAGCCACGCCTTCTGGCGCTGCTGTACCCGGAGCGACGTCCACGGCAACGCCAGCACAATCAGCCACCCAGGCGCCTTTGCCGCGCTGCAGCAACTGCTTTGAAGTGGTTGCCGCTGACGACATGTTCTGCGGGAACTGCGGGCACAAACTGCACTGAGCGTGTAAAACGCAGCAAGAGGCGCCTTGGCGCCTCTTTTTTTGTTCAAGTGCTGGTAATTAGCGGTAATTGACCGTGTTTGGCCTGCAGGATTGGTAAAAGAGTGTTGCCGCAATGGCGCTTTGGCCTTAAAACCGGTGGAGCGCAGCGGCGATTCGCTGCATGGCAGGTTACACTTTGCCGATTCATGTCCAGTCCATAGATCGGCTACTACATCCATGTCAGGTGAAACGACGCAGCGCAGCGGTTTTGATATGAAAAGCGCCCAGTTGCCAGTGGTCGCATTTGCGTTGCGTTCGACAGATGCCGAGCAGTTGGCGCGCGAGTTTTCGGAGCGCTTCGGCAGTGATTCGGAGCTGTTCGACAACGATCCCGTGCTGATTGACCTGGTACAGGTGCGCGACGCAGAAACGCCCATCGACTTCGAGGCGCTGACGGCCTTGCTGCGCCAGTACCGCACCATGCCGGTGGCCGTGCGTGGCGGCAATGCGCAGCAGATGCAGGCCGCCCGTGCGGCTGGCCTTACTGCCGCGCCCGAGGCGCCACCGGTGCGCGCAACTGCTGCGGAAGAGCCCGCAGTGCGCGAGGTGATCCACGAAGTGGAAGTGGTCAAGGAAGTGCAATTGCCGGCCAAGACCACCGTACGGGTGGACAAACCCATGCGCTCGGGCCAGCAGGTCTATGCGGCAGGCAGCGATGTGGTGGTCAACGCCATTGTCAGCTTTGGTGCCGAAGTGATTGCCGACGGAAATGTGCATGTGTATGGCCCGTTGCGCGGACGAGCCGTGGCCGGTGCGCGGGGTGATACGTCGGCCCGCATTTATTGCACCTGTTTTGAGCCGCAACTGGTATCGATTGCCGGTATCTACCGTACCGTTGAATCAGACTTGCCGCCGGATGTGGCAGGCAAACCTGCGATGGTGCGCCTGGATGGCGAAAGACTGCTGATTGAGCCGCTATAGGCGGCCTGGGATGGTGAGCTTTGGAGACGGCCCACCGGGCATTGAACAATTGAGGACGTAAAGAGAACGGATCAAAAGATGGCAAAAATCGTCGTTGTAACTTCCGGCAAAGGCGGAGTTGGTAAAACTACCACCAGTGCAAGCTTTGCGGCTGGTCTGGCATTGCAGGGCCACAAAACGGCCGTGATCGACTTTGACGTCGGTCTGCGCAATCTCGATCTGATCATGGGTTGCGAGCGCCGCGTGGTGTACGACCTGATCAATGTGATCCAGGGCGAGGCCAACCTGAACCAGGCATTGATCAAGGACAAGCAGCTGGAAAACCTCTACATCCTTGCGGCGTCGCAGACCCGTGACAAGGATGCGCTGACGCAGGAAGGCGTCGAGAAGATCCTCAAGGATCTGGCGGAGATGGATTTTGACTACATCGTCTGCGACTCGCCCGCCGGTATCGAAAGCGGTGCGTTGATGGCCATGCACTTTGCAGACGAAGCGCTGGTGGTGACCAACCCCGAAGTCTCATCCGTGCGCGATTCCGACCGCATCCTGGGCATGCTCAGCTCCAAGACGAAACGAGCCATCGACGGTGGCGACCCGATCAAGGAACACCTGCTCATTACCCGCTACAACCCCAACCGCGTACAGGATGGCCAGATGCTGTCGCTGGAGGATATCCAGGACATTCTGCGCATCAAGCTGATCGGGGTGATTCCCGAGTCCGAATCGGTGCTGCAGGCCTCCAACCAGGGTACGCCTGCGATCAACCTGCCTGAAACAGACGTATCGGAAGCCTACAAGGATGTGGTGTCGCGCTTTCTGGGCGAAGACAAGCCGATGCGCTTCATCGAAGCGCAAAAGCCTGGTTTCTTCAAACGCATTTTCGGGAGGTAAGTGCCATGTCCTTGCTGTCCCTGTTCCTGGGTGAAAAGAAGAAGACGGCCTCGGTTGCAAAAGAGCGCCTGCAGATCATTCTGGCGCACGAGCGCACCGGCCGCAGCAACAACCAGCCCGACTATCTGCCTGCTCTGCAAAAAGAGCTGATGGCTGTGATCGCCAAGTACGTTTCAGTCAATCCGGACGATGTCCGCGTCAATCTGGAGCGCCAGGACAACCTGGAAGTGCTGGAAGTCAAGATCGAGCTGCCGGACGCCAAGTAAGCCCGGCGCCAATAGGTCAGGTAGCCTGTGAATAAAAGAACGCGACCCAAGGGTCGCGTTTTTCATGTGGATAACGATGGTTTCAATCGCTGCCGATGTCGGATGGACAAGCGATGACGGCCTGCTTATCCACAAATCCTTGCGTTATGCACCGCCTTATGCACTGCCTTCGGAGGGCTTGTCGTAGGCATGCGCCTTCCAGTATTTGAAGGTGCCCTGCGCGGTGGCCAGAATGCGGCGCTCCGCATCATAGATGTTGGCCTGGCACGTGCACAGCGAGCGGCCCTGGTTGATGACCCAGCCTTCAGCCACCAGCGGGCCGCGCCCTGGATAGATGAAGCGCGAAGACATCTCCACCGTCACTGCGGTGCTTGATGGCGCCCCAGGCGCCAGTACGGCCGCGCGCGACATGGCTACATCCAGCAAGGTCATCAGAATGCCGCCGTGCGCCGCAGGCAGTTGGTTGCACAGGTCTTCGCGCAGATCGGGCAGGTGCACGCGCACAATACCGTCCTCAAAGTTCGGATCCTGCCTGGCACCGATGAGGCGCAGGAAAGGCACGCGGCTGTTCATGTCCTCGATGCTCATGTGCTGGCGATCTACCGTGCTCATCGGGTAGTCTCCATGCTTTGCGCCACCAAGCGCAGCTCGAACTCGCGGGTCATGCGTTGGCCCTCGCTTCGCGCACCATGTTGCGCGCAATGATGATCTGCTGAATCTGCGTGGTGCCTTCGTACAGGCGGAACAGGCGCACATCGCGGTAGAAGCGCTCGATACCGTATTCGGCCATGTAGCCCGCGCCTCCCAATATCTGCACGGCACGGTCGGCCACGCGGCCGCACATTTCGGTGGCAAACATCTTGGCGCTCGACGCCTCGGTGGACACGGTCTGGCCATCGTCACGCCGGCGGGCGGCGTCAATGGTCATGCACTCGGCGGCATACAGCTCTGCCTGGCTGTCGGCCAGCATGGCCTGCACCAGCTGAAAATCGCAAATTGGCTGGCCGAACTGCTTGCGCTCCAGCGAATACTGCAGCGCATCGCGCAGAATGCGCTTGGCGCAGCCCACGGCCACGGCGGCGATGTGGATGCGACCCTTTTCCAGCACCTTCATCGCGGTCTTGAAGCCCCGACCCTCCTGCAGGCCGATCAGGTTTGCGGCGGGCACCTTCACGTTGTCAAAGATCACGTCACAGGTGTGCGCGCCCCGCTGGCCCATCTTTTTGTCGTATTTGCCAAAACTGATGCCGGGCGTCTTTGCATCAACGATGAAGGACGACACGCCCCCCGCGCCCTTGTCGGCCGGGTTGGTGCGCGCCATCAGCGTGAACATGCCGGCGTGTGGCGCATTGGTGATGAAGCGCTTGGTGCCGTTGACAATGTAGTGGTCGCCCTGCTTGATGGCCGTGGTGCGCAGCGATGCGGCGTCCGACCCAGCTTCGGGCTCGGTCAGCGCAAACGAGGCGATCACCTCGCCGGTGGCCAGCTTGGGCAGCCACTGCGCTTTCTGCGCGTCGGAGCCATCCATCAGAATGCCTTGCGAGCCGATGCCCACGGTGGTGCCGATCACCGAGCGGAACGCGGGCGAGGTCTGGCACAGCTCCAGCAGCACGCGCACTTCCTCTTCCATCGTCAGCTCCAGGCCGCCGAACTCTTCGGGGATCGTGAGGCCGAACAGGCCCAGCTCGCGCATCTCCTGCACGATGGATTCGGGAATCTCATCGGTTTCGGCCACTTCGTTTTCGGCCGGTACCAGGCGTTCGCGCACAAAGCGGCGCACGCTGTCGAGCAGCGCTTCCAGGGTTTCGTTATCGCGGATCATGTCTGCTGTCCTGTCACAAGGTTGCGGCCGTGCCGAGGATCGCCGTGGCCTGGCTGGACAGCGTGCCGCCGTTGCCGTGGGCCAGGGCCAGCTGGGCGCCTGCGATCTGGCGTTCGCCACAATTGCCGCGCAACTGGCGCACGGCTTCGATCAATGCAAAGATGCCATACATGCCTGGATGCACGCACGACAGTCCTCCACCGTTGGTGTTGACCGGCAGGCTGCCGCCGGGAGCAATTGCGCCGCTGGCAACAAAGGCCCCCGCCTCGCCTTTCTTGACAAAGCCCAGGTCTTCCAGAAAGAGCAGGGTGTTGATCGTGAAGGCGTCATACAGCTCCACCACATCCATGTCTGCAGCCTGCAGTCCAGCCATTGCAAAGGCCTGTGCGCCCGATTGGCTGGCGGCGGTGACCGTCAGGTCGGGCATGGATGAGATCTGGCGGTTCCAGCAGGCCGTGGCATTGCCCAGCACATAGATGGGGGCGTTGGGGCCGGCCTTGGCGTCTTCGGCGCGGCTCAGCACAAAGGCGCCGGCGCCGTCGGTCACCAGGCAGCAATCGCGCACGGTGAACGGGTCTGCAATCATGCGGGCGCCCAATACCTCTTCAATGGTCAGTGGGTCGCGCATGAAGGCTTCGGGGTTCTTCTGTGCCCATTGGCGGGCCGACACCGCCACGGCAGCCAGCTGCTCGCGTGTGGTGCCGTACTGGTGCATATGGCGTGCGGCTGCCATGGCATAGGCTGCCACCGGCATCACGGGCTCGAAGGGGTGCTCGAAGGGCTGCGGATCCATGAACTTGCGTGCAGCAGTCGATTCCTTGCGGCCAAAGGCGGCAGAGCGCTGCGCGCTGCCGTAGCACACCAGCACATGCTTGCACTGGCCAGCTTCGAGCGCCATGATCGATGGCAGCAGGTGAGCGATGAAGCTCGATCCTCCCACCATGGTGCCGTTGATGTAGTTGGGGTTGATGCCCAGGTGTTCGATGACCGGCATGGGCCACATGGTGGCATTGACGCTGCAGGTCGCCAGGCCGTCGATGTCCTGCATGGTCAGGCCCGCATCGGCCACGGCGGCATGCGCGGCGCGCGCCAGCAGCATCATGTCGTCAGAGCCTGGAGCCTCGCCGCAGCCATAGGTGGCAACGCCGGTGATGGCCGCCTTGCCGCGCAGCGCGCGCAGGCCGGAGCTGGTGTGTACTTGTGCCATGTGCTTGTCCTTTTCGTTCTTATGCGGCCTTGAATACCACCAAGCCCTTGCCATTGTGCTGCACCACCTGTGCGCGCACCGCCATGCCGATCTTCACATCGGCTGGCGCCATGCCTTCGACGCGGCTCATCATGCGCGGGCCTTCGGCCAGATCGACCAGTGCCACGTTGTAGTCGCCTCCGGCCTCGGCCTTGCGGCGGATGACGGTGGTCGAGTACACCGTGCCTTGGCCGGAGGGCTGTTCCCAGGCCAGCTGGTCGCTGCCGCAATGCGGACACAGTTCGCGAGGATAGAAGATGGCCTTGTGGCAGGCCGTGCAGCGCTGGATCTGGAAGCTGCCTGCATCGAGCGCGGCCTGGTATTGGCTTGACATCGAAGGTGTCATTGCGTTGTCTTTCTCGGTATTGCGGTATCGGGCGGATGGTGGAGCATGGGCGATTTCACCCCGGCACGCAATTATTGGTTGCGGAAGAGGGGGTTTGGCGCGACTTGATCAACGCAGGCGACAACCTGAAACAGGTGCCATATCACAAACACGTTCTTAGGGTTTTCAGGGCTTTGGCTCAGGCTAAGGCACGGCTTTGCAAAGGCAAAAGCTGCTGCGCCATAAACCTCTAGCATCAGGGGCTCAATAAGAATCGGAGACAAGAACATGAGGAAAACCACACTGGGGCTGGCCGCTGCATTGGCGTGCCTTGCAGCGCATTCGCAGGGCATCTCGGGAGATGTCGTGAAGATCGCAGTGCTCAGCGACATGTCGAGCCTGTATGCCGACACGGCGGGAAAAGGTTCGGTGGAAGCCGCCAGGATGGCCATCGCCGACTTCGGCGGCACCGTGCTGGGCAAGAAGATCGAACTGGTCTCTGCCGACCACCAGAACAAGGCCGACGTGGCTGCGACCAAGGCGCGCCAGTGGTTCGACAGCGACGGTGTGGACATGGTCATGAACATGAACAACTCCGCAGTCGCCATCGCGGTCAACGGCTTGGCACGCGAGCGCAACAAGATGGTGATGAACACCGGCGCCGTCTCGACTGCGTTGACCAACGAGCACTGCGGCGCCACCCTGGTGCACTACACCTACGACACCTATGCCATGACCAACGCCGCCGTCAAGGGCGTGCTGGCGCAAGGCAAGAAGGACTGGTTCATCATCTCGGTCGACTACGCAGCGGGCAAGGCCATGGCTGCCACGGCGACGGAGTTTGTGGAAGCGGGCGGTGGCAGGATCACCGGTCAGGTGGCGCACCCGCTCAACGCCAGCGATTTTTCCTCATACGTCACGCAGGCGCAGGCATCCAAGGCGCAGGTGGTGACGCTGGCCAATGCAACCAACGACACGGTCAACACCATCAAGGCGGCGTACGACTTTGGCCTGACGAAGAACCAGGTGCTGGTGCCGCAGCTGATGTTCATCAACGACATCCATGGCCTGGGCCTCAAATACGGTCAGGGCATGACCTTCGCCACTGCTTTCTATTGGGACCGCACGCCCGAATCGCGCGCATGGGCCAAGCGTTATTTCGAACGCATGAAGAAGATGCCGTCGATGGTGCAGGCGGGCGACTATTCCGCCGTAATGACTTACCTGCAGGCCGTCAAGGAGGCCGGTACCGACGATGGGCCTGCCGTGGCGGCGCAGCTCCGGAAGATGAAGATCAACGACGCCTTCTCGCAGAACGGCTACGTGCGCGAGGATGGCCGCATGGTGCACGACATGTATGTGGTGCAGGTGAAAAAGCCTGAGGAATCGAAGGCGCCATGGGATTACTACAAGGTCGTGTCCACCATTCCCGGCGATGAGGCCTTCCGTCCGCTGTCCAAGAGCACCTGCCCGTTGGTGAAGAAATCCTGACAACAGACTGCCGATCCATTCCCTACATCAAGGAGACTAGCCATGAAACGTTTGACAGCCATCGCCGCGCTTGCGGCCTCTGTTGCCGCTGCGGCATTGCCCGTGCAGGCGCAAGGCATATCGGGTGATGTGGTGAAGATCGCGGTGCTCAGCGATATGTCCGGCCCCTATGCCGACACGGCTGGACGAGGCTCGGTCGAGGCCACGAAGATGGCGGTCGAGGATTTTGGCGGTACGGTGGCAGGCAAGAAGATCGAGGTGGTCTTTGCAGACCACCAAGGCAAGGCCGACGTGGGGGCGAGCCGCGCGCGCACCTGGTTCGACACCGAAGGTGTGGACGTGGTGGTGGACCTGAACAACTCTGCCGTCGCCATGGCGGTCTACAACCTTGCCAAGGAACGCAAAAAGCTCATCCTCACCTCGGGAGGCGCTTCGGACGCGCTGACCAGCGAGGCCTGCATTCCCACCGCCATTCACTACACCTACGATACCTATGCAATGGCCAGCGGCGTGGCACATGCCATGCTGGAAAAAGGCAAGAAGGACTGGTACATCATGGCGGTGGACTATGCCTTTGGCAAAGCAGGAGCCGAGACGGTGACCAACATCGTCGGCAAGGGCGGCGGCAAGATCGTGGGACGCACCAACTTCCCACTCAATGCCAGCGACTTCTCCTCGTTTGTATTGCAGGCGCAGGAGTCCAAGGCACCTGTCGTTACGCTGGTGAGTGCGGGCAACGACACCATCAACGCGATCAAGTCGGCCAACCAGTTCGGGCTGATGAAGAACCAGACCGTGGCGCCGCAGTTCATGTTCATCCAGGATGTGCACTCCCTCGGCCTCAAGACCGCCCAGGGCCTGACATTTGCCACCGCCTTCTACTGGGACCGCACCCCCGAGACGCGCGCCTTCTCGCAGCGCTTTTTTGAGCGCATGGGCAAGAAAACCATGCCGTCCATGGTGCATGCAGGCACATATTCTGCGGTAACCCAGTACCTGAAGGCGGTTGCAGCTATCAATTCTGATGATGGACCGGCGGTAACCAAGTACCTCAAGTCCAACAAGCTCGAAGACTTCTTCAGCCAGAACGGCCATGTGCGAGAAGATGGCCGCATGGTGCACGATCTGTACTTGGCCCAGGTCAAGTCGCCAGAGGAGTCGAAAGGCCCATGGGATTACTACAAGATCCTTGCCACCATCCCTGGCGACAAGGCCTTCCGCCCCATGGCCGATGGCAAATGCGCTCTGGTGAAGAAATAGACACAGACTTATCCACAGTATGCATCGGCCTTCGCTTCAGACAGGCCGATTCATGCACCCAAAACACCCGCAGGAGCCGACCATGTCCCATGCTTATCCACAATTGCAGCTGTTTATCAACGGCCAATGGCTGCCTACCGAGGGGCGCAAGAGCGAGCCGGTGTTCAACCCTGTGGACGAATCGGTGTTGGGCGATCTTCCCCACGCCAGCCAGGCCGATCTGCAGGCTGCATTGCAGGCGGCCAGTGCGGCCTTTGAAGGCTGGAAACGCACATCGCCGCTTGCGCGCTCGGACATCCTGCGCAAGGCTGCCAGCCTGATCCGCGAACGTGCCACCCATATTGCCACCTGCATGACGCTGGAACAGGGCAAGCCGTTGCGCGAAGCCAGGCTTGAAGTACTGGCCGCCGCCGACACCTATGACTGGTACGCCGAAGAAGGCCGCCGCAACTATGGCCGCCTGGTACCCGGCAAGACGCCTACCCAGCGCATTGCCGTGCACCATGAGCCGGTCGGTGTCTGCGCCGCCTTTGCACCGTGGAATTTTCCCGCCATCACTCCCGCTCGCAAGATCGCAGGGGCGCTGGCTGCGGGCTGTACGCTGATCCTCAAACCTGCAGAAGAAACCCCAGCCACTGCGCAGGAACTGGTGCGGGTGCTGCACGACGCTGGGCTGCCAGCGGGTGTGCTGAACATGGTGTTCGGCGTGCCAGCGGAAGTATCGGGCTACCTGCTCGACCAGCCTGAAGTTGCCAAATTCTCGTTCACTGGCTCCACTGCGGTGGGCAAGATGCTTGCCTCCCAGGCCGCACGGAGCATGAAGCGCGCCACGCTGGAGCTGGGCGGCCACGCGCCGGTCATTGTCTGGAAGGATGTCGACGTGGCCAAGGCCGCTGATGCGCTGGTTGCGGGCAAGTTCCGCAATGCGGGGCAGGTCTGCATTTCACCCACGCGCTTTTATGTGCACCGCGAGGTGTTCGACCGCTTTGTAGCGGCATTTGTGGAGCGCACAAAGCAGCTCAAGGTGGGCAATGGCCTGGAAGAGGCCAGCAACATGGGGCCCTTGGCCAACCCGCGCCGCATTGAAGCGTTGACGCGCCTGATCGCCGACGCGCAAAAGCGCGGCGCCACCTTGCATACGGGCGGCAAGCGCATGCCGGGCGCGGGCTTCTTCTGGGAGCCCACGGTGCTCAGCCATGTCGATGAAGACGCAGGCCTGATGAACGAAGAGCCGTTTGGCCCGGTGGCGCTCATCAACCCTGTGGACAAGATGGAAGAGGCACTGCGCCGCGCCAACCGCCTGCAGTATGGCCTGGCCGCCTACGCCTTCACGCAGGACAGCGGCGTGCGCCAGCAATTGGCCAACGGCGTGCAAACCGGCATGTTGGGCATCAATACCTTGAACATCTCGATGGCCGAGGCGCCATTTGGCGGCATCAAGGAAAGCGGCTGGGGATCCGAATGCGGCATCGAAGGGCTGCAAGCATATTGCAACATCAAGCTCGTGAGCGAGGACCAGTAAGCCAGCTGCTATGGGGGCGGGCCCCTGCCCGCTGCTTGGGCGAATGAGTCCGCACACGATATACGGCCGCCGAGCATGGTGAAATCCTGGGGCAGCAGCTACCCGCGCTGCCCTTGCGGGGAACCAATGGCGGGCCGGGCACTCTGACAGCAGATACACAGGTGCTGCAGATGACCTCTGCAGCCCTTTTTTTCTGACTGGAAAGAGAACATTCATGAGTGCCAGTTTGCAGGTTGGGCCGTTTGCACTGCCCTGGGGTTTGCTGGTCTTGCTGCTGGCGTTTCTGGCGGCTGACCAGTTGTATACGCGTTGGGCGCGCAAGCGAGGTTTGACCGTCGCACCCCACGTCTGGCTGTTGCCGCTATTGGCCCTGGTGGCTGCGCGCGCAGGTTTTGTGGCGCGGTATGCCGATGAGTACCTGGCGCAGCCGCTATCCATCATCAATATCCGTGACGGTGGCTGGGAGCCCTGGGCCGCGTTGGCAGTGGCGGTCGTATACATCTGGTGGCTGTGGCTGCGCAAGCAGGCCGTCTTTCAGCCATTGGCCGGTGCTGCGGCGCTGTTTGGCGCATTGTGGCTGGGTGGCAATGCACTGGTGCAGCAATTGTCGGGCAGCGACAAGGCCCTGCCAGCGCTGCAATTGGTAGCGCTGGATGCGAAGACACATGCACTCGATCAGTTCAAGGGCAAGCCAGCGGTGATCAATCTGTGGGCCAGTTGGTGCACACCCTGCGTGCGCGAAATGCCGGCGCTGCTCGAAGCACAGCGCCGGTATCCGCAGGTGCAGTTCCTGTGGGTCAACCAGCAGGAAAAGCCCGAGGTGGCGTTGGCTGCCGCACGCGGCTTTGGCCTGCCGGATGCACAAGTGCTGTTGGATCCGAGAAATGCCATGACCGAGGTGGCTGGCAGCCGCGCGCTGCCGACGACCCTGTTCTACGATGCCAACGGCCAGTTGCAGGGCATGCGCGTGGGCGAGCTGTCGACAGCAAGCCTGAATGAGTTCATGGAAAAAATAGCATCCTCGCCCCACTAGAAAGCACTGAATGCTATTGTTTTGATAGTATCAGGATGATTCCAAGCGAGCCTGCAGTTCGCGCTTCATGACCTTGCCGTTGGCGTTGACGGGCAGGTCGTCGATGACAATGATGCGCGCAGGCCGCTTGTAGGGCGCCAGGTGTTCGCGCAGGTGCGCCTGCAGCGCATCGGCATCTGGCGGATGCCTGGCATCCTGCACGATGAAAGCGATCACCGCCTCGTTACCGTCAGCCTCTTTCTGGCCCACCACGGCAGCGCGCTGGATACCGGGGAAGCTGTGCAGCGCATGCTCGACCTCGCTGGGGTAGACGTTGAAGCCCGAGCGGATGATCATCTCCTTGAGGCGCCCCACCACAAACAGCGCGCCATCGGCGTGCAGCTCGCCCAGGTCGCCCGTGGCGTACCAGCCGCCGTCGCGCAGTGCGGTCGCCGTGGCCTCGGCATCGCGGAAATAGCCGGGCATCAGACCCGTGCCGCGAACCCATATTTCGCCCCGCTCACCGCATGGCTGGGTGGCACCGGTGTTCGGGTCCACAATCTTCAGCTCGGCCCCTTCGATGCAATAGCCTGCGCTGGTATCGCTGCGGGTTTCTTCCATGCGTGTCAGGTGCAGCGAGCCCGCGTATTCGCTCATGGCGTAACCATGGTGCAGTGTCTGGCCGAATAGCGCTTCGACTTTCTGCTTGAGGGCCAGATCGAGCGGCCCTGCCCCGGTGTACAGATAACGCAGCTGGGGAGCTGCGGGGCGGGTGATTCCCTGCTGCTCGCAATACTGCAGCAGGCGTGCAAACAGGGTGGGCGGGCCTTGCAGCTGGGTGATACCGTGGTGGGCCAGTGCGTCGATCAGGTCGGCGGGCTCGAACTGGCTGCGCATCTCCAGCGCCGCACCCGCATGCAGTGATGCCAGCAGCACGGTGCCCAGGCCGAAGATATGCGTCATCGGCACAAAGGCGTAGACCTTGTCCTGTGGCCCCAACTGACGCGACTGCGCTGACACGCGCGCGAAATGCGCCACGCCTCGGTGGCTCATCATCACGCCCTTGGGCGCACCAGTGGTGCCGGACGTGAAGATGATAGCCGCCACCGGGTTGCCCATCGGCTCGGGCTCGGGCCGGGCATCGGCAAACACGGCGCTGTGCGCCAGACCCGGCACGCAGGAAGGCGTAACGCCAAAGCGTTCGCCATGCGCAGCCGCGGCCTTGGAGACTCCGTCGGTGAAGTAGATGATGCGGGCATCGGCCTTGTCGGCAAAGGCGCGCACCTCACCTGGCGCCATGCGCGCATTCACGCCGCAGGCCCAGGCACCCACGCGGCTGGCGGCCAGCAGCAGGGCGGCATGTTCGGGGCAGTTTTCGGCTACGACCAGCACGCGGTCGCCGGGGCGCACCTGCTGGCTCCTCAGCTCGGCTTCGAGCGCGTCCACCAGCTGGCCGAGATCGGCGTAGCTCAGGACGCGATCGGGCAGATGGATAAAAGGGCGGTCGGGCGCCTCCTGCAGCCAGCGCTCCAGCAGTTCGTGAATACGGTCAACCATCGGTTCTTCTCATTTCTCTCAGCGTCTGCAAGGGGCCGCACGGCCCGCAATTGAAAGCACGACAGTGCCCTGCAAAGCGTAATCAGTCAATCACAATGCCCTGGGTCACGGTGGACCACATCTGGCGCTCCTGCGCGGCTCGTTCGGCCAGCCTTTCGGGGCTGCCCACCCACTCGTCATAGCCCAGATCCTTGTACTTGGCCTTGAGCTCGGGCTGCGCCAGCGCTGCGTTGATGGACTTGTTGAGCCTGGCGGTCAGATCGGCGGGCATGTTCTTGGGGCCATACACCCCGTACCAGCCGCCCACATCAAAGCCTTTGAGACCCTCGATGCCGCTTTCGGCAAACGTGGGAACGTTGGGGAGCGAGGGGTTGCGCTGCGGCGAGGTGACGGCAATGGCGCGCACCTTGCCGCTGTGGATGTAGGTGCTGGCGGTGCTGATGATGTCGAGCATCATGTTGATCTGGCCGCCGATGACGTCGGTCATCGCCGGGGCATTGCCTTTGTAGGGCACATGGTTCATCTCGATGCCGCTGCGCTTGGCAAACAGCAGCGCGCCCAGGTGGTTGGAGCCGCCAACGCCGGCCGACGCATAGTTGAGCTTGCCGGGGTGGGCCTTGGCGTACGCGACCAGCTCCTGCGTATTCTTGAAAGGCTGGTCATTGTTGACGACGAGCACATTGTAGTAGCTCAGCACCGGCGCAATGGGAGTCAGATCCTTGGCAGGATCGAACTGCATCTTGCTCATCACATTGGGGCTGATGGTGATGGTGGGGCTGGCGGCAAACCACAGGGTCAGGCCGTCAGGCTTGGCGCGCACCACTTCGCTGCCTGCCAGGGTCGCGTTGGCGCCGGTCTTGTTTTCGACGACCACGGTCTGACCGAGCTCCTTGGACAGCGCAATGGCAAAAAGGCGAGCCCCCTGGTCCACCGGACCTCCCGCAGAGTAGCCCACGAGCAAGCGCACAGGCGCCCCCGAGCCTTGGGCATGCGCAGAGCCGCAGACGGTAAATGCCGCACAGGCGATTGCGGTAGCAGCCAGCAGGCTGCGGCGAGTGAAAGTGGTCATGTCTTGTCTCCTAAAGTCTGCTCCATCGTGCAGTGCTGGTATTGCACCGGGCCTTGAACGCTGGTGTGTTTTGCGGAAAAAGCGCGCTGCGCCGCAGGGTCAATACCGCTCGAACACGGCGGCAATGCCCTGGCCGCCGCCGATGCACATGGTCTCGAGCCCGTAGCGGCCCTTGCGGCGTTCCAGCTCGTGCAGCAAGGTAGCCAGAATGCGCACACCGGTGGCACCGATGGGGTGGCCCAGCGAGATGCCTGAGCCATTCACGTTCAGGCGTTCGGGGTCATCCCATTCCAGGCCTTGGAGCACGGCCAGCACCTGGCAGGCAAAGGCTTCGTTGATCTCGACCAGGTCCATGTCGTGCATGGACAGCCCCAATTTGGCCAGCAGTTTCTTGACGGCAGGCACCGGGCCAATGCCCATGCGCGATGGCTCGCAACCTGCGGCGGCCCAGCCTACCAGGCTGGCCATGGGGGTCAGGTTCAGTTCGCGGAGCTTGTCTTCCGCCACAATGAGGCAGGCCGCAGAGGCATCATTCTGCTGACTGGCATTGCCCGCAGTGACGGTGCCGCCCTTCATCAGCGCACGCAGTTTGCCCAGGCTGTCCATCAATGCGTCTGCACGGAAACCCTCATCGCATTCAAACAGCTTAGGGTCGCCTTTTTTTTGCGGAACGCTCACGGGTACCACCTCGGCGTTGAAGCGGCCCGCTTCCCAGGCGGCAGCGGCGCGCTGGTGGCTGCGCACCGCAAATGCATCGGCAGCTTCCCGGCTGATGCCATAGTCGCGCGCCAGATTTTCGGCGGTCTCGATCATGCCGGAGATGGCACCAAAGCGCTCCACTGGCTGCGAGCGCTCGCGTCCCCGGTCGAGGCGGTCGTACATGGTCACATTGCCCGCGCGCTTGCCCCAGCGCAGGTCGGTGGTGTAGTACTCGATATTGCTCATGCTTTCCACACCACCCGCAATCACCACATCGGCAGCGCCACTCTGCACCATCATGCAGGCGGTTACCACGGCTTGCAGGCCGCCGCCGCACCGGCGGTCCAACTGCATGCCCGGCACCTCCACCGGCAGGCCTGCCTGCAATGCGGCCCAGCGGCCCACGCAGGGCGTTTCGCTGCTGGCGTACGACTGGGCAAACACCACGTCATCGATACGGCTGGGGTCGATGCCGCTTCTGTTCACCACGGCGCGTACCGTGGTGGCGGCCAGCTCTTCCACTGATACGGGGCGCAGACTGCCGCCGTAGGTGCCAACGGGGGTTCGCAAGGGGGTCACGATGGCTGCTCTGCGCATGCTTGTCTCCTCAATTCTGATAGCGTTAGGCGGAATACTGTCGAGCGCTGGCGCTCAATGTGTCTCTGTGTTCTGGCGCTGCAATGGCGAGCATGGCCTGCATGCGCCCGGAAAGGCTCAGGCCGCGCAGGTCGGCCACGCCATGTTCGGTGACGATCAGGCCGGCATCGGCGCGTGGCGTCGATACCGGGCCGGACAGCCGAGCGACGATGCGCGACTGCCCACGTGCAGTGGCAGGCAGCGCCACGATCGGCAACCCGCCGGGGCTGATGGCGGCGGCGCGCAGGAAATCCATGGCGCCGCCCACGGCTCCCAGGTACTGGCCAGCCACCACCTCGGCGTTGATCTGGCCGGTCAGGTCCACCTCGATCGCGGCGTTGATGGCCACCAGCTTGTTGACCTGCCCCAGCACGCGGGCGCTGTGGGTGTAGTCGGTGCCGGCAATGCGCAGTGCGGGGTTGCGGTGGGCCCAGCGGCGGGTGCGCGCGGTCCCCATCAGCAGCCCGGTCACACTCACACCGGCGTCGATGCCCTTGTTGGCGTTGGTGATGACGCCAGCCTCGGCCAGATCCGCCGCGCGGTCACCGAGGGTGCCGCTATGCAGGCCCAGGTTGCGGTGCCCGTGCAGCGCCTGCAGTACCGCATCGGGCAGGTTGCCAATGCCCAGCTGCAAGGTGGAGCCATCTTCGATGCGGCCGGCGATATGCCGGGCAATGGCGGCTTCGGCCTCGCCGGATCTGCCTGCGGGCACGTCCACCACGGGCTGGTCGCTCTGCACCCAGGCATCAATCTCATCAAGGCGCAGCGTGGCGCCATGCACCCAGGGTACATCGGCATTGACTTCGGCAATCACGCAGCGGGCACTGCGCATGGCTGCAGCCATATAGTCGTGTGCCAGTCCCAGGCTGCATTCGCCAGCTTCGTTGGGGGGCGATACCTGCACAAATACGACGTCCACCGCAATGCGGCGGCTGGCGATCAGAAAGGGAATCTGCGAGTAGTGGCAGGGCACGGGATCGAGCACGCCCGCCATGCCCAGAGTGCGGTGCGAGCCGCCTGCGGCATAGCCTGTCATGTCGATGGCATCGGCATGCGCAGGCTGCAGGGTGGCGCTACCGCCAATACCCAGAAACACCCGTGTGCGGGCAAAGCGATGGCGCTGTGCCACATAGGCCTGCATCAGCGACAGCGGCTCGGCGGCCGACTGTCCCCAGACGATGGTGTCGCCCGCGCGGATGAACTGCGCCAGGTCCAAATCTGCCAGCGCGATCTGGCGGCCTTGGGTGGGCATCAGGCCACGCTGCCATTGCCATGGCTGAGCACAACGATGTTGCGCTCCACCACCAGCGCGCGGAACTGCAGTGACTTGCCGTTCTGCCAGATCTCGGTGCGCAGTGTCTCGCCCGGATAGACGGGGGATGAGAAGCGTGCATGGATGCTGCGCAACTGGCTGGCATCGCCTCCGCAGGCTGTCATCACCAGGGCGTGGCCGACCATGCCGTAGGTGGCCAGGCCGTGCAGAATGGGTTTTTCAAAGCCGGCGGCCTGGGCTACGCGGGGATCGGCATGCAACGGGTTGTAGTCGCCCATCAGGCGATAGAGCAGGGCCGCTTCGGGGCGGATGCGGTGCTCGAATGTCCACTGGGGAGCGGTATCGGGCGTGGCCGCAAGGGCGGGCAGCGATTCGTCGCTGGGCTGGCCGCCCTGCGCCTGGCTGTAGCCGCCGTCACCACGGCAGAAGGTGACCTGCTCCAGCGTGGCGTAGAGTGTGCCGTCCTCGCCTTCGAGGCTGCGCTCGCTCACGACGATGGCGCCCTTGCCAGCGCCCTTGTCGATGATGCGTGTGACCCGCGTCTTGCCTACCACCTTGGCTTCCACCGGTACGGGCTGGTGGATGGTGGTGCGCTGCTCGCCATGCACCAGCCTGACCCAGTCGATGCCGCTGTCCTCCTGCTTCATCCAGAAGCCGGGGTAGCCCAGTACCGAGCTCATCGTGGGCAGGGCTTGAAGTGGCTGGTCCATGCCTTCGTACACCAGCGGTAGATTCGCGGCGTCGAGCGGGTGGTTGCCAACGCCCAGGCTCAGTGCGTAGAGCATGGTGTCGCGCTGGGTGTAGTGTTGGCGCACCGGCTCGAACGCCCGGTTCTTGAGTTGCTGGTAGTGGATGGCCATGGTGCTTGTCTCTCTGGTTGTTATGGTGCGCCACACCGGCGGGCACGGTGCAGCGTCGCTGGAGCGATGGGGCTCAGATCGGGTCCCAGCTGAAGACTTCCGGCGAGCGCTCCATGGGCACAAAGGACGATTTCAGCGCAGGTATGGCGTGGCTGGCGATGTCTTCGGGTGTCCAGCCCTCGCCCTGGTGCACCGAGCGCAGCGGGCGTGGCTGGCTCATCAGGAAGATTTCGTTATTGCGCACCGCAAACACCTGCGCGTTCACGTCCCTGGCCTGGTCGCTCAGCAGGTATACAGCCAGCGGCGCGATCTTGTTGGGCGTCATCTGCTTCAACTTGTCCACACGGGCCTGCTGCTCTGGCGTGTCGGTGGGGATCGAGCCGATCATGCGGCTCCAGGCAAAGGGCGAGATGCAATTGCTGCGCACGTTGAACTTGGCCATGTCGAGCGCAATACTCTTGGACAGTGCCACGATGCCCAGCTTGGCGGCTGCATAGTTGGACTGCCCCAGGTTGCCGATGAGACCCGAGGTGGACGTCATGTGCACCATGGCGCCGCTTTCCTGTTCCTTGAAGTGGTTGGCCGCAGCGCGTGCCACGTAGTAGCTGCCGTACAGGTGCACCTTGATCACGGCGTCCCATTCATCGACGCTCATCTTGTGAAAGAAGCGGTCGCGCAGTATGCCGGCGTTGTTGACGATGCCGTCCACCCTGCCAAAGGTGTCGACCGCGCACTGCACGATGCGGGCTGCGGCGTTGGCATCGGAGACGCTGTCGGTGTTGGCCACGGCCTCGCCACCAGCAGCCTTGATCTCGTTGACCACCTTTTGCGCGGGGCCGTCGTCATGGCCTTCGCCACTGGTCGAGGTGCCGATGTCGTTGATCACGACCTTCGCGCCTTCCTTGGCCATGGCCAGCGCCATATCGCGGCCAATGCCGCCGCCGGAGCCGGTGACGATGACGACTTTGCCTTCGAGCATTTGGGACATGTCTGTTTTCCTTGGATCTGTGTTTATGGAGTGCCTCCGAGGATGCTCTCCAAAAACCAGCTTGCCAATTCGCAAATCCAGAGGAAGCCCTTAGGCAAACTGAAACCGTGGACTCGAAAATGGGCACTCCATCGCACGTACCCAGGTCGCAGTTGGCCTTCAAGAAAGACTCCTTCGGTGCGTATGGGCAGCTTGCTGCGGTATGCGGGCTAACCCTTCGTCTTCGTGGCCGCAAAAGGATGCGTTCCAATTTCTGTGATTGCTTTGGCCCGCAGAGCCTGCCACAGTGCCACCATGTCGCAAACCCTCTCATCCGCTGCCGCGCTGACGCCTGCGCAGGTGGCGCACCTGCAAAGCTGGATTGGTAAATCCGAATCCCTGCACGACCTGATTGCTGCCGTACCGGTGGCTGGCCTGTCGGCCACCCTGGACCGCGATGATGCGATGCCCCAGGCCGGCGACGCCCTGCCACCACTGTGGCATTGGGCGAATTTTCTGCCCATGGCCCGACAAAGCCTGCTCGGGCCCGACGGTCATCCGGCACGCGGCGGTTTTCTGCCACCGGTGCCGCTGCCGCGCCGCATGTGGGCGGGCGGGCGCCTGCACTGGAATGCGGACAATCCGATCCAGATTGGCCAGAACGTGGAGCGCATCTCGCGCATTGCGTCGGTGGACCACAAGGTGGGCCGCTCCGGGGAGTTGCTGTTCGTGCTGGTGAAGCACGAATACCGCAACGAGCGCGGTGTGGCACTGACCGAAACGCATGACATCGTCTACCGCGCAGCGGCACTGCCGACCGATCCTGTGCCGCAACCTACCGCTGCCGAAACCGTGGCGGCCTGGAAGCGCGAGGTCAACGCCGATCCGGTGATGCTGTTCCGCTATTCGGCGCTCACCTTCAACGGCCACCGCATCCATTACGACCGCTCCTATGTGACGCAGGAGGAAGGCTACCCCGGCCTCATCGTGCATGGCCCGCTGATTGCAACCCTGCTGGTCGATCTGCTGCGCCGCAATGCGCCTGACGCCGTATTGACTTATTTTTCATTCAAGGCGGTCCGCCCGACCTTTGACCTGCACCCCTTCACCGTGCTGGGCCAGCCGCAGCCCGATGGCAAGACCATCAAGCTGTGGGCGCATGACCACGAAGGCTGGCTCACCATGCAGGCGACCGCCACGGTCCGCTGACGAAGATGCTTCGCAAACACTCCTGAAAAAAGAGCTGCCAGCGCTTGCTGGTAGAGCTCAGAAGGCCTTTTGATTCACAAGATTGATTCCATGATCGAACACACCAGCTCCAACAATTTTCACGAAATCCGCGATGCCATCCGTGCGCTGTGTGCTGAGTTTCCCGATGAATATTTCCGCAAGGTGGACGAGGCGCGCGCCTACCCAGAGGCGTTTGTGGACGCACTCACCAAGGCGGGCTGGCTGGCGGCGCTGATTCCGCAGGAATACGGCGGCTCGGGCCTGGGCCTCACCGAGGCCTCGGTCATCATGGAAGAGATCAACCGCTGTGGCGGCAACTCGGGTGCGTGTCACGGCCAGATGTACAACATGGGCACCTTGCTGCGCCACGGCAGCGCTGCGCAGAAGGAGAAGTACCTGCCCAAGATTGCCAGCGGTGAATGGCGTCTGCAATCGATGGGTGTGACCGAGCCCACCACCGGCACCGACACCACCAAGATCAAGACCACGGCGGTGAAGAAGGGCGACAAGTACGTCATCAACGGCCAGAAGGTGTGGATCAGCCGCATCCAGCACAGCGACTTCATGATCCTGCTGGCGCGCACCACGCCGCTGGCCGAGGTCAGGAAGAAGAGCGAGGGCATGTCGATCTTCATGGTGGACCTGCGCGAGGCCGAGAAGAAGGGCCTGACGGTGCGCCCGATCCTGAACATGGTCAACCACGAGACCAACGAGCTGTTCTTCGAGAACCTGGAGATCCCCGAAGAGAACCTGATCGGGGAAGAAGGCAAGGGCTTCAAGTACATCCTCGATGGTCTGAATGCCGAGCGCACCTTGATCGCCGCCGAGTGCATTGGCGATGGCTACTGGTTCCTCGATCGCGTAACCAAGTATGTAAGCGAGCGCGAGGTGTTTGGCCGCCCGATTGGCCAGAACCAGGGCGTGCAGTTCCCGATTGCCGATGCCTTCATCGAGGTGGAAGCTGCCAACCTGATGCGCTGGAGGGCTTGCGAGCTGTTCGACCAGCACGAACCCATGGGCGCACAGGCCAACATGGCCAAGTACCTGGCAGCCAAGGCGAGCTGGGAGGCAGCCAATGCCTGCCTGCAGTTCCATGGTGGTTTTGGCTTTGCCTGCGAATACGACGTGGAACGCAAGTTCCGCGAGACGCGCCTGTACCAGGTAGCGCCGATTTCGACCAACCTGATTTACTCGTATGTGGCCGAGCACATCCTGGGCCTGCCACGTTCGTTCTGATTTAAAAAAGTGAGCTGATTGCGCGCACCACACAAGCATTTCAAACGAATTTTGTACTGAAATTCTTGTGAGACCAGTGCCGCTGTCTATTCAATGGACACTGAATCAAGAAACCCCGCCATGACACGACCTTTGGATGGGATCACCGTCGTCTCGCTGGAACACGCGGTTGCAGCGCCTTTCTGTGCGCGCCAGCTGGCCGACCTGGGCGCCCGCGTCATCAAGGTGGAGCGGCCCGGCAGCGGCGATTTTGCACGCGGCTATGACAGCCGGGTGCGCGGCCAGTCATCGCACTTCACCTGGCTCAACCGCAACAAGGAGAGCCTGGCGCTCGATCTGAAGGACGCGGCGTCGCTCGCCGCGCTGAAACAACTGCTGGGCACGGCCGATGTACTACTGCAGAACCTGGCGCCCGGCGCGGCCGCGCGCATGGGGCTGTCGTACGAGGCGCTGCATGCCGAGTTTCCGCAACTCATCGTCTGCGACATCAGCGGTTATGGCGAAGACGGTCCCTACCGCGACAAGAAGGCCTATGACCTGCTGATCCAGAGCGAGGCGGGGTTTCTCTCCGTTACCGGCACACCCGAGACGCCGAGCAAATCAGGTATCTCGGTGGCTGATATCGCCGCTGGCATGTACGCCTACACCAACATCCTGTCCGCCTTGCTGCTGCGGGGCAAGACGGGCGAGGGCAGCCACATCGACGTATCCATGCTCGAAGCGCTGGGCGAATGGATGGGCTACCCGCTGTACTACGCGTTCGAAGGCGCTGCGCCGCCGCCGCGCACCGGCGCATCGCACGCCAGCATCTACCCCTACGGCCCGTTTGTGGCGGGCGATGGTGGCACGGTGATGCTGGGTTTGCAGAACGAGCGCGAATGGAAGATTTTCTGCGGCCAGGTGCTGCTGGCGCCGCAACTGGCCACCGATCCGCGCTTTGACAGCAATGCGCGGCGCAATACCAATCGCGATGCTTTGCAGGCCGAGATTCTGCGCATCTTCGGCGCCCTCAAGGCGAATGAGGTGGTGCAGCGGCTGGACGATGCCGGTATCGCCAACGCACACGTCAACGACATGGCTGGCCTGTGGACGCACCCGCAGCTCATCGCCCGCCAGCGCTTTGCCGATGTGGCAACACCTGTGGGCGCTGTGCCCGCCTTGCTGCCGCCCGGCCGCAACAACCAGTACAGCTACCGCATGGACCCGGTGCCTGCAGTAGGCGAACACACCGCAGCGATTCTGCAGGAGCTGCAATTGACCCCCGATGCGCTGGCCGCAGTGCACAAGGCATCCGGCATCTGATGCCCCGTTGGAGAGACAAGAACCATGACAACACCCCCCGCAACACCCACGCCCGCGGCCCAACTGGCCCGCTTTGCTGCCGAGTTGAAATACAGCGACATTCCCGAGGCAGTCATCCAGAAGACCGAAGACCTGTGGGTGGACTGGTTTGGCTCTGCGGTTGCAGGCCACAATGCACGGCCGGTGGCCAGCATCACCCGCTTCGCACTGGCCATGGGCCCGCAGCAAGGACCGTCCGAGGTAATTGGCCCGCAAGGCGCCACCAGCAGCCCCTACCTGGCTGCCATGGCCAATGCGGCCGCGTCGCACGTGGCCGAGCAGGATGATGTGCACAACGGCTCGGTGTTCCACCCGGCGGCCGTGGTGTTTCCGCCTGCCGTAGCCGTTGCGCAGGCGCTGGGCAAATCGGGAAAGGATCTGCTCACTGCCTGCGTGGCGGGGTACGAAGTGGGCATCCGCGTGGGTGAATTCCTGGGTCGTTCGCATTACAAGATTTTTCACACCACGGGCACGGCGGGCACCCTGGCGGCTGCGGCGGCTGTCGGCCATCTGCTGGGGCTCAATGCGGCGCAGATGTTGCACGCCTTTGGTTCTGCAGGTACGCAGTCGGCGGGTCTGTGGGAATTTCTGCGCACGGCGGCCGACAGCAAGCAACTGCACACTGCGCATGCGGCTGGCGCGGGCCTGATGGCGGCCTATTTGGCACGCGATGGCTTCACGGGTGCGGCAGACATCTTCTGCGGGCCGCAGGGCATGGCTGCGGGCATGTCCACCGACAGCGACCCGGCCCGGCTGATCGACGGCCTGGGAACACGCTGGGCCACGGCGGAGACATCGTTCAAGTGGCATGCATCCTGCCGCCATACCCACCCTGCCGCAGACGCGCTGCTGCAGGTGATGCGCGAGCACCAGCTGAAGGTGCCCGACATTGCGGGCGTGGTGACCCATGTGCACCAGGCTGCCATCGATGTGCTGGGGCCCGTGGTCGATCCGAGCACGGTGCACCAGAGCAAGTTCTCGATGGGAACGGTGCTGGCCCTGGCTGCACGCCATGGCTTTGCGGGTCTGACCGAATTCGACAACGACTACCGTGCGCAGGACACCATGGCGCTGCGCGACAAGGTCAGCATGGTGCTGGATGCCGAAGTGGACACCGCCTACCCACGGCGCTGGATCGGCAAGGTGACGGTGACTACTACCGATGGCCGCACGCTGCATGGCCGTGTCGATGAGCCCAAGGGCGATCCGGGCAATACCCTCAGCCGTGAAGAGCTGACGGACAAGGCGCTGCGCCTGGGCGCGTTCTGCAAGGAAGTGCCTGCTGCACAGATGCAAAACGCCGTACACAAATTGTGGAAAGTACGGGATTGGACCAGGGTCGAAACCTTGCTGCAAGCCGTATAAGACAACAAGCAGGCCATGTACCTGCCACACCCGATAACCGAGGAGACAAGATGCGCTATTCGTTGCTGAAGAAAACTGCAGGCGCGGCCCTGCTGGCCTGTGCGGGCCTCGCCATTCACAGCCAGGCCCTGGCCGAAGACTGGCCGACCAAACCGGTGGTGATGGTGGTGCCATATTCCGCCGGGGGCCCAACCGATGTGGTGGCGCGCATGCTGGCCATTCCCATGGGCAAATCGCTGGGCCAGACGGTGGTGGTGGAAAACACCGTGGGTGCAGGTGGCACGATTGCCCCCGCCCGTGTGGCCCGTGCCAAGAACGACGGCTATACCATCCTGATTCACCACATGGGCATGGCTACGGCGCCTGCGCTGTACAAGAAGCTGCCCTATGACCCGCTCAAGGATTTCGAATACATCGGGCAGGTGCTGGATGTGCCGATGACCTTGCTCTCGCGCAAGGACTTTCCGGCCAGCAATTTTCAGGAACTGCTTGCCTACGTGAAGGCCAACCAGGACAAGGTGTCTCTGGCCAATGCGGGCATCGGCGCCGTCTCGCAGTTGTGCGGCATGTTGTTCATGCACCAGATCGGTGTGAAGCTCACCACCGTGCCCTACAAGGGAGCCGGCCCCGCGATGAACGATTTGATGGGTGGGCAGGTGGATCTGCTGTGCGACCAGACCACGCAGACAGCGCCTGTCATCAAGGATGGCAATCGCGTCAAGGTGTTCGGCGTGACCACGCCGCAGCGTCTGTCGACGATGCCCAATATTCCCACGCTGGATGAGCAGGGCCTCAAGGGCTTTGATGTGAAGGTGTGGCATGGCATGTACGCGCCCAAGGGTACGCCTGCCGAAGTCATCAACAAGATCAATGCGGCGCTCAATGTGGCCTTGAAGGACCCGGTGGTGGTGCAGCGCATTGCTGACCTGAGCAGCGAACTGGTGGCACCCGACCGCGCTACGCCGCAGAGCCTGAAAACCTTGCTCGAATCCGAAGTGAAGCGCTGGAACACGGTGATCCGCGCTGCAGGGGTGACTGCGGAGTGAGCGGATTCTGATCGCCAATCGCCGGGGCAGCCTGGGGCTGCCTTTTCGATCCGAATCTGCGAATGGTGTGGGTTGTGTAATGTTGATTTGCTATGAAATTTGAGAATCACCCCTTGGCCAGTGCCACATCGTGGCTGTTCGTTCCGGCCAGCCGCCCCGAACGCATTGGCAAGGCCCTGGCCAGCGGTGCCGATGCAGTGATCGTGGATCTGGAGGATGCAGTGGCGCCTGCCGACAAGGATGCGGCACGGAGAGCATTGCTGGGTGTGATGCAGACCTTGGCTGCGCCGCAGCGCGCACGGGTGCTGGTACGCATCAATGCGCCAGGCACCCAATGGTTTGATGGCGATGTACGGGCGCTGCGCGAGCTATGCCAGCAGGGCTGTGCAGGCGCCGTTCTGCCCAAGGCCGAGGAGACTGCTGCACTGGCGTTGCTGGCTGATGCGGTGGGCGGTGGCGGTGTGGTGGTGCCCATCATCGAATCGGTGTGGGGGTTGCATTGCATCGACACCATCGCACAGGCGCCCAAGGTGCTGCGGCTGGCATTTGGTCATCTGGATTTTCAGGTGGACGCGGGCATGGCCTGTGCCGCTGATGAAACCGAGTTGGTGCCAGTGCGGCTTGCGGTGGTGCTGGCATCGCGCCGTGCGCAATTGCCCGCGCCGATCGATGGTGTCACGGTCAACACGCAAGACGGTAGCGTGGTGCGGGCTGACGCCGAACGCGCCGTGCGCGGCGGTTTTGGCGGCAAGTTATGTATCCATCCGATGCAGGTGACCGAGGTGAACGCCGCCTATACCCCAAGCGGCGCACAGCTGCAATCGGCGCAACAGGTGCTGGCTGCGGCAGAGGCTGCGCAAGGCGGCGTCTGCGTGGTGAATGGCCGCATGGTGGATGCGCCGGTGATTGCACTCGCGCACAAGACGGTTCTTCGTCACCAACTGGCGACACGCCGCGCTGAAACGGTCTGACACGTTCTGCCTGCGACCCGCCGATATACTCGCTGCAAGATGGCGCTGTGAACCGACAGTGCCGAAAACGCAGGAGTGAAACATGTTCAAACACACCATTACCGCTGCCGCACTGGCCGTGACCGGCATGGCCCATGCATTTGTCCCCCAGGGAGGCACCTGGATCATCAGTGATGAGTTGAACGGTGCGCCCGGTCGGGGTTTTGCCATCGATGTGCAGAACGACACGGTAGTGATGCAGGTCTATGCATACGAACGCAATGGCCAGCCGACGTTCTACATGGCCACCGGCCACCTGGGCGACAACAATATCGTGGACGCCCGCCTGGGCCGCTATGAAGGTGGCCGTTATCTGGGCAGCGGGCCGCAAAGCGGTGTCGAGCGGGGCAGCCCGGGCAATGTGCGCATCCGCTTCATCAGCGGTACCCAAGGCTTCATCACCTTGCCGGGTGAGCCCGAAAAGGAACTGAAACGCTTTCAGTTTGGCTATGACAACAGCCCGCAGGCCCTGTTGGGCCTGTGGAGCGCGGTGTACGCCAACACGGCAGGGCTGATCGAGCATGACCCCATTGAGCTGACGCGCGTGACGCAGGGTTCGTCGTACAGCACCGGGATGGCCGTGTCGTATAACGGCCTGTTTGCCTGCGAGCAGATGATCCGGGGCACCGATGCTGGCAAGACGCAGTGCGTCAAATTCCGCAGCAGCACATCGAGCGATACAGTGCGCTCGTTCGTGATGACCTGGAGCGTGAACCAGGGAGAAGGCAGCTGGCGCTTCAGCAATGGCTCGGATGAGGGCGCAGTCTATGCCAACCGTCTGACGCAGGGATCGGGGCGCATCACCGGTATTCTGCGCAAGGTGCCTGCCGAGGCCACGCCAGAGCAGGCAAACAATGACGCCGCGCTGCGTGCAGCGCTGGAAGCACTGGCCGCTTCGCGCTGAAAGCTGCCTCCCATGCCAAGCCCCGGCTCTGCCGGGGCTTTTTTCATGGTGCGGTGGTTCTGCCTGGGGCAACTACGCAGCTGCCGCCGTCGGTCGCGCTGAGTGCGATGCGGGGAATAGTCCTGGCCGCTACAATAACGGCCTCATTATTTGTCGTCCCAATGGGTTCCCTCGCCCCCATTCACCAAAAAGGATTGCCATGACACCCGTTCAGGCATCGCCATCGCGCGTGCCGCT
Organism: Comamonas odontotermitis; assembly: GCF_040396735.1. Lineage (GTDB taxonomy): Bacteria > Pseudomonadota > Gammaproteobacteria > Burkholderiales > Burkholderiaceae_C > Comamonas > Comamonas odontotermitis_C. Next base: position 113,125 of record NZ_JBEBNZ010000008.1, read on the forward strand.
TTACCTTCCCCTCCTGGTGGCGTTCCATATCGCCATCGTCATCGCCAGCAACTACCTGGTGCAGTTGCCCATCACGCTGCTGGGATTTCATAGCACCTGGGGGGCGTTCAGCTTTCCATTCATCTTCCTCGCGACCGATCTGACGGTGCGCCTCATTGGCAAGGGGCCGGCACGGCGCGTCATCGCGCAGGCCATGCTGCCGGCGTTGGTGGTTTCCTACGTTGTCGGCGTGCTGTTTCATGAGGGGCGCTTCAACGGAATGGATGCCCTGTTCGGTTTCAACAGCTTCGTCTTCCGGATTGCATTTGCCAGCTTTGCCGCCTATGTATTGGGGCAGCTGATGGACATTCAGGTGTTCGACCGCATTCGCCAGCAAAGCCGTGCATGGTGGCTGGCGCCCGCGGCCGCTTCGGTGTTCGGGCAGGCACTGGATACGGTGGCGTTTTTCTTCATTGCCTTCTGGCGCAGTGACAACGCCTTCATGGCCGCGAACTGGGTGGAGATTGCCATGGTCGATTACGTCATCAAGCTCGCTGTGAGCCTGCTGCTCTTCGTGCCTGCGTACGGCGTGCTGCTGGCGGCCATCGTCCGCAACATGCGGCAGGGTACCGTACCTGCGGTGGCAGCGCCATGAATTCGTCACGGCGAGCGCTGGTGCTGTTTTCGGGCGGGCAGGATTCGGCCACCTGCCTTGCATGGGCGTTGTCGCGCTATGGGCATGTGGAAACCCTGGGCTTCGACTATGGCCAGCGCCACCGTGTCGAGCTGGACTGCCGCACCAAGCTGCGCGAGGGGTTGCTGGCCATGCAGGCACAGTGGACAGGGCGACTGGGCGATGACCATCTGCTGCATGTGGATGTGCTGGGCCAACTGGGCGCCAGTGCCATGACGGATGACGTAGCCATCGCCATGCAGGCCGACGGGCTGCCCAACACCTTTGTGCCAGGGCGCAACCTGCTGTTCTTCACCCTGGCTGCGGCACTGGCTTACCGGCGTGGGCTGGACGTGCTGGTCGGCGGAATGTCGCAGACGGACTACTCGGGCTACCCGGATTGCCGCGACAACACCCTCAAGGCGCTGCAAGTGGCATTGAGCCTGGGTGTGGACCGGCCGTTGACCCTGGAAACCCCGTTGATGTGGATCGACAAGGCGGAGACCTGGGCGCTCACGCACGCGCTGGGTGGCGATGCACTGGTGGAGCTGGTGCGGCGCGACTCGCATTCCTGCTACCTGGGGCAGCGAGAGCAGCTGCACAGCTGGGGTTATGGTTGTGGAACGTGCCCCGCCTGCCAGTTGCGCGCCCGGGGGTGGGAGCAGTGGAACGAGCTGTCTTGAGCGGGAAGCTGCGAGGCGGAAATCTGCAGTTTTCTGTGCCTGCTGTGAATGGATGAAAAGATGCCCTGTGTAGAAACAGGGCGTTTTTCTTTTGCGGTAGACGCAGTCGTTCAGTCGACCCGCGCGCCCGTGGCCTTGACCACGGCTGCCCACCGGTCGATTTCGCGCTGAATGTGCGTGCCCAGCTCCTGCGGCGTGGAGCCCACAGGCTCATAGCCGCTGGCCGCCAGCTGCGTCTGTACCTGCGGGTTCTTCAGCGCCTTGGCAATTTCCTGGCTCAGTTTGGCGGTGATGTCGGCGGGTGTGCCCGCAGGTGCAATCACGGCATACCAGCCGGTGATGTCGAAGTCCTTCAGGCCTTGCTCCTGCACCGTTGGCACTTCGGGTGCCAGCGCTGACCGCTTGGCGCTGGTGACCGCCAGGGCATGCAGCTTGCCACTGCGCACATGCGGAATGGAGGTGGAAATGCTGTCGAAGGTCAGGTCGATATCGCCCGCCAGCATGGCGTTGACCACGCCCGCGCTGCCCTTGTAGGGCACATGCGTCATCTTGATCCCTGCGGTGCTGGCAAACAGCTCGCCCGCCAGGTGGCCCGTATTGCCATTGCCAGCCGAGCCAAAGGTCAGTGTGCCAGGGTTTGCCTGCGCGGCCTGGATCAGCGCAGGGATGTTCTTGGCTGGCAGTTTGCTGCTGCCCACCACGATCATCGGCAGATTCGCCACCAGCGAGACCGGTGCAAAATCCTTGCGCGTGTCGTAGGGCAGTTTGGGGTAGAGGCTGTCGTTGATGGCATGGGCGGCCAGCACCATCAGCACGGTGTAGCCGTCAGGCTTGGCGCGTGCCACATACTGCGATGCCAGGGTGCCGCCTGCGCCAGGTTTGTATTCCAGCACCACGGATTGGCCCAGCTGCTGCTGCAGCTGCATGGCCAGCGGCCGGCCCAGCAGGTCGGCGCTGCCGCCGGGCGGGTAGGGAATGACCAGCTGTATGGGCTTGCTGGGCCAGTCTGCAGCGTGGCCCAGGCCGGGCTGCAGCGAGCAGGCGGCGAATGCCAGGCTGGCGAGCAGTGCGCGGCGCATGGTGGAAGGGCGGGGGTGGTGCATCCGTGTCTCCTGGGCCATCGTCAATTGAGAGGTCATGCAGCGCTGGTGTGCGTGCGGGCATACAGTTCGCGCAGCTCGCGCTTCAGTACCTTGCCGATCTCGCTGCGGGGCAGTTGTTCGGCCAACACCACGTCAGCCACGCGCTGGGTCTTGCCAACGCGGCTGTTGAGCCAATCCTGCAGCGCCTGTGCCGCAGGCCCCGTGCCTGGCTGGGCCACCACATAGGCCACGGGGGTTTCACCCCAGGCGTCCGAAGGCACGCCGACCACGGCGCATTCGCGCACCTCGGGGTGCTGCAGCAGTACGCTTTCAATGTCGCTTGGATAGACGTTGAAGCCACCGGTGATGATCATGTCTTTCTTGCGGTCGCCCAGCACGATGAAGCCGTCTTCATCCAACTGGCCGACATCGCCGCTGCGTATGAAGCGCTCGCCGCTGGCGCTGAACCATTCGGCTTCGCGGGTCTTGTCGGGCAGGCGGTAGTAGCCCGTCATCATGCCCGCAGAGGCGCCGACGATCTCGCCCAGGGCGCCGGACGGTAGCTCGTTACCCTGCTCGTCGATGAAGCGGATATCGGCACCGGGGCCGGCACGCCCCACGGTGTGCAGCTTGTCCGGAAAGTCGTGGCAATGCAGCTCGCAGCGCACGCCGCCTTCGGTCATGCCGTAGTACTCGATCAGCTTGCCAGGCCAGCGGCGCAGCACCTCGGCCTTGAGCGAGGCCTTGAACGGCGCACTGGTGCAGAACTTGTTCTGCAGGCGGCTCAGATCGGCTGCATCGAATGCCGGGCAATCGAGCAGGCGCTGGTACTGCACCGGCACCAGCATGGTGTGGGTGGCATGGTGCTGCTGGGCCAGTTGCAGGTACTGGGCCGCGTCAAACTTGCGCATCAGCACCAGGGTGCCGCCCAATGCGAGCGTGGGCAGGGCTGCCACCAGGGTGGTGTTGGAATACAGGGGCGTGGCGCACAGCGAGACGGCGTCGGGCCCATAGCCATTGGTGACGGCGCGTTGCACATGGGACCAGCGCATGCCCCAGCTTTGCACGATGCCCTTGGGCACGCCGGTGGTGCCCGATGAGTAGATCAGGTTGAAGGGCCAGTCAGGTTGCGGCGCAATGGGGGCGGGCTGCACATCAGCGGCAATGCCGTGGAGCCATGCAGACCAGGACATGCCTGCCTGCGGTGCATCGTCCAGCGCAATGCATTGCACCTGGGTGCTTTCCTGCACCGGCCATTGCGCTGCCACTTCGGCATCGCGCAGCACCAGCCTTGCTTCGGAATTGGCAAGCATCGCGCTCAGATGCGCTGCCGTGGCGGAAGGCGCGAGCGGCGCCACGACCACACCGGCACACAGGGCTCCCAGGTAGGCCAGCACATAGCGGGGCGAGCTGCTGGCGCAGATGGCGACGACATCGCCTGGCTGCAGGCCCTGGCGTTGCAAGGCGCATGCCACCTGGCGCATGCCTTGCGCCACCTGCGCGTAGTTGAGCTGGGTGTCGCCCAGGACCAGGGCGGTATGGGTCGGGCGCTCTTTGGCGTTGGCCTCCACCATGGCGGGAATGGAGCCAAAGGCCTGGGCCAGTTGTTCGGATACGGAAGCAGTCATGACAGCAGAAGAAGAATGGAGGGAAGGATCAGTCCAGCGAGAGGTTGGCGGCCTTGACGATCTGCGCCCAGTTCTTGCGCTCCTGCGCAATGAAGGCGTCGTGCTCGGCAGCGCTTTCGCCACCTGGCACGCCGCCCAGCTCGGCAAACTTGCTGCGGATCTCTGCGGTCTGCATGGCGTCGTGCGCCACCTGCTGGATACGGTGAACGATGACGTCCGGCGTCCCTGCGGGTGCCAGCAGGTCGAACCACGCCGTCACGTCCATCGGCACCCCGGCTTCGCGCATGGTGGGAACATCTGGCAACTGGGGCGAGCGCTCCTTGCTGGTGATGGCCAGTGCGCGGAACTTGCCCGATTTGATGTGCGGGATGGAGCTGGGCAGGTTGTCGATCATGAAATCCGTCTGCTTGCCCAGCAGGGCAGTCACGGCAGGTGCTGCGCCGCTGTGCGGCACCAGGGTCACATCCAGCCCGGCTTTCTGGCGGAACATTTCGGTGGACATGTGTGGTGACTGTCCGATACCCGAGGTGGCCGCAGTCAGTGGCTTTTGCTTGCCCCAGGCAATCAGCTCCTGCACGTTCTTGACCGGCGTTTCGGCGTTGACGACCAGGATGTTGGGCACCGAGATCACATTGGTGATGCCACGCAGGTCCGTCTCCTTGTACTGCAGCTTCTTGTACAGGCTGAAATTGATGGCCACCGGGCCGATATTGCCCATCAGCAGGGTATAGCCATCGGGCTTGGCGCGGGCGACGAACGCGGTGCCAATGCTGCCACCGCCGCCGGCCTTGTTTTCCACGATCACACTGGTTTTGAGCGCAGAGCCCATCTTCTCTGCCAATACGCGGGCGGCGATGTCGGTCGTGCCGCCTGCGGCTGCCGGCACGACGATGGTGATGGGGCGTTCGGGCCAGCTGGCCGCCAGCGCCATCAGTGGCGACAGCAGCAGGGCTCCAAGGGCGTGGCGGCGCAGCATGCGCATGGCAGTCTCCATATTTCTCGGTAGGGACCCACCATACGGAACCTGGCCCCGATGCGTGATGGGGTTTGCCTGCAAAACCACACCCAGAGGCTTCGCACTTGCGAAAGCCATGCTTCAAGCGACTGGAAGCATCGCCGGCGCGCGGCAGCAGCAAGCTCCCAGTTTGGTGGGCCGCATGGCTGCAACGAAAAAGCGGCCCGAAGGCCGCTTTGCTGTATTGAAGAACCCTTGCTTTATGGGTACAGACCGCGCATTTCGCGTGCGTGCAGAATACGGCGGCAGGCGATGATGAAGGTCGCCGTACGCAGCGATACCTTGTTCTCCTGGGCCACTTGCCATACGGCGGCAAATGCCTCCTGCATGATGCGCACCAGGCGGGCGTTGATCTCGTCCTCGCTCCAGAAGAAGCTGGAGAAATCCTGCACCCATTCAAAGTAGCTCACCGTCACGCCACCGGCGTTGGCGATCACGTCTGGCAGCACCAGCACGCCCTTGTCGGTCAGGATGTCGTCGGCCTCAGGGGTCGTCGGGCCGTTGGCGCCTTCGATCACCAGCTTGGCCTTGATCTTGCCAGCATTCTTGGCGTTGATCTGGCCTTCCAGTGCGGCGGGGATTAGGATTTCGCAGTCCACAGACCAGAAATCGTCGTTGGCCATCTTGTCGGCGCCCTTGAAGCCGCCTACGCCGCCGGTATTGGCCACGTGTTCCAGCACGGCTGGCACATCCAGGCCCTTGGCGTTGAAGATGGTACCGGTATGGTCCTGCACGGCCACCACGATGGCGCCAGCTTCGGCAAACAGCTTGCCTGCGGTGCCACCCACGTTACCAAAGCCCTGCACGGCAACACGTGCACCCTGCAGCGCCAGGCCGGAGAGCTTGGCAGCTTCCACGCCTACGGTGAACACACCACGGCCGGTCGCTTCCACGCGGCCGAGCGAGCCACCCAGGTCGATAGGCTTGCCGGTGACCACGCCGGTTGCGGTGGCGCCGGTGTTCATCGAGTAGGTGTCCATCATCCAGGACATGATCTGGCCGTTGGTGTTCACGTCTGGCGCAGGAATGTCCTTGGAAGGGCCGATCAGCAGGCCGATCTCGCTGGTGTAGCGGCGGGTCAGGCGTTCGAGTTCACCCTTGGACAGGGTCTTGGGGTCGACGCGGATGCCGCCCTTGGCACCGCCGTAAGGCACGTTCACGGCGGCGTTCTTGATCGACATCCAGGCAGACAGGGCCATCACTTCGGACAGCGTCACATCCTGGTGGAAGCGCACGCCACCCTTGCCAGGACCACGGCTGAGGTTGTGCTGCACGCGGTAGCCTTCGAAGTGGGCGATGGTGCCGTTGTCCATTTCAATCGGCACATCCACGATCAGCGCGCGCTTGGGGCGCTTGAGGGTTTCGACCCAGCGGGCCAGCGAGCCCAGGTAAGGAGTGACGCGATCGACCTGTTGCAGGTAGATGCCCCAGGGGCCCAGGTGCTTGGGATCCAGGTACGAAGGCAGCGGATGGTTGGAGGCTGCTGCGGGGGTGCTGTTGGATGTCATACGATCCATGCGGTTGAAAAGGTATGCATAGCTTAAATTCTCTCCCCCCGTCTTGTCCAAGGCCGGATGATAGGCGTGAAATGCAATATATGCATAATCATGATTAAAAAATAATCATCAAAAACAAGAGCTATCAGTCCCTACGATATATGGGATTGAAACCTGTTTGATTGATATTTCAAAGTGGCGTTCGCCACCATATAGTTTTTGAAAGTTTTCCTCACCATGCCGCACTTCGATTCGCCTCTCGCTTTTGCACCGACCGATCTGGCGCATGCCTTGCAACATGCCACCGTCTCGGGCCTTGCGCTGGATGCTGCCGTATGGCCGCAGGTACAGTCCGCAGCCGATGTGCTGGGCGTGCACCAGGCGCGGGCACATATGTGGGGCGACACGGAGCGCGCACCCCTGCACTGGAAGAGCGGCGGCGCAAGCCGCAGCCAGCCGTTGTCCCATGCGCCGCTGCCTCCTCAAGGCGTACGCGGCACTGACGCGGATCTCAAGGACATCCCTTTTCTGCTGCGCGGGGTGGAAGCGGAGATAGCACTGCGCATGGGCCGCGATGTGGATGCCGACGCTGCAGCGCGCCTGGACGAAGCGGACGCCGTCGCACTGGTGGACGCAATGGCTGTCAGCATCGAGATCGTCGATTCGCGCTGGCAGCAGCAATTGCAGGCGCCCGAAGCACTCAAGGCGGCCGATCTGCTATGCCATGGTGCCCTGGTGCTGGGCGAATGGCAGCCCTATCACGCGCGGGATTGGGCGTTGCAGCGCTGCGCCGTGCAGGTGGGCAGACAGCCATGGGTGGAGCGCCAGGGCAGCCATTCGCTGCAGGACCCTGCCTGGCTGCTTTCGCAGTGGCTGCGTCATGCCACCCGCCATTTTGGCACCGTGCAGGCCGGCACGGTGGTGACGACCGGCAGTTGGTGCGGTTTGCTCCTGGCGGCAAAAGGGGATGCCATCCGCGTGCGCTTCGATGGCATCGGCGAAGCGGCTCTACAGCTATGAGAAAAGCACCGATTGCCGAAGTGATGTGAGGTGGCTGTGCCTGGGTTGGCAGTTTCGGGTGCTGAATGCGCTGGTGCGTTGCAGCAGGGGCGCTCAATAGTCCGGCGAGGGCGCCAGGCTCATGAACAGTCCGTAAATGCCCAACTGCCCCACAATCTGCGGCAGAAAGCTGAACAGCATGTACAAAGGCACCGCCACCAGCAGACTGCATTGCTGTGCCAGCCAGGCCAGGGACGCCGCCTGCAGCGGAATGCTGACGACCAGGAACAGCAGCCCAGCGAGCGTGGCACCTATCTTGTACAGCACCGGCATCGGAAAGATGTACAGCACCAGGGCATGCACGGCCGGCAGCAGCCACAGCATGGCCAGGCCCATGTCCAGGATGTTGTCTGCCAGCAGGCGATTGACATCACTCACGGCGAGGGCCGGGAAGAACTCATAGGACAACAGGCCGACGATCGCCAGAACGGCAACGATGCGCAGGCCGTAGATCAGTGGCAGGCGCTCCCGGGACAGGAGCAGCGAAATGGCCATCAGGGCGGCGGATATACCGGCCCCCAGCCACCATTGCAGGAGACTGGGGGGCGGCACATAGAAACGCGTGCGCACCACTTCGACGGACAGCCACAGGAAGGACACGACAGAGGCCTGCACATCGCTCGCATCCCCCAGGCCCAGGTGCGGCCACGCCCATGCCAACACCTGCGACCACAGCTGCACCGCCAGCGGCGCACCCCACCACAGCACCAGCCAGAAAACGGCCAGCAGCAGCACAAGCTGGATGGCGTGTTGCCAGGTCCAGATATAGCTTCTGAGCCCGCGATGCTGACGGGTCATGCGAAGGTGTGGCACGTTGCTGGGTCCTAGAAATCAAAGAAAAGCGCGGCGCTCAGTCCCTTGCGGTTGTAGTAGGGGTTGCGATAGAACTGCCCGCCCACGACGTATCCCCAATCCTTTGCCAGCCACTGGCGCCACTGCAGGCTGAGTTCGGTGGATTGAAAGCCGACATGGTTGCCGCTGTCGGCGATGGCGCCGGTGGGCAGATAGCCTTCCTTGCCATGGTCGATGCGCGCCGTGAAATAGTGCTGCTTCTCGGTGCCCAGGGTCAGCGCTGCAAAGCCGCGAAAGCCATCGACCGCACCGGGGTTGGACTTGTTGTAGACCACGCCGCCTTCGGCAACCCATGCATTGGTGGAGTAGTACGCCACCGATGCGGTGACGCCGGTGTCGCGATGGACGCCGTCACGGCTGGCAGATTTCATCAATGCCAGGCCGGTGACCCACTGCTGGGTGTCGGTCCATTTGCGGTAGATGGCAATGTCACCCCGGTACTTGTTCTGAAAATCGGCAGAGCCCGCGCTGGCGCCGACGGACATGTACCACCAGGGCGACAGGGTATGGGTCAGCGACAGGGCGCCGACCGTGCCACGCTCGTCGAAGTGGCGCTGGCTGGACAGATCCCAGTTCAAGGTGGTTCCGGGCTTGAGTCCTATATGGCCACGGACGAACTGGTCGTTCCAATTGCTGTTGCCACCCGTCAGCGTGGAATACCCCATGCCGACGTCCACCCGGCCACGGCGCCCGGGCTCGAAATCAGCGGGTGGTGCTGGCGCTGGCGCCGCTTCGGGCGCCGTGGCTGTGGGCGCCGCAGCTTCGCCTTCTGCGGTCTGGGCGGATGAGATGCCGGGCATCCACAGACTGGCTACGCTCAGTCCCACGAATGCAAGGGTGGTGAGATGCTTCATAGTGATCGGTTGTTGGGGGTTGCGGCAGGAGCGTTGTGCAGGTGTCTGTGCAAGACGGCGGCAATCTGGGCGCCGCTGGTTCCGTCGCCAAAAGGATTGGCCTGCCCTTGGGTGGAGGCAAGGCCGGGTAGGCGACCATCGGCCAGAACGCTGGCTGCAGCCGACACGATACGCAGCGGGTCGGTACCGACCAGCAATCCGCCGCCGCAGGTAATGACCTCCGGGCGCTCGGTGACATCGCGCATCACCAGCAAGGGCTTGTGCAGAGACAGCCCTTCCTCCTGAATGCCTCCCGAGTCGGTGAGCAGCAGGTTGGCGGCATCCATGATTTCTACCATGGGAGGATAGTCGAGCGGCGCGGTGAGGCGCCAGCGTTGCTGGATATCGGGCGTGCTGGCGGCATGGACGGCGCGCACGCTCTGCTGTACCAGAGGGTTGAGGTGCAGGGGCCAGATGACGGCGGCATCCGGGCATTGCTGCAGCAGGGTGGCCACGGCACTGGCGATCTGTTCCATGGGCGCCCCCCAGTTTTCGCGCCGGTGGGCGGTGACCAGCACGAGCTTGCGCAGGCCGCTGTCCAGAAACCACTGGAAGTCCGGGTTGGCGATGGGCTGGCCCGCCAGACGCTGGGCGCGCACATGCTGTGCCGCCAGCAGTACGGCATCCACCACGGTGTTGCCGACGATGGAGATCGTGCCCGGTACATTTTCCTTTTCCAGGTTGCTGCTGGCCTGGGCAGTCGGCGCAAAGTGCCAGTGGCTGACGCGACCGATCAGGCTGCGGTTGATTTCTTCGGGGAAGGGCTCATCCATGCGTCCCGAACGCAGACCCGCTTCCACATGGCCCACGGGAATCTGCAAAAACGCGGCGGCCAGCGCTCCCATGGCAGCGCTGCTGGTGTCACCGTGCACCAAGGCGGCTGCGGGCTGCAGGCGGGAGAGCTGCGTGCCGATGGCCGACATCAACTCGCTTGCCAGGGCCGGCAAGGTGGGTACTTCGCGCTTGAGACGGATGATTTCCTCTGGCTGGATACCGAAGAATTCATACAGCGGCCAGGCCATCTCTTCGTGCTGCCCGGTATGCAGCACATGGGTCGGTATGCCCTGTTCGCGCAGTGCGAGGACGACAGGTGCCATCTTGATGATTTCGGGGCGGGTGCCCATGATGGCTACAACGGATGAGCGGGTGGGTGATGTCATGGAAGACGGTGCAATACCATTATGAGTTGTTGGCCGGCTTTTGCGCGCACCAGCCAGGTCTGGTCTGTGCCTTGCACATTCGCCTCCCCGGACTGTATCTGGACGCCGGAATACCGGGCTTTGGGAATCGACCAGGCCATGGAGGCGAGGGATTGGGGATGGGAGGCCGTCAGGACGTCGTCGTCGCCCTGCTCCTGCAATGACCACTGCACCTGCGCCCGGCTGCTGAGAAAGTCGGCAGCTTCGGTCATCGATATGAACTGGCATTGCGCGCGGTCTGCACAGCCCTGCATGGTCTCTATATACGCCTTGACGGCCGGCAGGTAGCTGACGGCGCCGATGGGGTGAAAATAACTCAGCCGGATGGTTCGTGTCTGTTCAATGAACCGGGCAAGCTGCTGCAGCCATTGCCCGAATTCATTGACGGACATGTGCTGGAACGAGGCCTCTTCGGCCGACGCCACCTGGCCATAGGTCAGCACGGGGAATGCCCAGGCATCGGCGACCTGTCGAAACCCCAGCCACAGGCGGGTCGGTGGCATGCCCACGCTGCCGGAGGTGTAGTAGGCCTGCACCCCATGGGCAGACATCCAGTCATACACCCACAGGGGCTGGTTGCCGGTCGGCGCGGAGTATTCCTTGGGCTCCTGGCCGCCGTTGGCCTGGGTCACGGCCTGGTTGTTCAGATCCAGGTATTGCTCGAAGTCGTCACCATTGCGGTCGTTGGCATTGGCGCCGAAATAGTTGTGGATCCATCCGCCATGGTTGCCGATGGTGTGGCCCTGGTTGCGCAGCTTCTGAATCATCTCCTGCGCGTCCTGGTTGTGTTCAAGGTCCATGCCCAGGCCATCGCCTTCCCGGTTCACATCGGGGCCGGCAGTGAAATGCATGGACTGGTGGCCATGGTCAAAGATGCCCTCATCCTGCAGGGTATGCAGAAAGCCGATGGCCTTGCGGTCATCGTTGTGCCAGTTCAGGACCAGGGAGCCAATGCCATCGGGCGTAGCCAGCAGTGATGGCTGCCGGGCCATCTCGCTGGAGAAGTAGGCCAGGAACCCATGAAGAAAAATGCCGTCGGTACGTTCGAGCAGGTAGGTGAGGGGAAGGTTGACGAACATCGCCTCGCCCTGGCCCCAGCGGTGAATGCTTGCCACCACGTTGCCGTCGGCAGACTGGAGCAGGATGCGTGGTGCCGCAGGGCGGTCTGTCTTCAGGACCGCAAAGCGCTGGGAATCCTTGGTATAGCCTGCAACAAAGGTGTCGAACTGCGGGTTCGCGCGCGCCAGATCGGATGCGGCAATCGATGTCAGGCTGGCCGCCGCCTTGGCATTGAGATAGCGGCCTGGCGGTATGCCCAGGGCTTCCATGGTGGAGGCAGAGCCCATGATTTCGTCATAGTCGGACAGGTTCTCCTTGTACTGGCCGTAGTCGCCATAGCGCACGCCCAGCATGGCGGAAAAGCGCGCCTGCCCGGGGCTGTAGTAACCGCGTTCGTCCAGCAGACCCCCATCCTGCACCACCATGGCCTTGCCACCGGCATGCACCACGTCCATCAGCGTCTGCGCGGCGGCGTCGGATATGCGGCGGTGGAATGTATCCGGAATGATGACGGCTTGCTGAGCTGCCTTGGCGCCATAGTTCACCCCACGCATCCAGGTGCTGATGGACAGCGGCGTCAGAAGCACGCCGCGCTCTGCGGCCGCCTGTGTCCAGATGCTGACTTCGGGCGCATCCATGGCCATGGAGTCGGGGATCAGCAGGGTAAGGCTGCCATAGCGCTCACTGGCGTGGCGGCTGGACATCTGGTGCCAGGCGACGGCTGCCAACACACAGAGCACGGCGACGGAGGCTGCCAGCCATTGTTTCCAGGACAGGGACTTCGTCATCGGCTATGCGCTCACGGAGTGGCTGCAGGCAGCGCGCTGGCGCATTGCTTGGCAATGCCCAGGTGTGCCAGGGACCGATCGACCATCGCATCCAGAACGGTCCAGCCGGTCTTTTCCTGAAACGGCCGCAGGGACGCGCGCCAGCATGCGGCTTGCAGAGGTGCAGACTGGCGCATGTTCCATGCAACCAACCCCCAGGCATAGCGATCACCGCTGCGTGCAAGCCAGGTATCGCGGTGCTGAGCCAGCCACTGGGCGGTTGCGTTGTCGGATTCCCTGACGGGCAGGATGCCGGTGTTCCACAGATAGGCGCTGGCCAGCGTATGGGGATAGAACTGGACCTGGGCATATTCCGGAATGGCGGGCTTCCATTGCTGGCCTGTCCAGAACTGCTTGCGGATGGCCGCCGCCAGCTGGTTGGCAGGCCCTGCGGCGTGCATGTCCGACCGCAATGCCTCATACACCTCGATGTTGTCCATCAGGTAGTACAGCTCGGTACCCGGGAAGACTCTGTAGAGCTGGCTCTGCGGGTTGCGCAGGCTGGCCAGCAGTCGCTGGCTGGCCGCAATGGCCTGCGCTGCTGCCCGTCGCTGTGGGGCTGGAACCCACGCCTTTTGCAACCCCATGTTCAGCATCTGGATCGTGGTGGCTGCCATGGAGTCGTCGGCATCGGCCGCCATGCAGTTGCGCCATGTCTTGTCGGCCTCGCGGCAGAAACGGTCAAAGCCGCCATCCTTGCGCTGTCTGGGAAGCAGCCATTGAATCCATTGCGCAAACTCGGCCTGCAGCGGCGCGCTGGCCTGCATGGAAATGATGAAGCTCTTGTTGATGAAGTAGGGGTCCACCACCGGGCTGCCCAGTGTGGTGTAGTAGGCACCGTCGCCGGTCGCAAAGGCGCCGAGGGCCGGTGGCTCCTCCGCGCACGCCATGCCTGCTGCCCCCATGGCAAGGCCAAGAGCGACGGAAGTGCGGGCGAACAATGCATGCAACAGCTTCATAACACCACCTGACCTGAGCGTACGGCAGACATGCTGCCATAGACGCGAACGGATGCCAGCAGCGCAATCGTCCATGCGGACACACTGCATGGCACCTGCTTGCTGCCGACCTGGCTGTTGGGCCCCAGTTGCAGGTGCTTGCCTGCACACAATGGGCCCTCGATATAGTTGTTGCCCAGCGTATCAATGTTGTCCAGCGCGAACAAGGCACCCTTGACGCAAGCTCCTTTGGCCAGGGTGATGCTTCCATGCACCTTGACATGGCCCGTCACCACCGCCATTTCCTCGACCCGCAGGTTGCCAGTGACCACCAGCCCGCCCTGAACCACGGTGCCCGCCGGTATCTGCAGGTCGCCATGGTGGCGTTGCTGAACGACAGTCAGGGGCATGCCGTCGCCCAGGCTGTCCAGCGGAAAACCCAGTGACCGCTTCAGCGGCCAGGTGAAGATGCAGGTGGCCGACAGGCGCTGGAAGCGGCTGCCGGGCGAGAGAACGATATTGCGTACGGCGCTGCTCAGGCGTGCCAGATGCACCGGGCCCAGGCAATGGATGTTGTTGGCGTGGAGAAAATGCAGCACCATGCTGTTGGCCTGCAGCTCCACCGTATCGCTGGAGATCAGTGCCTTGATCTGAGCGCGAAACCCCAGCACCACCGAGTGCATGGTTTTGGCCATCAGGCGCGTCTGCCCCCGCGGGATGACCAGTTGCCCACGGTCGTCCCGCTGCCATTGCGCAGTGCGCGGCATCTCTTCCAGCACAGGCAGTTGATCGAGCATGCGCAACGCAGCATAGTCGGTGCGGCCATTGTCGAGATGGTCGATTTCCAGAGCGCCGGCGTCGCTGCGCGAATACAGCTCCCGCAGCGCGGGGTACAGCGGAATCAGGAAGACCGCCGCTGTAACGAGTAGCCATGTGACGCCAAACAGCCAGGAATGCGGAACCTCACTCACTGGTTGCCTCTTGCAGCGGCGTTGGCGAGGTTTGGCGGTAGCGCACGGTCTTGTCCCATTTGAACTGGCGCTTCAAGAGTCTGTCGAGCACCAAACCATCGAGCGTGGCCTTGGACACTGCAATCATGCTGACCACAAAGCCGGTCAGCAGCAGGGGCAGCAGGCGCAGGCGCCGCTGATGGCCATCCAGGTGCACGGCAGCAGCCACTTCGAAAAAGGCCGCAAAATTACCCACGCATGCAAAGCCGGTGGTGATCAGCAGCATCAGCAAGGCGATATTGACATTGGCATCGATGCCGTAACCTGTGACCGTCACGATCAACGCCAGGACCCAGCCAATCAGCAGGATGGGCGACATCAGGAACACCCCCAGCAAAGCGAGGCCGTCGACGCGTTCCATCATCGTCAGGCTCTTGCGTGTGACCATCTGCTGCCAGAATTTGGCCAGCACCTGGTTGTGGCCCTTGGCCCAGCGGCCAATCTGGCGAAAGCGCACCGCCCAGCTCTCCGGTACTTCCTCGTAACATTCGGCATAGCCCAGGTACGCGGTCTGCCAGCCCTTGAGCAGCAGGCGATAGGTGAGATCGGTGTCCTCGGCCAGCACATTGGGCGTCCAGCCGCCAACTTCTTTCAGCGCACTGAGGCGAATGCCGCCTACGGTGCCGCCATACTGTGCAACCGCGCCAATGTTGTAGCGCGCCTGCTGGTCCACCTGGTAGCCGCCCGAGCGCTCCAGATCGAGCAACCGCGTCAGCAGGTTGACACCTGCATTCTGCGGTACCACCCGGCCCATGACGGCGCCGATTTCGGGGTCCAGGAAAGGGGCGACCAGCTGCTTGATGATCTTCTTGCCGGGCAGGTAGTCCGCATCGAAGATCACGATCAGCTCGGACTGGCCCTGGGCCTGAACGATGCTGGTGGCGTCGGCCAGCGCTGCCGCCTTGCCGGGAGGGCCGTCCTGGCGGTGGAAAAGCTGCAGGCGGCCCGGGTTGCGGTCTGCATAGCTGTCGATGATCTGGCGCGTTCCATCGGTGGAGCGGTCGTTGACCGGCATGATGGTCAGGCGATCGCGCGGGTAGTCCACGTTCAGCAGCGCCTCGATGCAGCCGGAGATGACGGCCTCTTCGTTGTGCGCGGCAATGAAAACGGTGATGTGCGGCCAGTTGGCCTGCTCGATCCCGGCGTAGATGGGGCGCTGCCGCGCGAACAAGCGGTTCAGTGTGAAGGCGTAGTGCCGAAAGGTGTAGAGCGCCTCCAGCGCCACGATGACGAACAGCGCGGCCAGGCACAGGCCCAGCACCCACCCCAGCCAGCCGTAGCTTTGACCCGCCGCCCCAGATTGGGCGTGGGCCAGTATCGGCAGCCCGCCTATGGCAAACGCAAAGGCTTTTCCTACCCCAAATTGTGTTGCTATATGTTTCAGCACGGCATTGATAGAAGAATACTCTCTGAATGAGAGTTGTGATTCTATCAATCAATTGTCAAAAATAAATAGCTATTTTCTAATCATCCATAGGGAATTGGCTTTTATTGACATTGATTCCGTGCTGAGGGTTATGAAAAGGCGGTGATTGATATGGTTACAACTTGATTCCCGCCTGCGCGATGATCTTGGCATTGGCTGCACTTTCCTTGCGCAGCAGCTCCGTGAACTCGGCGGGGCCCATCTTGAGTGGCACGTTGTCGGTGCTGCGCATCAGCTCCTGGATGCCGGGCTCGTCGAGCTGGGTCTGTATGGCCTTGGCGAGTTGGGCCACGATGGCAGGCGGCGTCTTGCCGGGCGCCATGAAGCCGAACAGCGACGTCAGATTGGCCTCGGGCACGCCCAGTTCCGCCAGCGTCCTGGCCTGGGGTTGGTTGGGCGCGCGCTGGGGCCCGGTGGTGGCCAGCAGGCGCAGTGTGCCTTGCTGGAGCAGGCCGTTGATGGTGCCAAAGGGATTGCCCAGCATGATCTCGAAGTGCCCGCCCACGGCATCGTTCACGGTCTGGCCTACACCTTTGTAAGGCACATGGATCATCTTCGCGCCTGTTCTCGCCTGGATCTGCTCGAGCATGATGTGGCCTACCGAGCCGATACCGGACGTGGCAAAGCGGATCGTTTCGGGCTTGGCCTTGGCCTGCGCGATCAGGTCTTCCCAGCTTTTGCCGCTGAAGGCAGGCGTAGCCAGCACATAGACGGGGGAGTACATCATCGGCGCAATGGCGGCGATCGAGGTGGCCGGCTCATAGGCCAGCTTCATCAGATGGGGCGACAAGGTGAGCGGGCTGATGGCCGACAGCGCCAGGGTGTAGCCGTCGGCTGGCGCACGGGCCACATCGCCCATGCCCAGCGTGCCGCCGGCGCCGGCCTTGTTGTCCACCACCAAGGCTTGGCCCAGGGCCTTGCCCAGGTTTTCGCACAGCTTGCGGCCCACGCTGTCGGTCACGCCGCCTGCGGCATAGGGAATGACCACGCGGATCGGCTTGGTGGGGTAGGCATCGGCAGCGAAGCCAAGGCTTGGCGCTGCGCCAAAGGCGCCGAGCGCGGAGAAGGAGAGAAAGTGGCGGCGTTGCATGGATCGTCCTTTTGGGAAAGCAAAAACCTGCGCGGCAATGCGCTGCGCAGGTTTTCGAGGCGGTTGTGTTGAAATGCTATTGTTTGTATAGCTGCTTGCGCAATTCATGTTTGCGCTAGTGCGATATTGAGCGCTAGTGTTTGGCGCCAAAGCTCGCCATGTAGGCCTGGGGCTCGCCGGTCTTGAAGGCATTGGCGAACTCCTGCACACTGTCGTCAATGGCTGCGTCGATGGACTGTTTTTCCCACGCGCGCAGCATGCGCTTTTGCTGGCGCAGGGCCTGAGGGCCATAGCTGGCCAGTTGCCGGGCAAGGCGCTCCACTTCTTCGTCTAGGCGATCGGGCGCCACCACATGGTCGAGCAGGCCCCACTGCAGCGATTGCGCGGCATCGATGTTGTCGCCGGTCAGCAGCAGCCACTGCGTGCGGGCAGCGCCAATCAGGCGGGGCAGCAATGCCGCGTGGATGACGGAAGGGATGCCCACCTTCACCTCGGGCATGCCACATTGCACCCGGTTGCTGGCCACGCGGATGTCGCAGGCGCAGGCGAGTTCCAGCCCGCCGCCCAGCGTCCAGCCCGGAAGGCGTGCAATGACGGGGGTGGGAAACTGGCGTGCGGCCTCGCACACTGTGCGCAGGCGCGTGATGAAGGCGGCTGCGTTGTCAGCATTCAGGCCGCGCATCTCCTTGATGTCGGCCCCAGCGACAAAGGCCTTGTCGCCACTGCCGCGCAGCACCAGCACGCGGATGCGCTCATCTTTTGATAGTGCATCGAAGGCCTGCGCCAGATCAGTCAGCACCGGTGACGACAGGATGTTGAGGCTGCCCGCATTGCGGAAGGTGAGGGTGGCAACGCCGTTGTCCTCAAGGGAGGCGTGGGCGTGGTGGAGATCAATCAGGTGCATGCTGGCATTGTGCAAATGCAGCGAGCCAGCGGCCGTCCCGCCAGGGACATAAGAGCACACACCACGTGCGGGCTGCCAAACGACTCAGGATATCAAGGGATGCGAGGTCGCCCGCCACTGGGCGCAGGCCGCTCCTGAATCCCAGGCGAAAAGCCGGTGGCTTACCGATACACTGTGCCGATGCGAGCCTCCCTTCCGTCGATTCCTGCCCGATTGCGTCTGCCGCGCACTGCAACACGCCGGTCATGGGTGCTGTATGTGCTGCTGGTGCTGTGCGCATCGCTGCTGCCCCTGGCTGGCGGCTCGGCGCAAACCTTGCCTTCACTGGGAGGGTTGGCCATGGGCAAGTCAGGCAGCAGTGGCTCGGAGGAGGAGCGCGCCCTCCAGGCACAGCGGGATGCGGCCAAGACCGCCGAACAGGAAGCCGACGCGCTGGCGCAGTCATTGGAGCGCCTGCGCAGCCGTGTGCAGACACCCGCCCCGGGATTGCCGGCGCCGCTGAGCGACATGGAGCTGGGCCAGATGCTGGCGCGTTGGGAGGAGCGTGTTCCCGCCAATGCCAGCCAGGAAGTGCTGGAGCGCCTGCTGACCGACGAGCGGGAAGCCATTGCTGCCCTCAAGACCGGTATCGAGAAAACGGCAGCCGAGCAGGCCAATCTGGTGACGCAACCTGGCACGGGCCGCACCGATCTGGCCACACTGCAGCAGCGGGTGCAGGACAGCGCACTTCCCGTGACGGCAGAACCCGGCGAATCGCCTGCGCTGACCCAGGCGCGCCAGTTGCGGCGCAGTGCCGAGCACCGGCGTGACACGCAGGAGCTGGCCTTGCGCCAGGAGGAACAGGCCACCATCGAGACCCGGCAGCGCCTGCTGGATGCACAGTTGCAGACGCAGCGCCGGGAGCTGCTGGAGCGCACACCACGCGTGGCCTGGCTGAACCAGCGCATTGCCGAGCGCAGTCGCCAGCAGCTGGAGCAGCAGGTGCAGCAAGCGCAGGCAG
This sequence comes from Comamonas odontotermitis, assembly GCF_040396735.1. Lineage (GTDB taxonomy): Bacteria > Pseudomonadota > Gammaproteobacteria > Burkholderiales > Burkholderiaceae_C > Comamonas > Comamonas odontotermitis_C. The sequence goes on from NZ_JBEBNZ010000008.1 coordinate 131,938, forward strand.
CCGAAAGCAATGCCGCAGATGCAGCGCCTGCCATCCGCGAACTGGCCCAGCAAAACAGCAGCCTGGCGGCCCAGATCCTGGAGCACACCAACAGCCTGGTGCAGGAGCGCCAGGCACTGGCCGCCGACGAATACCGCCAAGGCCAGCTGGCATCAGCGCTGCGCGATACACAGGCACGGCTGCGCTTGGGCGGCAGCGCATCGGTGGGCCAGTGGTTGTGGAAGCAACGGGTAGCGCTGCCCACCGCCAACACCATCCAGGCGCGGCGCAAGGCCACGCAACGGGAACTGGCCGAGTTGCGCCTGTCGCTGTTCAATGCGAGCGAGTGGCGCTTCAACCTCAATGGCATGGCGGCCAGCTCTGGCGGCGCTGGCGCGGGAGCGAGCGCAGGCAGCATTGCCCAGCGTTCGGCCCTGTGGATCAAGCAGGCGGCGCTGATCGACCAGCTTCAGCCGCTGCTGTTGCGGCGCATTGCGGTACTGGAGCAGACCGACGCCGCGCTGCAGGCCACGCTGCGCAGCGGCAGTGCGTTGCGGCAAGTCATGGACAAGGAACTGTTGTGGTTCCCGAGCCACCAGGCCATGGATCGCGCCTGGCTGGGGGAATGGCGCACCGTGCTTCGGGGCGCGGAAGACGTTGGCGTGGACCAGGCGGGAAGCGCGTCACCATGGAATACGGTACGCGTACTGGGCGCAAGCATTCTCCGCAATCTCTGGGTGTACGCCGGCATCTTTGCGGGCGTGCTGGTGCTGCTGGGCCTGCGCCGCTATGCGTTGCGGCAGTTGCAGGCCATTGCGGTGCGGGTAGACGATTTCTCGCAGGACCATTTTGGACTGACCTTGATCGCATTGGGCTGGAGCCTGCTGTACGCGCTGCCCTGGAGTTTTGCCACTGCCGCGCTGGGCGTGCTGCTGCAATCGGCTGGCGCGCCTGCGGCGCTGGAGCCGCTGGGCCAGGCGCTGGAGCAGTTGAGCGATTTCGTCTTTCTGGTCACCTTGCTCCATGTGTTGTTCCGCCCCGGCGGGTTGGCGCTGGCGCACTTTGGGTGGCATCGGGAACGCGTGCAGGATTTGCGCCAGATGGTGTTGCGGGCCACCTGGCTGATTGTGCCAATCGAGCTGCTGGGCGGCATGGCATTCTTCAGCCACGACGATTCGGCCATTAGTACCTGGGGGCGGCTGTGCCTGCTGGTGCTGACGGTGGGGCTGGCGTGGATTGCCTTCCGGTACCTGCGGCAAAGCGTCCGGAAGCGGCGTCCCGGTCTGCGCTGGGGCCAGGTGGTGAGTGTCGCGGTGCTGCTGGTGCTGGCGGGTACGCTGGCCGGGCTGGTGCTGGGTTACGTCTACACCGCGACGGAGGTCATCCAGGCATTGCTGAGCAGCTTCGTGTTCCTGGCTGCGGCCGAGGTGCTGGTCAGTCTGCTGCGGCGCTGGCTGCTGCTGGGCGAGCGGCGGCTGGCGCTGAACCGGCTGCGTGCCGCGGCTGTCCAGACGCATGCGGGCGGCACGGCAACTGCAGCCGACACGCCGGGCAAGGCGCCTTCCGATGAGCAAAGCCAGATGGCCCTGGTCACGGTGAGCACGCAGGCCCATCGGCTGCTGGGCCTGCTGCAGCGGGTACTGGTGGCGCTCAGCCTGGTGTACGCCTGGTCGCCGGTGCTGCCCGCGCTGTTGCGGTTCGAAGGCGTGGTGCTCTGGTACACCACCAACACCGAGGCGGGCGGCGTTACCCGCTCCGCTCCCGTGAGTTTGATGGATCTGTTGCTCGGCATGCTGATCCTGCTGTTGACGTTCAGCCTGACGCGCAACCTCCCAGGCCTGGTGGAAGTGGCGTTCTCGGCCTCGCTGCGCCTCAGCAGCTCTGCCCGCTACACCATGGCCACGCTGGCGCGCTATGCCATCACCATTGCAGGGACGGTCAGTGCGCTGACATTGCTGGGGCTGCGCTGGAGCCAGTTGCAGTGGATGGCCGCCGCGTTGACCGTGGGCCTGGGTTTTGGCCTGCAGGAGATCTTTGCCAACTTTGTCTCGGGGCTCATTCTGCTGGTGGAGCGGCCTTTCCGCGTGGGCGACATCATCACCATCAACCAGCACACCGGCACGGTGACGCGCATCCGCACCCGGGCCACCACGGTGCTGGATTTCGACAACCAGGAAATCGTCATTCCCAACAAGACCTTCATCACCGGCCAGGTGACGAACTGGACGCTGAGCGATGATGTGACACGTCTGGTCATCGATGTGGGTGTGGCCCACGGCAGCGACCCGGCCCAGGTGCAGAGCCTGCTGCTGTCCATCGCAGCCGAGCACTCCCTGGTGCTGCGCGAGCCGGAGCCCAACTGCTGGTTCATGGCGCTGGAAGGGCAGGGCCAGAAGTTCGAGCTGCGTGTCTATGTGGGCGCGGTGGGCGACCGGCTGCAGGTGCGCAACGACCTCAACCGCAGCATCAATGCCAAGCTGGCGGCAGCAGGCATTGCGATCGCGTTTCCGCAGATGGACATCCATGTACGCGACGTACCTCCAGGGGCCGTGGAGGGCGCGAAAGGGGCGTAGCGATTCGGTGCCTGCCCTGTTCCATCTGGTTTCCTAAAAAGAATAGCTGTCTGCGCTGATCGTTATTGGGTTGAAGGCATAAAACCCATGAAACGCATGATCATTCCGCGCTGACTGCTCACTTTTTTGAAGCCGATATCACGCATCCGCAAGGGCGGCAGCCTGCACCAGCGCTACAAAGCGCTTGGCAGCAAGGCCCAGGGGGTGTTCCTTGGACCAGACCACATCCACACATAGCTGGTTGCCATTGCTCAGGTTGGCAAATTCCATCGCTACCAGCGCGCCCGATTGCAGCTGCGGCGCCACCAGTTTGCGCGGCAGCCATCCCCAGCCGATACCGGCGCTGATCATGCGCAGCGCGGCTACATGGTTGTCCGTGCGCCAGACATCGCGGGCATAGACCAGCCGCTCGTCGTTCAGGCTCCAGTCGCGGCTGGCCACCACGATCTGGCGCGTGTTGGTGAGGTGGTGCTCGCGCAACAGTGGCGCTGTCTGCTCCACTCCGTGGCGCGCTGCCTGCATCACCGGGTGGGCGGGTGCGATCACCGCCAGCAGGGTCTCGCTGGCCACTTCCTGAAAGCCTTCGCGGCCATCGAGGCTAGGCCGTTCAAAGACCAGCGCCAGCTGCGCGCGGCCGGTGTGCAGCATGGTCAGTGCATCGGCCTGCGGCGCGGTCAGCACCTCGACAGCCAGTTGCGGATACTCCTGCGCCAAGGTGGCCAACGGCTCTGCCCACGGGGCCGACAGCAACTCGGGCGCGATGGCCACCGTCAGGCGTGTCTCCAGGCCCCGCTCCAGAGCGAGCGCATGGGCATTGAGCTGCTGCAACTGGGCGGCCAGCAGGCGTGCCTGAGGTTCGAGCGCCAGCGCAGCGGGCAGCGGTGTGGGCTCGCGCCCGCTGCGGGCAAACAGCGGCATGTTCAGTGCCGCTTCCAGCTGCGCAATCTGCATGCTGACAGCGGACGGCACCTTGCCCAGTGCGCGGGCGGCGGCAGAAAAGCTGCCGTGGTCCAGCACCGCCAGCAAGGTCTGGATGGCGTCGGAATCAAAAGGGGCAAAGGTGGCTGACGACTCGGTCATGGGCAAATCGGGGGCGGCGCGGGCAAGTGCAGCCCGGCTGGGGGTTCACGGTTTCGCATCTTGGCGGGTCGATCTGTCATATTTTCTGAAAGATTCTGACTTATGTTATCAGCACAAGGCACATACCATTGCGAGCCATATGTCAGTTCAAAAAATTCAAGGCAGCCCCTGGTCGCTGCAAGGGCCGTTGCGCCGCGTCACGTATGTGGGTTTGTATGAGGCCATTGCCATCGTGGCGGCAACGGCGGGCCTGTCCGCGCTGTCGGGCCAGGGCGCTGCGCATTCGGGCGTGGTGGCGGTGGTCTCGTCGGTCATCGCCATCTGCTGGAACGTGGTGTGGAACCACCTGTTCGAGATGTGGGAGGCGCGTCAGGACACGCGCGGCCGAGGCATTGGCCGCCGCATTGCCCATGCCATGGGCATGGAAGGGGGCCTGGTCTTCATGCTGGTGCCGCTGTTTGCCTGGTGGTTCAAGGTCAGCCTGTGGGAAGCGCTGGTGATGGACATCGGCCTGCTGCTGTTTTTCCTGGTCTACACCTTCGTCTTCAACTGGAGCTTTGACCGCATTTTTGGCCTGCCGCGCTCCGCGCAGTGAGGGTCTGAAGCGATACTGCAGACAGGCGTTCAACAAGGCATTCAAAAAAGAAGCTGCCAGCGCTTGGTGGGCAAGGTTTTCAGAAGGTAGATGATCTGAAACCCTTATCCATCTAGCGCTGGCAGCTATTATTTTTTAGATTCCTCAGCGCAGCAAGGCAATCATCATCTGCAGCACAAAGGCGTTGATGATGTCGATGAAGAAGGCGCCCACCAACGGAACGATGAGAAACGCCTTGTGCGACGGACCGTACTGGTTGGTGATGGCCTGCATGTTGGCCACGGCCGTGGGCGTAGCGCCCATGCCGAAGCCACAGTGGCCGGCCGCCAGCACGGCAGCGTCGTAATTGCGGCCCATGACGCGGAAGGTCACAAAGGCCGCAAACAGCGCCAGTGTCAGGGTCTGCGCCGCCAGGATGATCATCAGGGGGCCAGCCAGGTCGGTCAGCTCCCAGAGCTTGAGCGAGAGCAAGGCGATCGCCAGATAGATCGACAGGCCTGCGTTGCCGAACACATCGATGGCGCGGTCGAACACCTTGAAGCCAAAGGCATAGTCCAGCACGTTGCGGATGACCACGCCGCCACCCAGCGCCCAGACGAAGGTCGGCAACTGTATGGCGGTGCCTTGGGTGACGCCGGTCATGAATTCGGCAAAGGCCAGGCACCCGGCAAACAGGGCCAGGGTCTCGATGGCGGCCTCGGCGGTGATCAGGCGCGGCGCCGTGTTGGGCGATTCGAAATTGGCCACATCGCTGCCCTCACTCACGGTGGCGCTGTCGCTTTGCTGCTGCTCTGCATTGGTGCGCGGGCGTGCCAATTGGTGGCGGGTGATCAAGCGCTTGGCCAGCGGCCCGCCCAGCAAGCCGCCAATGACGAGGCCGAAGGTGGCGCAGGCAATGCCCAGGGCCGTGGCACCGCTCAGGCCATATTGCTGCTCCAGCACCGCGCCCCAGGCGCCTGCGGTGCCGTGGCCGCCCAACAGCGTGATGGAGCCCGCCACCAGGCCAATCAGCGGATCCAGCCCCAGCAGGGTGGCCAGGCCCACGCCCACGCCGTTCTGCACGACGATGAAGGCCACGATCACGCCCAGGAAGATGATGAGCCCCATGCCGCCTTCGCGCAGCTTGGCAAAGTTGGCACTGAGGCCAATGGACGAGAAGAACACCAGCATGAAGGCCGACTGCAGCCCGGATTCAAAGGACAGGGTGAGCCCGGTGAGCTGGTGCAGCGCAAAGATCACGGCCGCCACGACCAACCCGCCCGAGACAGGCTCGGGGATGTTGAAATCGCGCAGGAAACGGATGTGCCGGGTCAGCAATTTGCCCAGCAACAGCACGAGAACGGCCATGATCAGGGTGTAATAAGCACTGAAGCTCAGGTGCAAGATTTTCTCCTCAGGTGCAGGCCTTGGGCCTGATTGGATACAAAAGTGCAGGTGTTCTCTGCTGATCGGCATATTTTGCCGACAAAACCGCGCAATATGCTCGAAATGCGATGGCAGCGTTCGCAAACGGCGATATAACCCGGGCGGGCGGCGGCATTTGCGGCTGCCATGGCCCTCGCGCGTGCTATAGAGCAGCGCTTGGCGTACTGGCTTAAAATGGCTGGCCTTGTCCCAAGGAGCGCTGCAGCAGGCCGGTGGTATGACCATCGCGGACCTGTCAGGCTTGGGCAGGTGGCTGGGCAGGCTTTGCACTGCCCGCAGCAACGGCGCTCACCTGTTCTATCGTGTATTTCTGGTTTTCACAGGTGAGCCCCATGTCCGCGTCTGATTCTCCCATTTCCGTCCCTCCCATGCGCCTGTCGGGCCTGGAGCCCGTCTTCATCGGCGAGGGCACGCTGTTCGTCAACGTGGGCGAGCGCACCAACGTCACCGGCTCCAAGGCTTTTGCACGCATGATCCTCAACGAGCAGTACGAGGAAGCGCTGTCGGTGGCACGCCAGCAGGTGGAAAACGGCGCCCAGGTCATCGACGTGAACATGGACGAGGCCATGCTCGACAGCAAGGCCGCCATGGTGCGCTTTCTGAACCTGATTGCCTCCGAACCCGACATTGCCAAGGTGCCGGTGATGGTCGATTCGTCCAAGTGGGAGGTCATCGAGGCCGGCCTGCGCTGCCTGCAGGGCAAGGGCATCGTCAATTCCATCTCCATGAAGGAGGGGGTGGACAAGTTCAAGCACGAGGCCAAGCTCATCAAGCGCTACGGCGCAGCCGCCGTGGTCATGGCCTTCGATGAAAAAGGCCAGGCAGACACCTACCAGCGCAAGGTCGAGATCTGCGAGCGCGCCTACCGCGTGCTGGTCGATGAAGTGGGCTTTCCGCCTGAAGACATCATCTTCGACCCCAATATCTTTGCCGTCGCCACCGGGATCGAGGAGCACAACAACTACGCGGTTGAGTTCATCGAGGCCACGCGCTGGATCAAGCAGAACCTGCCTGGCGCCAAGGTGAGCGGTGGCGTCTCCAACGTGAGCTTTTCCTTCCGCGGCAATGACCCGGTGCGCGAGGCCATCCACACCGTGTTCCTCTACCACGCCATCCAGGCGGGCATGGACATGGGCATCGTCAATGCAGGCATGGTGGGCGTCTACGACGATCTGGAGCCGCAACTGCGCGAGCGCGTGGAAGACGTGGTGCTCAACCGCCGCCCCGACGCCGCCGAGCGCCTGCTGGAGATCGCCGAAGCCGCCAAGGGCGCAGCCAAGGACGACAGCAAGAAGCTCGAATGGCGCGGCACGCCCGAGCACCCCAAGACCGTGGGCGAGCGCCTGTCGCATGCGCTGGTGCACGGCATCACCGATTTCATCGTCTCCGATACCGAAGAGGCCTACCAGCAGATCGTGGTGCAAGGGGGCGGACGCCCGCTGCACGTGATCGAAGGCCCGCTGATGGATGGCATGAATATCGTGGGCGACCTGTTCGGCGCGGGCAAGATGTTCCTTCCCCAGGTGGTCAAGAGCGCGCGCGTGATGAAACAGGCCGTGGCCCACCTCATTCCCTACATCGAAGAAGAAAAGCGCCAGCAGGAAGCAGCGGGCCTGGACGTATCGAGCAAGGGCAAGATCGTCATCGCCACCGTCAAGGGCGATGTGCACGACATCGGCAAGAACATCGTCACTGTGGTGCTGCAATGCAACAATTTCGAAGTCATCAACATGGGCGTGATGGTGCCCTGCCATGAGATCCTGGCCCGCGCCAAGGCCGAGGGCGCAGACATCATCGGCCTGTCGGGCCTGATCACCCCCAGCCTCGAAGAGATGCAGTACGTGGCGGGCGAGATGGACAAGGACGACTACTTCCGCATCAAGAAGATTCCGCTCCTGATCGGCGGGGCCACCTGCTCGCGCGTGCACACGGCCGTCAAGATTGCCCCCAAGTACGACGGCCCCGTGGTCTATGTGCCTGATGCCTCGCGCAGCGTAAGCGTCGCGCAAAGCCTGCTGGGCGAAGGCAAGCAGGCCTACCTGAGCGAGCTGGAGGCCGATTACGACAAGGTGCGCCACCAGCACGCCAACAAGAAGAAGACGCCACTGTGGCCGCTGGAGAAGGCACGCGCCAACGCCACGCCGATGGATTTTGCCGCCCACCCCCCCGTGGTGCCGCGCGCGCTGGGTCGCCGCGTGTTCAAGAATTTCGACCTGGCCGAGATCGCCCGCTACATCGACTGGGCCCCGTTCTTCCAGACCTGGGACCTGGCCGGCCCCTATCCCGCCATTCTTGACGACGAGGTGGTGGGCGAGGAAGCGCGCAAGGTGCTGGCCGATGCGCAGGCCATGCTCAAGAAGATCATCGAGGGCCGCTGGCTCACCGCCAATGGCGTGATGGCGCTGTACCCTGCCAACCGCGTGGGCGACGACATCGTGTTCTACAGCGATGAATCGCGCACGGCGGAACTGATGACCTGGTATGGCATGCGCCAGCAGACCGAAAAGCAGGTGGTCGATGGCCCGGATGGCCGGCCCTTGATGCGCCCCAGCCGCTGCCTGTCGGATTTCGTGGCGGCCAGGGAATCGGGCATCGCGGACTACGCGGGCCTGTTTGCCGTGACGGCCGGCATCGGCGCCGAGAAGAAGGACAAGGAGTTCCAGGACGCGCTGGACGACTACTCGGGCATCATGTTCAAGGCACTGGCCGATCGCCTGGCCGAGGCCTTTGCCGAATGCCTGCACGAGCGCGTGCGCAAGGACCTGTGGGGCTATGCCGCTGATGAGGCCTTGAGCAACGAGCAGCTCATCAAGGAGCAGTACAAGGGCATCCGGCCCGCGCCCGGTTACCCCGCTTGCCCCGACCACACGGCCAAGATCGACCTGTTCCAGCTGCTGGACGCCAAGGACATCGGCATGGAGCTGACCGACAGCCTGGCCATGTTCCCGGCATCGAGCGTGAGCGGCTTCTACCTGGGAAGCCCCGAGGCCACCTATTTCAACGTGGGCCAGATCGGCGAAGACCAGCTGGCCGACATGGCCGAGCGCCGGGGCATGGACATCGAGGAGTTGCGGCGCAAGCTGGCGCCCAACCTGGGGTGATGGCATAGCGGGCAAATCGCTGGCTGTACATGCGAAATCTACATATCGATTGAATGAAAGCGTCGTTGCCTAACGACGGTTCGGCTTTCTACACTGACTTCACTGTGCTGCGGCCCGAGGGGCTGCACACGGGTTTGTTCAAGAAAGCATCGATATGAAAAACAAGACACTGGCGCTGGTCGCCACCGCTGCGCTGGCAGCACTGGCATCGGGCGCCGCCTGGGCGGATCGCCTGCAGGACATCAAGCAGGCAGGGGTGCTGCGCGTGGCGGCGTTTGATGCCAACCCGCCTTTCGGCTTCGTCGACCCCAAGACTCGCAAGATCGTGGGTCTGGACGTGGACTATGCGCAGGAGTTCGCCAAGCGCCTGGGCGTGAAGCTGCAATTGGTGCCGACCAATCCGGCCAACCGCGTGCCGCTTTTGCTGGCGGGCAAGGTCGATCTGGTGCTGGCCAACTTCACCATCACCGACGAGCGCGCCAGGCAGGTGGGCTTCAGCATTCCGTACTTTGCTTCGGGCACGCAGTTCATCGCACCCAAGGGCACATTGACCACGCCGCAGCAACTGAGTGCGCTGCGCATTGGCGTGGACAAGGGCACGACCAACGAGATCGTGCTGCGCGAAAAGTACCCCCAGGCGACCCTGGTGGCCTATGACGACACGCCGTTTGCCTTTACCGCGTTGCGCAATGGCAATGTGCAGGCCATTTCGCAGGATGGCCCCAAGCTGGTGGGCCTGCTGGCCACCATCAAGGACAAGCAGGAGCGTGACAAGTGGGAGGTTCCGGCCTTCACGATCTCCAGCGACTACATCGGCGTGGGCATTCCCAGGGGCGAGGCTGCTCTGACCGATTTCGTCAACACTGCCTTGCAGGAGCTGGAAGTCAATGGCGGGGCCGGCAAGATCTACGACACCTGGTTCGGCCCGCAAAGCGCGACGCCGCTGGTGCGCAATTTCAAGATTGGCGACAAGCGCTGAGTCCTGCCATCGGCCATCGCCATCGCCATGGCACCTGCCTGATCCCGGCCTGCGCCGGGACTCGGGTTTTGTGCGCTGACAGACATGCATCCTCTCCTTCTCTGGCTCGATCCGGTCTGGCAGCACCTGCTGGCCGGTAAATACTGGCACTGGCTGCTCGGCGGCTGGTGCGTCACCATGCTGACCTCGCTGCTGGCCATTGCCGCAGCCACGCTGCTGGGCATTGGCTTTGCCCTGGCGCGCAATTCCAGGCTGGCGCCGGTGCGCGGGCTCGCCCTGGTCTATCTGTCGGTGTTCCGCAATACACCGCTGCTGGTGCAGCTGTTCTTCTGGTACTTCGGGGTACCCAGCCTGCTGCCAGCCGAGTGGATGGCCTGGCTCAACAGGCCACACCCGCTGGGCGGAGGCTGGTTCAGCCTGGGCTGGCCTTCCTTCGAGTTCATCTCGGCGGCGGTCGGCCTGGTGTTCTATTCCACCGCCTATGTGGGCGAGGAGGTGCGTGCAGGCATTCGCAGTGTGGCGCCCAGCCAGGTTCAGGCCGCGCGTTCGCTGGGTATGACGGGCTGGCAGGTGCAGCGCCACATCGTGCTGCCGCAGGCGCTGGCCACCATTACCTCGCCGCTGCTGGGGCAGTACATGAACATCATCAAGAACACATCGCTGGGCATGACCATCGGCCTGGTCGAGCTGTCCTACCGCGCGCGCCAGGCCGAGGCCGAGACCTTCCAGTCCTTCCAGGTGTATGGCATCACCACACTGCTGTACATCGTGCTGATTCTCGCGCTGGAGGTGCTCGGCCGGCACCTGGAACGTCGGCGCCGCTGGGGCCGGGTACAGCTGAGGCGGGCATGAACTTTTCCGCATTGGAAGACGATTGGCTCTACCTGCTGGTGGGGACCTTCCCCGAGGGGCCGCCTGGTGGCGCGCTGCTGACGCTGATCCTGAGCGCCAGCTCGGGCCTGCTGTCCGCCGTGCTGGGCCTGGTGCTGGGTGTGGCCCTGGTGATGGGTACCGGGCGATGGAGCGGATGGTTGCGCGCTGTGCTGGGCTTTTTGCGCGCCATTCCGGTGCTGCTGCTGATCTTCTGGATCTACTTTCTGCTGCCGGTGCTCTTCCATATGGATGTGCCCGGCAGCGTCTCGGTGGTCTGCGCGCTGTCGCTGGTCAGCGGTGCCTACCTGGCGCACGGGGTGGCGGCGGGCATTGGCGCCGTAGGGCAAGGCCAGTGGGATGCGGGGGCTGCGCTGGGCCTGACGCGCTGGCAGGTGCTGCGCAGCCTGATCCTGCCCCAGGCCTTGCCGGTGATGCTGCCGTCGTTCGTGAACCAGTGGGTCACCCTGATCAAGGACAGCTCGCTCGCCTACATCGTGGGAGTGGGTGAGTTGTCCTTTCTGTCCACCCAGGTCAATGCGCGGCTGATGGTGCATCCTGCCGAGGTGTTTTTGCTGGTGGGCGCCATCTACTGGTTGCTGTGCTCGCTGCTCAACCTGTTGGCCTGGGCGGTGGAGCGCAGGGGCAGGGCGGGTTGGGCACATGCATAGGCAAGAAAAAAGGACGCATGGCGTCCTTTGCATTGTGCGGGCACAGGCTTGCGGGCTTACTTGCCTTTCAGCTCGGCAATATAGGCGTCGCGCGCCTTCACTCCGGTCGGGGTGAAGTCGGTGAAAACGCCATCGATGCCCAGGCGGTAGTAGGCGAGGAACTCCTGCACCGGGTCTCCCTTGTAGATACCGGCAAGGCGCCCCGCCTCGTTGCGGAAGGTGAAGCTGTGCACCACCAGGCCTGCCTTGTGCGCGTTGGCGATCAGGCCGGTGTCCTTGAGCGTGTTCACGTCCTTGAGGCCCGCGCCTTCCTTGTACGGCACCACCGAGTGGGCCAGCACCTGGGGTTTCCAGGGGCCGATGCCGTCGGCATAGGTCTTGATCTCGGCGAGGCCCGCCGGGGTCTGCATGACGGCGAAGGTGCGCGCATCACCGGCCAGCGTCCAGCTGTAGGGGCGGCCGCTGATGAAGGTCCACTCATCGGTGGTGATGTAGACCATCGAGCCGTCCTTGAGGTCGAAATCATTGCCGTCGATCAGCTGCACGCCCTTGGCCTTCATGCCGGCTTTGCGCAGGTATTTCAGGCTTTCGGGGTCAAAGCTCTGGATGTAGATGGGGGCATCCTTGCTGTTGAGCTTGTTCTTCTCCAACAGGGCCAGGGTGGCGTCTTCCAGCGGATGACTGCCGGGTGCGCCGCAGCCATTGGCGATGGCCTGCTGGTTGTTCCAGTAGGGGTTCTTGGTTTCGGCGTAGACCGGGATGGTGCGGCCTACCGCCTTGCCCTTGGCCGTGGCGATGTCGATCACATCCTGCGCGCTGATGAGCGGCAGCTTGCCGTTCCACTCGGTGGGGCGATCCGCACGGTTGTCCAGGGTGGTGCCGCCGATCCAGTCGCGCAGCTCCTGCATCGTGAAGTCGCTGATCGACCAGTCGTTGCTGTGGTCTTCGCCATCGACCACCAGGGGCTTGAGCACCGACTTGGGATCGCTGGGGTTGATCTGGTCGCTCAGGTACTGCGCGGGGCCGTTGGCGGGAATGGCAGGGTACTTCACATCCACCAGCACGCCCTTGGCCGTGCGCTTGCGGGCGGCTACGGCGGCATTGGTCTTGGCAACATCGGCGATGTTGGTGCTGTCCCCCAGCCACGCATTGTGGCGTGCCACCAGCTGGCAGTCACGCGTCAGGTGCATGTCCAGCTCGATCATGTCGGCACCGGCGTCAATGGCCTTCTCGTAGGCCATGCGTGTCTGCTCGGGGTACATGCCGGAGTAGCCACGGTGCGCGATCACCTGGGGCTGGTAGCCGTCCAGGGTGAGGAAGCGCACACCATCATCGCCGCCGCCACCGCCGCAGGCGGTCAGCAGCAGGGCGCCACACAGGGCCGTGCCCAGCGCTGTCAGGTGGAACTTGGGGTTACGTGTTGTCATAGGAATCGACCAAGGGTTGAGAAAGCGAAAGGTGGGAGGATGCTGCGGGCGCGGTATGACTGTGGTGTGACAGTGTGCCCGGCCGTCAGCCTGCGCCAACGGCAACGCCGCCATGTGGCAGCTCGCTTGCGCAAACTGCTGCATGGCAGCGTACGGGATTGCGGGCGCTTTACCCAGAACTTTCGATATTGCGTCGCAGCAAATGTGGCATAAACACTTTCTCGACTTTCTCAGGCGCGTTGCAGCAGCCAGACCAGTACCAGCGCCAGCGCAGCGGGCACGGCAAAGTTGAGCAGCAGGATGGGCAGCTCCTGCGCCACGGTGTAGCCTGCCTTGCTCACACCCACCCACATATTGGCCAGGGTCATCGCCAGCCACACAGGGATGAATGCCTTGGCGCCGGTCGCCATGCTGGCTGCATCGGCCCCCCATAGCTTGCCCAGCAGCACGAAAACGGCGAGTTGCAGCACGCCCGTCACCATCACCAGCAGCATGTGCATGGCGGTCTCCTCTTGGTTGAAAGCTATGCGGCCTGCCGCGGGTGCAAGCCGTGTCTGCTTATTTTGTCGTGTAGCCGCCGTTGATCAAGATGGTTTGCCCGGTGATCCACCAGCCGTCGCTCACCAGGTGGCGCACAAAGGGCACCACGTCTTCGATATCGGTGAGCCCTGTCTGGCTGAAGGGCGAGAGGGCCGCTGCGCTCTTGTGGTAGGCCTGGGCATCGGTGCTTTCCTGGCCGTAGAAGAACGGTGTATCCATCGGGCCGGGCCCCACGGCGGTCACCGAGATGCCGCGTGCGCCGAATTCCTTGGCGGCGGCGCGGGTGTAGTGTTCCACCGGTGCCTTGGTGCCGGCATACGACGAATAGAACGGTGTGAACGCTCCGAGCAGCGACGTCACCAGGGTGCAGACCTTGCCGCCATCGTTCACATGCTTGCCCGCTTCCTTCAGAAAGAAGAAGGCAGCCTTGTTGTTGACGGCGTCCATTTCGTCAAATTCGGCCTCGCTGATCTCGGCCATGGGTTTCTTGAGTACCTTGCCCACGGTGTTGATGGCGATGTCCGGGCGTCCCACGGCGGCAACGGCGTCGGCAAACAGTTTTTCCACCGCTGCTGCCGTCGTCAGGTCGCCCTGCAGGATGACAGCCTTGGCGCCGAGCTTTTGCACGGCAGCCAGAGTCTGCTCGGCATCGGCCTTGCTGGCAGCGCTGTTGTAGTGGATGGCAATGGCCTTGGCGCCGTGCTGGGCGAAGTCCGTGGCAAGCAGGCCGCCCAGGTTCTTGGCGCCACCGGCGATCAATACGGTCTTGCCCTGCAGGCTGTGTTTGGAGGAAGAAGACATGAACGAATACTCCTGTGCATGAATCAGAGGTACTCAGCGTAATTGGTTGTAAATCAAAGATAAATATAGAATTTAGTCCATATTTATTCAGAATTTACTAACAATCTACGCCTGTTCTGCGCACCATGGACCGTATAGACCTGCTCCAGATTTTTCTGCGCGTGGCCGCAACTGGCAGCTTTTCGCAAGCGGCCGATCAGCTGTCGCTGCCGCGGCCTACGGTGTCGCTCGCCGTGCAGCAGCTGGAGGCGCGCCTGGGCACAAGGTTGCTGCACCGCACCACGCGCAAGGTGGCGCTCACGCTCGATGGCCATGCCCTGGTGGAGCGCGCCAGCAGCCTGGTGGATGAGATGCAGGATCTGGAACAGCGCTTTCGCCCCAACCACCATGCGGTGGCGGGACGGCTGCGCATCGATGTGCCCAGCCGCGTGGCGCGCCTGCTCATCGCGCCAGCCCTGCCTGCCTTGCTGGCGCAGCACCCGGGGCTGGAGGTGGATCTGGGCTCCAGTGACCGCGCGGTCGATCTGGTGCTGGAGCATGTGGATTGCGCGCTACGCGTGGGGCCGCTGGCCGACAGCAGCCTGGTGGCCAAGCCGCTGGGCAGCATGCGTCTCATCAACTGCGCAAGCCCTGCCTATCTGGCGCAGCATGGCACGCCTCAGGGCCCGGCCGATCTGGTGGCGCACCAGGTGGTGCGCTACAACTCACCCACCACCGGCCGCGCCGCACCCTGGGAATGGGTGGAGGGCGGCAGCGAACACAGCCGGGTGGTGCCCGGCGCCGTGGGCGCCAACCATGTGGAGAGCTATATCGCCTGCGCCCTGGCCGGGCTGGGGCTCATCCAGATTCCGCAGTACGACGTGCGCGGCCACCTGCAAGCGGGTGAGCTGGTGGAGGTGCTGCACGATTACCCACCGCCCGCCTTGCCGGTGCATGTGCTCTACCCGCACCGCACGCACCTTTCGCGCCGGGTGCGTGTGTTCATCGACTGGGTGGCGCAGCTGCTGGTGCAGGCGGGGGCAGTGGATGATGCTGTTTAATAAATCGCTTGCAAATCAACGCGCACCAGCTGCGGTCAGCATTTTTTCCATGGCCTGGTAGCCCCGCTGCCTGGCATGGGCCAGCGGTGTCACGCCGTCCTTGTCGGCCAGGTTCACATCCGCCTTGGCATCGATCAGCAATTGCACGATCTGCTGGTGGCGCGGCCCGCCATCTGACAGGATGATGGCTTCGAGCAGGCCCGTCCATCCCAGGCGGTTGACATGGTTCACGTCGGTGCCTGCGGCGATGAGGGTACGCACGGTCTCGACATGGCCGCGCTCGCAGGCGGGAATGAGCGCGGTGCCACCGTAGCGGTTGGTGCTGCGCAGATCGGCACCATGGGCCAAGGTCATTTTCAGAATTTCCAGATGACCGCGCGCACCGGCGTACAGGTACGGACTGTCCTGCATGTCGTCCTTGGCATTCACATCGGCACCCGCCTCGATCAGCGCCCTGGCCGCATCCACACGGTTGCCATGGGTGGCCACCAGCAAGGCGGTGCGGCCCTGGGCGTCACGGGCGTCAATGGCGGCACCTTCCCTGATGCGCTGGCGGATCGTGGAGACATCATTGGCCGCAGCGGCCTGGTGCAAGCGGAGGCTGGTCATGGCAGGGGTGGATGGACGGGTTGGTGCGTTTGTGGTGGCCTGGGCATGGGCTGTTGCTGCCCATGGCGCGCTGAGTGCGCCCATCAGGCAGAGTGCGAGAAAACGGTGCAAGGCTTTCCTCCTGGTTGTTGGGCGTGAGGAGATCGCGTGGTGAGTGCGAAAGGTTTTGGGGATCGTAGCATTGCCTGAACCCATATACTCACAAATTAATAGCTGCTGGTGCACAACTGGTGAGCACCAGCAGGTGATTTATATCTATATCGATGCTGACCGAATGAGGTGCAGCGAACCCATCATCCCTCCAAGACATGCTGAAAAATGCAGCACGCGCCCATCCTTGCCGCGCAAAGTGCTATCAAAAACAAAGTGGAAACGCAGCGCTGCTGGGCCTGGGCTGGTGCGTGATGGCGGTGCTGGCGCTGGTGATGCTGTGGCTGCTGGCGCCGCTGCTCATTGGCATCGTGGTGGGCCTGGGGGTGACCGTGCTGCTGTGCCAGGGCATTCGAATCGGACGGGCGTTGCAGGCAAAGTCGCTGGCGAGTGCCGAGGCCGCCGAGGAGGCGGCGCGTATGCCGCGCTGGGTGCCGTTTGCGGCAATGCTGTTCACGCTGATCGGCGGCGCAACGGGCTGGCTCACCCTGTTGTGGCTGCCCGAGGGCCTGCATCCGCAGCAGGTGCTGCCCCTGGGTACGGCGCTGTTCTGCGCGCTGGTGGTGTTCGTGCTGGTGTGGTTGGTGGGCCAATTGTCCACCGGTTGGGGCCTTCTGCGACAGGGAGAGGCCTGGAATGCGGCCCCCATGTCTTCGGATTGGTGGGTCTGGGCGCTGTTGTGGGCCCTGCCTACTGGCGTGGTGGTGGGACTGGCGGCGCCCAATCAGGCACGCCAGAAAGCCTGGGGCGAGCAATGGCGTGGGTACTACAGCGTGCCTATCCGCATTGCGCTGGTACCCGTGGGCAACAGTGCATCACGCCAGCAGCGCGATGCCGCCCTGCTGCAGTTGGTGGGCCCCTTGCTGGAACAGGGCAGCCGCCGGGTGGAGGCCCGCCTTCGCACCCGCAATGGCACCACGGTCATGACAGCTGCCATTCCGGCGCGCTACCGTTGGGCAGACGACGCGCTGGAGATTCGGCTGGCTGGCGAACTGGAGTCCCAAGCGCTGGCCTTGCATATGCAGGCGATGCAAGGGGCCGCCCACGGCGATGCGAGAGCGTGGATGCTGCTGGGTTTGGCGCAATGCCAGCCAGCACCCAGTGCGCTGGCAGCGCTGAGCATGGAGCACCGCCGCGCGCAGTGGAAGCGCACCCAGGCCTGCGCAAGAGAGCGGAGCGCCGAAATTCAACGTCTGGCGGCTGCGCTGCAGGGGCAGATCAGTGCCGTGCAAGTGTTGCCGGGCGTTCACTTTCGCCCCTGGCCGCTGCGGCAGGGTTGGCGTGCGGTGGATTTGCCCTCTGGCGAAGCGCTGGAGGCCGTACCTTTGATGGCGCGTTAACCAATTCTTGCGAGATGCTAGGCCGCAGGTTGCAGGCAGTCTGCCCATTCACCCGGGAGCAAGCCATCCAGCGTATAAGGCCCGATGGCCATACGCACCAGCCGCAAGGTCGGGTGGCCGACGGCTGCAGTCATGCGGCGCACCTGGCGGTTCTTGCCTTCGCGGATGATGAGCTCAATCCAGCAATCGGGAATGCTCTGCCGTACCCGGATCGGCGGGTTGCGCGGCCACATCTCCGGCTGGGGGGCGAGCAGGCGCACCTGCGCGGGCAGCGTCTTGCCGTCTTTGAGCACCACGCCCTCGCGCAGCTGCTGCAACGCAGCATCGGTAGGAATGCCTTCCACCTGCACCCAGTAGGTCTTGGCCATCTTGTGGCGCGGGTCGGCGATGTGCGCCTGCAGCCTGCCGTCATTGGTCAACAGCAGCAGGCCTTCGCTGTCGGCGTCCAGGCGGCCTGCCACGTACACGCCCGGTACGTCGATCCAGTCCTTGAGCGCCGTCCAACGCCCTTCGGGGGTGAACTGGCTGAGTACGCCATAGGGCTTGTGAAAGCGCAGCAGACGTGGCGCGGCTGCGGATTGGGGCTGGCGCCTGTTCATCGCAGCACCGGAGCCAGGGTGGCACGCAGGCGTTCGCTGGGCGCGGGTTCCGGCTCGGGCGAGGGCGGTGCAATCTCCAGCGCCTCTTCCACCTGGCCGATGTGCGCCAGCATCAGCGCGCGGGCCTGGGCGGTGTCGCCGCGCTCCAGCGCCGCAACGATGCTGGCATGGTCGGCGCAGGATTGCTCGGCACTGTGCTGCGACTGGTAGAGCGTGGCGGCCAGTGTGGTGCGGGCGGTCAGGTCGCGCAGGGTATTGGCCAGCAGGCGGTGGCCCATCTGCTCGGCCAGGCATACGTGAAAGTCGGCCAGCAAAAAGGCGCGGGTGGCGGCATCGGCGCCCCGGATGGCGCGCTCTTCCTCGCCGATGTGCTGGCGCAGCTGCCCGATCACCTTCTGCATCGGGCGTCCGGCCGCATCGATGATGCCCGATTCGATGATGCGGCGCGCGGCAAAGGCATCGCGCGCGTCGTCGGCGCTGGGTTGCACCACATACCAGCCGCGTCGCGGCTGCACCTGCACGAAGCCGCGCGCCTGCAATTGCATCAGCGCTTCGCGCACCACGGTGCGGCTCACGGCAAAGTTATCCGCCAGCTCCTGCTCCCCCAGGCGCTCTCCGGGCGAGAGCTTCTGCGCCAGGATGGCTTCGACAACGCGCTCGGCGATGGAGGTAGGGGTGACAGGAGACATGGACTCAGGCGTGGGATTCGGACGTACCCGATTGTGCCGCCGATTGGGGTGCATCTTCGGCGATGCGCTCGCCATTGAGCACGCGATGGGCACGTTCGCGGTCGATATCGCCTTCCCAGGCGGCGATGGCTACCGTGGCCACGCAGTTGCCGATCAGGTTGCCCAGCGCACGGGCGATGCCCATGAACCAGTCCACCGACAGCACCAGCACCAGGCCGATGGCGGGAATCGCGGGGATCGCATGCAAGGTGGCTGCCAGCACCACGATGGCCGAGCCCGGCACGCCGTGTGCGCCCTTGGAGGTGACCAGCGCAATGGCCAGGATGGTCAGCAGGTCGGACATGCTGATGGGCGTGTTGGTGGCCTGGGCGATGAATACCGCGGCCAGCGTGATGTAGATGGAGAACGCATCGAGGTTGAATGAGTAGCCGGTGGGGATCACCAGGCCCACGGTGGAATCGCGCACGCCCATGTTGCGCAGCTTGGCCATCACCTGCGGCAGCACGCTGTCGGACGAGGTGGTGGCGAACACGATGGTCAGCTCTTCACGCAGGTAGCGCAGCAGCTTGATGAGGCTGAAGCCGGACATTCGCATCACCAGGCCCAGCACCACGAACACGAAGAACAGCACTGCTACGTAGAACAGGCCCACCAGCATGCCCAGCTGCTTGAGCGAGCCGATCCCATACTTGCCCACGGTGAAGGCAATGGCACCCAGCACGCCCAGCGGCGCCAGCTTGATGATGATGCCCATGATCTTGAACAGCGCGAGGGCGGTCATGTCCACCAGATCGGCCAGCGGCTTGACGCGGTCGCCCAACAGGGTGAGCGCACAGCCGAACAGCACCGCAAACAGCAGCACCTGCAGCACATCGCCCTTGGCAAAGGCATCCACCACCGTCGTGGGGATGAGCTTCATCAGGAAATCCACCGTGCCGCCGCTGGTCAGCTTGTCGGCATTGCTGGCGTAGGCTGCCATGGCCGCCGGATCGAGCTGGCTGACATCCACGTTCATGCCGACACCGGGCTCGAACACAAAGGCCAGCACCAGCCCCATGGCCAGTGCGATCGTTGTGAGCACTTCAAAGTAGATCAGTGATTTGACCCCCACGCGACCCACGCGTTTCAAGTCGCCCGCCCCGGCAATGCCGTGCACGACCACGCAGAACACCAGCACGGGGATGATCATCTTGATCAGCTTGATGAAGCCGTCGCCCAGCGGCTTGAGTTTGACGGCGTATTCAGGCGTCAGCAGGCCAACGATCACACCCACAATGAGTGCGATCACCACCTGCCCGAAGAGGGATTTGACAAAGCGGCGCATGGGAGGGATTCCTTGAAAAGTATTTGCATACAAGATTTATTTATCTTGTGTACAAGAATGTACTCAAGGAGTTTGTGGCGCATGCAGCGGGTATTCCCGGTAGTGCGGCCGCAGTTGCCAAAAGCCAAAAGGCATACCCGGGAAGTGTTTCCATGGGCATGCCTTTTGGCAGAGCGCAGCCTCAGCAGGGCAAAGGCCTGCGCTGGCGCATAACAGTCATTCCTGCGCGGGAATGCTTCAGCGGGCTGATTCCACTGCTGCCACCACCACCACCTCGATCTTGTAGGCGGGGTTGGCCAGCTGTGCCTGCACGGTGGCGCGGGGCGGCGTGTGACCTGCGGCGACCCAGGCGTCCCAGACTTCGTTCATCTGGCCGATTTCGCTGATATCGGTCAGGTAAATCTGGCACTGCAGGATGCTTTGCTTGCTGGAGCCGGCCTCGCCCAGCAGGCGGTCGATGTGGCCCAGCACTTCCTGCGTCTGCGTCTTGATGTCGGCACCGGGGCTGTTTTCCGGAATCTGGCCTGCCAGATACACGGTGCCGTTGTAGATGGCGGTTTCGGACAGGCGGGCGCCCACATGGCGGCGGTCGATGGCAGAGGTCATGCGTGTCTTTCTGTGGATGAAAAGATTTTCAAAAATCATAGCGCATGGCGCGCACTGGTGGAGCGCCTAGGGCTGTTTTGGTGCGGATGCGGCACAATGGCGTTCTTACCGCGCAGGAGTCTGCGCCAACGAGACCATGCCATGAGCCAACGATTTTCCGAGTCCCTCAAAGAACTGAACCGCACGCCGTGGCAGGCCTGCACCCAGCACCGCTTCATCAACGAAATGTTCGCAGGAACCCTGGACGACGCCGTGCTGCACCGCTACCTCGTGCAGGATTACCAGTTCATCAACCAGTTTGTCGCCCTGCTGGGCGCGGCCATTGCCAGTGCCGACCAGTTTGCGCCGCGCGTCACCCTGTCGCAGTTTGCGGCCATGATCACGAGCGACGAAAACACCTATTTCATCCGCAGCTTTGACGCGCTGGGCGTGGCCGAATCCGACCGCCACCTGCCGCAGCTGAGCCTGCCCACGGTGCAGTTCCAGGCGCTGATGCTGGAGGCCGCGCGCACCCAGCAATATGCCAACTGTCTGGCCGTGCTGTGCGTGGCAGAAGGCCTGTACCTGGATGCATTCGACCGCGAAGGCGCTGCATTGCCGCCCCGCTTCGAGCATGCCGAATGGATACATCTGCATGCCAATGACTTCTTCCGCGGCTTTGTCGGCTGGTTGCGCGCCGAGCTGGACCGCGTGGGCGAGGGCCTCGATCCCCAGGCCCGGGCCGACGCGGCAGATTTTTTTGCCCGCGCCGTTGCGCTGGAGCAGAACTTCTTCGACCATGTTTATGCCGTCTAGCGCTTGTTGACAGGACAACATACCGTCAAAAAAAAGAGCAAAACGGCCCGTGCCTCATGACGCGCACATCGCTTGCAGGCGCGGCCCTTCTTCCTGACAATGCCATCCACCATGCTCAGCATCCAAGACATCCGCGCTGCCGCGCAGCGCATCCAAGGCAAGGTCGAACGCACGCCTTGCCTGTATTCACACACCCTGTCGAACATCGTCGGCGCCAAGGTGTACCTCAAGTTCGAGAACCTGCAGTTCACTGCGGCCTTCAAGGAGCGCGGTGCCTGCAACAAGCTGATGCAGCTGACCGGCGAGCAGCGTTTGCGTGGCGTGATCGCCATGAGCGCAGGCAACCATGCGCAGGGCGTGGCCTACCACGCCCAGCAGCTGGGCATTCGTGCCGTCATCGTGATGCCGCGCTTCACGCCCGGGGTGAAGGTGGAGCGCACGCGCAGCTTTGGGGCCGAAGTCGTGCTGCATGGCGATACGCTGGAGGAAGCACGCATCCACGCCTACGCGATGGCGGATGCGCAGCAACTGGTGTTCGTGCACCCGTTCGACGACGAGGACATTGCCGCTGGCCAGGGAACGCTGGCGCTGGAGATGCTCGAAGACCATCCCGATCTGGACGCCTTGCTGGTGGCCGTGGGCGGCGGCGGTTTGATTGCCGGCATTGCCACGGCGGCCAAGGCCATCCAACCCGGGATCGAGGTGGTGGGCGTGCAGACATCACGTTTCCCCAGCATGCTCAATGCCGTGCAGCACAAGGACTTGCCCGTCGGCGTCTCCACCATGGCCGAAGGCATTGCGGTGGCGACGGCGGGCATGATCACCCGCCAGATCGTGGCCGAGACGGTGGATGATCTGGTGCTGGTGGAAGAGGGCGATATCGAGCAGGCCGTGCTGATGCTGCTGGAGATCGAAAAGACCCTGGTGGAGGGCGCGGGCTCGGTGGGCCTGGCGGCGCTGCTGCGCTATCCGGACCGCTTCAAGGGCAAGAAGGTGGGCCTGATCCTGTCGGGCGGCAACATCGATCCGCTGCTGCTCGCGTCCATCATCCAGCGGGGCATGGTGCGTTCCGGGCGGCTGGCGCGGCTGCGCATCAGCTCGCGCGACGTGCCAGGCATGCTGGCGCGCATCACGGCCATCGTGGCCGAGGCGGGCGCCAATATCGAAGAGGTGCACCACCAGCGCGCCTTCACCAAGCTGGCCGCACAGAACACCGAAATCGACATCGTGCTGCAGACCCGCAGCAATGCGCATATCCAGGAAGTGATGGATAAGCTGCGCGCAGCAGGCATGCAGGTGGAGCTGGCCTGAGGCAACGCTGGCGCTGACGACGCCCCTCCGGGCGCCGTCGGCATGCGGCATCGGGTAACGGCGTTGGCCGTGCAGAGCGGCTCGCCAACGTGGCGAAAAACCTTTTATCGTGCTTGCATGATGGCACCGCGCATTTGATGCAGATCATGTATCTGAAGGATTTACGGCGCAGTAGTTCTTCAGAACGATGGCATGGCGGCGGCCATCGTTCTTCTGGCGCGGCGTGATGCACTAACAGGTGGATGGTGCAGCGCGGCCTGGCGCGCGACAGTGGAGGCAGATTCAACAACATCTGCCCCACCATGGATTCCGCCTCCGCACCCCCCGCTGTCTCCCGCCAGGCCTGGAGCGTTCTCGCCGTCAGCACGCTGGCCTTCACCGTCTGCTTCATGGTGTGGATGATGTTTGGCGTCATCGGCATTCCGCTCAAGAAGCAGCTGGGCCTGAATGCCACCGAGTTCGGCCTGCTCACCGCCATGCCTGTGCTCTCGGGCTCGCTGGTGCGGGTGCCGCTGGGCATCTGGACGGACCGCTATGGCGGCCGCATTGTGATGACCCTATTGATGGCCGTCACCGTTCCAGCCATCTGGCTCATGGCCTTTGCCACGCAGTACTGGCAGTTTCTGGTCATCGGCCTTTTCGTCGGTCTGGCTGGCGGCTCGTTCTCGGTGGGCACGCCTTACGTTGCACGCTGGTTCCCCAAGAGCCGCCAGGGCATGGCGATGGGTGTGTACGGCGCCGGCAACTCGGGCTCGGCGGTCAACAAGTTCCTCGCGCCCGCACTGCTGGTGGTGGGTGGCTGGGCGCTGGTGCCCCAGGTCTATGCCGCCATCCTGGCGGGCACCGTGGTGCTGTTCTGGTTGTTCAGCTCGCACGATCCAAGGCATCTGGTGGCCAGCAATGTGCGTTTTGTCGACCAGCTCAAGGCCTTGAAGGACCCGCGTGTGCTCAAGTACTGCCAGTACTACAGCATCGTTTTCGGTGGCTATGTGGCGCTGGCACTGTGGATGGTGCAGTACTACGTGGGCGAATACGGCCTGGATATCCGCGTGGCTGCGCTCCTGGCGGCCTGCTTTTCGCTGCCCGGCGGGGTGCTGCGCGCCATTGGCGGTGTGCTGTCGGACAAATATGGCGCCCACAAGGTCACCTGGTGGGTGATGTGGGTGAGCTGGATTTGCCTGTTCCTGTTGAGCTATCCGCAGACCGATTTCACCATTGCCACCATCAACGGCCCCAAAACATT
>NZ_JBEBNZ010000009.1:0-145506 GCF_040396735.1 Comamonas odontotermitis
GTCAGGCTTTTATTCCCAAACCCCCTCAGTCTCCGACTGCGGGGGTTTTGCTTTTTGGCGCTAGCCTTGCTGTTCAATACATGTGTGACGCCTGCACGCGTAACTCGGGCTCATAATGCATACATAGCAACAGGAATACTGCATGGGGACAACTGCACTCACCTATACCATCAGCGATCTTGCAGCGGAGTTCGACCTCACGACGCGGGCTATTCGCTTCTATGAAGACATGGGTCTTCTGCATCCTGATAGGGCAGGAGCGAGCGGCAAGCAGCGCATATACTCCGCCAAGGATCGGACGCGCCTGCGTTTGACCTTGCGCGCGAAGCGCTTGGGTCTGAGCTTGCAGGAGGCCAAGGAGATTCTTGATCTCTATGAATCACCGCGCGACACACAGATGCAGTTGAATCGCTTTGTTCAAGTGCTCTCGGCACAACGCGGGCGCCTGCTGGGGCAACTGGCAGATTTGCAAGCCAATTTGGCAGAAATTGATGAACATCTGAGAGAAGCGCAGGAGCTGCTGCAGATGCCAGCAGAAAAAAAATAGCTTATATTTGACGTTAACGTAAACGTAGTTGTCATCCGGATCCAGCAAGCTGACAACTTGTTGACCATGACAGCGAACCCAAGGAGACAAGCACATGTCCGGACTTCCAGGATTGAATTTCCAACTCGGTGAAGATATTGACGCGCTGCGCGACGCGGTGCGAGAGTTTGCACAGGCGGAGATTGCGCCGCGTGCTGCCGAGATTGATCGCAATGACCAGTTCCCCATGGATCTGTGGGGCAAGTTTGGTGATCTGGGCGTACTGGGCATCACGGTGTCCGAGCAGTATGGCGGCGCCGATATGGGCTATCTGGCGCACATGGTGGCTATGGAGGAAATCTCGCGTGCCAGTGCGTCGGTGGGCCTGTCGTATGGCGCACACAGCAATCTTTGCGTGAACCAGATCAACCGAAATGGCAATGAGGCGCAGAAGGCGAAATACCTGCCCAAGCTGATCAGCGGCGAGCACGTAGGTGCTTTGGCAATGAGCGAGCCTGGTGCGGGCTCTGACGTGATCAGCATGAAGTTGAAGGCCGAGGACAAGGGTGGCTATTACCTGCTCAATGGCAACAAGATGTGGATCACCAATGGCCCCGACGCGGATACCCTGGTGGTGTATGCCAAGACGGAGCCGGAATTGGGTGCACGCGGCGTGACAGCCTTTTTGATCGAGAAGGGCATGAAGGGCTTCTCGATTGCACAGAAGCTCGACAAGCTGGGCATGCGAGGCAGCCACACGGGTGAGCTGGTGTTCCAGAACGTGGAAGTGCCGGCTGAGAACGTACTGGGTACGGTCAATGGCGGTGCCAAGGTGCTCATGAGTGGTCTGGACTATGAACGTGCCGTGTTGACTGGAGGTCCGCTGGGGATCATGCAGAGCGTGATGGACAATGTCGTGCCTTATATCCACGACCGCAAGCAGTTTGGCCAGAGCATTGGAGAGTTCCAGCTCATCCAGGGCAAGGTGGCAGACATGTACACCGTGCTGCAAGCGGGTCGCTCTTTTGCCTATACGGTTGCTAAAAATCTCGATCTTCTGGGATCTGACCATGTTCGCCAGGTACGCAAGGACTGCGCGAGCGTCATCCTGTGGTGCGCGGAGAAAGCAACATGGATGGCCGGTGAAGGCGTGCAAATCTATGGCGGCAATGGGTATATCAACGAGTATCCGCTCGGTCGTCTGTGGA
Source organism: Comamonas odontotermitis (assembly GCF_040396735.1). Taxonomy (GTDB): domain Bacteria; phylum Pseudomonadota; class Gammaproteobacteria; order Burkholderiales; family Burkholderiaceae_C; genus Comamonas; species Comamonas odontotermitis_C. The sequence goes on from NZ_JBEBNZ010000009.1 coordinate 1,735, forward strand.
GAGATGCGAAACTCTATGAAATTGGCGCCGGCACCAGCGAGATTCGTCGCATGCTGATTGGCCGCGAGTTGTTTGCTGAAACCTGCTGAAAACTGCGGGCTGCTGGCGTCATCCTTGTAAAAACAACCTAAAAGGATTGCTTATGTCCCAAACCTCCATCGAAGAATTGTTCGTCCACAACCGCGAGTGGGCGGACCAGATGGAGCGTGATCGCCCCGGTTTTTTTACCGGCCTGATGGCGCAGCAGAACCCGAAGTACATGTGGATTGGCTGCTCTGACAGCCGTGTACCGGCCAATCAGATCACCGGTCTGGCACCAGGCGAAGTGTTTGTGCACCGCAATATCGCCAACGTGGTGGTGCCCAGCGACTTGAACTGCCTCTCTACCATTCAGTACGCCATCGACCAGCTGCAGGTGGAGCACCTGATGGTGGTGGGCCACTATGGCTGCGGTGGCGTGCTCGCTGCGCTGGAAGACGCCCGTGTTGGCCTGGCCGACAACTGGATCCGCCATGTGAAGGATGTACGCGACAAGCACGCTGAACTGCTGCAAAGCCTGTCGCCACAATGGCGCCATGATGCGCTGTGCGAACTCAATGCCATCGAGCAGGTGATGAATGTGGCGCAGAGCACCGTGATGCAGGATGCCTGGGCGCGCGGCCAGAAGGTGGTGCTGCACGGCTGGTGCTACAGCCTCAAGAACGGCCACATCACGAATCTGGAAATGACTGTGCCTGATGTTGGCGGCATTGCCGAAGTCCGCCGCCGTGCGGTAGAACTCGTTGCCACACGTGAGCGCAGCTGAATTCCATTGATGTAAAAACAATAGCGGTTACCGCTTGATGCACAACGATTTCAATCTCACAAGCATTTGAATCCATTGTGTACCAAGCGCAAACTGCTCCTCTTTTGTTCCAGGAGACTCCCATGCAAGATTCCGTCGTCATCGTCAGCGCTGCCCGCACCCCCATGGGGGGCTTCATGGGAGATTTTGCTGAATTGTCTGCCAACGATCTGGGCGGTGCCGCCATCAAGGCTGCAGTGGCGCGTGCGGGCATTGCGCCTGAAAAGGTGGAGGAAGTGCTGTTCGGCAACTGCCTGATGGCTGGGCAGGGCCAGGCACCAGCACGCCAGGCGCTGTTCAAGGGTGGCCTGCCCAAGAGCACGGGTGCCGTGACGCTCTCGAAGATGTGCGGCGCAGGCATGGAGGCCACCATTCTGGCCCATGACCAGTTGGTGGCGCGCAGCCGCGATGTGATGGTTTCTGGCGGGATGGAGAGCATGACCAATGCGCCCTATCTGCTCAAGAAGGGCCGGGGCGGCTACCGCATGGGCCACGACAAGGTGTTTGACCACATGATGCTCGATGGCCTCGAGGATGCCTACGAGCCGGGTCGTTCCATGGGGACCTTTGGAGAGGACTGTGCTGCCAAGTACAACTTCACCCGCGAACAGCAAGACAAATTCGCCATTGCGAGCGTGGAGCGTGCGCAGGCTGCTACCAAATCAGGCGCTTTCAAGGAAGAAATCACACCGGTGACTGTTTCCACCCGCAAGGGCGAGGTGACGATTTCGGAGGACGAAGGCCCCGCCAAGGCGCGTCTGGACAAGATTGCCTCGCTCAAGCCAGCTTTCAAGAAGGACGGCACCATCACCGCCGCATCCAGCTCCAGCATCAACGACGGCGCTGCCGCCCTGGTGCTGATGCGCGAATCGACTGCCAAGGAACTGGGCTGCACGCCGCTGGCACGCATTGTTGGCCATGCCACGTATGCACAAGAGCCGGAATGGTTCAGCACGGCTCCCGTGGGCGCGACCGAAAAGCTGCTCAAGAAGATCGGCTGGTCTGTGGCAGACGTGGATCTGTGGGAAATCAACGAGGCCTTTGCCGTGGTTCCCATGGCGTTGATGGCGGAGTTGAACATCTCGCACGACATCGTCAACGTGAATGGCGGCGCGTGCGCCCTGGGTCACCCGATTGGAGCGAGCGGTGCGCGCATTCTGGTCACGCTGCTGCATGCCTTGAAGGCCCGTGGCAAGAAGCGCGGCCTGGCAACCCTGTGCATCGGCGGGGGTGAAGCAACCGCCATGGCGATCGAAATCATCTAAATCTTGCACAATGGGCTGGTAAAGGAGGCTCCTCGCCATGAACGACGAAGCACATACCGACCAGCCCGTGCTGCTGGAGGCCGCAGCCATTGAAGGCTTCTGGCAGGCATTTGCCTACGATGAGCGCAATCTCGCGCTCCTGCCCGAGCAGGAGTTTGTCACCAAGGCCAACGAGATTCTGACGCGGTATGCGCCTGAACTGGCGCTGGAGCTGGAGCATGCCGACGGCAGCCTGTTCAAGCGTCTGGTGATCAGCGCCCATGGCAACACCGAGCAGTTCGAAAATGCCATGGCCCTCGTGCGCGCAGCCCCCAGTCTGCCGGGTTACAAGGTGCAGGCGTTCCGTACGCGCACCCTGGGCAGCGATTTCAGCATGGGCATGGATGGCTTTGAGCTGGCCTGCTCGGATGTGCTGGTAGCGCACTACGACGCGGGTGGCGTGGTCGGGCTGGAACTGTCGTTTGAAAAGATCATTCCGCAGGACATGCTTGACCATGCACGGCACATGAGCTTCATCATGCTCGACCACGTGCTGGGTGAATGGGATTTTGCGGTGCGCGTGGGGCCGGTGGATTTTGTCGAGGCGTTCTCGCAAGGCGTCAGCGGTGCAGAGCCGCTGTCGGTGTTTCCCGCCATATTCGATGCGTTCCTGCGCGATGAAATGGGGCGCAGCTACCGTTTCCCCAAGGGGGATGACGACCGGTGGACGGTGTTTGAGGTGCGCCAGCGCGATGCACATGAGGATGCACCTGCCGATCTGCTGTCGCTGCGCACCAGCGCCAACGCGGTCGCCACACGGGCTGATCTGGCGCATTACCTGGAGGTGGTCATGCCCGTGGGCAACCAGGATGAGTTGGACGCCGCCAAACAGGTGCAGGAAAGCCTGCAGTCCCTCTGGGAGCCGATGGAGCAAGGCATTCTGGCCTTCAGTCGCCTCAATGGTGAGGGCGAATTGGTGTCTGGCTACTACATCGAGAACCCACAGTCTGCCGTGCCGCAGGTGCATGCGGCTGCCCAGCAGTATGCTGAATCTCTGGATGTGGAAGTCAGTGCGATGTTCGATCCATCGTGGCAGGAGTTCTGCGCGCTCTATGCTGCCACGGGCCCGCGGCCGGAGGGCAACGCGGCATGATCACCACGCACGAACAACTGCGAGCCCTGTATGCCCAGCCGGCAGAACGTGCCGTGCGCAAGGAGCTGAACCATCTCGACGCGCACTGCCAGCGCTTTGTGGCATTGTCGCCCCTGTGCGTGATGGCCACGGCGGGCAAGGATGGCGCCATGCTGGACGCATCGCCGCGCGGCGGGCCGCCGGGCTTTGTCAAATGCACCGATGCGCAGCACCTGCTGCTGCCCGATGCGGGCGGTAACAACCGGCTTGATTCGCTGGACAACCTGGTGCGCGATCCGCGCATCGGGTTGCTCTTTTTGCTGCCCGGCGTGGACGAAACTCTGCGGGTCAATGGAGTGGCCCGGTTGCGCGACGAAGATGCATTCATCCAGCAGTTTGCCGGTGAGCGGCAATTGCCCAGACTTGTGATCGAGATCGAGGTGCGCGAAGCCTATCTGCATTGTGCCAAGGCGCTGATGCGCTCGCGGCTGTGGAGTGCGCAGGCCCAGGTAGAACGCAGCGTGCTGCCATCGCTCAACCAGATGATCCACGACCAGATCGGCCTGCAGACGGCACCGGAGCCGCAGGCGGACATGGTGGCCCGTTATGAGGCGCTGATTGCGCAGGAGCAGGTGGGCCGATGACCACGGTTCTGATCATTGGCGCGTCGCGCGGCATCGGGCTGGAGTTGGTGCGGCAATACCGCGCCGACGGTTGCCGGGTGATTGCCACAGTTCGTGATGCGGGCGCACAGGCGCGTTTGACGGCGCTGGGCGCCGAAGTGCAACTGGTGGATGTGGCGCAGCCCGCCAGTGTCAGCGGCCTTGCATGGCTGCTGGATGGCGAGAAGATTGATGTGGCCTTGTTCGTGGCAGGTGTCATCCGTCAGCCCGATGCGCGCACGCCGCCCACGCAACCGGATTTTGATGCCGTCATGCACACCAATGTGCTGGGTGCCATGCAGGTGCTGCCCCAGGTTGCACCCTTGGTCGAAGATGCGCAGGGCGTGTTTGCCTTTGTATCGTCTTCCATGTCGCAGATCGAGGGTGTGGACGGGAGTGACGCCTGGCTCTATCGCGTCAGCAAGGCGGCGCTCAACATGGCTGTGGCGGCCGCGCAGCACGATTATCCGCGCGCCAGGCTGATCACCATTGACCCGGGCTGGGTGCAGACCGAGATGGGTGGCGATGGTGCGCCACTGACCGTGCAAGAGAGCGTGGCAGGCATGCGCGAGACCCTGGCCTCCGTCACCGATGCTGACAAGGGCCGCCTGCTGCACCACGATGGTCGGCGTGCCGCCCATTGGTAATCCGTAGGGTACGTGAGGAGAGAGGCTCTTGCCAGCGTTGAATCTGGAGATGTGCAAGCCGCATTTTTTATCGAAACCAAAAAGACACTGGAGACAGACACATGCTTCTGACCGATGATCAGAAAATGATACGAGACGCCGTGCGTGAGTTTGCGCAGGCAGAGCTGTGGCCCCACGCGCCGCAGTGGGACCGCGACCATAGCTTTCCCGCAGCCGCACACCAGGGCTTGGCGCAGTTGGGTGCATACGGCATTTGCGTACCCGAAGCCCTGGGCGGGGCAGGACTGGATTACATGAGCCTGGCATTGGTTCTGGAGGAGATTGCCGCTGGCGACGGCGGCACCAGCACGGCCATTAGCGTCACCAACTGCCCTGTCAATGCGATTTTGATGCGCTACGGCAGCGATGCGCAGAAAAAGCAGTGGCTTGCTCCATTGGCGCGGGGCGAAATGCTGGGCGCCTTCTGCCTGACGGAGCCGCACGTCGGCTCAGACGCAAGCGCACTGCGCACCACTGCCACCCGCCAGGGCGACAGCTATGTGATCAACGGCGTCAAGCAGTTCATCACCAGCGGCAAGAACGGCCACATCGCCATCGTGATTGCAGTCACCGACAAAGGCGCCGGAAAAAAGGGCATGAGCGCATTCCTGGTGCCCACCAGCAACCCTGGCTACCAGGTGGCCCGCCTCGAAGACAAGCTCGGCCAGCACAGCAGCGATACGGCGCAGATCAATTTTGACAACTGTGTGGTTCCGGCCGAGAACTTGATCGGCGCCGAAGGCGAAGGCTACAAGATTGCGCTGGGTGCGCTGGAAGGCGGCCGCATCGGCATTGCGGCGCAAAGCGTAGGCATGGCACGCAGTGCGTTTGATGTGGCGGTGCAATATGCCAAGGAGCGTGAGAGCTTTGGCACACCCATCATCAACCACCAGGCCGTCAGCTTTCGCCTGGCCGATTGCGCCGTGCAGATCGAGGCTGCGCGCCAGCTGATCTGGCATGCCGCCAGCTTGCGGGATGCCGGCTTGCCGTGCTTGAAGGAGGCCGCCATGGCCAAGCTGTTTGCCAGCGAGATGGCCGAGCGCGTCTGCAGTGCGGCCATACAGACCCTGGGCGGCTATGGCGTGGTGAATGACTTTCCTGTCGAGCGCATCTACCGCGATGTGCGGGTATGCCAGATCTACGAAGGCACCAGCGATGTGCAGAAAATCATCATCACCCGCGCGCTGATGTAACCGCTATCCGTTTTGGTGCTATGCCCCGCTGTGGATGAACGCAGCGGGGCATTTTTTTGCGATTGTTCACCTCTGCGGCAAGCAACCCGTTTCTCCTATTCGCAGGAAAGAAGGGTGGCATCTACCGTGCTGCTACAGACCAGCAAAGGTGCGGGTGCCGGTTTTCAGCTCTCTTCCTTGCCCGCATTTTGTTGGGCATCAATGGCCTTCATGTTGTCCAGCAGCTTGAGCAGGTAGTGCAGGGTATGAACCATGTCGTTGCTCGAAAAACCCTCCAACGCCTGCTCGTAGTAACGACCAATCGATTCGGCCGCATCGTGCTGCCACACCCGCTGGCCAGCGTCTGTCAGCTGCACCAGGCGTGAGCGCTTGTCTGCGGGGTCGGGCACGCTGTGCACATAGCCAGCGGCCTCCATGCGCGAAAGCAGTCCGGTCAGATTCTGGCGGCTCATCAACAGATAGCGCGCCAGGTCTCCCATGCCCATGCCTTGTGCGGATTCGGGACGCGAGAGCGCACCCATCACCGCCCACTGCTGCGTCGTCAGGCCCTGGGCCTCCACGGCCTTGGTGCCCGTTTTGTGCAACATGTTGGCGCATTGGTACAGCTTGAAGTAGAGCCGATTGGCCAGATCGGTTCGCAACTGATTCGGGTTTTCTCTAGTGCTGTTTGCGGATTTGCTCATGATTTCTATATTGCCATGGCAATGCATTTGTGTAAATATATTGTCCAATTAAACGATGCAATGCGCAAGAAAGGTTGAATCATGGCACGTTTTGATGGGCAACATGTTGTAGTAACGGGCGGTGGCGGCGGTATTGGTGGTGCCACCTGCAAACGCTTTGCGGGCGAAGGCGCCCGGGTGACCGTGCTCGACAAGCAGTTGGCTGCAGCGCAGGCAGTGGCGGGTGCTATTGCCGCGGCTGGTGGGCAGGCGCAGGCCCTAGCTTGCGACATTACCGACCGTGCCAGCGTGGATGCCGCAGTGCAGCGGGCGGAGCAGTGGGCCGCTATCGACGTGCTGGTCAACAACGCCGGCTGGGACGTGTTCAAGCCATTCACCAAGACCAACGAGAGTGAATGGCAGCAACTCATTGCCATCAACCTGGTGGGCGCCTTGCACATGCACCATGCGGTGCTGCCGCGCATGGTAGAGCGCAAGGCAGGGCGCGTTGTCAATATCGCATCTGATGCAGCGCGTGTGGGTTCATCCGGAGAGGCCGTGTACGCAGCCTGCAAAGGCGGGCTGGTGGCACTGTCCAAAACCCTGGCGCGCGAACATGCGCGCCACAACATCACCGTAAACGTGGTCTGCCCCGGCCCGACGGACACGGCCTTGTTCGCCAGCTACAAGGAAGGCGCCACCAACCCTGAAAAGCTGCTCGAAGCCTTTACCCGATCCATTCCGCTGGGCCGCATCGGCCAGCCCGAAGACCTGCCGGGCGCGATTCTGTTCTTTGCCTCCGGCGATGCCGCTTATGTGACCGGCCAGGTCATCAGCGTATCCGGAGGCCTCACGATGGCCGGTTGATGGCCCCATTCAAGAAGGAGACTGACATGGAATTTGAAGACATCCTCTACGAAGTGCGCAACCACGTGGCCTGGATCACCATCAACCGGCCCGAGAAGATGAATGCCTTTCGCGGCACCACCTGCGACGAGCTGATTCGCGCGTTGAACAAGGCAGGCTACGACAGGAGCGTGGGCTGCATCGTGCTCGCGGGTGCTGGCGACAAGGCTTTCTGTACCGGAGGTGACCAATCGGCCCACGACGGCAACTACGATGGCCGCGGCACCATTGGTTTGCCGATGGAAGAGCTGCACGATGCGATCCGCAACGTGCCCAAGCCGGTGATCGCCCGCGTTCAAGGCTATGCCATTGGCGGGGGCAATGTGCTGTGCACGATCTGTGACCTGACCATCTGCTCCGACAAGGCCATCTTCGGCCAGGTGGGCCCCAAGATGGGATCGGTGGATCCCGGCTACGGCACGGCATTCCTGGCGCGTGTAGTGGGCGAGAAAAAAGCGCGCGAGATCTGGTACCTGAACAGGCGCTATTCCGGCGAAGAGGCGGTGGCCATGGGCCTGGCCAACCTCTGCGTGGCGCCAGAGCAGCTCGATGCCACCGTGCAGGAATGGGCCGAGACCATCTGCGAGCGCAGCCCCACCGCGATTGCCATTGCCAAGCGCAGCTTCAACATGGACACCGCGCACCAGGCGGGCATTGCCGGCATGGGCATGTACGCGCTCAAGCTGTATTACGACACCGACGAGTCGCGCGAAGGCGTGGCAGCGCTCAAGGAAAAGCGCAAGCCCGATTTCCGCAAACACGCCAAGTAACGCAACCTGCAAGAGGTGCCCATGAATCCGTATTTGAACGACGATTTGATGACCCTGGCCGAATCGGTGCGCAGGTTTGCCCAAGAGCGCGTGGCCCCCGGCTTTCTGGAGCGCGATCAGACCCGCGTTCTTGATCGCGGCCTGATGCGCGAGATGGGTGACATGGGCCTGATTGCCCCGGAGCTGCCCGAGCATCTGGGTGGGCAGGGCATGGGGTGCCTCGCAGCCGGGGTGGTGCATGAAGAGTTGGCGCGCGCGGATCTGAGCATGTCGTATGTGCCGTTGCTGGCGTCGCTCAATGCACAAATCCTGTCCGCCCATGGCCAACCTGGTATTACCGGGCCGTGGATGCAGAAAATGGTGGCGGGAGAGGCGTTGTGCGCCATTGCGCTGACCGAGCCCCGGGGTGGTTCTGACGCGGCCAACCTGCGCCTGCGGATCGAGCGCGATGGTGACTGCTATGTGGTCAATGGCGAGAAGACCTCTATCTCCGCCGCCGATCAATGCGATATTGCCGTTGTGTTTGGGCGCACTGGTACGGTGGAGTCGGGAGCGCATGGCGTGACGGCTTTGCTGGTGCCAATGGACTTGCCGGGCATCACGCGCAGCCGCTTTGATTGCCATGGTCAGCGCGCCATCGGCCGGGGATCGCTGTTTTTCGACAATGTGCGGGTGCCGCTGTTGCATCGCCTGGGGGACGAGAACAAGGGCTTTGTACAGGTGATGCAGGGCTTTGACTATTCGCGCGCGCTGATCGGCTTGCAGGTGCTGGCCGTGGCGCGTGCGGCGCTGGACGATGCCTGGCAGTATGTCGCGCAGCGCCAGGCCTTTGGCAAGCCTTTGTCTGCGTTCCAGGGTGTGTCGCACCCGCTGGCTGATTTTGATACGCAGGTGAGCGCTGCACGCCTGCTGTGCCTGCAGGCGCTGTGGCTCAAGGACCAGGGCAAGCCCCACAGTGCGGAAGCGGCCATGTGCAAATGGTGGGCGCCCAAGCTCGCGTACGACTGCATCCACCAGTGTCTGCTGATGTTCGGCCATGGCGGCTACGACCGGGGTGTGATGGAGCAGCGCTTGCGGGATGTACTGGGCTTTCAGATTGGCGACGGAACGGCCCAGATCATGAAGACCATCATCGCCCGCGACCGTGCTGGCAGGCAAGCCGTTCCTGCATAGACAGTGCGGCCGCCATCGCGCGGTGACAGGTGCAGAGCCAATCCACAATAGACAGGAGACACACATGCAGTTTGATGCCGTATTGCTGGCACCGCGCCGCGCGCAGATGCGAAGCCAAGGCTGGTGGCGGGACATCACCATCAACGATGCGCTGGACCACGCAGCGCGCCAGTGGCCCGACCGGTTGGCGCTGGTGGGACAGTGCACGGGCGAAGAGACCGCGCAGCAATTTTGCTACGCGGAGCTGGCACGCATGGCCGACCGTGTGGCGGTGGGGCTGTGGCGACTGGGTGTGCGGCCCACCGATGTCGTAGCCTGCCAGTTGCCCAACGTCTGGCAGTTCACGGTGCTGTACCTGGCATGCGCGCGCATTGGTGCTGTGCTCAATCCATTGATGCCGATCTTCCGTGAGCGTGAACTGCTGTTCATGCTCGGCCACGGTGAAGCCAAGGTGATTGTGGTGCTCAAAGGCTTTCGCAATGTGGATTACGAGGCCATGCTCAAAGGCATTCAGCCGCAGTTGCCGCACCTGCAGCATGTCGTGGCGATTGGCGGAGCGGGTGCTGACAGCTTTGAAGCCTTGCTTGCACAGCCCGCGTGGGAAGAGGCTGCCGATGCGGCGCAGATTCTCAAACAAAACCGGGTACAGCCCGATGCCGTTACACAGCTCATCTATACCAGCGGCACCACGGGTGAGCCCAAGGGCGTCATGCACTCGTCCAATACCTTGATGGCCAACATCCACGCCTATGCAAAACGGCTGGCTTTGAACAGCGCCGACGTGGTGCTCATGGCGTCGCCCATGGCGCACCAGACCGGCTTCATGTACGGGCTGATGATGCCGGTGATGCTGGGCGCGACGGCGGTGCTGCTGGATGTATGGAACGCGGCCACTGCTGCGCAGCTGATACGGCGATGGCATTGCACCTTCACAATGGCATCGACGCCGTTTCTGGCTGACCTGTCACGCGAAGTGGCGGTGAGTGGCCCGGTGCCCAGCCTGCAAACCTTTCTGTGTGCGGGCGCGCCGATACCCGGCCCTCTGGTCGAGCAGGCGCAGGCGGCGCTGGGGGCGCAGATCATCTCCGCCTGGGGCATGTCGGAAAATGGTGCTGTCACCACCACGCTCCCCAGTGATGACACGCAGCGTGCGGTGGACACCGACGGCCTGCCATTGCCTGGTGCTGAGGTGAAGGTGGTGGATGATCTGGGCCGGGAGTTGCCACGCGGCGAAATTGGCCAGTTGTGGGTCAGGGCCAGCTCCAACTTTGGAGGCTATCTGAAACGCCCGCACCTCAATGCCACCACCGATGACGGCTGGTTCGATACCGGCGACCAGGCGCGCATGGATGCGCAAGGCTACATCCGCATCACCGGCCGCAGCAAGGATGTGATCATTCGGGGCGGCGAGAACATTCCGGTGGTGGAGGTGGAGTCCCTGCTCTACAGACACCCGGCTGTCGCGCAGGCCGCCGTGGTGGCCTATCCCGACGAGCGCCTGGGCGAGCGTGCCTGTGCGGTGATCGTGCTCAAGCCAGGGGCGGCCGAGCCAGCGCTGAGTGATGTGACCGACTTTCTGCGGGCACAGAAGGTGGCCCCGCACTACCTGCCTGAGCGTCTGGTGGTATTGGCAGAAATGCCAGCCACGCCATCGGGCAAGATCCAGAAGTTCAAGCTGCGCGAGCAGTTGAAGGCCGCACTTGCCTAGCTACACTCCGTCGGGCGCGTCCTCGGTGCTGTCGCGGTTGCGCAGCACAATCGTGATTTGGCCATTGGTTTCGATGGTGGCCTGCTCCACCTCGTAGGTGTGCAGGCAACCGGCGCCGCGCAGGGCAGCTTTCAGGTCATCGCTCGTGATGAGCTCGGCGTCCATTACCTGCCGGTTGACCTGGCCGTTGGAGATGAGCCGCTTGGGAATGCCATCGACCCAGCGCGATACCCTTCTGCTGCGATAGCTCAGCTGCGCCATGATGGAGTGGCAGGCAATCAGTGTGGTGGCCGAGATGAGGCCGCCGATCAGAGAGTTGTCACCTGCGTTCATCGAGTTCTGCACAGCGTTCGACAGAATCAGCAACAAAATCAGGTCGAAGGGATCGTACTGCCCGATCTGGCGGCGTCCGGTCAGGCGCAGAAACACCAGCAAGAATGCATAGACGACAAAGCCGCGCACGACAAATTCCCACCACGGAACACTCATAGAAAACATGGCTGACTCCTCAGAACCTGTGGACGGGCGGCGCCTGCATGTGCATGCAATGTGCCCGCTGACCCGGCAATCATAGTGCGCAGTCCGTGCTGGGCGAGGTTTACCCTATACGCAGGCAGACTCTGGCATGGTTGTCTTTTTGCTATTGTTCCAGTAGCTACTTGCGCGCATTCTGTATGCACCAAAGGCATATTTGGCACAATACGGGCTTTGCTGCCAGCGTGACCCCGGCAAGGAGGCGCCTCAGAGGCGGCGCAAACGGCAATCCCGTTGCAAATACTGAAAAGAGACAGAGCCATGGCCAAGAAGAAAGCGGCAGCAGGCACCGACGCTACTGCGTGCCCTTGTGGATCAGCGGTAGCGTACAGCGCATGCTGCGGCCGCTTCATCGACGACTTTCTGCACACCCCGGCGCCGGACGCCGAGCGGCTGATGCGCTCCCGCTATACCGCGTTTGTTATGGAGCGGGCACCTTACCTGCTGGCCACCTGGCACGCGCCGCAGCGCCCACCGAGCCTGGATTTCGACCCGCAATGTCGCTGGTTGGGATTGGAGGTGAAAGACTTTCAGGTCCAGGACGGCACGCATGCAGAGGTTGAATTCATCGCTCGCTATAAAGTACAGGGCCGCGCTGTGCGGCTGCATGAGCGCAGCCGTTTCGTGCAGGAGCACGGGCGCTGGTTTTATGTGGATGGCGACCAGTTCTGACTGGTCCATGGTCTGCGCACACCCATGAGGATACGAAATGACAAGGATTGCCCGCTTTGACGCAGTGCTGTTTGACTGCGATGGCGTGCTGGTAGACAGCGAAACGATCACCAACCGCGTGCTCTGCGCCATGCTCAATGAAGCAGGTTGGGCGCTTACGAGCGAAGCCTGCCTGCAGCTGTTCATCGGTAAGATGGTGCGCAGCCAGAAGGATCTGATCGAGGCCAACACCGGCAAGCCGCTGACCGATGCCTGGATGGAGGAGTTCTATGAGCGCCGCAATACGGCGCTGGAGAAGGATGTGAAGGCAATCGAGGGTGCCGTAGAGGCTGTAAAGGCACTGCACGCGCAGATGGGCGGGCAGATTGCCTGCGCCTCGGGAGCAGATCGCAAGAAGGTGGAGATGCAATTGCGAATCACCGGTTTGCTGCCGTACTTTGAGGGCCGTATTTTCAGCGGGCATGAATTGCCGCGTACCAAGCCTTTTCCCGATGTGTACCTGGCGGCGGCAGCCGCACTGGGAGCCGCCCCCCAACGCTGCCTCGTCATTGAAGACAGCGTAACGGGCACGCAAGCGGGCGTCGCCGCACAGGCCACGGTATGGGCCTACCATCCGCCACTGCATGCCGTGTGCCCGGCGCACGAGTTGGAGGCCGCTGGTGCATCACGCTGCTTTGCGCACATGGGTGAACTGCCGCAACTGGTATGAGCGTGCAGCAGGCCTTCAGGAGTCTGGGCGCTGGTGTGCTCCTTGAACGGAGTGAACGGGGCGCTTACTGTGTGGCGCGCAATTGCGCCAGCACCTCCAGCGCTCGGTCGGTACGCACATCGTGTTCTGCGGCCAGGCGCCGTGCCACCTGGTCGATCTCTTCACCTACGGCGCCTGCCACCAGCGCGATGTTGCGGGCATGCAGCGCCATGTGGCCGCGCTGAATGCCTTCGGTAGCAAGTGCGCGTAGCGCACCGAGGTTCTGGGCGAGGCCAACGGCGGCTGCAATCTCGCCCAGTTCCTGTGCCGATTGAACACCCATGATCTTGAGTGCCAGGCGCGCCACCGGGTGTGTCTTGGTCGCGCCGCCGACCAGGCCTACTGGCATGGGTAATTCGATGGTGCCTATCAGCGCGCCGCTGTTGTCCTTTTCCCAGGTGGTGAGCGAGGTGTAGTGGCCACTGCGGCAGGCATAGGCGTGCGCGCCAGCTTCCACCGCACGCCAGTCATTGCCGGTGGCGACGATCACGGGATCGATTCCGTTCATGATGCCCTTGTTGTGGGTGGCGGCACGGTACGGGTCGATGGCGGCAAAGGTGTAGGCATCCAGAATGCCTTCGATGATCTCCTCGCCGCTGCGCTCCTGGGTGGCCAGGGTTTGAGGCGTGAGGCGCACACGGGCGCGGGCGAGGCGCAGGTCGGCCAGGTTCGACAGGATGCGCAGGCGCACCGAGCCGCCCGTCAGCTTTTCCACCAGCGGTGATACCGATTCAGCCATGGTGTTGACCGTGTTCGCGCCCATGGCGTCGCGCACATCCACGATCAGGTGCATCACCACCATGGGGCCGCGCGGCGAACTGGGGAACACATGCACTTCAATGTCCTTGCAGCCGCCGCCCAGGCCAATCAGTACTTTGTCGCGGCTGTTTGCGAGCGCAATGATCTCGTCTCGCGCCTGGAAGAGCGCAATCCGTGCTCCGTAAGGGTCGCTGAGCCCAACAATCTGTACCTGTGCACGCATCAGTGGCTGGGTGCTCGAAGTCTGGAAGCCGCCGCTGTCGCGTGCGAGCTTGGCCATGTACGACGCCGCTGCGATGATGGACGGCTCTTCCACGGCCAGCGGCACGAGCACGTCGCGCCCATTGATCTGGAAGTTGCCGGCCACGCCGATGGGCAGCTCGAAGGTGCCGATCACGTTCTCGATCATGCCATCGGCCAATGTGTGCGGAAGTGCGCCGGGCCGGGCGATCAGTGCGCGTTCCTCGTCGCTCAGCTGGCAGGCCTGTGCAATGTGTTCCCAGCGTTGTGCAGGGGTGAGGGCGCGGAAATTGGGGAGTCGAGAGTCGATGGCCATATTCAAGGAGTGTCCAAAAAAAATTGCCGCTACATCACCCACGCGGCGTCAAACAATGGCTCGAACTGTATGGAAGCTGTACCTTTCAAAAAAGGTACAGTTTGGGCAAACAGCATCGTTGCGGTGCAGCAATGCTTCCAATGGTGTACCGGAGCGGGCTTTTCTCGGACACACTTCGCACCACCATGTCTCGACGCTGCGCCCCTATTGCTGAAAAGCTGGCCGATCTGATCGGCCAGCAGATCGCCAACGGCATTTACCAGCCTGGTGACAAGCTGCCTTCGCTGCGGGAGCTGGCGCAACTACACCGCTATGCCAAGAACACGGTGGTGTCGGCGTTTGATCTGCTGGTCTCGCGCGGCATGGTGGAGCCTCGGCGTGGTTCTGGCTTTTACGTGTCGCTCCAGTTGCGCAAAGCCAAGGCCGTTGACGAGGACAACGGCCAGCTGGTGCGCGCGATGGATACGGTCTGGCTGGCGCGCGAGCAACTCATTCGCCAGCCGGAGGTGGCTGCCGTGGGGGATGGTTTCCCGCCGATCGAATGGCTGGCAGACATGCGAATGGACCGCTACCACCAAAAGGTGGTGCGCACCGGACTGGGCTCGCTGTTTCGCTACGGCAACCGCTTTGGCTATGCGCCCCTGCGCGACAGTCTGGTGCGCAAGCTGGGTGTGCTGGGCCTGTCGGTGACACAGAACCAGTTGCTGCTCACCCAGGGGGCCAATGATGCGCTGGATCTGGTGATCCGCTACTTTGTGCCGCCGGGCGCGACGGTGCTGGTGGATGAGCCGGGCTACTACCTGTTGTTTGGCAAACTCAAGCTGGCGGGCGCGCGCGTGATAGGCGTCCCCAGACTGGCCGATGGGCCTGACCTTGCGGCGCTCGAAAGCATTCTGGAGACAGAGCGCCCGCGCCTGTTCTTCACCCAGTCGCTGGCACACAACCCGACGGGATCGGATCTCAGCCTGCACAAGGCCTATCGGCTGCTGCAACTGGCAGAGAAGCACAACCTGCTGCTTGTGGAGGACGATCCTTTTGCCGATTTCAAACCGACCTCGGCGGTGCGCCTGTCCATGCTCGATCAGCTGGAGCGCACGATCTACATTGGCAGCTTTTCCAAATCTTTCTCAGCGGCCTTGCGAGTGGGCTATGTGGCATGCAGCGCCGCGCTGGCCAGCGACCTGGCGGATTTGAAGACACTGATTCATGTGAGCGGATCGGAATATTGCGAGCGCATGGTGGACGTGATGCTGCGCGAGGGCCGGTACGAGCGCCATCTGGTCAAGCTGCGACAGAAACTGGGCGCAGCCACCACGCAGGCGCAGCAGTGGCTGGATGAGCAAGGATGCACGGTGTTTGCCCGCAGTGCACAGACGCTATACCTGTGGGTGCGGTTTCCCGGTGTGGAGGATTCGCTGGAATGGGCGCAGGTGCTTCTTGCGCATGGCGTGAAGATGGCTCCGGGCCGCATATTCCATCTGGACTCTGCAGCGCCATCGCCATGGTCGCGCTGCAATGTGGCAGCCATGCTGGATCCGCGCTTTCAGGCAGCGGTGAAGTCGCAGTTGGCACTGAAGAAAAACGCACAGTCCGTGGTGGTTGACGGAAGCAGAGCCCGGTTGAACGTCTTGGAAAATGCACCGGGAAAGGGTTTGCTAAGCAATCTTACGTAGGCGTTAGCCAGAAGAGGCTTTGAAAGAGGAACCACTATATTGAGCCGCACATCGCCGCCGAATGGTGCGAAGTCCGGGGCCAGGAAATTGACAACGAAGCAAGGAGACAAGCATGAGCAGAACCATCTATCGACTCACCAGAATCGCAGCACTGGGCGCCAGTGTTTTCGTACTCTCTGCGCAGGCGCAGGCGCAGGACATCAAGATCGGCTATACCGCTGACCAATCGGCCAGTGGCGTGGCGGAGCTTGGCATTGCAGGTCGCTGGGGTTTCGAGGCGGCGATTGAAGACATCAACAAGGCGGGCGGCATTCTGGGGCGCAAGGTTGTTGGCGTGGTCCGCGATGACCAGGGAACGCCGCCCAAGGCGATTCAGACCGTGCAGGAGCTGATCGACAGCGAGAAGGTCAGTGGCATCGTCGGTCCTGCCAATTCGGGCAATGCGCTTGCATGGCTGCATATTCCGCAGCAGAAGAAAGTGCCCGTGGTGGTACCGATTGGTACCGCGACCGAGATCACCACGCGCTATGCCAAGGAGCCGCAGAACTACCTCTACCGCATCTCCATGGTGGATCGCGAGCAGGTGGCATTGCTGGGCGCCTATGCGGTAAAGGCCTCCAAGGACAAGAAGATCGCGATTCTTGCGGATTCGACCGGTTATGGCCAAGGGGGCATCAAGGATGCGACCGACATTCTGGCGCTGCACGGCGTGAAGCCCGTGGCGGTCGAGAAGTACGGCCCCAAGGACACCGACATGACCTCACAGCTCAACAAGATCAAGGCGGCGGGCGCAGATACCGTGATCATCTACGGCATTGCCGATGGTGCCGCGCAGGTGCTGCGCAGCATGGAGAAGATCAATTACATGCCGATCACCCTGGGAACCTGGGGAAACCTCAGCTCGCTCCTGCCCAAGATGGCGGGCACCAAGCTCGCCGAGCACCTGATCATGGCGGCATCCACCACCGAAGACACTTCGGACAAGACCAAGTCGTTGGGCAAACGTGTGCGAGTGAACTTCCCGACGCTCACCACCTTCCCATGTTCCGCGCAGGCCTACGATTCGGTGATGCTGCTGGCTGCCGCCATGAAGCAGGCAGGCAGCACCGATGGCGAAAAGGTGGCTGCCGCACTGGAGAACCTCTCCAAGACCGAGGGCGTTATCAAGACTTATGACAAGCCATTCAGCAAGGCCAACCACGAAGGCCTGAGCGTGAGTGACTTCTACCTGGCGCGCTGGAAGGGCAGCGAAGTGGTGCGTTTTGAGGACGATGTCTACAAATCGCTCAAGCCTGCCGACCTGAAGAAGTAAGCCGTTCAGGGCCGCGGCGGTCATGGAGCCGCCCGGCGGCCTTGTCATTTGCAGCACGTGCGTGGGGCGAGTATGTTTGATTCAATACTGCAGGCTGTCTTCAGCGGGCTTGCGTTGGGCAGTGTCTATGCCCTGGTGGCGGTGGGTTTCAACATCACCTTCAATACCACCAAGACCTTGAACTTCGGCCAGGGCGAGTTTCTGGTGGCTGGCGCGTTTGTCGCGGTCTCGGTGCTGTTGCTGCTGGTGGGCAAGAATGTTACTGATACGCTGATTCCCGCTGATGTGACGCTGGGCCGCTACCTGCTCAGCCTCGTTGGCACGATGGCGGTACTGGGGGTGTTGGGCGTGGTCCTCTATTACGCAGCGGTGCGCCCGTTTGTGGGGCGTGGCGGCATGGCCTGGGTCATGAGCACCATCGGGTTCGGCATCATCATTCAGAACACGGCACTGGCCATCTGGGGGCCTTCACCCATGGTGATGCCTTCGCCCCTGGGCAGCGATGTGATCCGCATTGGCGGCGCAGGCGTGCTGCCGCAGGAAGTGCTGGTGCTGGTCGCCAGTGTGGCCGTGCTGCTCAGCCTTGATTTCATCATGCGGCGTACCCGGATCGGCAAGGCAGTGCGCGCCGTTGCACAAAGCGGCAGCGCCGCAACCCTCATGGGCATCAATGTGTCTGCGATCGTCGTGTTGGCGTTTGTCATCAGCTCCAGCCTGGCGGGGCTGGCCGGGCTGCTGATTGCACCCATCACCACGGCGTCGGTGTTCATGGGCATGTCGCTGGCGCTCAAGGCGTTCTCCTCGGCCATTCTGGGTGGATTGACCAGTCCGCGCGGCTGCATGCTCGGTGGCTTCATCCTGGGGCTGATTGAGGCGCTGGTGGGGCTGTGGCAGGCAGAGCTGCGCGAGATCAGCATTTTCTTGCTCATCATCGTGGTTCTGGTGGTGCGCCCCCAGGGGCTGCTGGGCCAGAAGATCGTGGAGAAAGTCTGATGATGCGCAGCGAGTTCAAGCATTACCTGTGGCTGCTCGTGGTGGCCGTGCTGGTGGCGGCCATACCGCTGGCGACCAGCAATGATTTCTATCTGCGCATTGTGTTTCTGATTGGGGTGAACTACATCGCCGCATCGGGGCTGAATGTGCTGGTGAACTACACCGGCCAGAAGTCGCTCGGCCATGCCGGCCTGTTTGCCGTGGGCGCCTATGCCGTTGCCCTGCTGACTGCTCGATGGGGGTGGAATCCATGGGCTGCGTTTGCGGCGGCTGGTGTGCTCGCAGGTCTGTTCGGCGTGGTCATTGCATTGCCAGCCCTGCGCGTGAAAGGCCCGGCGCTGGCGATGGTGACGATTGGCTTTGGCATCGTGGTGGAGAAGATCGTCTCTGAATGGCAGGACGTGTTCGCAGGCCAGCAGGGAATTTACGGTGTGGTGCCGCTGCAGATCGGTGGGCAGATGTTCAGCACCCAGCATTGGGTCTGGTTTGTGCTGGCGCTGTGTGTGCTGCTGCATGTGATGTTCCGCCATTTGCTGAATGGCCGGTTCGGCCGCGCGTTTTTGGCGGTGAACACGGCCGAGGTCGCGGCGGAAAGCGTGGGTGTGAGCGTGTACAAGTTCAAGGTGCTGGCCTTTGTGATCAGTGCGTTCACCTGCGGCATCGCCGGAGCGCTGATAGCGCAGCAGAACCAGTACATCAATTCCGACTTCATCACCTTCAATCTGTCGATCTTCTTCCTGCTGATCGTACTGTTTGGGGGTAACTCGGTCTATGGCCCGCTGCTGGGCGCAGTGGTGCTCACCTTGCTGGATTCGCTGCTGTCCCGTTGGCCGGATGTGCAGCATTTCACCTATGGCGCCCTGCTGCTTTTTGCGCTTTACGCCATGCCCAATGGGTTGGCGGGATTCGTGCGCAGCTTTGCGCGCAGGTTCATGCCGAGGCTGGTGCCCAAGGAGCAATTGCCGACGGACCTGCCTGCATGGCAACTGAAGCCTTCTGCAGGCGTTGGCGCCACCGGCGCTCTGCTGGACGGTGAAGGTCTGTACAAGGCCTATGGCGGCGTGGTGCCGACCAACAATGTCGATATCCAGATTCGGCCCGGGCATGTGCATTCGCTCATCGGCCCCAATGGTGCGGGCAAGACAACGCTGCTCAATATCCTCTCGGGGATCGTGACGCCGGAGCGAGGAACGATTCAGTTCGCGGGGCAAGGCATTGTCGGGGTGTCGCCCAACCGGATTGCGCGCATGGGCCTGGGGCGTACCTTTCAGAATCTGCGGCTATTCAGTGACATGACGGTGCTCGACAACGTCAAGGTGGGTCTGCATTCGCACATCAAGGCTGGCTTTTTTGCAAGCTTGCTGGGAGTGGGCAAGGCACATCGCGCGGAGTTGGCTGCGCGAGACGAGGCGCTGCAGATTCTGGACCGGCTCCACCTGCGCGACAAGGCGCTTCATATCGCTGGCAGCCTGCCCTATGGACTGCAGCGGCGCTTGGAGCTGGCGCGCGCCCTGGCCACGCACCCGCAGCTGCTCCTGCTGGATGAACCTGCTGCAGGTCTGAACCCGCAGGAGACGCAGGAGCTGGTGCAGGTGATTGCACGCATCCGCGATCTGGGCATCACCGTGCTGCTGATTGAGCACCATATGGATCTGGTGATGGCGGTCTCCGACCATGTGATCGTGCTGGATTACGGCCAGAAGATCGCAGAAGGCACGCCAGCCGAAGTGCAGAGCAACCCCCGCGTGATCGCCGCCTATCTGGGCAGCGATGAGGAAGAAGATGGCAACGATGCGACAGGAGGCCTCCATGTCTGACCAGGCAACTGCATTGCTGCGCGTGGAATCGCTGCAGGTGCACTATGGGGCGGTTCAGGCGCTCAAGGGCGTTTCGCTGCATGTGAATGCCGGTGAGGTGGTGACGATCATCGGTGGCAATGGTGCTGGCAAAAGCACGCTCATGAAAGCCATATCGGGTCTGGAGCCCGCAGCAGGGGGCTCGATTGCATTCCTTGGCCAGGACATTACCCGCATGCCCGGCCATCTGCGCGTGCCGCTGGGCATTGCCCAAAGCCCGGAAGGCCGTCAGGTGTTCGCAGACCAGACCGTGCATGACAATCTGCTGCTCGGGGCCTACCACCGCAGGGATGGGGCCGCGGCCATCGCGGCAGACATCGAGCGGCAGTTCGCCACTTTTCCGCGCCTGAGTGAGCGGCGCGAGCAGATGGCAGGCACCATGTCGGGCGGCGAGCAGCAGATGCTGGCAATTGCGCGGGCGCTGATGGCCCGCCCCCAGTTGCTATTGCTCGACGAGCCTTCGTTGGGTCTCGCTCCGCTGATCGTCAAGGAGATATTTGCCATCGTGCGGCAGCTCAAGCAGCAGGGTGTCACCATCTTGCTGGTGGAGCAGATGGCCAATCAGGCGCTGGGCGTGGCGGATCGCGCCTATGTGCTGGAAACGGGGCGATTCACGCTGGAAGGCAGTGCTGCCGAGCTTCGGCGCGATCCCAAGGTGCGTGCTGCCTACCTGGGGGCGCACGCATGACAGCGGCAGGCGCCAGCGAAACCTTCGACTATGTGATTGTGGGCAGCGGCGCGGCAGGCGCGATTGTTGCCGCGCGGCTGAGTGAGGATTCGGGTGTCAGCGTCTGCGTGCTGGAGGCAGGCGGGGCGGACTGGCACCCCTACCTCAAGCTGCCTGCGGGGTTCATCAAGGTCATCTTCAACCCGGAGCGGGCCTGGCAGTTCAGCTCCGAGCCCAATGGGCGTACCGCAGGACGGCGCATTCCCCTGCCCCAGGGCAAGACCTTGGGGGGATCCACATCGATCAACGGGCTGGTGTACAACCGGGGTCAAAGGGAAGACTTTGACGGTTGGGCTGCGCGTGGCAATCCAGGGTGGAGCTATGACGAGGTGCTGCCGTATTTCAAGCGCAGCGAAACTTTTGTCGATGGTGGAGACCCGGCGTTGCGCGGACACGCGGGCAGCTTGAAGGTGACCCTCCCACACTGGCCGCACCCGGTCTGCGAAGCCTTTTTGCAAGGTGCGCAAGAACTGGGCATGCCGCTCAACCCGGATTACAACGGTGCCAGCCAGCAAGGCGTCGGCTATTTTCAACGCACGATCGACCGGGGCTGGCGCGTTAGCACATCCGCTGCATTTCTGCGGCCTGCACAGCGGCGCAGCAATCTGCGGGTGGTGACCGGCGCCCAGGTTCAGCGCATACAGATTGCAAACGCTGCTGCGACGGGCGTGGAATACACGCGGGCGGGTCTGCAGCGTACGGTCCGCGCCCGGCGCGAGGTGATTGTCTGCGCAGGGGCGATCAATACGCCCAAGCTGCTGATGCTATCTGGCATTGGCGATGGACATCGGCTGCGCGAGCTGGGCGTGGAGACGCATGCGCATCTGACGGGCGTGGGTCAGCATCTGAAAGACCATTTCTCGATTCGCCTCGTGGCTCGCGTCAGGAATGCCGTGACCATCAATGAGCTGGCGCGCGTTCCGCGCCTGTGGGGGCAGGCGGCTGACTGGCTGCGCGGCAAGCCCAGCATTCTGGCGCTCAGCCCTTCCGTGGTGCATTGGTTCTGGCAGTCACAGCCAGGGCTGGCGCGGCCGGATCTGCAGGGTGTTTTCTCTCCCGCCAGCTACCGCGAAGGCTATGTGGGCATGCTCGACCGGTTTCCCGGCATGACCTGTGGCGTGTGGCAGCACCGTCCCCAAAGCATGGGCAGTGTTTCGCTGGCCTGCGCCAACCCCTGGGCCGATCCGGTTGTGCAGCCCAATTATCTGGACGACGAAGAGGACCGGCAGACGTTGGTACGCGGTGTGCGCATTGCCCGCGCCTTGCTGCAGACCCAGGCGCTGGCGCCGTTCCGCGAGTCGGAAACCATGCCTGGTGCGCAGGTGCAGTCCGATGACGAGATTCTGGATTTCATCTACCGCTACGGGGTGTCCTCTTACCACGTCAATGGCACGGCGCGTATGGGGCCACGCAGCGATGCGGGTGCTGTGGTGGACGCACAGTTGCGCGTGCACGGCGTTCGCAATCTGCGCGTGGTGGACGCGTCGGTGATGCCCGAGATTCCGTCGGCCAACACCTGTGCTGCCACGATGATGATCGGGGAGAAGGGCGCCGAGATGATCCGCAACGCCCGCTGAGGGATGGCGGGGAACGTCAGCGTTTCTTGCGCGCCCGCATGTCCAGCACATTGGGCAGGGTCTGCGCGCTCTGCCCGGTGGCCAGAATGCGGTGCTTCTGGATTTTTTGTGTTCCGGTGGTGGGGATCTCGCTGGTGAACCACCACCAGCCCGGCACCTTGTAGTAAGCCATTTCCTGCTGGCAGAAGGCAAACAGTTCCTGGCAGATGGCGGTGCCAGCCTCCACACCCGGAGACAGCACGATGCTGGCCAGCACCTCCTCTTCACGGATATCGTCCGGGGCCGCCAGCACGGCTACCTGGTGCACCTTGGGGTGCGACAGCAGCACGGCTTCCACTTCGGCGGCGGCAATGTTCTCGCCGCTGCGGCGGATGATGTTCTTGCGCCGGTCCATGAAGTGCAGCAGGCCGCCCGGGTCCTGCACGACCACGTCGCCGGTGTGGAACCAGCCGCCTTCCCAGGCCTTGGCCGTGGCTTCGGGATTGTCCAGGTATTCGCTGAAGAAGTGCTTGCGCGGCGTTTGGGCGGAGTAGCGCACCAGCATCTCGCCCGGTGTACCGGGTTCCACGGGCTGGCCGCTTTCGTCGGCCACCATCACTTCCAGGCCCGGTGCGCTTCTGCCGAAGGATCGTGTGCCCACCTGGCGATCGGCGCCATGGTCGGAGATGGTGCGCACCACCTCGGTCATCCCCCACAGCTCGATGAGCGGAAAGCCAAAGCGCGCTTCAAATGCCGCATGCAACTGCGGCTCCACACCAGCGCCATAGCCAAAGCGCACGCAGTGCCTGTGCTCCCACTTGGTCGGCGCCTGCTTGAGCAGCAGCGGAATGATCACGCCCAGGTAGTGCACGATGGTGGCGCGTGTACTGGCCACTTCTTCCCACCAGCGGCTGGGGGCAAAGCGGTCGGTCTGGATCTGGCAGCCACCCGACAGCAGCATGCAGTAGAAGGACAGGATCGACGCATTCACATGAAAGAGTGGCAGCGGATTGAAAAGGCGCTCCTTGCCTTCCTGCACCGACACATAGCCGGGGTGGGACGCATACCATTTGCCAGCCGCCAGCTCGTAGGCATGCGACAGCACGCAGCCTTTGGGCTGGCCGGTGGTTCCGGAGGTGTAGAGAATGCTGGCGGGCGTGTCTGCGGTGACCGCGCCCTGGGCTGGACGCTGGGCCGGGGGCAGGGTGAGTGCGGTGTAGCTTTCCGGATCGGTGGTGACGATGCTGGGCTGGGTGCGCGTGTCCTGCAGCGATTCCTGCACCGCCGCGAGGCGTGTGGGCAGGCAGACGATCATATCCAGCTGCGCGTGGTCGATGAGGTAGTTCAGCTCGCGCCGCTTGTAATCAGGGTTGATGGGCACGCAGCAGATGCCCAGGCTGTTCATCGCCAGCTTGTGCAGCATATGCTCGGGCCTGCTCTCCAGAAGCAGTCCCACGCGGTGGCCCACGCCATAGCCTGCTGCCTGGTAAAGCGTCTTGAGTGCATCAATCAGCCTGCCTGCTTCGGCGTAGCTGAACTCGCGGCCCTCGGGCAGATAGCTGCGCCCTGGGTTGGCAGGAACCGCCAGCAGGCTGAGGTCGCTGTATCTGGCAACGGCGGCTGCCAGCGCTTGGCCGATGGTGGTGTGGTCGTGGATGTCAATCATGTGGTGCTCCCTCGTCAAGGCCTGATCAGCGGTGACGGTATCGGATCGACCCCCTGGGCCAAGGCAGCCTGCTTTTCGACCTCCAGGCTGCGCAAGAATGCAGTGCGCTGCTGCAGGCACATCCAATAGTGCTGCGTGGCCGGGCCCCATTGGGCGCTCATGCCCAGGTAGTCGGACAGCATCAGCGCGTAGCCGATGGCCACATCGGCAGCCGTGAAGCGCCCCGCGCACAGATAAGGCTGGTCTGCGGGCAAGGACTGCGCGGCCGCCTCCACCGCGCGCAGGCGGCCCAGAAACCAGCGCTCATAGTCTTCGGCCACCTGGGGCTGGCGTCGCACGGCGGGCTCAAAAAAGGAATAGCGCAGCACCAGTGTCTGTGGAAAGGTGAGGGTGGTGTCAGACATGTACAGCCAATTCAGATAGCTGCCATAAGCGGCGTCATCGGGGGCAACATTCATCTGCTGTGCTGGTGCCTTGCTCGCCAGGTACTGGCAGATGGCGCTGGACTCGGTCATGCGTGTGGCGCCATCGATCAGGAGAGGTACCGTGCCCAGCGGGTTGAGAGCCAGGTAGTCCTTGGCCAGCGCGCGTGGCGGAAAGGGCAGCATGTGCAACTGGTAGGGCAGGCCCAGTTCCTCCAGCATCCACAGCGCGCGAAACGAGCGCGCGCTGACACAGTGGTAGAGCTCCATCACGGCAATGTCTCCTGTTGAGGACCCGCGCAAACCATGGTGCACGGTGGATATGCCCACCGGCTGCCGATCTGGCCTGGTTTGTATTTGCGCAAGTCGTGCAATCGTTATTGCAGCATCTTGGCATGGATGGGGTGTGGCGGGGTTCTTCTAGGTGTCAGCCAGGTTGCACTTCATGCCGCATGCTTCATGCCGGTGGCCGGGTGCTCTTGCGGTATTCGGCGGGGGACATGCCCATCCAGGTGCGAAACGCGCGGATGAAGCTCTTGTCGTTGCTGAACCCCGCCAGTTGCGCAATCTGCTTGATCGGGCGGTTGGTGCGGTGCAGCAGGGTGAGCGAGCGTTCGCGCCGCACTTCGTCCTTCAGGGCCTGCAGTGAAGCGCCTTCGTCCTTGAGCTGGCGGTGCAGGGTGCGCAGCGACAGATGCAGTTTCTTTGACAGGGTTTCTGCGCTGTGCATGGCAGATGGGTCTGCAGCCAGCAACTGGCGCACGCGCTGCACCATCAGACGGTCGCGGCGGTAGGGGCGCACCGTCAGCGGCAGGGCGCGCTGCAGCATGCGCTGCAAGGCGGCTTCGTCGCGCGCAATGGGCAAGGCGAGGTAGCGTGCATCGAACTGCATGCTGGTGACCGGCGCGTCAAACTGCACTTCTCCGGGAAAGAGCAGCGAATACACATCGGCATGCCCGGGGGCGGGAAACGGCAGCGCCACCTTGAACAGCGGCAGCGACGAATCCACATACCAGCTCGACAGGCCGTGGATGTTGCGCAGCATCGATACCAGGCAGAACTCGCGCAGCTCGCCCAGGCCCGCGTGCTCGACAATCTCCAGCGTGGCCGTGTTGCCATGCACCTGCAGGCTGAGCTGCAGGTCATCTGTCAGCAGGCCATGGTGGCGGCACCAGCGCTTGAGGGCCACACCCAGGTCCGGGCTGGTCAGGGATGCGCGTGCCAGCATGCCGTAGCTGCCCCAGGGCAGTCGGCGGCTGAACCAGCCCAGGGCCTCGTCGTCCAGCTCCTGCATGGCGGCATCGGACAGGGTCTCGAACTGCAAGGCGGTGATGCCCACGGTATCCTGTTCGACCGCAAAGGGATCAATTTGCGCCAGATGCAAGGCCTTGTCCGGATTCAGGCCCCGATGCTGGTAGGCCCGTGCAATCGCGCGCACAAAAGCCATGGGCGTAACAGCGGGATGATGGATAACTGCGGATGACGGAAGCGGCTTGGTCATGGGTGGGACGAAAATCTGCCAGCAAACGTTGATTGTACTGGCGACTTTTGCAACCTGCCTGCCACCATTTGCGCGGCCCGCTGGCGTATGCTGGTGCGCAATCAAGATATACCAGATACGCAGGCGCGCGCAGCGCTTTGCAGACAGGAGACAAGCATGAGCGACATCGCTTTGACGACCAGCTACGCGCGCGGCGCCACAGAGCCGCGCCTGTTGGACAAAACCATCGGGCAGCAACTGGTGGATACCGCTGCCCGTTTTGGCGACCGCGATGCGCTGATCAGCCGCCACCAGAATATCCGCCTGAGCTACCGCCAACTGCTGGCGCAGTCCTTTCAGTTGGCGAGCGCGCTGTTGCGCGCCGGCATCCAGAAGGGCGACCGCGTGGGTATCTGGTCGCACAACAATGTGGAATGGGTTTTGCTGCAATTTGCCACAGCGCATGTCGGCATCATCCTGGTCAACATCAACCCGGCCTACCGGACCTCCGAGCTGGAATATGCGCTGAACAAGGTGCAGTGCAAGGCCTTGTTCGTGATGGAACGCTTCAAGACCAGCGATTACCTGGGCATGGTGCGCGAGCTGGCCCCTGAACTGGCCGCCAGCCAACCCGGCCAGCTGCACAGCGCCAAGCTGCCCGACCTGCGCTGGGTGGTGTGGATTGACGCGGCCGGCTCAGGTGCTGCCGGCTCAGGTGTGCCCCAAGGTAGCGAGCAACCCGGCATGGAGCGCTTCTCGCGCTTCATCGCCATGGGTGATGTCCAGGACCCGCAGATTGCAGAGATCGCCAGGACGCTGACGCCCTACGATCCGGTCAATATTCAGTTCACCAGTGGCACCACGGGTTTTCCGAAGGGCGCAACGCTCACCCATCGCAACATCGTCAACAACGGCTATTTCATTGGCGAAGCGATGAAGCTGACGGAGCAAGACCGGCTCTGCATTCCCGTGCCGCTCTACCATTGCTTTGGCATGGTGCTGGGCAACATGGCATGCATGACGCATGGCTCGGCCATCGTCTATCCAAACGATGGTTTTGACCCGGTCACCGTTCTGGAAGCGGTGCAGGCCGAGCAGTGCACAGGCCTGCACGGCGTGCCTACCATGTTCATCGCCGAACTGGACCACCCGCGTTTTTCGGAGTTCGATCTGTCCACCTTGCGTACCGGCATCATGGCGGGCTCGCCTTGCCCGATCGAGGTGATGAAGCGTGTGGTCAGCGAAATGAACCTGTCCGAAATCACCATCGCCTACGGTATGACGGAGACCAGCCCGGTCAGTTGCCAAAGCTCCACCGACACTCCGCTGGACAAGCGCGTCTCCACAGTGGGCAAGGTGCAGCCGCATCTGGAAGTGAAGATCATCAACCCGGAAACGGGCGAGACGGTTCCCAATGGCATCTCGGGCGAGCTGTGCACGCGCGGCTATTCGGTGATGCATGGCTACTGGGGCGATGACGCCAAGACGCGGGAAGCCATTGATGCGGAAGGCTGGATGCATACCGGCGATCTGGCCACGATGGACACGGAGGGTTACGTCAACATCGTCGGTCGCATGAAGGACATGGTGATCCGCGGCGGCGAGAACATCTACCCGCGCGAGATTGAAGAATTTCTCTACACCCATCCCCAGGTGCAGGATGTGCAGGTGGTGGGCGTGCCCGACAGCCGCTTTGGTGAGGAGCTGTGCGCCTGGGTGATCGCCAAGGCAGGGCAGTCGCTCTCCGAGGACGATGTACGCGACTACTGCAAGGGCCGCATTGCGCACTACAAGGTGCCACGCTACATCCGCTTTGTCGACGCATTTCCGATGACGGTCACCGGCAAGATCCAGAAGTTCAAGATCCGCGAGGCGATGATCGAGTCGCTGAAGCTGGAAATCGCCAAGACGGCCTGAAGGCCGGACTGCACTAAAAGGTGAGTTTGTGGCGCGCGTCAATCCATATTCTCAGACTGGGGTAAGCCTGAAAATGGCTTGCCATGCGCGCCAGCAGCTACGTTTTTCAGGGGCTCTCCCGCTTGGCGGCTTGTTTGGCGGCGGCGCGGCGGGCCACATCCAGGCGTTTTCGCAGGGTGATTTCGCTCAGATCGAGCTCCTGCACCAGGCTGCGCAGGGATTCGTCATTGATGCGGTTGTGCTGGCGTTCGGCATAGATCGTGTGCCGCTCCACCTTGATGCACTTGAGCCGCATCTCCAACTCCATCACATAGCGTTCACGCCGCTGTTGCACCGCTTCGGGGCTCGCGGCATCGGGCGCGTCGGCGGCATCGGGCGAGCGGTCTTCGTCCAGCATGTCGATGCGGTTGCGGTATTCGCGGGCGATGCGGCCTTCGATCTCGTGCTGCTGAGCCTGCCATTCGGTTGGTTGCTGGGCAGTGGTTTCTTCGTTGATCGCCAGGCTGTTGATGGCAGCGCGGCAAGCGGCCAGGCGTGCCTGGCGCTCTTCGATCACCGATTCGGGCTCGCTCACCTTGGGCACGCGTCGCAGTACCAGCGGCAAGCCGATGCTGCCGATCACCAGGGTGAAGAGAATGGTGCCAGTGGCCAGGAAAATGAGCATGTCGCGCGCCGGAAAAGGCTGGCCATTGTTCAGGAGCAAGGGCACGGACAGTGCACCGGCCAAGGTGACCGCACCGCGGATGCCTGCCAGGGTGGTAGCCAGGTTCAGCCACATATCGGGCTTTTCCACCAGCTTGCCGGCCCTGTGCGCCTTGTGCAGACTGCTGCGCACGCCCAGCATCAACCAGATCCAGCGCAACACCAGCAGCGCCACCGAAATGATGGCTACATAGCCCACCAGAATCCACCAGTCGTGGCCCGCATCCCGCAGGGTAACGCCAATGATGGATGGAAGCTGCAACCCGAGAAGCAGGAAGATGGCGCCATTGAAGGCCGATTCAACCATGGCCCAGGTGCCTGCCGTCTGCATGCGCTCGGAGATGTAGTCGGCGCGGTTCAGGTCGCCAAAATTGGTGGCCACCCCCGCCGCGACGGCGGCCAGTATGCCCGATACGCCAATTTCTTCGCCCAGCAGGTAGGCGGCAAAGGGCAGCAGCACCAGCAGCAGCACCATCTGTGTGGCGGCCACGTCGCCCAGGCGGCGGGTTACGGTCTCGCGCAGGTAGCTGAATCCCCAGCCCGCGACGGCGCCCACACCCAGGCCGCCCAGGGCAATCCACAGAAATTCCTGCGTCACCTTGGCCCACGAGAACAGGCCTGTCAGGGTGGCGGCAATGGCAAACTTCAAGGCGACGAGGCCCGAGGCGTCGTTCAGCAGCGATTCGCCTTCGAGCACATGCATGGTGTGCGCTGGCATGCCCAGGTTGCGCGTAATGGCCGATACCGCCACGGCGTCGGTCGGCGAGATGACGGCGGCGAGCGCAAAGGCCACGGTGAGCGGCATCTCCGGAATCATCCAGTGGATCAGGTAGCCCAGGCCGATCACGGTAAACAGCACCAACCCGAATGCCAATTTCAAAATAGGCTGGTACAACGCAAAGAACTCGCGCTTGGGAATGCGCCAGCCGTCGGCAAACAGCAGCGGCGGAATGAACAGCAGCATGAACAGGCCGGGATCGAAATCAATGTGCAGGCCATTCTGGGGCCACGACAGCACAGCCCCCAGCATGATCTGTATCAGCGGCAGCGGAATGGCTCGGATGTAGCGCGCAATGATGCCGGTGACGGCACCGATCATCAGCACGAGCAGGACAGTTTCAACGGTATGCATGGTCTGTGGTTTTTATAGTTACAGACTATTCTGAAAGAAAACGCGATTCTGAAGAGAACGCTGGAACATTAGACTAGAAAAGAGGACAAGCATGAGCAAACTTGGTACACAGCTGAACGCCAGATCAGCAGATTTTCAGGCCAACGCACAAGCCATGCGGGCCGTGGTGGATGATCTGCGTGCCCAGGCTGCAAAGATAGCCCTGGGCGGTGGCGAGGCCGCGCGCGCCAAGCATGTGGGCCGTGGCAAGCTCCTGCCGCGTGACCGCGTGCAGATGCTGCTCGATCCCGGTACGCCTTTTCTGGAGCTGGCGCCGCTGGCGGCTCTCAACATGTACAACAACGATGCCCCCGGCGCGGGCCTGATTGCCGGTGTGGGCCGTGTCAGTGGCGTGGACTGCATGATCGTGTGCAATGATGCCACGGTCAAAGGGGGAACGTACTACCCGATGACGGTAAAAAAGCATTTGCGGGCGCAAGAAATTGCAGCGCAAAACCGCCTGCCCTGCATCTACCTCGTCGATTCGGGTGGCGCCAACCTGCCCAACCAGGACGATGTCTTCCCTGATCGCGAGCATTTCGGCCGCATCTTCTTCAACCAGGCCAACATGTCGGCCCAGGGTATTGCGCAGATCGCCGTGGTGATGGGCAGTTGCACGGCCGGTGGCGCCTATGTGCCGGCGATGAGCGATGAGTCCATCATCGTCAAGAACCAGGGCACCATCTTCCTGGGCGGCCCGCCGTTGGTGAAGGCCGCCACGGGCGAAGTCGTGAGCGCAGAAGACCTGGGCGGCGGCGATGTGCATACACGCCTGTCGGGCGTGGCCGACCATCTGGCCGACAACGACACCCATGCGCTGGCGCTGGCGCGCAAGGCCGTCAGCCACCTCAACAAGGCCAAGGCCACCAATGCGGCGGACCGGGCGCCGCAGGCACCGGCCTATCCGGCCGAAGAGCTGTACGGCGTGATTCCGGTCGACACCCGCAAGCCCTTTGATGTGCGCGAGATCATTGCCCGCGTGGTCGACGGCAGCGACTTCGACGAGTTCAAGAGCCGCTTCGGCTCCACCCTGGTGTGCGGCTTTGCCCGTATCGAAGGCATGGAGGTGGGCATCATCGCCAACAACGGCATCCTGTTCAGCGAATCGGCGGTCAAGGGTGCGCACTTCATCGAGCTGTGCTGCCAGCGCAAGATTCCACTGGTGTTCCTGCAGAACATCACCGGCTTCATGGTCGGGCGCAAGTACGAAAATGAAGGTATCGCCCGCCATGGCGCCAAGCTGGTGACGGCGGTGGCCACGGCAAGCGTGCCCAAGTTCACCATCATCATCGGCGGCAGCTTCGGTGCTGGCAACTACGGCATGTGTGGTCGTGCATATTCGCCGCGCTTCCTGTGGATGTGGCCCAACGCGCGCATCAGCGTGATGGGTGGCGAGCAGGCGGCCAGCGTGCTGGCAACCGTCAAGCGCGACGGCATCGAAGCCAAGGGCGGCCAGTGGAGTGCCGAGGAAGAAGAGGCCTTCAAGGCCCCGATCCGCCAGCAGTATGAAGACCAGGGCCATCCGTATTACGCATCGGCCCGCCTGTGGGACGACGGCGTGATCGACCCGGCCGACACCCGCCGTGTGCTGGCGCTGGGCCTGGCGGCCACGCGCAACGCGCCGATTGAAGACACCCGGTTCGGCGTGTTCCGTATGTAAGTTCTGGATGTTTCAGGCCGCTGGCGCACGGCTGGTGTGCGCAGCCCATCCTGAAACCATAGCAATTTTCTTGCAGATGTGAGACAGGCGCTGCCGCGAGGCAGCAGCGAGGACAACCATGAAAAGCACGTTTTTGACCGTGGAAGCCACCGGGCAGGTCGCCACCATCACCCTGACCCAGCCCGATGTACGCAATGCCTTCAGCGATGCCGTCATCGCCGACATCACCAAGGCCTTCCAGCTGGTGGGCCAGCAGGAGCATGTGCGCGCCGTGGTGCTGGCAGCCGAAGGCCCGGCTTTCTGCGCAGGCGCCAACCTGAACTGGATGCGCGCCATGGCCGACTACACGCGCGACGAAAACCTGGTGGACGCCGGCAAGCTGGCCGAGATGCTGCGCGTGATCTACGAATGCGAAAAACCCACCATTGCCCGCGTGCAAGGCGATGTCTATGCCGGTGGCATGGGCCTGGTCGCGTGCTGCGACATGGCAGTGGCTTCCGCCAATGCAGGTTTCTGCCTCAGCGAGGTCAAGATCGGCCTGATTCCCGCCACCATCAGCCCTTACGTGATCCGTGCCATGGGTCCGCGCGCCTCGCACCGCTACTTTCTGACAGGCGAGCGTTTTGATGCCGCAGAGGCCCTGCGCATCGGCTTTGTGCACCAGGTGGTCGAGAGCGATGCGCTCGATGGCGCGGTGGACGGCCTGCTCAAGCACCTGCTGAGCGCGGGGCCCGCAGCAGTGCGGGCCTGCAAGAAGCTGGTGCTGGATGTGGCCGAGCGCGAGATCAATGCAGGCTTGATCCAGGCCACGGTCGAAGGCATTGCCGACATCCGTGCCAGCGCCGAAGGCAAGGAAGGCGTGCAGGCATTCTTGAACAAACGCAAACCCGGATGGCTGGGAGGCTGATTCAGCAACAAAGCGACCTTGGATGGCAGGCAGCAAGCGGCCGCTGGCGCTATAACCAGCGCGTTTGCTGATTCGATTTGAGGAGCCCGAACCATGGATATCTGGAACACCATCGTCAACTGGATGCACGGCATAGGCGTGCACCTGGACAAGGACACGGCGCAAACCGTGGGGCAGGCGGCCGACCAGGTTGGCCAGGTGGCGAACCAGATGGGCCACGCCATGGCGCAGTGGGACTGGGGCCAGTTGATGGCGCTGGCTGCAGCGCTGGGTTGGGCGAGTGGTTTCCGGCTGTACGCCGTGGTTTTTGTGACGGGCATGCTGGGTGCAACGGGCTGGCTGCCGCTGCCGGGCGCGTTGACAGTACTGCAGCAGCCGGTGATCCTGGTCATCAGCGGGGCGCTGCTGTTCGTCGAGTTCTTTGCCGACAAGATTCCGGGTGTGGATTCGGTGTGGGATGCGGTGCAAAGCGTGATCCGTGTACCCGCTGGCGCCGCATTGGCGGCCAGCGTTTTCGGTGCCGACAACGCCACCATGGCCACCGCCGCAGCGCTGATGGGCGGAACCCTGGCCTTGAGCAGCCAGGTGGCCAAGACCACCACGCGCGCTGCCATCAACACCAGCCCGGAGCCTTTTTCCAACTGGGGCGCCAGCCTCGTGGAAGACGGCGCATCGATCGGCGCGGTGTGGCTGGCCATCAACCACCCGGTGGTGTTTGCCGTGGCGCTGGCCGTGGTGCTGGTGGTGATGTGGATCGTGACCTGGACGCTGTGGAAATTCCTGAAGGCCGTCATCCGCCGGGTGCGGCGCTGGATGGGCTATGACGAACCGGTGGTGCCGGCGACGAGCACCGATATGCAACGCTTTTGATGGTGCATGGCTGTTCCCCCCGGGGAGGCACATGTGGCTAAAGAAATACTGAGACTGAGGAGATTTTTTATGTTTACCAAGATTCTGATCGCCAATCGCGGTGAAATCGCCTGCCGCGTGGCGGCAACCGCCCGCCGCATGGGCATCAAGACCGTGGCGGTGTATTCGGATGCCGATGCGCAGGCCAAGCATGTGGCCGCCTGCGATGAATCAGTGCATATCGGCGGTTCGGCCCCCAAGGACAGTTACCTGCGCTGGGAGCGCATCATCGAAGCAGCCAAGGCCACTGGTGCGCAGGCCATCCACCCTGGCTACGGTTTTCTGAGCGAGAACGAGGACTTTGCCGCCGCATGCGCAGGCGCTGATCTGGTGTTCATCGGCCCGCCTGCAAACGCCATTCGCGCAATGGGCTTGAAGGCCGAGTCCAAGCAGCTGATGGAAAAGGCGGGCGTGCCATTGGTGCCCGGCTACCACGGTGCGGGCCAGGATCCGGCCATGCTGCACAAGGAAGCAGACCGCATTGGCTACCCCGTGCTGATCAAGGCCAGTGCCGGTGGTGGCGGCAAGGGTATGCGTCTGGTGGAAAAGACCGAAGACTTTGCGGCGGCGCTGGAATCGTGCAAGCGCGAAGCCATCAACAGCTTCGGCAACGACGCCGTGCTGATCGAGAAATACGTACTGCGCCCACGCCATATCGAAATTCAGGTGTTTGGCGACACCCATGGCAACTGCGTCTATCTGTTCGAGCGCGACTGCTCGGTGCAGCGCCGCCACCAGAAGGTGCTGGAAGAGGCCCCTGCCCCTGGCATGACCGAAGCCCTCCGCAAGCAGATGGGCGAGGCAGCTGTTGCCGCCGCCAAGGCCGTAGGCTATGTGGGCGCAGGCACGGTGGAGTTCATCGTTGAGCAGCCCGGGGGCTACGACCAGCCAGAAGCCATGAAGTTCTACTTCATGGAGATGAACACCCGCCTGCAGGTGGAGCACCCGGTGACCGAAGCCATCACGGGCGAAGACCTGGTGCAGTGGCAGCTGTTGGTAGCCAATGGCCAGCCGCTACCCAAGCAGCAAGGCGATCTGAAGATCATCGGCCATGCCATCGAAGCGCGTATCTGCGCCGAAAACCCCGAGAACAATTTCCTGCCTGCCACCGGCACCCTGCACGTCTATCGCAAACCCGTGTGCAGCAGCTTTGCCATCAGCGATGTGCGCATCGACGACGGCGTGCGCGAGGGCGATGCGATCAGCCCGTTCTACGACAGCATGATCGCCAAGCTCATCGTGCATGGCCAGGACCGCGCGCAGGCATTGGCGCGCCTGGACGCTGCGCTGGCGGCGGTGCGCATCGTGGGCCTGCAGACCAATGTGCAGTTCCTGCGCCATATTCTGGCTACGCCGTCGTTTGCGCAGGCCAAGCTCGATACCGCGCTGATCCAGCGCGAAGAGGCGCGTCTTTTCAAGCGCCGCACCCTGGGCGTGGACACGGCCGCAGCTGCCGCTGTGGTGGCGGAGCTGCTGCTGGAGCGCGCTGGTGAAACCGCAGACCCCTTCAGCCGCCGCGATGGTTGGCAGTCGCATGGGGTGACCGAGCGCCGCTTTGATTTCGAGTTTGGCGGCGACAAGCTGCAGGCCGCATTGCGCTACGAACCCAGCGGCCTGGTGCTAACGGTGGGTGATACCAGCGGTCCGCTGCAATTCACGCCGAATGGCGAACTGGTGGAGTTGCAGTTCAACCGCCACCGCGACCAGATCCAGACTTGGCAGCAAGGCGAAGTGGTGCACGTGTTTGCTCCGCGTGGCGCCGCCGAGATCACCGCCATCGATGCGCTGGCCCACGCGGGAGACGCGGGAAGCGAAGGCGGGCGCCTCACCGCTCCAATGCCCGGCAAGGTTGTCTCGTTTGCCGTGAAGGCGGGCGACAAGGTAAGCAAGGGCCAGCCGCTGGCCGTGATGGAAGCCATGAAGATGGAGCACACCATTGCCGCGCCTGCTGACGGCGAAGTGGTCGAGCTGTTGTTCGTACCAGGCGACCAGGTCACGGAAGGCGCCGAGCTGCTCAAGCTCAAGGCTGCTGAGTAAGAGCGGCGCGCCTCCTGCCTCGTGGATGACGGGGCAGGGCGCTTTTCTATGCTGAAATGCACGCCATGAAGATCGTCGTCTATTCCGAAGGGGGCAACCCCGCAGCGTGGCTGGCTGCCATTGCCCAGCATATTCCGAACGCGCAGGCCTGGGCCTGGGCCCCTGGCGCACCGCAGGCCGATTACGCCCTGGTGTGGCGCCCGCCGCAGCAGATGCTGGATGAACAGGGCGCAGGGCTCAAGGCACTTTTCAACATGGGTGCTGGCGTGGATGGCTTGCTGCAGCTGCAGCTGCCCGCGAATGTGCCCGTGGTGCGGCTGGAGGATGCGGGCATGGCCGTGCAGATGGCCGAGTATGTGTGCCACGCGGTGATCGACCATTTCCGGGGCCTCGGCCAATACCGCGTGCAGCAGCTGGCCGGTGAGTGGAAACTGGCCCCACTTCGCATGCGCAGCGATTTCCCGGTCGGCATCATGGGCCTGGGTGTGTTGGGCGACCGGGTTGCCAAGGCGGTGGCACAGTTTGGCTTTCCGGTGCTCGGCTGGAGCCGCTCGGCTAAGCAGATCGACGGTGTACAGACGTTTAGCGGCGCGGAGCAATTTGCGGATTTTCTGGCGGGCACGCGCATCCTGGTCAACCTGCTGCCGCTGACGCCGGAGACGGAAAACATCATCGACAGCCAGCTGCTGGGGCAACTGCAGCGCGGCGCATATGTCATCAATGTGGCCCGGGGCGGGCACTTGGTGGAGGCGGACCTGCTGGCCTCCATCGACAGCGGCCAAGTGGCAGGGGCGATGCTCGATGTGTTCCGCACGGAACCGTTGCCGGCGGACCATCCATTCTGGCGCTGCCCGCAGATCGGCATCACGCCGCATGGCTCTGCACGCACCTTGCCGGAGGAGACCTTGCAGCAGATTCTGCGCAAGCTCCAGGCTTTTGCTGCGGGCGAACGTGTGACCGGTGTGGTGTATGCCGACCGTGGATATTGAACGCAATTTTCTGAATCTGATGGAAAAGAAACAAGGAGCACCCATGGCTACCTATCCCAAGCAAGTCAAGATCATCGATGTGGGCCCGCGCGATGGCCTGCAGAACGAGAAATCACCCGTGCCTGCCTCGGTCAAGATCGAGCTGGTGCACCGCCTGCAGGATGCCGGGCTCAAGGAGATCGAGGTCACCAGCTTCGTGTCGCCCAAATGGGTGCCGCAGATGGGCGACAACGCCGAGGTAATGGCAGGCGTGCAGCGGAGGGCGGACGTGCAGTATTCGGTGCTCACGCCCAACATGAAGGGGTATGAGGCCTCCGTCGATTCCAAGCCTGACGAGATCGTGGTGTTTGGCGCGGCGAGCGAGGCCTTCAGCCAGAAGAACATCAACTGCAGCATTGCCGAGAGCATTGAGCGCTTTGCGCCGGTGGTGGCTGCAGCCAAGGCCGCAGGCATTGCGGTGCGCGGCGCCATGAGCTGCACCGTGGGCTGCCCTTATGAAGGTGAGATCGCTCCGTCGCGTGTCGCCTACCTCGCGGAGCTGATGAAGGGCATCGGCGTGGAACGGGTCGATGTGGCCGATACGATTGGTGTGGGCACGCCGCTGAAAGTGCAAAAGGCAATCGAAGCGACGCTGCCGTATTTTGATGTGGACCATGTCTCCGGCCACTTCCACGACACATATGGCCAGGCGCTGTCCAACACCTTGGCAGCGTTGCAGATGGGTGTCTGGAACTTCCAGTCGTCCATTGCAGGCCTTGGAGGCTGTCCTTATGCCAAGGGCGCCACGGGCAATGTGGCAACCGAGGATGTGGTCTACATGCTGCATGGCATGGGCATCGAGACCGGCATTGATCTGGACAAGCTGGTCGATGCAGGCATCTTCATCAGCGATTTCCTGCAGCGCAAGCCCAATTCGCGCGTGGCGGTGGCGCTGATCAACAAGCGGGCCGGCTGATGCGGCTTTGGCCACAATGGCGCAACGCAAAGCCCGCCCTGTGCAGTGCGGGCTTTGTTTTGAATGAAAAGCGGTTGCAGTGCTTAATCCATGAGTGCTGAAAGCTATCAAAAATGAAGTGTATTGCCATGGTCGCTGCGACAGTGATGGCAGGGCGGCACAATCTGGGCATCAAGACCAAGGAGCAAGAACCATGTGTGGAGCGGAGTTGAAGAGCCTGCCCGAAGGCGTGCAGCGTGTCGCCAGGGTGCTGCAGGACAAGGGCCATCCGCATGCGCCGCAGATGCTCAATGACGCGGCGCGCACGGCGCAGGAAGCCGCCGATGCATTGGGGATCGTCGTGGGGCAGATCGCCAAGAGCATCATCTTCCGGCGCAAGAGCGATGACGCCTGTGTGCTGGTGATTACCTCCGGCGACCGGCGTGTGGACGAAAAGAAGGTGGAAGCGCTGATCGGCAAAGTGGGCAAGGCCGACGCCGATTTTGTGAAGGAGCGCACGGGGTTTGCGATTGGCGGCGTATCGCCCGTGGGGCACGCCAGCGAACCTGTCACGCTGATCGACCGTGATCTGTACCGCTTTGCCCAAGTATGGGCTGCCGCAGGCCACCCTTATGGCGTATTTCCGCTCGCTCCTCAGGATCTGGAGAAGCTGACCGGCGCGCCGGTGGCTGATGTGGTGAAGGATGCGGCATGACCGAGTTGGATGACAAGATTACCGAGGTATACACCAATGCGCCTTTGGCGGCGCGGACCAAGCTGGTCCGGGCGAGCGGCGCATTTGCGGCGGGGTATGACGATGTGGTGCCTTCGCCGTGCGTGTCGATCTGCAAAATGAATGCAGACCGCAGCCTGTGCCTGGGATGCTACCGCTCGATTGACGAGATCCGTGCGTGGTCCAAATCCGATAACGCAGGCCGCTTGCAGATGTGGCAGCAACTGCTGGCGCGCGCAGGCCTGGGCCACGATGGGCGTGCCCTGCCGAAGGACGAATAGACCCAGTAGGCGCGCAATGGCGCAGCCAAACAAAGTCGTGTTGTGACTGTGATGGTAGAGAGAATCGTATGAAGACCATTGATTTCTATCTGGATTTTGTCTCACCCTACGCATGGCTGGCGTTTCATGCGCTGCCAAAGGCATTGCAAGGCCACAGCGTGCACGTGCGTTACACCCCAGTGTTGCTGGGGGCCTTGCTGCAGCAGCACAACAACCCTGGCCCCGCAGGTATCGCAGGCAAGCGTGAGTGGACCTATCGCCATGTCAGCTGGCTGGGACACTCGCTCGGCTGCGGCCTGGATATGCCTGCGCAACACCCATTCAATCCCTTGCCGCTGCTGCGTCTGGCCCTGCGTACCAGCCACGATGGCCATATCAACCGCTTTACCGCCGACGCCATCTTTCGCCACGTGTGGCTGGGTGGCGCTGCTGCACTGGATGCCGGCCGCCTGCAGGCGCTGGAGCTGCAACTGGCAGAGCAGATCAAGACGGACGAGGGCGCTGATCAACGCGCCAAGGATTTGTTGCGCCGCAATACCGATGCTGCGGTGGCGGCTGGCGTTTTTGGGGTGCCCGCCATGGCTGTGGATGGCAGGCAGTTCTGGGGACTGGATGGCCTGCCGATGCTGACGGCTTACCTGAATGGCGACGCATGGTTTGCAGGCAATGAATGGGACAGCGTCGCGAACCGGCCATCGGGGCTCAAGCCCGCCTGATTTGCCCCTTATTGCCAAAGATCAGACATGAAAAAACCGGGCGAGCCCGGTTTTTTGTGGATCGATGGTATGCCATCAGTGCCCGGAGGCACCCGCTGCACCCAGGCCGGTTTCGGAGCGCACCTGCTGCGCGGCGAATGCATCGCGTTCCTTGGCTGCCTGGGCGCTCTTGTCCAGCACCGAGAACAGCCAGACGCCGACGAAGCCGATGGTCATCGAGAAGAGTGCGGGCGAGGTGTAGGGGAACCAGGCCGAGCCCTTGGGGTAGCCCAGCGTTGCTTCCCACACCGAGGGCGAGACGATGGTGAGCGCCACTGATGAGATCAAGCCCAGGAAGCCACCGATCACCGCGCCACGGGTGGTGCAGCCCTTCCACAGCACCGACAGCAGCAGTACCGGGAAGTTGGCCGAAGCCGCCACCGCGAAGGCCAGCGACACCATGAAGGCGATGTTCTGCTTTTCGAACACGATACCCAGCAGCACGGCGATGATGCCCAGGGCCAGGGTCGTGATGCGCGAGACGCGCAGCTCCGAAGCGCTGTCGGCCTTGCCATGCTTGAACACGGTGGCATACAGGTCATGCGAGACAGCCGAGGCGCCCGACAACGTCAGGCCAGCAACGACCGCCAGGATGGTGGCGAAGGCGACAGCCGAGATGAAGCCGTAGAACACATCGCCGCCCACGCTCTTGGCCACCAGCACGGCAGCCATGTTGGCGGTGCCGGCGCCGCCCTTGATCACGCCCTTGGCGGTATCGGCCAGTTCGGGGTTGGTCAGTACCATGGTGATGGCGCCGAAGCCGATGATGAAGATGACGATATAGAAATAGCCGATCCAGGTGGTGGCCCAGAACACGCTCTTGCGCGCTTCCTTGGCATCGGGCACGGTGAAGAAGCGCATCAGAATGTGGGGCAGGCCCAGTGTGCCGAACATCAATGCCATGCCGAAGCTGATGGCAGAGATCGGATCCTTGATGAAGCCGCCCGGCCCCATGATCGACAGGCCCAGCTTGGCAGCCAGATCGGGCGCCGCGCCGCCATTGGTGGCAATCTCGGTCTTGACGCGCACGCCGTCGGCAAACAGCTTTTCGAGGCTGAAGCCATAGTGGGCCATGATCATGAAGGCCATGAAGGTGACGCCCGCCAGCAGCAGGCAGGCCTTGATGATCTGCACCCAGGTCGTGGCCGTCATGCCGCCGAACAGCACGTAGATCATCATCAGCGCGCCCACCAGCACCACGGCGATCCAGTAATCCAGGCCGAACAGCAGCTTGATCAGTTGGCCGGCACCCACCATCTGGGCAATCAGGTAGAAGGCCACCACCACCAGCGTGCCGCTGGCCGCAAAAGCGCGGAACGGGCCTTGCGCAAAGCGATAGCCCGCTACGTCGGCAAAGGTGAATTTGCCCAGGTTGCGCAGCCGCTCGGCCAGCAGAAAGGTCAGGATCGGCCAGCCCACCAGGAAGCCGATGGAGTAGATCAGTCCGTCGTAGCCGCTGGCCATGACCGATGCCGAAATGCCCAGAAAGGATGCGGCCGACATGTAGTCGCCTGCGATGGCGAGGCCATTCTGGAAGCCGGTGATGCCGCCGCCAGCGGTGTAGAAGTCAGCTGCCGACCGCGTCTTGGACGCAGCCCATTTGGTGATCCACAGCGTTCCTGCTACGAAGGCGACGAAGAGGATGATGGCCGTCCAGTTGGTGGCCTGCTTGGCGGTCTCGCCGACATCGCCGCCAGCGGCATGTGCGGCACCTGCCATCGCCAGTGCGGCGGGAAGAATGAGATTGCGAATTTTCATTGGGCGACGTCCTTGAGGATTTGCTGCGTCATGGCGTCGTACTCGGTGTTGGCGCGCCGCACATAGATGCCGGTGATGAGGACGGTGAAGATGATCACGCCCAGGGCAATGGGGATGCCCAAGGTGGTGACGCCCGTGCCCAGGGGGGTGGCGAGGAATTCCTTGTCAAAGGCGATGAGGCCGATATAGCCGTAGTAGACGACCAGCATCAGGATGGTGAGCGTCCAGCCGAAGGCATTGCGCTTGCGCTTGAGTTCCTGGTACCGGGGATTGGCTTGGATTTTGGCAACGACAGGGTCGTTCATGTTGTGTCTCCAATGAGTGGGCCGCATGGGGCGCAGCAATCGCATCGCTGCGTCCATTGGATTCTGGAAAGTACAACTGACGAACCGCTTACGAACCTGCCCGGGTTCGCACCTGCAGCAGGTGGGCTGCGGGTAAGTCCTGATGAAAAAAGAATGTTTGTAACTGGGTGTGAGATGTTTTTGTAAGGAGTTAGTCAGCAATCGTCCGGATAGTGCATCTCGGGCGATGCCCCGTTGCGTTGTCCGCCCTAGCGACAGAAAAATTCAGGAGACATCTATGGCAACCAGTGCAGCAGCACGGCCGATGACGAAGGAAGAGCGCAAGGTCATCTTCGCCTCGTCACTCGGTACCGTTTTCGAGTGGTACGACTTCTATCTCTACGGTTCACTGGCGGCCATCATCGCCAAGCAGTTCTTTTCGGGGCTCGATCCCACTTCTGCCTTCATTTTTGCGCTGCTGGCATTTGCCGCAGGCTTTATCGTGCGGCCATTCGGCGCGCTGGTGTTTGGCCGCCTGGGGGACATGATCGGCCGCAAGTACACCTTTCTGGTCACCATCCTGCTGATGGGCGCTTCGACCTTCATCGTCGGTATCCTGCCCAACTACGCCAGCATCGGCGTGGCAGCGCCCATCATCCTGATCGTGCTGCGCATGCTGCAGGGTCTGGCATTGGGTGGCGAGTATGGTGGCGCGGCAACCTATGTGGCCGAGCATGCGCCGCATGGCAAGCGGGGCGCCTACACCTCATGGATTCAGACCACGGCAACGCTGGGCCTGTTCATGTCGCTGTTGGTGATTCTGGGTACCCGCACTGCGATGGGCGAGCCTGCCTTCAATGACTGGGGCTGGCGCATTCCGTTCCTGGTGTCGATTGTCCTGCTGGGTGTTTCGGTGTGGATTCGCATGACCTTGTCGGAGTCGCCCGCGTTCCAGCGCATGAAGGCGGAAGGCAAGACCTCCAAGGCACCTCTGAAGGAATCCTTTGGTCAGTGGAAGAACCTGAAGATCGTGATTCTGGCGCTGGTGGGTCTGACGGCTGGTCAGGCGGTGGTCTGGTACACCGGCCAGTTCTACTCGCTGTTCTTCCTGACGCAGCAATTGAAGGTGGATGCAGTGACCGCCAATCTGATGATTGCCGTGGCCCTGCTGATCGCTACGCCGTTCTTCGTGATCTTTGGTTCGCTGTCCGACAGGATTGGCCGCAAGCCCATCATCATGGCTGGCTGCCTGCTGGCGGTGCTGACCTATTTCCCCGTGTTCAAGATGCTGACCGAAGCGGCAAATCCGGATCTGGCAGCGGCACAGGCGAGGAACAAGGTGGTGGTGGTGGCCAATCCGGCTGAATGTTCGTTCCAGTTCAACCCCACCGGCACCACCAAGTTCACCAGCTCCTGCGATGTGGCCAAACAGTTGCTGGCCGCCAATTCGGTGAGCTATGAAACCGAAGCGGCGCCCGCCGGCACGGCAGCAGTCATCAAGATCGGCAATGACGTGATTCCGAGCTACAGCGCGGCCGGCCTCACAGGCGACGACCTGAAAACCAAGGACGCCGGGTTCAAGAAGGCTGTGGCGGAAACCCTGGCCAAGGACGGCTATCCCACCAAGGCAGACCCCGCCAAGATGAACAAGGTTCTGATGGTGGTGCTGCTGACCTATCTGGTGATCCTGGTGACCATGGTGTATGGGCCGATTGCCGCCATGCTGGTGGAAATGTTCCCGACCCGCATCCGCTACACCTCGATGTCGCTGCCCTATCACATCGGCAATGGCTGGTTTGGCGGGCTGTTGCCCACCACGGCGTTCGCCATCGTGGCGCAGACCGGCAATATGTATAACGGCCTGTGGTACCCGATCATCATTGCCGGTATCACCTTCGTGGTCGGAACGCTCTTCATCCGCGAAACCAAGGATGTGGATATTTACGCGGACGACTGATCTGCTTTCAAACAGACAGCATTGGGAAGGCGCGAGAAGCGCTTCCTGATGCATGCAAGAACAGCGCCTTCGGGCGCTGTTTTCATTGCGACACCTTGTTGAGGACGTTTCTAATGGTTAATACTAGGAATGTCATCAAACTGTGGTAGCAACGCGTCACTCTTCCAAAAACACTCTGACAAATCACCGGCTTCCTCGGGCCTCCCGCCTAAAATTTGAAAGCTATGCAAAGCAATGCGTCAATCTGTATCTACAGTTGCCGCCTGTGCGATGCACAAAAATTCAATAACCCATCTCCCGAGGACTCTATGCGCACCCTGAACCGTTTGATGATTGCAGGCCTGGCAATTGCCGGCTCCACCGCCGCTCTGGCTCAAAGCAGCGTACAAGTGTATGGCCGTATCAACACCACGGTGGAACGCCAAAAGGCGGGTGACCAGACGACCACGGGCCTGTACAACAATTCGTCGCGTATCGGCTTCATGGGCACGGAAGACCTGGGTGGTGGCCTGAAGGCTGGCTTCGTGCTGGAGTCGGGCTTCGCTTCGGATACCGGCGCTGGCAACTCGGGCGCTGGCATGAGCTTCAACCGTCAGAGCGAAGTGAACCTGTCGGGCAACTTCGGCCAGATCCGTCTGGGCCACTGGACCCCTTCTTCGTACTTCGCCACGGCCGACTACATCAGCATGCACAACCACGACACGGGTTCGTCGGCTGATGCCTTCTACGCCTATGTGTCGAACGACGGCAAGTCGCCTTCCTACATCTCCAACGGTGTTGCGTACAAGACGCCTACCTTCGGTGGCTTCAATGTGGAAGTGGCGACGGGCCTGTACGAAAAGAACGCACAGTTCGGCAACAAGAACCTGTACGATGTGGCCGCCAACTATGAAAACGGCCCTCTGGCCCTGGGCGCTGGCTACACCAAGCTCGACAACTCGCAGCAGTTCGCGATCCGCGGCTTCTACAAGATTGGCTCCAACATCCTGCTGGGCGGCTATGTGCAGCGCAGCAAGAACATGGGCTTTGACCAGGTCTTCGGCTCCGACACCGGCACCCGCACTGCGTACCGCCTGTCGGGCGCCTACCTGTTGGGCAACAACGAGTTCCACCTGAACGTGGGCAAGGCTGGCAAGATGAAGAACGTGGAAGACAGCTCCGCGCTGCAGTACACCCTGGGCTACAACTACAACCTGAGCAAGCGCACCAAGGTGTATGGCTACTACACCAAGGTCAACAACAAGGCCGGTGCTTCGTACATGACCGGCACTGCCGGTGCCGATTTCAGCTCCTTCGCTGTCGGCGTGCGTCACAACTTCTAAGTTGCCTGGGCGGCAGAAAGCCGATTCCCAAAAAACCCGCATTCTCAGGAATGCGGGTTTTTTTACGTCCGTGCGCTGCAGCCAGCGTACGATGCCATTTGCTAACAAATCTGTAAATATGTACAGTAGTTTTTAGGGCTTTGGCACAGGCCTGCTGCGCGTGCCGGTGAACTCCCTAGAATGGTTGCTCTTGGCTTTTTTGGTCTTGTACAGCCGTGCATTCCGATCTGCCTCCGCGTTGCTGCATGCTGTTTTTCAGGTGGATTGCCAGCACGGGTGTCGGATTGCTTGTGGGAGGCTGTGCTCCGTATTACTGGGTAAATCATCGGTATGGCACAGGAAAACATTCGCATCCGTGGTGCGCGTCAGCACAACCTCAAGAATCTGGATCTGGACATTCGCACGGGTGACTTGACGGTGGTGACGGGCCCGAGTGGCTCGGGCAAATCGAGCCTGGTGTTCGACACCCTGTACGCCGAAGGCCAGCGCCGCTATGTC
Organism: Comamonas odontotermitis; assembly: GCF_040396735.1. Lineage (GTDB taxonomy): Bacteria > Pseudomonadota > Gammaproteobacteria > Burkholderiales > Burkholderiaceae_C > Comamonas > Comamonas odontotermitis_C. The sequence continues at coordinate 46,483 of NZ_JBEBNZ010000009.1, forward strand.
GAGACTTTCAGTGCCTATGCGCGCCAGTTTCTCGACCGCATGGACAAGCCCGCTGTAGACAAGGTCGAGGGCGTTCCCCCCGCCATTGCCATCGACCAGACCAATCCCGTGCGCAGCTCCCGCTCCACCGTGGGCACGATGACGGAGCTGAACGATCACCTGAAATTGCTCGTGGCGCGTGCAGGTCACCTGTTTGATCTGCAGACCGCGCTACCGGTGCAGCACGACACGCCGGAGACCATATACGAAAAGCTGGTGGAACGCACACAGGCCGATGATCCACGTGTCGTGATCACCTTCCCGGTCGAGCTGCCTACCAACACCAGTGCCGAGCAGGTAGAGCAGTGGCTGTCTGCCAGCGGTTTTACCAAGGTGCAGGCTGAGCGCGAAATAGATGCTCCAGCGCACAACAGCCAAGCGCAGGATGCTATCAAAAAGAAAGCGAGCGCCGTCAAGACCAAAGCGGCCAAGGCCGGCAAGGACGACGCAGCGCCGGAGCGCGTCAAGGTGCTGGATGTGGTGGCCGACCGGTTCCGCATCAGCAAGGCAGAGAAGGCGCGCGTGATCGAGGCCATTGAAGTGGCGCTCAAGCGCGGCAGCGGCGTGATGACGGTGTACACCATGCCCGATGCCGAAGAGGCGGCCGAAGCCCGGGAGCCCGTGCTATGGAAGTTTTCCTCCGGCCTGCATTGCCCGGAAAGTGGCCTGCGCTACCGCGAGCCGATCCCGTCGATGTTCTCGTTCAACTCCGCCGTGGGGGCCTGCGAGGCCTGCCGGGGCTTTGGCCGGGTGATCGGTGTGGATTGGGGTTTGGTCATTCCGAACGAAAAGCTGACGCTACGCACCGGCGCCATCAAGCCAATCCAGACGCCCGCCTGGAAGGAGATACAGGACGATCTGATGCGCCATGCCGAATCGCACGGAATACCGCGCGACACGGCCTGGGCCAAGATGACGGCCGAGCAGAAGGACTGGGTCATCAATGGCGAAGCGAGCTACAAGGATGGCAACTGGAGCCGCCAGTGGTACGGCATCCGCCGCTACTTTGAATACCTGGAGACCAAGGCCTACAAGATGCATATCCGCGTCTTGCTGTCCAAATACCGCAGCTATACGCCGTGTCCCACCTGCGGTGGCGCCCGCCTCAAGACCGAGAGCCTGCTGTGGCGGGTGGGCAGCAAGCAGGATGCCGATGCCGCCTTGCCGCCCGCCAAGCGCTTCATGCCGCGTGGTGTGGGCTGGACGCGTGCGCAACTGGAGAATTTACCAGGCCTGAGCCTGCACGATCTGATGCTGCTGCCCATCGAGCGCCTGCGCGACTTCTTTGCGAGCATGGACATCCGTCGCAGCAACGATGGTGATGCGCAGGCGCTGAAACTGCTGCATGAAGAAATCAGTAACCGCCTCAAATACCTGTGTGATGTGGGTATCGGCTACCTGACGCTGGATCGCCAGAGCCGCACCCTCAGTGGCGGCGAGGTGCAGCGCATCAACCTGACTACGGCGCTGGGTACATCGTTGGTCAATACCTTGTTCGTGCTCGATGAGCCTTCCATCGGTCTGCATCCACGCGACATGGAGCGCATTACCGTGGCCATGCGGCGCCTGCGCGATGCGGGCAACACCCTGGTAGTGGTTGAACACGACCCGGCTGTGATGTTTGCCGCCGACCGCATGATCGACATGGGCCCGGGCCCTGGCGAGAAAGGGGGTCAGATTGTCTTTGATGGCACCACTGCCGAGTTGCGCCGGGCCGATACCTTGACCGGGGCCTACCTGGGGGGCCGCAAGCAGGTGGGCATGGGTGCCAAGCGGATGGTGACCGAGAGCACGCCGCGCCTGATTCTGGAAGGCGCGACCGAGCACAACCTGCAGAACGTATCGGTGGATTTTCCGCTGCAGCGTATGGTTGTGGTGACCGGTGTATCGGGCTCGGGCAAATCCACGCTGATCCAGGACGTGCTGGCGCCCGCGCTGATGCGTCATTTTGGCAAGCCCACCGAATCGGCAGGCGCGCACGAGCGTCTGCTCGGTGTCGACCACCTGGCCGATGTGGTATTTGTAGACCAATCCCCCATTGGCAAGACTGCGCGTTCCAACCCCGTCAGCTACGTAGGGGCGTGGGACGCCGTGCGCGAGCTGTTTGCCACGGCACCCCTGTCGCAGCAGCGCGGCTACACCGCATCCAAGTTCAGCTTCAACAGTGGCGATGGACGCTGCCCGACCTGTGGCGGCTCGGGTTTCGAGCATGTGGAGATGCAGTTCCTGTCGGACGTGTACCTGCGCTGCCCCGATTGCAACGGCCAGCGCTACCGGCCCGAAATTTTGGAGGTTCGCATCGAGCGCGATGGCCGACTGATGACCGTGGCCGATGTGCTGGAGCTGACCGTGAGCGAAGCTGCCACCCTGTTTGCCAAGGACCGCGACGTGATCCGTGCGCTGCAGCCGATTGTGGATGTGGGGCTGGAGTATGTGAAGCTCGGCCAGCCCGTGCCTACGCTCAGTGGCGGCGAGGCGCAGCGCCTCAAGCTCGCCGGTTTTCTGGCCGAAGCTGCGAAGAGCGCATCCAAATCCAGGCAGCCGGTTGCCAAGAAGGGCACGCTGTTCCTGTTTGACGAGCCCACCACGGGCCTGCACTTTGAAGACATCGCCAAGCTGATGCGCGCGCTGCGCAAGCTGCTGGAGGCGGGCCACTCGCTGATCGTGATCGAGCACAATCTGGACGTGATCCGGGCCAGTGACTGGCTGATCGACCTGGGCCCGGACGCGGGCGACAAGGGCGGGCTGGTGGTGGCCGAGGGCACGCCCGAAGAGGTGCGCAAATCCGGCACCTCACACACGGCGCAGGCCTTGCGCGACTACGAGATTGCCATGGCGGGCGGCACCGCAGCCGCTGCGCTGGAGAAATCGCACAGCGTGCAGGAGGCCAAGGCGCTCTACAAAGTAGAGCAGGAAACGCATGCCAGTGGCGCACAGACAGCAAAAAATGCCATTGAAATCGTCAACGCCAAAGAGCACAACCTCAAGCACCTCTCTGTCGATATTCCGCGTGGCAAGTTCAATGTGGTGACGGGCGTCTCCGGCTCGGGCAAATCCACCCTGGCTTTCGACATCCTGTTCAACGAAGGCCAGCGCCGCTATCTGGAGTCGCTGAACGCCTATGCGCGCTCCATCGTGCAGCCCGCAGGGCGGCCCGAGGTGGATGCGGTCTACGGCATTCCGCCGACCGTGGCCATCGAGCAGCGGCTCTCGCGCGGAGGACGTAAATCCACGGTGGGCACGACGACCGAGGTCTGGCATTTTCTGCGGCTTCTGTACGTCAAGCTTGGTATCCAGCATTGCACCAAGGACGGTGCAGCCGTGCAACCGCAAACCCCGGAAAGCATTGCTGCGCAGCTGATGTCGCAATACCGCGGTCAACTGATCGGCCTGCTGGCACCGTTGGTGGTGGCGCGCAAGGGCGTGTATACCGAGCTGGCCGATTGGGCGCGTCCTCGCGGTTATACGCATTTGCGAGTGGACGGCCAGTTCCTGCCGACCACGGGCTTTCCACGGCTGGACCGCTTCAAGGAGCATACGGTGGAGCTGCCGGTGGCCAGCATCCAGGTCACGCCGGACAACGAAGCCCTGCTGCGCGAAAAGCTCACCACCGCACTGGAGTTGGGCAAGGGCGTGCTGCACGTGCTTTCGGCCATCGATACGCTCGAATCCGCCATGCAGGCTGGTAGCGATACGGCGGCGATTGGTAAGCTACAGGTGTTTTCCACCAAGCGGGCCTGCCCGGTGTGCGCCACAAGCTACGCCGAGCTGGATCCGCGCCTGTTCTCTTACAACAGCAAGCACGGCTGGTGCCCCGATTGCGTGGGCACCGGAGTCAAGCTCACCAAGGAGCAGCGCAAGGTGTATGACGATTCGGTCATGGCCGAAGACAACCGGGGCCGCGAGCAGAGCTTTGAAGAACCCGAGGCCGAAGATGTGGGCGAAACCGTCTGCCCCACCTGCCAGGGTACGCGCCTCAATGCCACAGCGCGTGCAGTGCTGTTCCATGGCAAATCGATTGCCGACATTGCGCAGCTGTCGGTGACCGATGTGCGTCTGTGGGTGGAGAGCCTGCAGTCGGCAGGGCGCATGAGCCAGCGTGAAAGCGACATCGCGCGCGACCTGGTGCCCGAAATCCACAGCCGCCTGGCGTTCCTGGAAGAAGTTGGCCTGGGCTACCTGACGCTCGACCGTGGGGCGCCCACGCTTTCGGGCGGCGAGGCACAGCGCATTCGCCTGGCTGCGCAACTGGGCAGCAATCTGCAAGGCGTGTGCTATGTGCTCGATGAGCCCACCATTGGCCTGCATGCCCGTGACAACCATATCCTGCTCAATGCCCTGCACAAGCTGGGTGACAAGGGCAACACGCTGGTCGTGGTGGAGCACGACGAAGACACCATCCGGCGCGCCGACCACATCATCGACATCGGGCCCAGCGCGGGCAAGCGTGGCGGCCACCTGGTGGCGCAAGGCTCTGCTGCCGATGTGATGGCGGCAGCCGATTCGCAAACCGGCCGTTACCTGCTGCACGCAATGCGGCACCCGTTCCAGCCCCGTAGGCTGGTGGCGGGGGCGGTAGAGGCAACGCCTGCCTTGATGGCTGCAGGCGCAGGCGAAGCAGGCGCTAAGACAAAAAAACGCACGAAAAAGCAGATGGCCGCGGATGCTGCAGCCGCGTTGGCTGCCGACAGCGCGCAGGCCAATGCAGCGCTGGCGGCACCGGCGCGCGCCGATGATTCTGCGCCGCTGCACTGGCTGACGGTGCTGGGCGCGAAGCTGCACAACCTGCAGAACGTCAATGTAAGCGTGCCGCTCAAGCGGCTGGTGGCGGTCACGGGCGTATCGGGTTCGGGAAAATCCACGCTGGCGCGCGATGTGCTGCTCAGCAATGTGGCGGCCTGGGTGGGCCAGCGCGCCACCAAGGCTGGGCGTGACGAAATGGATGCGGGCAAGGCGCCCGCGCTGGTGGGCTGTACGGGCCTGCAAGGCTTTGAAGGCATCGACCGTGTTCTGGAAGTGGACCAGACCCCGATCGGCAAGACGCCGCGCAGTTGCCCTGCCACCTACATCGGCTTCTGGGACACCATCCGCAAGCTCTTTGCCGAAACCCTGGAAGCCAAGGCCCGTGGCTATGCTGCCGGGCGCTTCAGCTTCAATACCGGCGAAGGCCGTTGCCCCGGCTGCGAAGGCCAGGGCATGCGCACCATCGAGATGAGCTTTCTGCCTGATGTGAAAGTGCCTTGTGAAATCTGCCACGGCGCGCGCTTCAACCCCGAGACGCTGGCCGTCACCTGGCGCGGCAAGAGCATTGGCGAGGTGCTGCAGATGGAGGTGGACGAGGCGGTCGAATTCTTCGCCAGCATGCCCAGCATTGCGCACCCGCTGCAACTGCTCAAGGACGTGGGTCTGGGCTACCTGACGCTGGGCCAGCCTTCGCCCACCCTGAGCGGCGGCGAAGCCCAGCGTATCAAGCTGGTGACCGAGCTCACCAAGGTGCGTGACGACATCACCCGCCGTGGCAACAGGGTGCCGCATACGCTGTACGTGCTGGACGAGCCCACCGTCGGCCTGCACATGGCGGATGTGGACAAGCTCATCAAGGTGCTGCACCGCCTGGTCGATGGTGGCCACAGCGTGGTGGTGATCGAGCACGATCTGGATGTGATTGCCGAAGCCGACTGGGTGATCGACCTGGGCCCGGAAGGCGGCAAGGACGGTGGTCGCATTGTGGCCACGGGCACGCCGGAAGACCTGGTCCAGTTCGGTACGCACACCGGCAAGGCGCTGGCTCCCGTGCTGGCGCGCACCTAGGGCGCACAGGGCACGGATGACAGGTTTTCAGGCTGCGCTCCTGGCTGACAGGGCGCAGCGCTGCCTTGTGGGCACAATGGAGAGCCCGTTATGTGACGTCGCCGAGGTACCCGTGATGACCATAGACCCCAAGCACCCGGGCCAGCCGCCCATACAAGACCCGCCACCGCAGCCCGTGCCACCGCCGGTTCCTGTTCCCGGGATGCCGGAGCCCATCGCGGATTGATGCGGGTGGGCGCCGGTCTGGGCGCCGCCGTATGATGCGGTGGTTATTCGATCTCCCCGGAAATCTACGACACCACCATGCGCATACTGCTGATTGAAGACGAACTGGAAATGGCGAACTGGCTGGGGCGGGCGCTCAGGCAGTCCAATATCAGCGTTGAGCATGCGCACAACGCAGGGCTGGGCACCACATTGCTGCAGGATGGCAGCTTTGATGTGGTGGTGCTGGATCTGCAACTGCCAGACCAGCATGGCTTTGACTGGCTGTCTGCCGTGCGCGCCCGAGGCAACCGTGTGCCGGTGCTGGTGTTGACGGCCCAGGGCGCGGTGCAAGACCGCGTGGAAGGCCTGCACCGTGGCGCGGATGATTATCTGACCAAGCCCTTTGAACTGGCCGAGCTGGAAGCGCGGCTTGCTGCGCTGCACCGGCGCAGCCAGGGCCGGGCGCAACCTCAGGTGGAATGTGGATCGCTGCGGTATGACGGCAACCATGGCACCTTCTGGCTGGCCGATGCCGTGCTCAGCCTGACGCCGCGCGAGCATGCGGCGCTGGAAGGCTTGGTGGCGCGCATCGGCGCGCCTGTGGGCAAGGCACGGCTGGCGGCCAAGGTGTTTCCACAGGAGAGCGCGGTGGGCCCTGACGCCATCGAACAGGTGCTGCACCGCCTGCGCCGCAAACTCGCTGGCAGCGACGTGCACATCGTCACGGTGCGCGGGCTGGGCTATATGCTGGAGCCCACCCAGAATCTGCTGAGTGGCCCGGTTGCGCCATGAATTGGCGCGGGCTGCGTTGGCGGCTGCTGTGGGTGCTGGTGCCGGTGTTGGTCGGCCTGTTTGTATTCGACAGTTGGCGCGATTCGGCCAGCCTCAGGCGCGAGCTTGACAGGGCCTATGACCAGAGCCTGCTGGAGCCTGCGCAGGCATTGGCCGACAGTCTGGGATGGGACGAAGCGGGGGCTGTCACGCTCACGGCGCCATTTCACATCATCTCGATGTTCGAAGCCGTCAACGGCCAGCACAAGTATCTGCGCGTGGCAATGCAGGCGCCCGACGGCAGCCGCCAGCGCGTGCTGATGGGGGCGGCTTCGTTTCCGCCACCTCCCGATACCAGCGGCTCGCCTCCGCATGATTTCATGCACGGAGCCGATGGAGACCGCCGCTTCTACAACGCCAGTGTGAAGGGCCAGCCGGTTCGCGTCGCAGCACTGTTGCGGGTGGTGCATGACCGTGATGGCCAGGAATGGCGTGTGCTGATCCAGACGGCGCAAGACACCAGGCGCGTGAGCGGCGTGTTGCAAGACCTTTTGTGGGAGACGCTGTGGCGTGACGCGCGCACCCTGGCGGTGCTGGTTCTGGTGGTGTGGTTTGGCATCGGCTGGGGGTTACGGCCCCTGCAGGCGTTGCGCCGCACCATCCGCGAGCGCGGCAGCGATGACCTGCAGCCCCTGGATACGAGCCATGTACCTGCCGAGGTGCGGCCGCTGGTCGACGCGATGAACGAGCACCTGGCCCAGCAGCGCGAGGCCTTGCAGGCGCAGCGCCAGTTTCTGGCAGATGCCTCGCACCAATTGCGCACGCCGTTGGCCATCATGACCACGCAGGCTGGCTATGCGTTGCGTGAGAGCGACCCCGCAGCCATTCGCAACAGCCTGCTGAGCATGCGGCAGCAACTGCAGCGCAGCCGCCGGGTTGCAGAGCAACTGTTGTCCCTGGCCAATGCCAGCCAGCCTGCGCAGGAGGCGCTGCAGTCGCAGCACTGCGATGCCAACGCAGTCGCCCGCGAGGCGGTGCTGGCGCATTTGCCGTTGGCGCTGGAAAAGCAGCAGGATCTGGGCTTTGTCGATGCGCGCGGCGAAGATTTTGACCCGGACGATGCGCCACAGGGTGATCCTGGGCTGGTGGCCCCTGTCGCAGCCAGCAGCAATGCCTTGTACGAGTTGCTGGCCAATATCGTGCATAACGCGATTCTCTATACCCCGGCAGGCGGCCGGATCAGCGTGCTGGTACAGGTGCAGGCCGAGCAGGTGCGGGTGCTGGTGCAGGACAACGGTCCGGGGATTGCCGCTGCGGACCGCGAGCGTGCGTTTGCACGCTTTGAGCGATTGCAGTCCAGTGCCGCAGGTGTGCAGACGACCGGCTCTGGCCTCGGGCTGGCTATTGCACGCACCTATGCGCGGCGCATGCATGGTGATGTGTTGCTGGCCGACGGCGAAGGTGGCCGCGGGCTCTGCGTCTGCGTGCTTTTGCCACTGGATCGGCCTGTCATGGACAAGCTTTCATGAAACTGACAATTTCTACGTAGATATACGTATTTTGGGGATCGGCTCCGTTTTTGGCAGCAGTTTGGAAGGTTCGTTTTCTAGACTTTCCAATGAAATTGCAACAAAAAGGAGACGAAGATGCTGCATGCATGGTCTGCGCCCCACGCGGCGCAACTGCGGGGCTTGCCCGCCAGGGAGCTGCCATGAGCCCGGGTGGAAAGAGCTACAACAAGGATTACTACGGCGGTGCCTTGATGGTGCTGGTGGGTGGGTGCGCAGCCTACGCCGCACGCAGCTACAACATCGGCACGCTGGACCACATGGGGCCTGGCTACTTCCCCTTTGCGGTGGGTATTCTGCTGGCGCTGACGGGTGTGCTGATCGCCCTCACGGCCAAGAAGAAGCCGAGCGGAGGCGAGGCCGCCCTGGTGGGCCACAACCACGACATTCCGGATTTTCGCGGCGCGGCCTGCATCATCCTGGGCACGGTGGCGTTCTACTTCTGCGGGGAGTACCTGGGCCTGTTGCCTGCCACCTTCGCCATTGTCTTCATCAGCGCGCTGGGCGACCGCAACAACAGCGTGATGGCGAGTTTCGTGCTGGCGATGTCGATGATGATCGTTGCCGTGGTGGTCTTCTGGTGGGCGCTGCAGGTGCAGATGCCGCTCGTCAAGTGGGGGATGTAAGCCATGGGACAAGCACTGCAAGACCTCTGGTTCGGCTTTGGCATCGCCTTTCAGGGCCACAACCTGATGTGGTCCTTCTTTGGTGTGCTGGTGGGCAACCTGATCGGCGTGCTGCCGGGCATGGGAGCGCTGTCGGCCATCTCGATCCTGCTGCCACTCACCTACACCATGCACCCTGTGCCTGCCATTCTGATGCTGGCGGGGATTTTCTATGGTTCGCAATACGGCGGCGCCATTGGTGCCATCCTGCTGAATCTGCCTTCGCATCCGCCGCATGCGGTGACCTGCCTGGACGGCTACCCGATGACCAAGAAGGGCAAGGGCGGAACGGCGCTGGGCATCACGATGATCTGCTCGTTCTTTGCAGCGTCGGTCGGCATCATCGTGATGATCTTCGCGTCTCCACTGCTGACGACGATTGCCTTCAAGTTTGGCCCGGCAGAACTGTTCTCGATCATGTTGCTGGGCCTGCTGGCGGGCTCGACCATGTCGCGCGGCTCTCCGCTCAAGGGCGTGGCGATGACCTTGTTCGGCCTCTTGTGCGGGGTCGTGGGCACGGACGTGAACAGTGGCACCTTCCGCTTTGCCTTCGATATTCCGGATCTCAGCGATGGCCTGGAGATGGTGGCCGTGGCCATGGGATTGTTCGGCATTGCCGACTTTCTGCTGAACGTGAACAAGATGAAGGCGATCACCAGCAACACCAAGATGCGCATCCGCGACATGCGCCCTTCGATGGCAGAGCTGAAGGAGGCCTTCTGGCCCATGGTGCGCGGCACGGCAGTGGGTACGCTGTTTGGCGCCATGCCCGGTACGGGCCCCACGATCACCACCTTCATCGCCTATGCGCTGGAGCAGAAAGTGGCCAAGGACCCGAACCAATTTGGCACCGGCATGATTGCAGGCGTGGCGGCTCCCGAGGCGTCGGCCCACTCCAAGACGCAGGTGGATTTCATCCCCACCATGAGCCTAGGCATCCCCGGCGATGCCGTGATGGCGCTGCTGCTGGGCGCGCTGCTGATCCAGGGTATCCAGCCCGGCCCGCAGCTGATCACCGAGCATCCGGATATCTTCTGGGGCCTGATTGCCAGCTTCTGGATTGGCAATGTGATCTTGATGATCCTGAATGTGCCGTTGATCGGTGTGTGGGTGAAGATGCTGGCCGTACCTTACAAGTATCTGTTCCCGTCGGCCATGTTCTTCATTGCCGTGGGGGTGTTCACCACCCAGAACAGCCTGTTCCACATCTGGGAGGTGCTGGCCTTCGGCATCATCGGCGCCATTTTGATGGTGCTCGATTTCTCGGTGGCGCCCATCATGCTGGGATTCGTGCTGGGACCGATGATGGAAGAGAACTTCCGCCGTGCGCTCCTGCTGTCGCGGGGTGACATGCTGATCTTCATGCAGCGGCCCATCAGCGCCACCTTCGTCTGCATCAGCGCATTGCTGCTGCTGGCGGTGACCTGGTCTGCCTGGCGCAAGAAGTCGCGTGTACGCCAGGTGGAAGCGGCGGTGGAGGAGGAAACGGCGGGTGGCGGCGTTGCGATTGCGAAGTAAGCCGCGTCCTGCTCCACAAAACCAAAAGCCGCTCTCAAGAGCGGCTTTTTCATGCGGAGCCCAGGTTTCTGTCAGGCGGGCAGAAAGCCTTCCACGGACAGATAGCGCTCGCCGGTGTCATAGGCAAAGCCCAGCACCTTGGCTCCTGCAGGCAGCTCCGGCAGCTTCTGCGCAATGGCCGCCAGCGTGGCGCCGGACGAGATACCGACAAACAGGCCTTCCTCGCGTGCGGCGCGGCGGGCATATTCGCGTGCAGGTTCGGCGTCGACCTGGATGACGCCATCCAGCACACTGGTATCGAGGTTGCGCGGAATGAAGCCCGCGCCAATACCTTGAATTGGGTGCGGGGCTGGAGCGCCGCCCGAGATGACGGGTGAAGCCGTTGGCTCCACCGCAAATACTTTCAGCTGGGGAAACTTGGCTTTGAGCACGTGGGCAACGCCCGACAGGTGGCCACCGGTGCCCACGCCGGTGATGATGGCGTCGAGACCATCGGGAAAGTCCGCCAGGATCTCCTGCGCGGTGGTGCGTTCGTGGACGGCAACGTTGGCGGGGTTCTCGAACTGCTGGGGAATCCAGGAGCCTGGGGTGCTGGCAGCCAGTTCTTCGGCGCGGGCGATGGCCCCTTTCATGCCTTTTTCCTTGGGGGTCAGGTCAAAGGTGGCGCCATAGGCCAGCATCAGGCGGCGGCGCTCGATCGACATGCTCTCGGGCATCACCAGGATCAGCTTGTAGCCCTTGACGGCCGCCACCAGGGCCAGGCCCACGCCGGTATTGCCGCTGGTGGGCTCGATGATGGTGCCGCCTGGCTTGAGCGCGCCGGATTTCTCCGCGTCTTCCACCATGGCCAGCGCAATGCGGTCCTTGATCGAGCCGCCGGGGTTGCTGCGCTCGGATTTGATCCAGACATTCGCATTGGCGCCAAACAGGCGGTTGATGTGGATCGATGGCGTGTTGCCGATGGTTTGCAAAATGTTGTCGAACTTCATGGAACCTCCTGCGCAAGTCGGTGAGACGAAAAACCTGGACCCATTGTGAACGAGTTCATGTTTCCGCATGGAATATCAATATTCCAAGATGCTCTGTTGGCCTGTGTCAGGGCAGGCGGATGTGCTGCCGATTACCATGCAGTGATCTGAATGCCGATGGAGGGGGACGATTTGCTCACTTTTCAACAAACCATGGTGGCGCTTTTTGTCTGTTGTGTGGCGCTGCTGGTGGGGTTCTCGTGGCGTTCCCGGCGCTGGGCGCCGTGGCTGATGCTGGTGGCGGTGGTCTGCCTGCTCATGCTGATGAGCTACAGCATCCTCAACCTGATGTAGTGCGCGCGGTGGCAGACCGGGCCAGCCGCACCGGTGTTTTCCAGCGCTCTGCCAGCACCACGCCCAGGATGGTGAGTGCTCCGCCAATCCATAGATAAGTCTGTAAGTGCTCTTTGGCCCAGGCTGCCGCAATCAGAGCGGTGAACAGTGGCGTCAGGTTGAAGAACATGATCGACCGGCTGGGCCCCAGGCGCACCACGGCCGTCATCCACATCCACGACGCCACGATGGACGCCATGGTGCCCGCATAGGCCACCATGTACCAGTTGTGTGCGTTGATGCCGATCTTGGGCGAGGCAAGGTAGATCGGCAGCTGCGCAACCATGGCCACCACCATCTGCAGGTACAGCAGTTGCCAGCTGCTGATGGCAGGCATGTGCCAGCGTTTGAGCAGCACGTTGTAGACCGCATAGGCCGCACAGGCCAGCAGCATCAGCAGATCGCCCCGGTTCAGGCCTTGCTCCAGCAGCTGCCCGGGATGCCCTTCGCTGACGACCAGCAGCACGCCGCCGAAGGCCAGCACGGCGCCCAGCGCGCCGCCCATGGTCAGCGGCTGGCCCAGCAGGCCCACACAGATGGCCAGCACCAGCATGGGAGAGAGGGTGAGGATGATGCCCATGTGCGTGGCCGTCGTATAGCCTGCAGCAAAGTAGGCACAGCTCTGGTAGATCACCATGCCCAAAAGGCCCAGTACCAGAATCTGCCAGGCATGCTGGCGAACGGCGGCGCGGTTGCGCCACACGGCCGGAAGCAGCACGGGGGTGACGATCAGCACCGCCAGCACCCAGCGCAGGAAGCCGATTTCCGTAGGCGCAATGGCGCCAGCCGATTGTTTGCTGACGACGGTATTGGCCGACCAGATCAGCACAGCTAGAAGAGGGTAGAGATAGTTCATTGTTTGCTTTCCACTGCCCCTATCATCGCTGTGGCTGATTCGAGAGGTATAGCTGCATTCAGACAAACCATGCCATGCTTCGGACAAGCTCCTGCACCGCGCTCATTTCGACCATGTCCCCTGCCACCTCTGCCCACGCCTTGCCGATTTTTGACGTGGAAAGCGTTACCAGCCCCTATCTGGTGCGCTATGACGAATTTGCGGCAGGCAGCTTTGCTGCACCGCACAGCCACCGTCTGGGCCACCTCAACTACACCGCCTGCGGCACCATGGCCATTGATACCGCCGGCCGGCATCTGGTGGCACCGCCGCAGTACGGGGTGTGGATTCCGCCGGCCCAGGAGCATTGCTGCTATGTGCAGCACGCTGCGGTGTACCGCTCCTTCTACGTGCAGCCCCAGCTGTGCGACGTGTTGCCCCGGCAGGCCTGCATTCTGCGCATCAGCCCCATAGGGCGAAGCATTCTGGCGGATTTTGCCGACCGCCAACTGCAAGTGCCGCTTTCGCCGCAGGACCTGCGACTCGCGCAGGCGCTGGTCGATCAGCTGTGCCAGGCGCGCTTTGAAGGCAGTTTTCTGCCCTCGCCCAGCAGCGCGGCGCTGGCGGGTGTGCTGGATGCCCTGCGCGTCGATCCAGGAAGCCGCCGTTCGGTGGCCGAATGGGCGCAGCAGGCCCACATGACCGAGCGTACCCTGGCTCGCCACTGCCAGCGCGAACTGGGCATGGCTTTGGGCGAATGGCGGCAGCGCCTGCGCCACCTGTGTGCGGTGGAGGCATTGGGGCAGGGCCGTACCGTGCAGGAGATCGCCTTTGACCTGGGCTACAGCACGGCGTCTGCTTTCATTGCCATGTTCCACCGGGAAACCGGCATGACGCCCGAACAATTCCGACGCGAATTGGTTGCGGGTTCCTGAATTTTTCTGATTTGTTTGTGTGTGCTTACATTCTTTTTTTGCGAGAATGAATAATGATTAGCGGCTGAAGGGTGTACTTTTGGATGGGCTCCGCTAGTACATTTGGACTATTTACCAAATGTTTCCGAAGGGGCAGTATCGGGGCTCAGACCATGCGCCCCATACGCCGGCGCTGGCAAGGAGAGACAGCGCATGCCAGCCCCTGCAGAAATTCCCCGCCTTCACCCGTTCCGGTCCACGTTGCGCAAGGGTCTGCTCCGTGGCCTTCTGCTGGTTTGCGTGCAGCCCGTGTGGGCGCAAGGTACTGTGGCCAGCGATGCCACTGCGGGTTCTGCCGGCCTGCAGCCGCAAGGCGCGCTCAGCGTTCAATACCGTGGAGCCGCGACGCGGTTGAGTGCGGGGCAGATTGCGGCCCTGCCACAAAGCACCACGGTCACTGCAACACCCTGGACGGATGGCGTGTCGCGCTTCACCGGGCCATTGGCGCGCGATGTGCTGCAAGCGGCAGGGGTGCGCATCACCCCAGGAATGACGGTGCAAGCCCAGGCGCTCAACGGCTACACGGTGAGTATTCCTGCACAGGATTTTCAGCGCTGGCCCGTGGTACTGGCGTTCAGCATGGACGGCAAGGCGCTGACGCGGCGCGACAAGGGGCCGCTGTGGATCATCTATCCACGGGACAGCGACACCGTGCTGCAGGACGCCAAGTATGACCACCGCTGGGCCTGGCAATTGAGCCAATTGCTCGTCAGTGATGCCCCGTAAGCGCTACCAGAAAGAGCCAGGCATGCTCAAAGCCATTCGCCGACCGCTGATCCTGTGTGTAGAGGACGAGCCCTTGCTGCTGCGCGATCTGTGCGACGAACTGGAAGAGGCTGGTTACCAGCCCATCGGCGTTCCCGATGTTCCTGCCGCGTTGCTGGTGCTGTCGCGGATGAAGCCCTCGCTCATCCTGTGCGATGTCGGTCTGCCCGGCCAGAGCGGCCTGGATCTGCTGGCCGAGTTGCGCGAGACGGATGCGCATTCCAGTGTTCCATTCCTGCTGCTGACGGCGCTCAGCGACCGCGAGCATGTGCTGCGTGGCGCGCGCGCGGGTGCGGACGACTACCTGATCAAGCCGGTCGATTACGACCTGCTGCTGGCCACCGTGGACGCCCGGCTCGCCAAGGTGCAGCGTCTTCAACGGCTGCAACGTGATGCCTTGCAGCGCAGCCTGGACGAGGTGCACAGGCACTGGCACGGGGTGCTTGACAGCCTGGGCCACTGCGCCCTGGTCTGTGACGGTCAGCTGTCGATCCAGTTTGCCAACCGGCAGGCCTATGCGCAGTGCCATGGCCAAGCACAGCAAGACAGCCCGCTGGTTGTCGATGCCGCCGGGCAGATGGTGCTGCGCCAGGTGTTGGCGCAGCATCCCGGGGTGCGTCAATTCCTGCGCAGCCAGCAGGAGTCGGCCAGCTTCGATGTGCCAGCCGTTCCTGGCGGCCCGCCCTATTGGTGCCTGGCCATCCAGTCACTCTCGGGCAAGGACAGTGGCGACGAGGAGGAGCCCGGGGACGGCGCACCGGATGCGCGCGGCCAACGCTTTGCGCTTTTCATCAATAGCCTGCAGCAATCCGTCAAACCCAGCGCCGAAGCCCTGGCGCGCCGTTTTGCACTGACGCCTGCGGAAACGCAGGTGGCCCGGCTGCTGGTGGATGGCATGAGCAAGCAGCAGATGTGCGCGCAACTGCAGGTCAGTGCCAGCACCATGGCCTTTCATCTGCGCAACATGTTTGCCAAAACCCAGACAGGCCGCCAGGCCGAACTGGTTGCCGTACTGCTGACGGCGGCGTTGGGCGCATCCGCGCCGGCGTCGCACTGATACGGGGTCTGCCATGCCTGATCTGCCCATCCGCCGCGGCCTGCAGTACCGGTTGACGCTGGCTGCAACGGTGTTGTTTTTCGCGGGCAGCCTGGTGGTGGTCTGGCAGTTGCTGGTCCTGCACCGGGAGCTGAGCCAGCGCGAAGGCGAAAACATGGTCTGGGCACTGGCGCAGGCCCAGCACCAGGCGACGCTGCTGGAACGCGATCTGGCCCGTCTGCGCCTGCAGCAGAGCGATGCGGAGGATATTCATTTGCAGGCGGATCTGCTGCACAGCCGTCTTTCCCTGCTGACCGATGGCCCGCAGCGCCGCATTCTGCGGCATTACGGGCAGCTTGATGCGCTGGTGCCCGCCATGGCTGCATTCGAGCAGGTGGATCTGCTGCAGCTTTTGATCGGCACGGACAATCCCGTTGCCCAGCAGGAGTTGCGCACACTGATTGCTGCGCTGGCGGCTGCGGGCAACCAGGTCATGGTACGCGAGAGAGAAGAGAAGAGCCGGCGCCTGGACCAGCTGGAGCAATGGATCAAGGCGGCTTTTGCCGCCATCGGCATGGTGGCCCTGTGCGGCGGCTGGCTGATGTGGCAACTGGTGGCTGCCTTGCAGCGCCAGCGCACCAATGCCCGCACCATTGCCGCGCAGCGCGATGCGCTGCAGCAGACGATCCATGATCTGCACCGCGCCCAGAGCGCAACCGAGACCTACCGCAACTTCGTCTCGCTGGTGTCTCACCAGTTCCGCACACCGCTGGCGGTGATCGATTCCACCGCGCAGCGGCTGATGCGCCAGGCCAGGCGCAGTGGTGGTGAACAGTCCGAGCAGGTGCTGGAGCGCATGGGCGAGACCCGCCATACGGTCGAAGGGCTGACGCGTCTGCTTGACAGCGTGCTCACCAGCGTCAAGCTCGACGGTGGTGGTATCCAGTTGCAGGCCCGGCCCGTCAATCTGGCAGAGCTGGCCAGCCACGTGGTGGAAGGCAATAAACCCATGCTGGGTGAGCGCCAGGTGAGCATTGAGTGCCAGGGCCCGCCTGCGGACTACGTTTGTGCCGGTGATGCACAGCTGTTGATTCACCTGCTGCACAACCTGTTGGCCAACGCCTGCAAGTACACGCCAGCTGGCAGCCCGCTGGACCTGCGTCTGGAACGCGCCGGGGACCGGCTGCATTGCTCGGTGCGTGACCATGGCTCGGGCGTTGCTGCAGAAGAGCTGCCGCTGCTCTTTGAACGCTTCTACCGCAGCGCGCGCAGCCATGGAAGCGAAGGCACGGGGCTGGGCTTGTACCTGGCGCGGGCCATTGCCCGGCTGCACGGCGGTGATCTGAACGCCTTCCTCCCCCCGGATGGCGGCCTTGCCTTCACCTTGAGTCTGCCGGTGCTCAATAAAAATAGGGATGGTGTCTCCCAGGACAACGCGCAAGCTTGCAGCACTGCCGAAAGCGAACGGTAGCCGGATGCAGCGAGGCACCGTTTGAAAACATGCCCGTAATTCCAATGATCCCGTGAAATTTCAGGCCACTGTTACAAATTAATCTGCCCACCCTGTCCAAACGGACGGGGTTTAAAAATTCAATACTTTTTACATTTGTTGAAATTTTTATACAGATGCAATGTTTTGTTTGCATCGAGAAAGAGGCATGTTGAAAAACAAACCAAGGAGACGAGGACGCCAGGTCCTCAAGCCAGGCATCGCCATCATGGCCACCGGCCTGGCGCTTGCGGCACAGGCAGCTGGAATCCAATTGCCCGCTGGTACCAGCATCACTACCGGTGCTGGCACTTCCATCCAGCTGGGGTGCGGCGATCTGAACGTTGGCGGCACCTACACCCAGCAAGGCGATGCGGCACTGGGCGGATTGGGGCAGCTCGGTCTGCAACAAGGGAGTGTATTCACTGCGGGTGCAGGCGCCGTGGCCTTGTCAGGCACCCTGGATGTGGCTGCGGGCACCTTCAATGCGGGCTCCAGCACGGTGACGATGGGGCCGGGTGCTTCTGGCTGTGGCATTGCGCAGGGCCAGATCAAAGGGTCTCCCAGCTTTTACGCGTGGAAAGTCATCGGCTCCGTTGCACCGGACGCGCCCCGCTACACCGTTGCCATGCCCGTAGCGCAGACCACCACGGTCACGGCTTTGCTGGAGCTCAGTGGCGTCAATCTCGTCTCGGGGAGCGCGGCCAACCCCTCCATGCTGGCCAAGGCCACGCCAGAGCCCGCCCGCGCTCCGGTGGCTACGCAGGCCTGGCTGAAATACACCGGCGCTGCACCGCCCAGCATCAGCAATGTGGGTGTCAATGGCGTGCAGTCACTGGACACCTGGCTGGCGGAAGACCAGACCAACAAGATCGCGGGCGGCATTGCCTATAACTGGTTTGCGCGCGCCTTGGTGACCGATCCCGAGCCGGGTGGCGTGGCCCAGCCGGCACCTGTTCCCGCGCTGGATCTGGGCGGCCTGCTGGCGCTCAGTGCACTGGTAGGGGCTGCGGCAGCCGTGAGCCGGCGTCGCTCCAGGCCCTGATCCCCCAGAAGCGCTTTTTTTCCTCGCCTGCGTTTCCATTCGCATGGCAGGCACCAACCCAAGAATATTCAAGGAAACAACATGACATCCAACCGGTTTTCCCTGCAGGCGCTGAGCATGGCCTGCGCAGCCCTGTTCAGCCTGGGCAATGCAAATGCTGCCAACGACATCATTGTGGATGGCGGTGAAGGTGGCGCTGTCATCATCAAGAACAATGGCCAGGCCACGGCAAGCTTCGCCAGCGGCGGCATGACCGTTCCCAGTGTGGCCTCCAGTGAAACGAAGAAGTACGTATGCGCCACCCCGGACGGCACCTTGGAGAGCTGTGCAGGTGGTACAGGGCCGCAGGGGCCTGCAGGTGAAGCGGGTTCCGTCGGCGCGGTAGGCCCGGTGGGGCCAGCCGGTCCTCAAGGTCTGGAGGGACCCCAAGGCCCGCAAGGTGCTCCAGGGCCACAAGGCATTCAAGGGCTCAAGGGCGATACCGGCACTGCGGATGCCTCGGTGGTTCTTATTGCCTACAAGAGCGGAAGGATTGTTCAGGGCCGGGGTGATATCAAGATCACTTGCCCGGTGGGACATATTGCGCTGAACGGCTGGGCCACGTACACCAAAGACGGTGGCATTTCGGCCAATGCCCGTACCGAATCGAGTTTTCTGGAGACAACAGACCAGAGCAGCAAGATGCAGACCTGGTACATCATCTCCCAGCGGGACGGTTTTTCTGGCTACTTCTATAACGCATATGCAGTTTGCATGAAGGCCGACCTGCAGGCCGCCGTGGCTCAGTAATCAACAAGCATCTGGAACGGTACCTGCGCATGGGATAATGCACTCCGTGAAGCCTGCCAGACCGCCGCTGGTGCAAGTGCCGAAAGGCCGCACTGGAGGAACGTCCGGACTGCACAGGACAGCGTAGCAGCTAACGGCTGCCCACCGTGAGGTGAGGATCAGAGCAACAGAGACGAGTCCGGGGGGCGTACCGCAAGGTAAACCACCCGGGGTGAAACGGGCAATCTCTACGCGCAGCAATACCAAGTAGGCCAGCGTTGATGTGGTTCCGCAGAGTTGGCGGGTAGGTAGCGTCGAGCCGTGGTGGCGACACCCGGCCCAGAGTAATGGCGGTCACGCCCGGGGCAACCCGGGTGCACAGAATCCGGCTTATCGGCAGACTTCACACTTCTTGCAAAGGAAAGCGGCCCTGGTGGAAACCGAGGCCGCTTTTCTTTTTCAAATAAGGTAACAGCTGGCACTGGCTGGATGTGCGCAGCATGCGCCTGAATTCATGGGCATCGATGCCCGCAGTCCCCTGTCAGCACAAGAAGATCAGACGAGGGCTATCGCTGGGAATGCAGCGCCTGCCCAATACCGCTCACGCCTTTTTCACGTAGGCCGATTTGAGCTGCATGTTGCCGATGCCATCGATGCGGCAGTCGATATCGTGGTCGCCATCCACCAGTTTGATGTTGCGCACCTTGGTGCCGACCTTCACCACCAGCGACGATCCCTTGAGCTTGAGATCCTTGATGACGGTGACGCTGTCGCCGTCCTGCAGCACATTGCCCACCGCATCCTTGACGACAGCCCTGGCTTCTTCTTCAGGCTCCGGACTGGCGGCTGCGGGCCATTCATGGGCACATTCCGGGCAGATCAGCAAGGGGCCGTCGGCATAGACAAATTCGGACTGGCACTGGGGGCAGGGTGGAAGAACAGAAGACATGAATAGATATATTTATTAAAGATTCAAGCAATTTTAAGAATTTGTTCAAATTCTTCGCGCGGGATTGCTTGGCAATTGAATTGGCAACTTGAAGGTACGGAGGTGCGCTAAAACCGCTCATACCCCTGCAGATACCGCCACTGCCCCTCCGGCAGCTTGCCCAGCGATATCCGACCGATGCGCAAGCGCTTGAGGGCTGTCAGCTCCAGACCCAGTGCGGCGCAGACAGGTGCAACCCACTCCGGCGCCACGCGCTTCAATGCAAAGCGCAGATGGGTTTCGTTTTGCCAGCTGGCCTTGATGGGGGGAAGCCGGTCGCCTTCCACATACAGACCCTGGGCCAGCAGTGCGAGGCCGTCTTCCGCCATCTGGCCGCGCACCTCGGCAAGGCATTCCTGCTCCACCAGGTCGGCATCCTCCGTCAGGCGGCGGATGATGCGCGGATCCTGGCTGTACACCACGAGGCCGCTGGCGGCGCGGGGCAGCGGCAGCAGAAACTGCTGGTTACGGAAGTGGCGCGGCAGCGGGTGCACGGGCTGTGGCGTATCCATATCTGCCAGATGGTCTGGCGTGAGCAGGCTGGCGGCGCTGGGTGTACCGCCCCCGGGTTGCGGCAGGCGCAGGCTGTAGCCCGCCGGCTTGTGCAGCAGTAGCGTGACAGGCTGAATGGGCTTGAGATTGGCGCCTGGCTGCAGGGCCACTGCTTGGTCTGGCCGCACGCGGGCGCCTGGCGTGTCCTGAACCTGCCCATCCACGGTGACAAAACCGGCGTCGATGTAGTGCTCGGCCTCGGCGCGCGAGCAGCCGATCTCGTTGGCCAGGCGTTTGGACAGGCGGATGGAGTGCGGATCAGGGTCCTGGTCGTGGAGGGGCATGGTGCAGCAGGTGAGCAAGACGGTATGTGAAAGCCGTTTGCTATATAAAAAGGAGCTATCTGCGCTTGAAGGATATGCGCAACCGCTTATTTTAAAGGCTATGCAATGCGGAAGGCGCAGGCTCGGGCATTGGCGGATGATGCATGCTGGCCTTGTGGGGTTTTTTCCTACGAGCGGTGCCTTCGCATGGCTTTAGATTGAAAACTGGACTTCAACCCTAGCAAGGAAATGTTTATGCGCATGGATGTTTTTCGCCGCAGCGAAGCCGATGGCAAGTTCTCTCATCTCGCCGTGCCGCACGGCCGCGTGCTGCCTGGCGAAGTCACCAACTACGACTGGCACGACGAAGCCCGTGATGTGGAGCTCGATGAGTCGGCTGCCAACTGGCCGCAGTACGGCATTGAGGATCCTGGCCGCCAGCTCAAGGAGAAGGGCTATGCAATCACGGCGGTGGCTGAAATGACCGACGGCGACGAAGCCTGATTGCGGCCGCAGCGCACCGCAGTGCTTTCATAATGCAGTAATGACGAGTCCTGTAAAACGTTTTTCGATGATCCGCGAGTTCCATCTGGCGGACTGGTTCACTCTGGGCAATGCGGTCTGTGGCGTGGGCGCGCTGTTTTCCGCCATGAGCTATCTGGAGACCGGCGACCGGCGCCACATCTACTTTGCTGCGGCCTTGGTGCTGGCGGCGCTGATCTTTGACGTGCTGGATGGGCGCATTGCCCGCTGGCGCCAGAAGTCATCGGCGATGGGGCGCGAACTCGATTCGCTGGCCGATGTGATTTCATTCGGCGTGGCGCCCGCCATCATTGCCTATGCCTGCGGCATGCAGGGCCTGTGGGACCGCGTGGTACTGGGCTTTTTTGTGGCCTGCGGGGTCTCGCGCCTTGCGCGCTACAACGTGACCGCCGAGGAGCTGGCAGAGGGGCCGTCCGGTAAGGTGAAGTATTTCGAAGGCACGCCCATCCCGACCTCGATCGTGCTGGTGGCCATGCTGGCAGTGGCTGCCGCCATGAGCGCCGTGCGCGCCGACCTGTGGCTGGGCGCAGTCAAGATTGCGGGCTTTACCCTGCACCCGCTGGTGCTGTTGTTTGCGCTGTCGGGCTCGCTGATGATCAGCCGGATCAGGATTCCCAAGCTGTAGCCACTGCGGGTGCCTCTCTTGCGGCACATCAAAAAGAGAGCTGTCTGCGCTGATTTGTATTGGATTTTGGATGTGAAGCATATCGAAATCGAATACAGAAAAGCGCTCGCGGCTATGCTTTTTAGTGCGGGTATTTACAGCCCGCGGATATGCTCCACATGTGCCAGCAGCGAACGCTTGGCCACCGGCCACAGCGCCTGTGGCGTGTCGGCATAGGCAATTGCCACCCAGTCTTCCGGGGTGCCGTCGGGGCTGTGCGCCATGGCCGCCTTCACTTTCGCTTCGCGTGCCATGCGGTGGGCGAGCAGCTTTTCTATTACCCGCAGCGGGTGCGCGAGCGCGTAGCCATGGGCGGGCAGGATGAAACCCACATCGCCCGCCTGGCAGGCATCTGCCAGCTTTTTCAGCGACGCGAGGTACAGGCGCATGTTGCCATCGGGCGGATCAACCACGGTGGTGCTGCCGTTGAGGATGTGATCGCCGCTCAGCAGCAGGCCGTCTTCCTCCAGCACCAGGCACACATGGTTGGCCGCATGGCCGGGGGTGTGGACGGCGCGCAGGGTGTGGCTGTGGGCGGCGCCATCCGGGTGGCTCAGCACCAGTGTGGCGCCGTCGGGCAGCTCCCGATCCGGTGTGAACTGGCTGCCCGCGCGTGCCATGGGGGCCGACGGCAGGCCCCAGATCACGGGCGCGGCAACACCTGATTGCGCCACCAGCGCCTGCAGAGGGACAGCGCCTGGGGAATGATCCGGGTGCGAATGGGTGCAGACGATGGCGCGAATGTCGCCGCCCGTGGCCGCCATGATGCGCGCCAGATGTGGGTCGTCCTGCGCCTGGGGTTTGGGGCCGGGATCGACGACGATATAGCCCGTGGCCGCTTCACCGATGAGGTAGGTATTGGTGCCGGGGCCGGTCATGGTGCCGCCGTTGTCGGCGGTAAGACGCATCACATTCTTCAAAAGCGGCACGGGCTGCTCGCTTTGCCAGCCCACAGCGTGGTGCAACTGGCCGTCTGGGCAGACCAGGGCCAGCTCGCCGTATACGGTCTGGTGCTCCATGAAGCGCTGCACCTTGCCATTCACCAGCCCCCCGCGTGGCAGGGTCTCCCACAGCATCTGCCCGGGCGGCAAGGCCTGCAGCACGTCCAGCAGCGCCTGCACCGTGGGGTATTGGGCCAAGCGTTCCAGCGTGGTCTGCGTGGGGAACATCAAGGTCATTTCGCCCCGCGCAGCACGTTGCAGGGCATCTGCCGGGTGGCACCACAGCGGCTCAAACTGCTCGGCGTCGTCAGTGACGGGCGTCTGGCCCTCGGGCATGCGGGCAACGAGAAAGGGGACGTCAAAGCGGATGGGGATCTCCAGCGCCGCCGTCCAGCGTGCCAGCGGCCACAGCGCGTCCGCCGCCAGGGTCAGCCCCAGCCGGGCGCACTGCGGCAAGAGCGGCTGGGTGCGGTCGATCTGCGCCACTTCGGCCTGTGTCGCCCAGCGGCCATCGGCATGGCGCGCCAGCAGCACGCCCATTTCTTCCAGGCTCTCGCGGATGGCGGCCTGGGCGTAGGTGAGCGCTTCGGCCGTCTGCGTGGGGCGGCGCGCCAACTGGTCGTGGTGCAGCCGGTCTTCGGCGTCCAGCGAGCCACCGGGAAAGACATAGTGGTTGGCCGCAAAGCGGGCTTTGTCGGATCGGCGCGACATCAGCACTTCCAGCCGTGTGGTGCCTGGCGCGCCCTGCGGGTCTGGCGCATCCCGCAAAAACAGGACGGTCGAGGCGGTACGCGCAGGCACGGGCTCGCGCTGCGCGTGGAGAAGCTGGCTGATGCGGGTCATGCGGGCATTATCAAACCAGGCTGCGGCCCCAGGTGTCACACGCATTGCGCAAATGCGCCGCTTCGGTACCGAAGTGCGCCAGACAGCGATAATGGCTGGATGGAAATCCGCTTCACCAAGATGCAAGGCGCCGGCAACGACTTTGTCGTGCTGGACGAGACTGCTGGCCCGCTGGGCCTGCGCGCTGATCAGTACCGTTTCCTGGCCGACCGCCACTTCGGCGTGGGGGCGGACCAGATCCTGACCGTGCGACCCGCGCCCGCGCCGGAGGTTGATTTTGAATACATCATCCACAATGCCGATGGGGGCGAAGTGGAGCAGTGCGGCAACGGCGCGCGCTGTTTTGCCCGTTTTGTGTATGACAAGGGGCTGACCGGTAAGAAGGCCATCCGTGTCCAGACGAAAAAGGGCGTGATCGCCCCCGAGCTGATGCCCGATGGCCGCGTCACCGTCAACATGGGGCGGCCGCGCCTCGATCCTGCCGACGTACCTTTCGATACCAGCGGCTTGACGCCGGTGGTGCAGCACCATGCAAAGAAATGGCCTGTGGCGGCGGACGGCCAAGCGCCGGGTGCTACGGTTTTGGTAGTTCCGGTGTCCATGGGCAATCCGCACGGCGTACTGCTGGTGGATGATGTGGATACCGCGCCTGTGCAGGTGCTGGGACCACTGCTGGAGTCGCATCCGCGCTTTCCAGAGCGGGTGAATGCAGGCTTCTTGCAGGTGCAGGATGCGCGGCATGTGCGCCTGCGCGTATACGAGCGTGGCGTGGGCGAGACCCTGGCATGCGGCACCGGCGCCTGCGCGGCGGTGGTGGCAGGTATCGAGCAGGGGCTGCTGCAAAGCCCGGTCGATGTGCAGACCCGTGGCGGCTTGCTGACGATTGCCTGGAGCGGTGATGCCAATGACCCGGTCATGATGACCGGTCCGGCGACGACGGTATTTGAAGGGCGCATCACCATTCCGGACTGAACAGTCTGCGTTGCGCCCGCAAGCAACAGACGGTGTGGCAGCGCCTGCAGCCACTACGAACACGTTCCACGAGAGACGAGAGACACCATGACGACCGACAACCAGGTTCCCCCGATCACCGAAGAAGACATTGCGGAATTTCTGATCCAGACGCCTGATTTCTTTGAACGCCAGGCCCAGGTGCTCGCCGGCGTGCAGATCATCAGCCCCTATGGCAATCGCACCGTCAGCCTGCAGGAGCGCCAGGCCGAGATGCTGCGCGACAAGATCAAGGGCCTGGAGCACCGCATCATGGACATGATGCGCAATGGCAGCCAGAACCACCACACCATCGATCGCATCCATCACTGGAGCTGCGATGTGGTCAAGACCCGCAACCCGGTGCAGCTGCCCGAGGCCATTGCCGACGGTCTGGCGCGCCATTTCGACGTGCCCCAGGTCGCCATCCGGCTGTGGGACGTGGCCGAGACCTATCTGAACGAAGCTTTTGCCCAGGGCATCAGCGCCGATGCGCGCAGCTTTGCGGGTTCGCTCTCCACCCCGTACTGCGGCCCTAACGTGGGTGTGGAGCCTGCAGGCTGGCTGCCGGACAGCGCGCAGGCGCAATCGGTGGTGCTGCTGCCCCTGCGCGACGGCGCCATCAATGGTGACGCGCCAGCCTGGGGGTTGCTGGTACTGGGCTCGCCCGATCCGATGCGCTTCGACGCAGACATGAGCACCGATCTGCTCGAGCGCATTGGCGAGATCGCCGCAAGCGTGCTGTCGCGCCTGCGCTGAAGGATTGCATGGCTTCCGGTAGCAGAGAATCAGAGCAGGCGCAGCAGACGCTGGCGCCCGAGATGCTGCGCTATCTGGAACATGTTCGCGTGCAAAAGCGTCTGGCTGCCCGCACGCAGACCCTGTATCTGCTCGATCTGCAACGCCTGCAGGCCATGGCGGCAGATGCTGCAACGCCTGCGCTGCGGCTCACCTCCAGCCATATTCGCCGCTTTGTCGCGCAGATGCATTCGGCAGGCCGCAGCGGGCGCGGCATCGCGCTGATCCTCTCGGGCTGGCGCGGTTTTTACACCTGGGCCGGGCGCGAGGGCCTGATTGCCCACAACCCCGTGCAGGATGTGCGGGCCCCCAGGTCACCCAAGCCGCTGCCCAAGGCGCTGTCGGTGGACGATGCGGTGCGCTTTGCCGAAAGCGCCAATGCCCAGGGCGACCCGTGGGTGCAGGCGCGCGATACCGCCATGGTGGAGCTGATGTACGGCAGCGGCCTGCGCGTGGGCGAGCTGGTCGGGCTGGATGTGATTGCCAGCGACCATGCACGCGGCTGGGTGGATCTGCAGGCCGCCGAAGCCCATGTGCTGGGCAAAGGCAGCAAGCGCCGCACTGTGCCGGTGGGCAAGGAGGCACTGGCCGCCTTGCATGCATGGCTGCAACTGCGTACCCAGGGGATGCCGGCGGCAGGGCAGCGCGATCCTGCGCTCTTCATTGGCGTGCGTGGTGCACGCCTATCGGCCGCCAGCGTCTGGCAGCGCCTGCGCGAGCGCAGTGTGGCTGCGGGCATGACGACGCCGGTGCATCCGCACATGCTGCGCCATTCCTTTGCCAGCCATGTGCTGCAGTCCAGCCAGGACCTGCGTGCCGTGCAGGAGCTGCTGGGCCATGCCAGCATCACCACCACGCAGGTCTATACCAGGCTGGACTTTCAGCATCTGGCGCAGGTCTACGACCAGGCTCATCCTCGGGCGCGCAAGAAGGATTGAATAATTTTGCATGCCCTGGGGCGGTGCGGGCCTCCAAAAAAAGGGGCATGGCCTTCATGGCTATTGAATTGATAGCTTGTATGGAATGGTGGATCTCGCCTGGTCAGTAGAAGCGAAGTTAGGCACCCATGGCTGGTTTGCTATCTATTGAATAGCAAATTCCGTTTTGCCCGCAAGTACTGGCGGCCCGAAACAGCCCAAATCCCCCCATTGGGCAAACCATGCCACAATAGCCGGCTTTCTCTTCCGCTCGCCTTGATATGGCGCGGAATGGTGCTATATAGATGTGTTTGGAGCGACGGCTCAATCGGTCGGTCCGCAACTGCCCCGTCCAGGATGGCGAGCAGACGCAGCCACAACCGCCGCCCCGTGTGTAACTTTCGGGTGTTTTATGTCTCTCATTCCAGTCACCATCCTCACGGGCTTTCTTGGCTCGGGCAAAACCACGCTGCTCAAGCGCGTGCTGCATGAATCGCACGGCATGAAGATTGCCGTGATCGAGAACGAGTTCGGAGAAGAGAATATCGACACCGACATCCTCAAGACGGAATCGAAGGAGCAGATTCTGCAGATGAGCAATGGCTGCATCTGCTGCACCATCCGTGAAGACCTGCGCGAAGCCCTGCAATTGCTGGCTGCCAAGCGCCGCAAGGGCCTTTTGGATTTTGATCGCATTGTGATCGAGACCACGGGCCTTGCTGATCCCGGCCCTGTGGCGCAGACCTTCTTCATGGATGAAGAGATCGCGGAGACCTGCCTGATCGACTCCATCATCACGCTGGTGGATGCCAAGCATGCGAACCAGCAACTGGACACGCGCCAGGAGGCACGCCGCCAGGTGGGCTTTGCCGATCAGATTTTCCTGTCCAAGACCGACCTGGTGACGGAAGCCGAGAAAGATGCGCTCATCCACCGCCTCAAGCACATGAACCCGCGTGCGCCCATTCGTGCGGTGCACTTTGGCGACGTGCCGCTCAAGGAGGTGTTCGACCTGTTCGGATTCAATCTGAATGCGAAACTGGACATCGATCCCGATTTCCTCAAGGAAGACGACCATGACCACAGCCATTGCGACCATGACCATGGCAAGTGCGATCACGACCATGATCACCATGCGCACAGCGAAGACTGCGGCCACGACCATGCCCATGACCACGAACATGGCGAGCATTGCAATCACCCGCACCACCATCACCATGACGATGATGTGAAAAGCTTTGTCTACCGGACGGACAAGGTCTTCGATCCGGCAAAGCTGGAAGATTTTCTCGGTGCCATTGTGAACATTTATGGCCCCCGCATGCTGCGCTATAAAGGCGTCTTGGCAATGAAGGGCACCAATCGTAAAGTGATTTTCCAGGGCGTGCACCAGCTGATGGGCAGTGATCTGGGGCCGGAGTGGACTGCGGATGAGACGCGCCAGAGCAGGATGGTGTTCATTGGCATCGACCTGCCACAGGACATCTTCAAGCAAGGTCTGGATCAGTGCGTGGTGACGGCCTGAGTTTGTAAACGCCTGTGATCGGGTGCGCCTCAGGGCAAACCCGGCGTTGTTCGAGGGCCGCAATCCCTTGTTGGCAGGCGTCAATGGCATATACAATCGCGGCCCTAAATGCAGCAAAGCGGAAGACACGGTATCCGCAGCTTGCAAGGGCGGGACTGGATCGGTGACATGGCTGCAGCCTGAGGAATGCCGGCAGCCTTGGTGACGACAGAGAAGGAGGCTTGTGCATGCAAGGCCTGCGCTGCCGGAGTGCCGGTGGCGAGAACTTGTACAAAGCGAAGTCGTAGCCTTGCGGCGCGTCTTCAAAGCGGCCCGGTTTCCGGATCGGCCAGAGAGTAGGGCGCTGAACCTGTGTCATTTGGCGCCTTTTGTAACCCGGCGGACGTCCGCCGCATGGATGAACTGCACTAGCCAGTCAAGAGAACTATGCCAACCACAACGCAAACCACCCCTAAACGCGACACCAAGCTGGCCAATGCCTGGAAGTCGAAGCCGGCAGATGCGCTCACGGATGATGAAGTGCTGGTCATGCCCGAGAGCGAGTACATGAATGATGTGCAGCTCGCGTTCTTTCGCAACAAGCTGGTGGAGCTGAAAAAGGGCATCCACCTGAATGCGGATGCAACCACCGAGAATCTGCGCGAAGACACCGTGGTGGTGCCTGACCCCGCTGACCGTGCCACCATCGAAGAAGAGCACGCCTTGGTCTTGCGCACTCGCGATCGGGAGCGTAAGCTCCTCAAGAAGATTGACCAGTCGATCGCACGCATTGATTCTGGCGATTACGGCTATTGTGACGAAACCGGCGAGCCGATCGGCGTGGGTCGGCTGTTGGCGCGCCCGACAGCCACGCTGTCGCTGGAAGCGCAGCAGCGCCGTGAGCTGAAGCAAAAAATGTTTGGCGATTGAGGCTGGAGGGCCGACGCCGGACACACCAAAGAGAGGGAGTAGCCATGAGTGAGGCCAATAAGCCGCCCAAGGGTTTGTTGTCCAAGGTCGTGCGCTTTGTGACCAAGCCGACCACCCAGTGGTCGGAGCTGGACAAGGTGCCCGAACCCGAGAATCCGGAAGAGCAGTACTCCAAGCAGGCGCTCAAAGAAATCATGGAGCGCAAGCGCCGCAACGATTTCGTGCGCAAGCTCGAGTTTGACCAGTTGCGCAAGATCCGGCGCGAGGCCAACAAATCCACCGCACCTGCTGCAGACAGCCTGGGGCCACGCAATTCCGCAGCCATGCTCGAAGCCGCTATGGCCGAAGGCGCAGCTGCCAAGGGTTCCAAGCTGACCCGTCCGGCCAATACGCTCGAAAAGATCAACGAAATTGAGCAGCAGATGTCCAAGCAGTGGTGGTCGGGTGACGGCGCCGCAGCGGCATCCGCTCCCGCGAGCATCACCGGCGCGGCGCCTGCGCCGGAGCCCGGCACTGCCCCTGTTCCTCCGGAATCCGTGGTGTCTGCCCCCACGCCGCTTGTGCCACAGGCGGAATCCGTGATGACCGCACCACTTGCACCGGGCGTATTTGACGAGCAGGTGGAATCAGGCCGCTTCATCCACGATGTGGATCTGGAAGAGGCCGCGGTGCTGTATGCCAATGGTGACAGCGCTGGCGCAGAATCGTCTCTGCTTGCCTTGGTGCAACAGCGCAATGGCGATCTGATGGGCCAGTTGGTGGTGTGGCTCACCTTGTTTGACCTGTACCGCGCCACTGGCGACCAGACCAAGTTCGATTTCCACGCCATTGAATTCGCCAGCAAGTATGGCCGCTCGGCGCCGGTGTGGTTTTCCATGCCCGATGAACTGGGTGCCAAGGCACAGTCTGCCGACGCAGGTGATGCGGATGTTCGCTTGCTCAACTGGCAGGCGCCCCCGTCGCTCAGTGCAGCGGCGCTGTCGGGGCTGCAGGGCAATCTCAAGCGCTTTGTGCCGCCGTGGACCCTCAACTGGTCCCGTGTGGGAGAGGTGCGCGACGAAGTGGTCACGCCACTGCTCACTTTGTTCCGTTTCTGGGCCGAGCAGCGGGAGGCCCGCGTGGTATTTGCCGGTACTGACAAGCTGCTGGCGGTGCTGGAGCAGGAAACACCGGTGGGCGACAAGGCCGTGTTGGAAGACCGCTGGCTGCTGCGCATGGCCATGTTGCGGCTCATGGGGCTGGAGCAGGATTTTGAATCGGCGGCGCTGGATTATTGCGTCACCTATGAGGTCTCGCCGCCTTCCTGGGTGGCACCCAAGCTGGAATTTGCGAGCGACAGCAGTCGCAGCAGCGCCAAACCGGTGGTGGATTCGCTGCTGATCTCCGAGTTGCAGAACGACAGCAGGAAGCATGCGGCCACGGATGGCCCGCAGGCGGTGCTGGAGGGCGTCATTGAAGGCGATGCATCGCAGATGCTGGATGCGTTCACGCCGATGGTCGAGCCTGGCCAGCCCTTCACCGTGCGTTGTGATCGTCTGATGCGCATCGACTTTGTCGCCGCTGGCTCGGTGCTGAACTGGGTGGCCGAGTGCCAGCAGAAGAATGCACTGGTGCGCTTTGGCAATCTGCACCGGCTCAATGCCGTGTTCTTCAACTTGATCGGCATTAACGAGCATTCCATCGTCAACCAACGCGAAAACTAAAGAATCTCGCGCAGGTTGTTATAAAAAAGAGAGCGGACTGTGCTTGTCTTTCTTGATATTCAGGCATGCAATATGCCGAATGTTCGAGAGAAGGTGCGCAGTAAGCTCTCTTTTTTGCGTATGGAATGCACTTGTGCCGCGCGGTATGCCTGAAATTCAGCCCCGAGGGGCTTGGAATGCAAGGTGAGGACTCCATATACCGAAGACTATGGAACAGTATCACGGCACAACCATTCTCAGCGTGCGGCGCGAAACGCCGCAAGGCATCCAGGTCGCCATTGGCGGCGACGGCCAGGTCACTCTGGGCAATATCGTCGTCAAGGGCACGGCGCGCAAGGTGCGCAAGCTCTACGGCGGCAAGGTACTGGCAGGGTTTGCCGGCGCAACGGCCGATGCATTCACGCTGTTTGAACGCTTCGAGGCCAAGCTGGACAAACACCAGGGCCAGTTGACCCGTGCCGCCATTGAGCTGACCAAGGACTGGCGTACCGACCGCGTGCTGCGCCGCCTGGAGGCCATGCTGGCGGTGGCAGACCACTCCGCATCCCTCATCATTACCGGCAACGGAGACGTGCTGGAGCCCGAGCAGGGCATCGTGGCCATCGGCTCGGGTGGTGCCTACGCGCATTCCGCTGCCAAGGCCTTGCTGAACAATACCGATCTGTCTGCAGAAGACGTGGTGCGCAAGTCGCTTGGCATTGCGGGTGAACTGTGCATCTACACCAACATGCACCACACCATCGAGACACTGTGATCCTCTCCCTTCATCAGTCGATTGCCTTCCCGAACATTTTCTTTCCGCGCGCGGGATGGATATGGGAAACGGAAAGCGGGACGCGGGAAGCGGATGCAGACCAGATACTACTGAATTGATATCTATAGGCGCTTGTCAGTGAAGCGCTAGACGGGATTTTTGCCATATGTCATCGATGACGCCTCAGGAAATCGTTTCCGAACTCGACAACCATATCGTCGGCCAGGCCAAGGCCAAGCGCGCCGTGGCCATTGCGCTGCGCAACCGCTGGCGCCGCCAGCAGGTTGCGGATGGGCTGCGCCAGGAGATCACGCCCAAGAACATTCTGATGATCGGCCCCACCGGCGTGGGCAAGACCGAGATTGCCCGCCGTCTGGCCAAGCTGGCCGATGCGCCGTTTATCAAGGTGGAGGCGACCAAGTTCACCGAGGTAGGCTATGTGGGCAAGGATGTGGATGCCATCATCCGTGATCTGGCCGAAGTGGCCATCAAGCAGACGCGCGCCACGGACATGAAGAAGGTGCGGGCCCGCGCCGAAGATGCGGCGGAAGAGCGGGTTCTGGATGTGCTGCTGCCACCAGCGCGCACTGGCGAAGCGGCGCCTGATACGGGAACTCGCCAGGTGTTCCGCAAAAAGCTGCGCCAGGGCGAGCTGAACGACAAGGAAATCGAAATCGATCTGGCCGAAGCCAGGCAGCAGATCGAGATCATGGGCCCGCAGGGCATGGAAGAAATGGCCGAGCAGCTGCGCGGCATGTTCAACCAGATGGGGCAGGAAAAGCGCAAGACCCGCAAGCTCAAGATCGGTGAGGCGTTGCAGCTGATTGCCGATGAAGAGGCGGCCAAGCTGGTCAACGAGGACGACGTGAAGACCCGGGCGATCGACAACCTGGAGCAGAACGGCATCGTCTTCATCGATGAGATTGACAAGGTTGCCGCGCGCCAGGAAAGCAGCGGCGCCGATGTGTCGCGCCAGGGCGTGCAGCGCGACCTGCTGCCGCTGGTCGAAGGCACCACGGTTTCCACCAAGTACGGCATGGTCAAGACCGACCATATTCTGTTCATCGCTTCGGGCGCCTTCCATCTGGCCAAGCCCAGCGACCTGATCCCCGAGCTGCAGGGGCGTTTCCCGATCCGGGTGGAACTGGAATCGCTGTCGGTGCAGGATTTTGAAGCCATCCTGACGCAGACCCACGCCTCGCTGGTCAAGCAGTACCAGGCGTTGCTGGCGACCGAAGGGGTGACGCTCGATTTCCGTCCCGATGGCATCACCCGCCTTGCCTACATTGCCTTCGATGTGAACGAGCGCACCGAGAACATCGGTGCCCGTCGCCTCGCGACGGTGATGGAGCGCCTGCTGGAGGAAATCAGCTTCGACGCCACCCGGCTGGGAGGGCAGACCATCACCATCGACGCTGCCTATGTGGACGGCAAGCTGGGTTCGCTCAGCCAGAACGAAGACCTGTCGCGTTACATCCTATAAGAACGTATTTACGATCTCTACGCAGCCGCGTTGGAGTGCAATCGGGATGAGTTCGAAGCGCTGGGCCGCAGCTTGCACCGGGGTGCAAGCAAGGGCGAGCGCGCAGAAATCGCCCGATTTCACTCCAACCCGGAGGGACAGCGATTTTGCGGGCGCCCGGCTAGGGGCGGTCTGCGTCGTTGCAGCACTTGCCAATAGCTGGCTATTGGCTGCGCACTGCGCCTAGCATCCCATCCCGCAAAATCACTGTCGCGGCGCGAGGAGATCGTAAACACGTTCTAAGGCAGATCGCCCCCTCCATCAGCGTATGATGCACAGCGCGCTCGCCACATGTTGGCGGGCGCTTGCTTTTGTGCAGTGCATCGCTTTGCAGGCTGTCATGCAGATTGTTTATTTGTAACTAAAAGAATCTAAAACGGCGTCCATTTTCGCCGAAAAGTGCTCAGAGTCTGGATCTAGAGGCGATCCTAAGTGCTTATGAGTTAACGGAAATTTTTTCAGCGTTTTGGCAATGATGCAGATATAAGTTATTGATTTACTTGTGTTTTCATTGCAAATGATTGTGTGAGGTTTTGGTGCGCTGGGTAAATCCTGATACAGTGGGGAAAAGTGCAATTTTGTGGGAAAAAGTGCACTTCCCAACCATCGGAACCCATCACCAAAGACCACACCGTGTTTCAGGGAGCCTCTTCACTCAGCCTCGATGCCAAGGGTCGGTTGTCCATACCGACCCGGCATCGCGACGCGCTGGTGCAGGCAGGTGGCTCGATCACCATCACGCGCCATCCGCATGGCTGTCTGATGGTATTTCCCCGCGATGAGTGGGAGGTGTTCAGCTCCAAGATCGCCAAGCTGCCGCTGGATGCCCAGTGGTACAAGCGCATGTTTCTTGGAAATGCGATGGAAGTGGAAATGGATGCGACCGGCCGTGTGCTGGTGTCGCCCGAGTTGCGCGCGGCTGTCGGCATCACCAAGGAAGCGATCCTGATGGGCATGGGCAGCCATTTCGAGCTATGGGACAAGGCTACTTACGAAGCGAAGGAAGCCGAAGCCCTGGAAAAGATGACGCCCGAGGCGTTGAAAGACTTTGCATTCTGAGGTGCGTGTGGAAAACAAGAACTATCAACACACCACCGTCCTGCTGAACGAGGCGGTTGATGCCTTGCTGCAGGCCTCTGTGGATCAGGATCCCATCTTTGTCGATGGCACCTTCGGGCGCGGCGGGCATTCGCGCCTGGTGCTCTCCCAACTGCCGCCCAACGGGCGGTTGATTGCTTTTGACAAGGATGTGGAGGCCATTGCCGAGGCGGCGCGCATCAGTGACGCCCGGTTTTCCATTCGCCACGAAGGCTTCAGCCACATGGCGGAACTCCCGGCTGCATCGGTTGCCGGGGTGTTGCTGGACCTGGGTGTGAGCTCGCCCCAGATCGACAGTCCTGAGCGCGGGTTCAGTTTCCGCTTCGACGGCCCGCTCGACATGCGCATGGACACCACTCGCGGCCAAAGCGTGGCCGAGTGGTTGCAAGAGGCGGAAATGCAGCAGATTGCGGAGGTGATACGTGACTTCGGTGAAGAACGGTTTGCTGGCCCCATTGCAAAGGCGATTGTTGCGCGGCGGGAGGCTGGCTCGCCAGTCGCCACCACTGCCGATCTGGCCGAGCTCGTGGCTGGCGCAGTCAAGACCCGCGAGGCTGGGCAAAACCCTGCCACGCGCACATTCCAGGCTCTTCGGATTTTCATCAATGCCGAGCTTGAGGAGCTCGAGCAGGCGTTAGAGGCCAGCCTGCGGGTGCTGGCCCCTGGCGGGCGGCTGGTGGTCATCAGCTTCCATTCGCTGGAAGACCGCATCGTCAAGCAGTTCATTGCCAGGCATTCCAAAGAGGTTTATGACCGCCGTGCGCCCTTTGCGGCGCCGCAGCCCATGCGCCTCAAGGCCCTGGAGCGTGTCAAGCCCAGCGAGGCGGAGGTTGCGGCCAATGCACGGGCCCGCAGTGCCGTGATGCGCGTGGCAGAGCGTACGGAGGTGCCGGCATGAGCGCGCTGTACCTGCCTGCATTCAAGAAGAAAGGATATCTGTGCTGCTGCGCCTGAATATCCTTTTGCTGATTCTGTCGATCCTCAGCGCCATGGCGCTGGTGCAGTCGCAGTATGAAGCGCGCAAGCTGTTCACTGAGCTGGACCGCACGGTGGCGCAGTCGCGCCAGCTGGAAACCGACCACCAGCGCCTGCAGGTGGAAAAGCGTGCCCAGGCCACACCCCTGCGCCTGGAGCAACTGGCGCGCGACAAGATGGGAATGCAGACGGCAACGCCTGCAGTGACTGTGTATGTGCCAGAGCCGGGCGTGGGAGCTGCGCAATGAGCCGCGACAT
This sequence comes from Comamonas odontotermitis, assembly GCF_040396735.1. GTDB lineage: Bacteria > Pseudomonadota > Gammaproteobacteria > Burkholderiales > Burkholderiaceae_C > Comamonas > Comamonas odontotermitis_C. Next base: position 81,578 of record NZ_JBEBNZ010000009.1, read on the forward strand.
GCGCTACTCCACCAGCCCGCTGCTTGCCGAGCGCACGCCCATGTGGCGCAGCCGTTTCGTCATGCTGGCGCTCGCACTGGGTTTTTTCTGCCTGATCGGGCGCGCAGCTTACGTGCAGGTGATCGGCAATGACTTCTTTCTGCGGCAGGGTGAAGTGCGCTTTGCGCGCACCATCGAATTGCCTGCCAACCGAGGCAGGTTGCTGGATCGCAATGGCCTGATCCTGGCTTCCAGCGTACCGGCCGCCAGTATCTGGGCGATTCCCGAGGATGTGGATCAGGACGATGCAGCCACCCAATCCAAGCTGCGCGAAATCGCCAAGCTGATGGGCATGCCCTACGCCCAGCTCAACGCCAAACTGGCTGACGAAGACAAGAGCTTTGTCTGGATCAAGCGGCAGCTGGACTGGGACATTGGCCAGAAGATCAAGACACTGGATGTCAAGGGCATCTACCTGCGCAAGGAATACAAGCGCCAATACCCGGAAGGTGAATCTGCAGCCCACGTCGTGGGCTTCACCAATGTGGAAGACCATGGCCAGGAAGGCATGGAGCTGGCATTCGACAAGGAACTGGGCGGCAAAGCCGGTTCGCGCCGTGTCATCAAGGACCGCCTGGGGCGTGTGGTGGAAGGCGTGGGCGTCGAAACCCCGCCGCAGGAAGGCCAGGACATCCAGCTCTCCATTGACAGCAAGGTGCAATTCTTTGCCTACCAGAAGCTGCGCGACCAGGTGGCCGCCTTCAAGGCCAAGGCAGGCAGCGTGGTGGTGATGGATGCGCACACCGGTGAAGTGCTGGCGCTGGCCAACTACCCCAGCTATGACCCGAACAACCGCTTGCGGCTGACCGGTGAGCAGCTGCGCAACCGTGCCATCACCGACACCTTCGAGCCAGGCTCGACCATGAAGCCGATCACCGTGGGAACCGCGCTGGAGCTGGGGCGTGTCAAGAACACCACCATCATCGACACCACGCCGGGTCGCTATGCCATTGGCGGCTTCACGATCACTGACACGCACAACTACGGTGCGCTGACCGTGGACGGCGTGATCCAGAAGTCGAGCAACGTGGGCGCGCTCAAGGTGGCGCAAAAAATGTCGGCGCAGGAAATGTGGAACGTGCACTCCGCCCTGGGTTATGGGCAGAAGCCGCAGATCGCATTCCCAGGCGCGGCCAGCGGCCGCCTGCGTCCCTGGAAGAGCTGGAAGCCTGTGGAGCAGGCCACTATCTCCTATGGCTATGGTCTGTCGGCTTCGCTGTTCCAGATGGCCCGCTCGTACACAGTCTTCTCCAATGACGGCAACGTGATTCCGGCCACCATGCTCAAGAGTGTGGGGCGCCCGGCAGGCACGCCCGTGTTCTCCAAGAAAACGGCAGAGCAAGTGCGCCACATGCTGTGGCTGGCGGCAGGGCCTGGCGGTACTGGTCAGAAGGCGCAGACCGTCGGCTACTCGATCGGCGGCAAATCCGGTACCGCGCGCAAGCAGCAGGGCAAGGGCTATGCAGCGGGCAAGTACCGCGCCTGGTTCACCGGTATCGCTCCGATCGAGAACCCGCGCATCATCGTTGCGGTGATGATCGATGAGCCATCGCAAGGCAGCTTTTATGGTGGCACGGTTGCTGGCCCGGTGTTCAGCGAAGTCGTGCAGCAGACCTTGCGCCTGATGGGTGTGCAGCCTGATATGACCGTCAAACCGCAAATCGTTGCCAACGAAGTGGAGGAGCCGCTATGAATGCGACTCCCCAACTGCTGCGCAGCGTGGACGAGGCCATGGCTTGGCTCAAGGCACATGTTGCCGGCGGCACCTTGCAGACCGACAGCCGCAAGGTGCAGCCGGGCGATGCCTTTATCGCCTGGCCCGGTGGTGTCAACGATGGCCGTGCCTACGTGGCGCAAGCCGTGCAACGTGGCGCCGTTGCGTGCCTGGTCGAGCAAGCTGGCATGGAGCCATTCGATTTCGCGGGCATGCCCGTGGCGGCCATGCCTGAGCTCAAGGCGGCAACAGGCGAAATTGCCAATGCATGGTTTGGCGAACCCAGTCGGGCGTTGGACGTGCTGGCGATCACCGGCACCAATGGCAAGACCAGCATCAGCTGGTGGCTGGCACAGGCTGTGGCGCATCTGGCCGACGCAGGCGTGTTGCCGCACCGCGGCAGTGCGCTGGTGGGGACCCTGGGCGTCGGCATCCCGCCGCACCAGCTGGATGTAACGGGAATGACCACCCCCGACCCCGTATTGCTGCAGCGCGCATTCCGCAATTTTGTAGATGCGGGCTATGGCGCCTGCGCCATCGAGGCTTCGTCCATTGGCATCGAGGAGCACCGTCTGGCAGGAACGCGCATCCGGGCTGCCATCTTCACGAACTTCACCCAGGATCACCTGGATTACCACGGCAGCATGGACGCCTATTGGGCTGCCAAGCGTGCGCTTTTCGCGTGGCCGGGATTGCAGGCTGCGGTGGTGAATGTGGATGACCCCAAGGGGGCACAACTGGCGACCGAATTGGCGGCTGAGGCGCTCGACCTGTGGACGGTCTCGATCGCTGACAACCCGACCGCGCGTCTGTCGGCACGACATATCCGTGCCGGCGAGCGCGGCCTGGTGTTTGAGGTAGTGGAAGGCGGCAAGGCCGTCACGCTTCACAGCCAGGTGATCGGTCAGTACAACGTGCTCAACCTGCTGGAAGTGATTGCCTGCGTGCGAGCGCTGGGGGTTGGCCTGCAGCAGGCCGTGGATGCATGCGCCGGAATGGCTGCCGTGCCCGGCCGCATGGAGCAGGTAACCGAAGCCGGGGCTCCTCTGATTGCTGTCGACTACTCGCATACGCCCGATGCTCTGGAGAAGGCCTTGCAGGCCTTGCGTCCGCTCGCAGCGCAGCGCGCTGGCAAGCTGTGGTGCGTGTTCGGCTGCGGCGGCAACCGTGATGCCACCAAGCGCCCACAGATGGGGCGCATTGCGCAAACCCAGGCAGATGAAGTGATCGTGACCAGTGACAACCCCCGTGGCGAAGTGCCATTGGCCATCATTGACGACATCGTGCAAGGCATGGCGAAAAGCGCGCACTGGCATGTGCAGGCCGACCGTGCTGCTGCAATCGACGAAGCCGTGTGCCGTGCTGCCAGCGAGGACGTGATCCTGGTGGCAGGTAAGGGGCACGAAGACTATCAGGAGATTGCGGGTGTGAAGCACCCGTTTCTCGACACGGCGCAGGCGAAGGCGGCGCTGGCCAAGCGGAAAGAACAACTATGACGATGATGACCCTGCACCAGGCGCTGGGGTTCATCCAGCAGCACATCCCACAGGCAAGGCTTGTGGGTGACGGTGCAGTGCCGCTGCTGCGCGTGCACTCCGATTCACGCAGCCTGCAGCTTGGTGATTTGTTTGTGGCGCTCAAGGGCGAGCGCTTTGATGGAAACACATTTCTGGCGCAAGCCAAGTCGGCGGGTGCGGTTGCCGCATTGTGCAACGCCGATCCAGGCAGCGCAGGCCTGCCCGGCATCGTAGTGCCGGATACCCTCAAGGCCTTGGGAGCACTGGCTACCGCATGGCGTGCGCAGTTTGCCCTCCCCATGGTGGCGGTCACGGGCAGCAACGGCAAGACCACGGTCACGCAGATGATCGCGTCCATCCTGCGGGTGCATGCAGGTGACGCCGGGTTTGCCACCCGGGGCAATTTGAACAACGAAATCGGCGTGCCGCTCACCTTGCTGGGCTTGGTTGCCGACCACCGCATCGGTGTGGTGGAGCTGGGCATGAACCATCCCGGCGAGATCGCGCTGCTGGCAGCCATGGCGCAGCCGACGGTGGGTCTGGTCAACAACGCCCAGCGTGAACACCAGGAATTCATGCATACCGTTGAGGCGGTGGCGCGTGAAAACGGAAGCGTGCTGTCTGCATTGCCCGTCAACGGCGTAGCGGTTTTTCCGGCAGGCGATTTGTACACGTCGCTGTGGCAAGGCTTGGCTGGCGCTCGCACCAGTTTGCTGTTTGGCGACGAGGCTGACGGTGCCCAGGTATTTGCCCGCAATGTGGCCTGGGGCGACGGCGCCTGGACGCTGGAGCTGTTTACACCTTCAGGCAGTGCGGCCATTGCGCTGCAGATAGCGGGCCGACACAACGTGCGCAATGCGCTGGCTGCGGCTGCGTGCGCGCATGCGGCGGGTGTGCCGGTCGCGGTCATCGCACAGGGCCTGACGGCGTTCGAGCCGGTCAAGGGCCGGTCGCGTGCGCTGTCGGTGGCAACGCCTGCGGGCAAGGTCACCGTGGTGGATGACACCTATAACGCCAATCCCGATTCGGTCGAGGCAGCCATTGAGGTGCTGCGCGAGCTGCCTGCACCGCAATTGCTGGTGCTCGGCGATATGGGCGAGGTGGGTGACAACGGCCCACAGTTCCATGCGGAAGCAGGTGCGCTGGCACAGCAAAAAGGCATAGCGCAGTTGTTTGCGCTGGGGGCACAGAGTGCATTTGCTGCCTCAGCGTTTGGTGCAGGCGCTCGGCATTTTGAGAGCATGCAGGCCTTGCAGGAGGCGGTATGCATGGTGATGCCTCACGTAGGTAGTGTGTTGGTCAAGGGTTCGCGGTTCATGAAGATGGAGCAAGTGGTGCAGGCGATGCAAGCCTGTGCAGGCAAGACAGACAATGCGCAGGGCGCCTGCAAGGAGGCAGCATGCTGATACTGCTTGCCAGCTGGTTGCAAAGCCTGTCGCCGGAGTTCAGCTTTCTGCGGATCTTCCAGTACCTGACGTTCCGCGCCGTGATGGCGGCGCTGACCGCCTTGATCATCGGGCTCGTGGCTGGCCCCAAGGTGATCCGCACCTTGAGCGCCTTGAAGATCGGTCAGCCGATCCGGGGTTACGCCATGCAGTCTCACTTGAGCAAGAGCGGCACGCCGACCATGGGTGGCGTGCTGATCCTGCTGTCGATCCTGATTTCGACCCTGCTGTGGTTCGATCTCTCCAACCGTTTCGTCTGGGTCGTGCTCGCAGTGACCTTCGGCTTTGGTGCCATTGGCTGGGTGGACGATTGGCGCAAGGTAGTCAACAAGGACCCCGAAGGCATGCGCTCGCGCGAAAAATACATGTGGCAGTCGATCATCGGCCTGGGCGCCGCCCTGTACCTGGTGTTCTGCATTTCCGAGAACACCAATACCGAGGTGTGGAGCCTCTTTGTCAGCTGGGTCAAATCCGGGTTCTCGCTTGATCTGCCGCCCAAGGCAGGCTTGATGGTTCCCTTCTTCAAGGAGGTGAGCTATCCGCTGGGCGTGCTTGGCTTTGTGATCCTGACCTACCTGGTGATCGTTGGCTCCAGCAATGCCGTCAACCTGACCGATGGTCTGGATGGTCTGGCCATCATGCCGGTGGTGATGGTGGGTTCGGCCCTGGGTGTGTTTGCCTATGTCACCGGCTCAGTCAATTTCTCGCGTTACCTGCTCTTTCCACACATCGGTGGCGCGGGTGAGCTGCTCATTTTCTGCTGTGCCATGCTTGGCGCGGGTCTGGCCTTCCTGTGGTTCAACACCCATCCAGCCCAGGTCTTCATGGGGGATGTGGGCGCATTGGCGCTGGGCGGTGCTCTGGGCACCATCGCCGTCATCGTGCGCCAGGAAATTGTGCTGGCCATCATGGGCGGAGTGTTCGTGGCCGAGGCTGTGTCGGTGATGATGCAGGTAGTGTGGTTCAAGTACACCAAAAAGCGTTATGGCGAAGGCCGTCGACTGCTGAAGATGGCGCCACTCCACCACCATTTCGAGAAGAGTGGCTGGAAGGAGACGCAGGTTGTGGTGCGCTTCTGGATCATCACCATGCTGCTGTGCCTGATTGGCCTGTCCACCCTGAAGCTGAGGTAAACACCATGTCTACCGAAGCCTTCAAGCCCCTCACCGACAACCCTGCGATGGCGCCGGATGGCACTGCGCCGGTGGCTGATTCTGTGCAGCACGCAGTAGATGAAAATGCGACGCTGGTGCAAGGACTGCAGGCGCCAATTGCTTCTGAATCCGTGGCAACCCTTGCTGTAGAAGATGAAGCCGCACTGCCTGTGCCGCAGGGTGATGTGGTGGAAGGCGAAGCACCTGCGGCGCACAGTGCCGATGAAGGAAACGCCGCCGCGCCAGTGGTGCCTGATGCAGTCGCTGAGCCTGCTGCCCCTATTGCAGAGCCCATTCCTGACGTATCCACACTGACGGCGGCCAAGGATGCTGCCGCTTTTGTGGCGCAGATTTTTGCAGACCCCAGCATCTCCGATGCCGCCAGCGGCGAAGTGACGGCAGTAGCCGCACAGCCTGCCGAGCAGGTGGTGGAATACCCACCGGTGCCAGTGCAGTGGCCGCAAGGTCAGGCTCAGCACCTGCAAGGGCAGCGGGTGCTGGTGCTGGGCTTGGGCGCCTCTGGCCTCGCCATGGCACGCTGGTGCGTGCGCGCAGGCGCGGATGTGACCGTGGCAGACACGCGCGAAGCGCCGCCTCAGCTTGCTCAGCTGCAGGCTGAGTTGCCGGCGGTGCGCTTTGTGGCGGGAGAGTTTTCTGCTGCCTTGATTGATGGCCAGAGTCTGGGTGCTGTATACCGCTCTCCAGGCCTGAGTCCTGCTGTCGTGGCGCCGGTTGTGGAGGCTGCGCGAGCCATTGGCCTGCCCGTCAGTGGTGAGCTCGACCTGTTCTCGATGGCGCTGGGCAGCCTCGCACAGGCGCATGGCTACCAACCCAAGGTGCTAGCCATCACCGGCACCAATGGCAAGACCACAGTAACCTCGCTCACGGGGCAACTGCTTGAGCATGCAGGTATCCGCACTGCGGTGGCAGGCAACATCGGCCCCACCTTGCTCGATACCTTGTCTGAACGCATCGATGCCGAAGACCTGCCGCAGGCCTGGGTGCTGGAGCTGTCCAGCTTTCAGCTCGAAGATGCGCATGCATTCGAGCCCACGGCCGCTACGGTGCTCAACATCACGCAGGATCACCTGGACTGGCACGGCAGCATGCAGGCCTATGCCGCTGCCAAGGCCCGAATCTTTGGCAAGAACGCATTGATGGTGCTCAATCGTGATGATTCGATGGTGATGGAAATGCTGCCACCGCCCGTACGCATCAAGCTCCAACGCCCTCAATTGCGCGCGCACATCAGCTTTGGGTTGGACATGCCCAGCCAGCCTGGCGATTTCGGGCTGGAAGTGGTCAATGGCATGGCATGGCTGGTACGGGCGCAGGACGATGGCAACAGTGCCAGCAACAAGCGCAACCAGGCTGCGAGCGACGAAATTTTTGTGCAACGCCTGATGCCGGCCGATGCCTTGCGCATTCGCGGTCGCCACAACGCCATGAACGCACTGGCTGCACTGGCGCTGGGCCATGCCGCGGGTGCTGCCTTCGGCCCGATGCTGTTTGGCCTGCGCGAGTATCGGGGCGAACGCCACCGCGTCGAGCCCATTGGCGTGGTGGATGACGTCGAGTACTTTGACGACAGCAAGGGCACCAACGTCGGTGCGACGGTAGCCGCACTGATGGGTTTGGGTGCGGACCGCAAGATCGTTCTGATCCTGGGCGGCGACGGCAAAGGCCAGGATTTCTCGCCGCTGGCAGATCCTGTGCTGCGCTATGCGCGCGCAGTGGTACTGATTGGCCGCGATGCGCCGCTGATAGAAGAAGCACTGGCCGACACGCATGCGCCGATGCAGCATGCGCAGACCATGGAAGAGGCGGTGCAGCTGTGCAGCCAGCAGGCCCGCGCGGGTGATGCGGTGCTGATGTCTCCGGCCTGCGCCAGTCTGGACATGTTCAGGAACTATGCCCACCGTGCCGAGGTGTTCTGCCAGGCGGTCGCCGCACTGGCCGAAGAAAAAGGCAGCAGCCTGGAGGTGCAGCCATGAGCGCAACCACAGCACTGCGTGACAAGTTTGGTGGCTGGTTCAAGCCGGCAGGTGAGAAGCCTGTCGACATCCTGCCGGTGCGCGTGGGTGGCAATGAGTACCGCCAGATGCCTACCAACACGGCCAGTTTCTTTGGTGCCGACCAGGTGCTGATCTGGCTGGTGGTGGCAATTCTGTCGTGGGGCATCGTCATGGTGTTCTCTGCCTCGATCGCCATGCCGGACAACCCTCGTTTCGGCAAGATTGCGCATTACTATTTCTTCCAGCGCCACCTGCTGAGCGTAGGCCTGGGCTTTGTGGCTGCAGTGCTGGCATTCCAGATTCCCATGAAGGTCTGGGAGCGCTGGGCGCCCTGGCTCTTCATCGGCTCCATCCTCATGCTGATTGCGGTGCTGATTCCGCATGTGGGCACGGTGGTGAATGGCGCGCGCCGCTGGCTGTCGCTGGGTATCATGAATTTCCAGCCGTCCGAGCTGGCCAAGATCGCAGTCATCATGTACGCGGCCGACTACATGGTCCGCAAGATGGAGGTGAAGGAGCGCTTCTTCCGCGCCGTGCTGCCCATGGGCCTGGCGGTGGGCATTGTGGGTGCGCTGCTGCTCGCCGAGCCCGACATGGGGGCGTTCATGGTGATTGCCGTGATCGCCATGGGCATCCTGTTTCTGGGCGGCGTCAACGCACGCATGTTCTTCATCATCGCGCTCATTCTGGTGGCGGCCTTTGCCATGATCGTGATGACATCCGAATGGCGCCGCGAACGTATCTTCGCCTACCTGGATCCATGGAGCGAAAAGCATGCGCTGGGCAAAGGCTACCAGTTGTCGCATTCGCTGATTGCAATTGGACGGGGTGAGATTTTTGGTGTGGGCCTGGGCGGCAGCGTGGAAAAACTCCATTGGCTGCCCGAAGCGCACACCGACTTCCTGCTGGCCGTGATCGGTGAGGAACTGGGGCTGGTGGGCATTGTGATTCTGCTGGGCCTGTTTTTCTTCATGATCCGCCGCATTGTCGAGATTGGCCGCCAGGCCATCCGCATGGATCGGATCTTCTCGGGTCTGGTGGCCCAGGGGGTTGCCATCTGGATCGGCTTCCAGACCTTTATCAACGTGGGGGTGAACCTGGGTGCCTTGCCAACCAAGGGCTTGACGCTGCCGCTGATGAGCTTTGGCGGCTCGGCCATCCTGATGAACCTGGTTGCCATCGCCATCGTGCTACGCATTGATTGCGAGAACAAGGCCATGAGTGCGGGAGGTGCGCGCGCATGAGCAAGACCGCACTCATCATGGCTGGCGGAACAGGGGGGCACATCTTCCCGGGGCTGGCCGTGGCGCAAGAGCTGCGTGACCGCGGCTGGACCGTGCATTGGCTGGGTGCTCCCGGCAGCATGGAAGAGCGCCTCGTTCCACCACGGGGCTTTCCGCTGGAGACGGTGGCGTTTTCCGGCGTGCGGGGCAAGGGCGCTGCATCATTGCTGGGCCTGCCCCTGCGCATGGCCAAGGCGCTGTCGCAGGCGCGTGCCGTGCTGCGCCGTGTGAAGCCCGATGTGGTGGTCGGCATGGGCGGTTACATCACCGTGCCTGGTGGGCTCGCTGCAGTATTGGGCGGGGTTCCCATCGTTCTGCATGAGCAGAACTCGGTGGCCGGCATGGCCAACAAGTTGCTGGCGCGTTTTGCCAAGCGCGTGTTCAGTGCCTTTCCGGATGCAATTGCCGGTGCCGAATGGGTGGGCAACCCTTTGCGTGCCGAGTTCACGCAGCAACCCGAGCCTGCTGCACGTTTCGCAGGCCGCACGGGTCCTCTGCATCTGCTGGTGGTGGGCGGCAGCCTGGGTGCCAAGGCGCTGAACGAGGTCGTGCCCCAGGCGCTGGCACTGATTCCCGAGGCATCTCGGCCACGGGTCACTCACCAAAGCGGCGCCAAGCAGATCGATGCGCTGCAGGCCAACTATGCGGCAGCAGGTGTGCAAGCCACCTTGACCCCCTTCATCGACGACGCCGCCAGGGCCTATGCCGACGCAGACATCATCGTCTGCCGCGCGGGTGCCAGCACGGTGACGGAGCTGGCCGCCGTAGGCGCCGCTGCGGTGTTCGTTCCTTTCCCTGCAGCAGTGGATGACCACCAGACGGCCAATGCGCGTTTCCTGGTGGATTGCGGTGCAGGATGGTTGGTGCAACAAAGCGTTTTAAGCGCACAAAATCTGGCTGAAATGCTAGAAAATATAGAGCGCTCCACGTTGGTGGAGAAAGCGCAAAAGGCAAAAGCAATGCAGAAACTGGAAGCCGCACAACGTGTGGCTCAAGCTTGCGAGGAGGTGGCACGATGAAGCACGCCATCCAACGCATTCACTTCGTGGGTATCGGTGGTGCAGGCATGAGCGGCATTGCCGAAGTGCTGCACAACCTGGGCTATGTGGTGTCGGGTTCAGACCTGTCCGACGGCGCCACCTTGCAGCACCTGCGCGATGCAGGCATCACTACCTTTGTCGGCCACGATGCGGCACATATCGCCAACGCTCAGGCCGTGGTCACCTCGACGGCGGTGCAGGCCGACAACCCCGAGGTGCTGGCCGCCCGCGCTCGCAACATTCCTGTGGTGCCCCGCGCGCAGATGCTGGCAGAGCTGATGCGCCTGCGCAAAGGCATCGCCATTGCGGGCACCCATGGCAAGACCACCACTACCAGCCTGGTCACCAGCGTGCTGGCCGAAGCGGGCTGGGACCCGACCTTTGTGATTGGCGGCAAGCTCAACAGTGCTGGTGCCAATGCGCGGCTGGGCAGCGGCGAGTACATCGTGGTCGAGGCCGACGAGTCGGACGCATCGTTCCTGAACCTGCTGCCCGTGATGGCGGTGGTCACGAACATTGATGCCGACCACATGGACACCTATGGCCATGACTTTGGCCGCCTCAAGTCTGCGTTCGTCGATTTCCTCAACCGCATGCCGTTCTACGGCAACGCCATCGTCTGCACCGACAGCCCTGCCGTGGCCGAGATCGTGGACCGCGTGGCCTGCACGGTCACGACCTACGGCTTGAACGAGGCAGCGCAGATCCGTGCGGTCGATGTACGCGCCGACAATGGCCAGATGCGCTTTACCGTGCAGCGCCGTACGGCCGAAGGCCTGCCGGATCTGGATGTGGTGCTCAACCTGCCTGGCGAACACAACGTGCTCAATGCGCTGTCCGTCGTTGGCGTGGCCATGGCGCTGGGACTGGATGACGCAGCCCTGCTGCGTGGACTGGCAGGTTTCAAGGGCGTGGGCCGCCGTTTTCAGCGCTATGGAGAAGCAAGTCTGGCCAATGGTGGAAAGTTCACCGTTATTGACGATTACGGCCATCACCCCGTCGAAATGGCTGCCACCATTGCGGCCGCGCGCGGCGCGTTCCCGGGCCGTCGTCTGGTGCTGGCCTTCCAGCCCCACCGCTACACCCGCACACGCGATTGCTTTGAGGATTTCGTCAAGGTGATCGGTGGCGCTGACGCCGTGTTGCTGGCCGAGGTATATGCCGCTGGCGAAGCGCCGATCGTGGCGGCCGATGGCCGGGCGCTGGCCCGTGCGGTGCGCGTGGCAGGCAAGGTCGAACCCATCTTTGTAGAGCAGATTGCCGAGATGCCCCAAGCGATTGTGGACCACGCCAAGGATGGCGATGTGCTGCTGTGCATGGGTGCGGGGTCGATCGGGTCGGTGGCCGGAAAAGTGATGGATTTGCTATCAAATGATGAGCGTATTGCGCAAAAGGAGAGCGCGGTATGAGTGAAAAAATGATGAATATCGATGTGAAGGCACTGGGCAAGGTTGCCGTGCTGATGGGTGGCAGTTCTGCCGAGCGCGAAGTCTCGCTGATGTCCGGCAAGGGCGTCCTGGCAGCGCTGCAATCCAAAGGGGTCGATGCGCATGCGTTCGATCCTTCCGTGCAAGACCTGGGCGAGCTGCGCAAGCAGGGTTTCGTACGCTGCTTCATCGCGCTCCATGGCCGCCATGGGGAAGATGGCACGGTGCAGGGTGCGCTCGAGTTGCTGGGCATTCCCTACACCGGCCCGGGTGTCATGGCATCGAGCATTGCGATGGACAAGATCATGACCAAGCGCATCTGGCGCTTTGAAGGGCTGTCCACCCCGGAGTGGCGCATGGCTGCCAGCGAGCAGGATACGCGCGATGCGCTTGCAGCGCTGGGCTCGCCGATGATCGTGAAGCCAGCGCGCGAAGGATCGACCATCGGCCTGTCCAAAATCAGCACGCCCGAAGAATGCGCCAAGGCTTACGAGCTGGCATCGCGCTATGACCCGGAAGTGCTGTGCGAGCAGTTCATCGAAGGCGTGGAGACCACCTGCGCGGTGCTGGGCCAGGGGCGCAATGCGAAGGCATTGCCGGTGATCAAGATCGTGGCGCCCGAAGGCAACTACGACTACCAGAACAAGTACTTCACCGACACCACGCAGTATTTCTGCCCCAGCGGCCTGCCTGCCGACATGGAGGCTGCCATTGGTGATCTGGCGGAAAAGGCCTTCCGCACCCTGGGGTGCCGTGGCTGGTCGCGTGCCGATGTGATGGTGCGCGCCTCCGACAACAAGCCTTTTCTGCTGGAGATCAACACCTCTCCGGGCATGACCGGCCATTCGCTGGTGCCGATGGCCGCTCGCGCCACCGGCATGAGCTACGAAGACCTGTGCCTGCACCTGCTGGCATCGGCATCCACCGACGCGGCGCAAGGCGCCGAGGTTTGAAAGAAGGACAGACACACCATGGAACAGACCATGCCAGTCCCCTTTGACGTCAGGCTCATGAACATGCTGGCAACGGCATTGTTCGTGGGTTGCGGCGCCATGGTGCTGGCAGCCGGTGCGCGCTGGGCCATCCACCACCCTGCGCTCAGCATTGCCCGCATCGTGGTGCAAGGCGAGATGGAGCACAACAGTGCCGTTTCGTTGCAGGCCAATGTGATGCCAGCGCTCAAGGGCAACTTCTTCACCATGGATCTGGACGAGACGCGCAAGATTTTCGAGCAGGCGCCGTGGGTGCGCCAGGCCCAGGTGCGGCGCGAGTTTCCGCACACCCTGTCGGTCACGATCACCGAACAGGATGCGGCGGCCGTCTGGGGAGCAGAGGGCGAATCGCGCCTGCTCAACAGCGATGGCCAGATGTTTGAAGGAGATTCCACAGACCCGGATCTGCACAATCTGCCCCATCTGTCTGGCCGGGCCGGCCGGTCGATGGAGGTGCTGGGCATGTTCCGGGCGCTCGCACCCATCTACGCCAAGCTCGACAACCCCCTGATCGGGCTGGACGAGAGCAGCAGCGGCAGCTGGAAGGCCACCTTGCAATCGGGTGCGGTGATAGAGATGGGCCAAGGCACAGAAACAGAAGTGCGCCAGCGCGTGAGCAAGTTTGCCGAGTCCCTGCCGGAAGTGACCGGCATGTACAAGCGAAGCGTTGCCTCGCTGACCTCTGCCGACCTGCGCCATGCTGGCGGCTATGCCGTTCGCATGCAGGGCGTGAGCACGGGCTCCACCTCGGCGGCCAGACCTGCACCCAAGAAGTAGAACATTCAGAGATGCAACACATGAACCATACCAATCACTCAATCATCGAGGGCAACTGACCATGGCACGAGACAGCAAAGATGTAGTGGTAGGCCTTGATATCGGCACGGCCAAAGTCATGGTGGTCGTGGCTGAAGTGCTGGGCAATGGTGAGCTGAAGCTGGCCGGACTGGGCGTGGCGCCCAGCAACGGTTTGAAGCGCGGTGTGGTGGTGAATATCGACGCCACGGTGCAGAGCATTCAGCAGGCTTTGAAGGAGGCCGAGTTGATGGCCGACCTGAACATCCAGCGCGTCTACACCGGTATCACGGGCAGCCACATCCGCGGCATCAATTCCAGCGGCATGGTGGCAGTCAAGGACAAGGAAGTGTCGGCTGCAGATGTAGCGCGCGTGCTCGATACGGCCAAGGCCATCAATATTCCGTCTGACCAGCGCCTGCTGCTGGTGGAACCGCAGGAGTTTGCAATCGACGGCCAGGATGTGCGCGAACCCATCGGCATGAGCGGCCTGCGCCTGGAGTCGAAGATCCACATCGTGACCGGCGCGCAAAGTGCGGCCGAGAACATCATCAAGTGCGTGCGCCGCTGTGGCCTGGAAGTGGAGCAGCTGCTGCTGAACCCCCTGGCGTCGAGTCAGGCCGTACTGACCGATGACGAGCGTGAACTGGGCGTTGCCGTGGTCGACATCGGCGCTGGCACCACCGATGTGTCGATCTTCACAGGTGGTGCCATTCGCCACACGGCGGTGATCCCCATTGCCGGTGATCTGATCACCAGCGATATCGCCATGGCGTTGCGCACCCCCACCAAGGATGCAGAAGACATCAAGGTCGAGAGCGGTTGCGCCAAGCAGCTGTTGGCCGATCCGGACACGCAGGTCGATGTGCCGGGCCTGGGCGATCGCGGCCCGCGCCTGTTGTCCAAGCAGGCGCTGGCCGGCGTGATCGAGCCGCGTGTGGAAGAGATTTTCTCGCTGGTGCAGCAAGTCATCCGCGAGTCAGGCTATGAGGAGGTACTGTCGTCGGGCATTGTGCTGACGGGCGGCAGCGCCGTGATGCCGGGCATGGTCGAGCTGGGGGAGGACATCTTCCTCAAGCCCGTGCGCCGTGGCATTCCCAAGTATTCCGGCACCCTGGCCGAGATGGTGGCCCAGCCCCGCGCTGCCACCGTCATGGGCCTGCTGGAAGAAGCCCGCATGGCACGCATGCGTGGCTACAAGGTGGCCCAGAAAACCGGTTCGGTGAAATCGGCTTTTGGGCGTTTGAAGGACTTTATTGTGGGGAACTTTTAACCATGCATGACAGCACTTGTTGGCTGGCGCAAAGCAGCCCTTCAGTGCCCAAGGTTCACGACCCTTGGCGACCGATAGGGCCACCAGCAACCATTTGTTCATTAAAGAGTGAATTATCCGTAACCCAATTTTTTCATGTTGACGCGCGAGCGAGAGGAGCAGGCAATGACCATCGAAATGTATGAAGGCAACACATTCAACCAGGGCACCCAGATCAAGGTGATCGGCGTGGGCGGCGGCGGCGGCAACGCTGTCGAGCACATGATCGCCAACAGTGTTCAGGGTGTCGAGTTCATTTCGGCCAACACCGATGCGCAGGCATTGGAGCGCTGCCATGCCCATCGCGTGATCCAGCTGGGTGAAACCGGCCTGGGCGCTGGCAGCAAGCCTGAAAACGGCCGTGAGGCTGCCGAATCCGCCATCGAAGATATCCGCTCCGCTATCGCTGGCTCGCACATGCTCTTCATCACCGCAGGCATGGGTGGTGGCACGGGCACGGGCGCTGCACCAGTGATCGCACGCGTTGCCAAGGAGATGGGCATCCTCACCGTGGGCGTGGTGACCAAGCCGTTCGAGTGGGAAGGCAAGCGCCGCATGTCCAACGCCGATGGCGGCCTCACCGAGCTGGAGGCCAACGTGGATTCGCTGATCGTGGTGCTCAACGAGAAGCTGCTGGACGTGCTGGGTGACGACATCACCCAGGACCAGGCGTTTGCGCACGCCAACGACGTGCTGAAGAACGCGGTTGGCGGCATCTCCGAAATCATCAACGACCACGGCTACATCAACGTCGACTTTGCCGACGTGAAGACCGTGATGAGCGAGCCAGGCAAGGCCATGATGGGTACGGCCACTGCCAGCGGCCCAGACCGTGCACGCATTGCTGCAGAGCAAGCGGTGGCATGCCCGCTGCTGGAAGGTATCGACCTGTCGGGTGCCAAGGGCATCCTGGTGCTGGTGACGGCGACCAAGGGCAGCCTGAAGCTGGCCGAATCGCGCCAGGCCATGAGCACGATCAATGCCTACGCATCGCCTGAATCGCACGTGATCTTCGGCGCAGCCTACGACGAAACCCTGGGTGACGAGATTCGTGTGACTGTGCTGGCCACCGGCCTGTCGCGTCCTGTGGCCAAGCGCCAGCCCATCTCGGTGATTCAAGGCAGCGTGGGCCTGCGCACGGGTACGGACGACATTGCCTACACGCCACAATCGGTGAACGCTCCTGTGGCCGGCTTGGCTGCGCAAAATGCCATGCCCATGGGCACCGGCTTTGCCAACGACTTTGCCGACAAGAAGACCCCATCGGTCTGGCGCACCGGACGCAACGCGGCTTCGGCGCGTGTTGATGCCATGTCGTCGAGCGGCATGGAAGACCTGGAAATCCCTGCCTTCCTGCGCAAGCAGGCAGACTGAGTGATGTGAAGGCACCATCCATTGCCCGGGGCACATGGATGAATCAAACTGCAACGCGCTGCAACCTTTGGGGTTGTCAGCGCGTTGTTATTAGAACGTGTTGACGATCTCCTCGCGCTGGCCCTTCGAACTCATCCCGATGGCACTCCAACGCGGCTGCGTAGAGATCGTCAACGCATTCTCAGAGACGTGCCTGGCACGTGTCTGCGATCTCTCCGCATCTGCTTTGCGCACAGATCGGCAAAATCTGCAAGCAATCGGGCAACAGGCCTTCGCTATCCGGGCGATTGGTATTTTGTGCAGTCTCACAGGCTGGCACGGCGTAAAATCAACAGGTTATGCTTCAGCAACGTACCATCAAATCCCTGACCCGCGCCGTAGGCGTGGGCTTGCACAGCGGCCAGCGTGTCGAGTTGATCCTGCGCCCTGCGCAGGCCAATACCGGCATCGTGTTTCGCCGTGTCGATCTGCCCGAGCCGGTGGATATTCCGGTGAATGCGGAAGCGGTGGTGGACACCCGCATGGCATCGACCCTGGGCAAGGGCGACGTGCGCATCCACACGGTGGAGCATGTGATGTCGGCCTGCGCCGGTCTGGGCATCGACAATCTGTATATCGATGTGACGGCTGAAGAAATCCCGATCCTCGATGGCTCGTCCGCCTCGTTCGTTTTTCTGCTGCAAAGCGCTGGCATCGAGCTGCAGAACGCGCCCAAGCGCTTTCTGCGCCTGCTCAAGCCGGTGGAGATCCGGCAGGGAGAGGGCAACAATCTCAAGTGGGCGCGGCTGGATCCCTACCATGGCTACAAGCTGCGCTTTGAGATCGATTTTGCGCATCCGGCCGTGGATTCGACTGGCCAGATGTTCGAGTTTGACCTGGGTGCCGGCAACTACACACGCGATATCGCCCGTGCGCGTACTTTCGGCTTCACCAAAGATGTGGAAATGCTGCGCTCCAATGGCCTGGCACTGGGCGGTGGCCTGGACAACGCCATCGTGATGGACGATTACAAAGTCCTCAACAGCGATGGGCTGCGCTATGACGATGAGTTCGTCAAGCACAAGATTCTGGATGCCATGGGTGACCTGTACATCGTGGGTTACCCATTGCTGGCGGCCTACAGCGCCTTCCGCTCCGGGCACGGGCTCAACAACCTGCTGCTGCGCGAGTTGATGCAGCAGCGCGATGCCTGGGATATCGTCACCTTCGAGCATGTGCGTGAAGCGCCTCAGGGCTTTGCGCAGGCAGCACTCGCCTGGTAGGCCCGCTGCATGCTGATGTTCCGCTGGATCTTCATGCTGCTGGTGCTGATGTCGGCCATCAGCTTCTGTGTCTATTTAGGCACGGGCCAGCGCCGCTATCGCCAGTGGTCCGTGCTGCTGATCAAGTGGACCGTGATTGCGGCGCTGGCGTTCTTTGCGGTATTGTTCGTGGGCCGCATGGTCTGAAGGTAAAAATTCCGTAAACAGCCCCATGCTCTCGACGCTTGCTGGCACACAGAAATGGCATGTACAGGGCTTTTGCGGCAGATTCGAGGCTCCATGTGGCGCTTTACACAAGGCATACAGAGGGTAAACCTGAGCCTGAGGGGTAAACCGCTGGTCTCGGCCTCACGTTAAACAGTCATGCACAGCGGTAATGGGTGAGCCCGGCGCCGCCGCGTTTTTCGAAAGGAAACAGGTCATGATAAAACTGAGCAGCACGATCTCCACCATCGCAGGCAGCCTGGGCCTCGCCCTGGCTTGCGCGATGGCCGTGAGTACGCCCGCACAAGCCCAGCCGGATGGCCGCCACATGCAGCAGCGCGATGGCCGTGGCCCGGATGGTTACGGCCCTCCCGGCCAGCGTCGCCATTGGGACCGTGATCGTGACCATGACCGTCGCTATGATGACCGCCGCCGTGATTACCGGCATGACCACCGTCCTCCCCCTCGTGTCGTCGTGGTACCCGACCGGGGGCGTGGCGTGGGGCCGCGCAATGACTGGTACCGCGGGGGCTACGTACCCGCCCCTTATCGTGGATACAGCTATGTGGTGGGTGACTGGCGAATGCACCGTCTGACGCCACCGCCAAGAGGCTACCAGTGGATCCAATACGGAGGTGACTATCTGCTCATCGCCGTCGGTACCGGACTAATTGCCAATATTGTCTTCAATGCCTATTGATATCGTCTGTATGCGGCCATAATTCTGGGTTTGTCCGCGCTCTGGGTTGAACCTTTGGGCACGGAACCCGTCCAAAGCTTACTTTGGTGGCTGCACCTGATGCCGAACACTGCTTCACGGAGTGTCCGGATCCACGCATGAGGAATCCTGCAGCCGGCCAAACCTGTGCGCCTACGAAGTGCACAGGTTTTTTTTTGCCCAGCCTATCCTCACATTCTGTTGTACTGCCTGTTGGCAGGGCGGGCGGGGGAATGAATGAAGCGCAGGCAGCCGGATGAAGGCGCGGGCGCCCTGAAAGCCTGCCTTGGTGTGGGCTCAGTAGCTGCGGCCTGCCTTGTACATGGCGTGCTGTCTGCGTTGCAGAGGGCTTGCTTCGGACATGCGGGCCATGGCCAGGCCTGCGTGTGCATGGGTGATCGCCATGCCCAACGCATCGGCGGCATCGGTGCCGGGCAGGCCCGGCAACTGCAGCAGGCGGCGGACCATTTCCTGGATCTGGTTCTTGGCGGCGCGGCCATGGCCCACCACGGCCTTTTTCATCTGCAGCGCGGTGTACTCGGCCACCGGCAGGTTTTGCGACACCAGCGCCGTCAGCGCGCATCCACGCGCCTGGCCCAACAGCAAGGTCGATTGCGGGTTGACGTTGACAAAGACGATTTCAACCGAGGCCATATCGGGCTCGTAGCGCTGGCAGATTTCGGAGATGCCATCAAAGATCATTTTCAGCCGGCCGGGCAGGTCGCCGAGGTCCAGTGTGGTGGTGCGGATGGTGCCGCTGGCCACATAGGACAGGCGCTGGCCGTCGACGTCGATCACGCCAAAGCCGGTGGTCTGCAGGCCGGGGTCAATGCCAATAATTCTCATGCAATGGAAACGATAGCTGTATGCGCAGGCCAATTCTGCACTGGAGGCCTTTTTCCTCTCGAAAAGAGAGCAGGCCCTCATGGCAACTCAGCATAGCGCATGCGTGCGGTGATCGTGGAAGTACGGCGGTTCAGGTAAGCGGTTTGCGGATTTTTCTCTGCCCCTTTGGGGTTGGGCAGCATGATGGCCAGGCGCGCTGCCTCGTGTGGCGCCAGCTGCGCTGCCGATTTGCCAAAGTAGTGCTGCGCGGCAGCCTCGGCGCCAAAGATGCCATTGCCCCATTCAGCGTGGTTCAGATACAGCTCCAGAATACGCTGCTTGGAAAGCAAATACTCCAGCATGTAGGTGAGGGCCAGTTCCTGCCCTTTGCGCAGCAGGCTGCGCTCGGAGGAGAGCAGCAGGTTCTTGGCCAGCTGTTGGGTGATGGTGGAGCCGCCCATCAGCTTGACGGGCCGCGTGGGCACTGTACTCGGGTCAAAGGCTTCGCCGCGTTTTTTGGCCTGGGCCTCCGCGCGGGCAAGGGCCTGCTCTTGCTGCTGCTCTGCGCGTTCCACGGCCCGGGCGTTGCGTGCGCGGGCTTTTTCAATCGCATCCCACTGCACGCCGTCGTGGTTCGCAAAATCATCGTCTTCAGCGGCAATCACGGCGCGCTTCAAATGGTCGGAGATACGGCTGTAGGGCATCCACTGCTGGCTCCACCGCAGATGGCCCTCGTGGCGCACCTGGCGCCAGGCCTCGCTGCGCTCGAACGCGGTGGAGGCCGGGTCGATGGATGCCATCAGCGCTATGCGACCGACGAAGAACAGCTGCAGGCCCAGTGCCAGCAGCAGTGCCCAACCTAACCAGCGTGCGATGCTTTTCATGACATTGCCTGGCCGCTACGCCTCAATGCGCTGCCAACTCGGCTCGCAGTTGCGCCAGCACGGGCTGCGATGGCGGGCGCACGCCCCGCCACAGCCAGAAAGCTTCTGCGGCCTGTTCCACCAGCATGCCCAGGCCGTCGCGCCCGGATGCACCGTGCTGTGCCGCCCATTGCAGGAATGGCTCGGCAGCAGGGCCGTACATCATGTCGTACACCAGCGTGCCGGCGCGCAGCACATGGGGGGGCACCGGGATGGCCGCGCCCTGCATGCTGCTGGCAGTGGCGTTGATGATGACATCGAAAACACCTGTCAGTGCGCTGCTGTCAAGTGCCAATAGCTCTGTTTTGTATAGCGAGGCAATTTCGGCGTGTTGGACAGCCAGATCCTGCGCCTTGCTGTGCGTGCGGTTGCACACCACCAGTTGGGTCGGGGCTTGTTCCATCAGCGGCGCCAGTGCGCCGGCCGCAGCGCCGCCCGCGCCCAGCAGCAGCACGCGCTGGCCGCCCAGGGCCACACCGGCGTTGCGGGTGATGTCGGCGACAAGGCCCAGGCCATCCGTATTGTCGGCGTGGATGCGGCCATCTGTGCCCACCACCAGGGTGTTGGCAGCGCCACAGAGCGCCACGCGGTCGCTGCGCGTATCGGCCAGGCGTGCGGCATCGAGCTTGAAGGGCACGGTGACGTTCATGCCCTTCGTGCCGCTATTCACAAGGCGGTGCAGGTGTGCTTCAAATGCATCCAGCGGCACCAGCTCGCGCTCGTACACCAGGGATTGGCCTGTCAGTTCGGCAAACAGGCTGTGAATGCGGGGTGAGCGGCTGTGGGCAATGGGGTTGCCCATGACGCAGTAGCGGTCGGCGGTAGACATGGTGGTGCGCGTGGAAAAACGGGCACCAAGGTGCCCGCTGCATCAAAATCTGCTCCACTTTACTGCAAATTGGCGGTTTCCAGCGTCTGCTCGCGGGTGAAGCGGAATTTGGAGACCACGGCAATCTGGTCCGCCTTGGCGCGCAGCGCCGGGCCGAAGTGGCCAAATGGCCCACTGCTGACCGCAATGGCTTCGGCACGGCGATCCAGCTGCTGGTTGCCCGAGCTTTTGTACACCTCGGTGCCCAGCACGCGGCCGTCGTGGTTCACCGTCATGATCATGATCAATTCGCCATACAGCTTCTTGCCGCCGGCTTCAGGGAAGTTGGCCGTGCCCCGGTCTTCCACTTTGCGGCGTAACTCATCGTAGTACAGCGCAAACACTTCTTCGCGGGTGGCGGGACTGATGTAGCGTTTTTTGGGGCGGGCGTTTTCCTCGTGGATGCGCTTTTCAATCTCGGCCAGCATCTTCAGGAGCTGCTTGTGCTTTTCTTCCTGCTCCATGTCGGACTGCGATGCACTGGCCTTGCGCGTATCGGGCGGGCGGTACTGCGCCAGCTGGTTGCGCAGGTCGGCGAGCAATTGCATCTGCTGCGTCTGCATGGCGTCGATCTGGCGCTGGCGCTCCTCGAAATCATCGCCCATGTTGGTGATGGCCGAGTAGGGCATGGGGCTGGTGGCGC
Organism: Comamonas odontotermitis; assembly: GCF_040396735.1. GTDB lineage: Bacteria > Pseudomonadota > Gammaproteobacteria > Burkholderiales > Burkholderiaceae_C > Comamonas > Comamonas odontotermitis_C. The sequence goes on from NZ_JBEBNZ010000009.1 coordinate 103,128, forward strand.
GCTCTGCAGTGTTGGCAGACTCGCCGCCGCCTGCCAGATTGGCCTGGGCCACGGCCTGGGCCTTGTCGGGCTTGGCATCGTCCGATTTGGCATTGACCAGGATTACCTCCAGCGGCGTGTCCTCGAACACGCGGTCGAAGGCTTCAGGGTCGACAAAGCGGATGCTGAGCACCACGGCGTGCACCAGAACCGAGATCAGCAGCGCCAGCTGCAGTGTGGAAAGCGAACGAAGAAATTGCAGAAACTTCACGGTTCCGGTTAATCGGTTTTTGTTGTCGCCGCGTCCTCGCCGTCGCTCATGTCCACCGCAATCGCGATGGGCCCGGCCACGGCCTCCTCCTCATCTTCTGGCGAGTCCTCGCTGGCCTGTTCGGCCCCGGTATCGTCCAGTCTCTCCAGCACGGTTCCAGTCACATCGAGCGTGATCTCGTCGATCTCCCCCAGTTTGACCCGGACCTGGGCACCACGCGGCAAATTCTGCGCGCCCAGTACCGGAAACACCAATGGTAGTGCATCTGCGCGCACCATCATGCTGCCGGCGGCGCCTTCCTTCATGACTGTTGCAGTTAGCTCACTGATCTGGTGCTGTTCCAGGTATTTCAGGGTCCAGAAGCGCTCCATGCCTGCCTGGTAGCCGTTGTAGGCGCTGTAGGCGGCGTCAAACCCGCTGATGATGGAGAACATCTCTGCATCCTTGGGCTTGAACGGGGCCACCAGCGCTGCCGTTGCGCCGTTGCGCGCACAGGCAATGATCTGCCACTGGTTGACCAGGTCGGTATAGCGGCGCAGCGGTGAGGTGGCCCAGACATAGCTTTTGACCCCGATGCCTGCATGCGGCAGTGCCTTGGTGGACATGCGCACCTTGATGCCGGGCGCCAGGCTTGCCTGGCTGCGGTAGATGCCGGGCACGCCATAGTCGGCCAGCAACTGGCCCCAGCTGCTGTTGGCCACGATGGCAGCCTCGGCCACGATCAGGTCGAGTGGCGCGCCACGCTTGCGCACGCTGATCTCCACCGTTTCGGAGCCGTTGGGCACCGCACCGTCATTGCCGACGAGGCGGAAGTTGTAGTCGGGGCGGTTGAAGTTCTCGGGCTTGCCGCGCACCACTTCCCGTCCCGCCTTCAGATGGCGCGAGAGGCGGTATAAAAATGTGAGCTCTTCGCGCTTTTCCAGCAAGGGTTGGGGCGTATTTTCAACCTGCAGGCTGCTGTCCATCAGCCACTCTTCGGTGGCAATGTGGTCGAGCTTGTCGTAGCGGAAGTTGACCACCACCGGCACACGTTCCAGCCGGGTTTCCTTGGAGATGACTTCCAGCGTCTCTTCGTCGTACGTGACATACAGCGACACGGCCGGATTGGCGCGGCCCTCGTCCAGCGTGTAGATCTGCACCACCTCGTCGGGCAGCATGGTGACCTTGTAGCCGGGCATGTAGACCGTGGAATAGCGGTTGCGGCCCAGATGGTCGAGCGCCGAGCCGGGCTCGATCGCGAGGCCGGGCGCGGCAATGTGCACGCCCACCGTCACCTGGCCACTTCCCAAGCCGCGTACCGACAGTGCATCGTCGATTTCGGTGGTCTGCGAATCGTCGATGGAATAGGCCTGTACGTCAGCCAGCGGCAGATCGGTGGGAGGCTGGGGCGCCGTGACCGCCGGAAAGCCCGTGCCCTTGGGGAAGTTGTCGAACAGAAAGCGCTGCCAGTGGAACTGGTAGGACGAGTTGATGGCGCCAGCCTTTTGCAGCAGGGCCAGCGGGGCCAATTGCGCCTTGCGGCTGGCTTCCACCACGGCCTTGTACTCGGGCGCGTTCTTGTCCGGACGGAACAGAATCTTGTAGAGCTGTTGCTGCACTGGCTCGGGTGTGGTGCCGGCTACCAGCTCCTTCGCCCAGGCGTCGATCTGGGCCTGGATCTGTTTTTTCTTCTCGATGGCGGCCAGCGCCTGCTGCACGATCTCGGCGGGTGCCTTCTTGAAGCGGCCCTTGCCTGCGCGGCGGAAGTAGTGCGGCGCCTCGAACAGCTTGAAGAGCGCGGCCACCTGCTCGATGGTCGATGCGCTCTCGGAAAAATAGTCGCGCGCCAGATCGGCAAAACCGAACTCCTCGTCGGAGGCAAACTCCCAGGCGAGCTGCGGGTCGATGTCCGCCGACAGGGCCTGCGCCTGCGCAATCAACTCGGCGGGCGTGGGTTTGTCGAATTTGAGAAGCACATTCGCGGCTTTGACCTTGACCCGTTTCCCGGAGTCCAATTCAATCTGGGCAGAGCTTTCAGCTTCGGAGAGGATACGGCCGGCCAGAAATTTGCCAGCGTCGTCAAAGAGTGCATACATAGGCAGGCATTTTCCCATGGCATGCGCCCATGGGCCGCCACTGCAGGGTTTTTTGGATTTTTTGTATCAAATTGGCTGTTTGCGCTTGATGGGTAAGCGCAAGCAGCTATGAACTTGGTAGTTTTGACGTGTGAGCTGGTGCCAAACCTTGATTCACAGGTGCGAAAAATGATAAAGCGCTACCACCCCAAAAAGCGGTCAATCTCGGGCAGATAGTCGTCAAAGTTGCTGAGGGCGTGGTCGCCACCTTCCTGCAGCAATACTTCTGCGGCCGGGTAGCGTGCCACCATGTCGCGCCAATCCAGTACCTCGTCTCCCTTGGCGGCAATCAGCAACTGTGGGGCGGCGGGCGGCTGGCCCGTCACATCCAGCGCCTTGAGTTCATTCAGGTATTCGGGGCGAAAGAAGAAGCTTTCCTGCGGGTTGTGCCACGCGGTTTGCTCGCCCAGGTGCTTTTCCAGGGTGACCCAGGGCGTGGTCGACGGGTTGATCATCACGCTCTTGCAACCCAGTTGCTGGGCGATCCAGCTGGCGTAAAAGCCGCCCAGCGACGAGCCGATGACGGCCAGGCTCTGTGCGGGCAGGCCAGCCCAGTTGCGCGTGGCCTGCAGCATGACATCTGCCGCTTCTTTGGGGGAAGGGGGCAGTTGTGGCGATGCCCAGACGATGTGCTGGCGCAGGCCTTCTACATGGCGCTGCATGCGTTGGGATTTTGCCGATTGGGGTGACGAGCGAAAGCCGTGCAGGTAGAGCAAATGGGTGGTCATGCCGAAAATGATAGTGAACTCATCAATGGCCTGCAGCGGCATATGTCAGACAACGCCGATAATGGCGGCCATGTCCGAAGTTCTAGACAAACCGAATGTGGTGCAGCGCCTGCTGCCAATGGTGCGCGGCTACGATTGGCCGCTGATCTTCATCATTGGCGCGCTGGCTGCCATTGGATTGACGGCCATGTATTCCGCAGGGTTCGACCACGGCACGCGCTTTATCGACCACGGCCGCAACATGCTGCTGGCACTGGGGATCTTGCTGGTGGTGTCGCAGATCCCGCCGCACCGGCTGGCCAGCTTTGCGCTGCCCCTGTATGGGCTGGGGGTGGCTCTGCTGGTGGCGGTGGCGCTGTTTGGCATTACCAAAAAAGGGGCTCAGCGCTGGGTCAACATCGGTATCGTCATCCAGCCGAGTGAGCTGCTCAAGATCGCCATGCCGTTGATGCTGGCCTGGTGGTTCCAGCGCCGTGAAGGCGCATTGCGGGCGACCGATTTTCTGATGGCTTTTGCCATCTTGGCCATTCCAGTGGGGCTGATCATGAAGCAGCCCGACCTGGGCACCTCGCTGCTGGTGATGGCCTCAGGCCTGGCTGTGATCTATTTTGCGGGCCTGTCATGGAAGCTCATCCTGCCACCCGTGCTGATTGGGGCCGTAGGTCTTATCTTGATAGCAATATACGGCCACCACCTGTGCGAGGACGGCATGGATCTGGTGGTGCTGCACGAGTACCAGCGCCAGCGCATTTGCACCTTGCTGGACCCGACGCGCGATCCGCTGGGCAAGGGCTTTCACATCATCCAGGGCATGATCGCCATCGGCTCGGGCGGTTTCATGGGCAAGGGGTTCATGGCGGGCACGCAGACCCACCTGGAGTTCATTCCCGAGCGCACTACCGACTTCATCTTCGCCGCCTTCTCCGAGGAGTTTGGCCTTGCGGGCAACCTGCTTCTGATCTTCTTCTTCCTGATGCTGGTGTGGCGCGGACTGGTGATCGCCATGCGTGCGCCCACCTTGTTTGGCCGCCTGATGGCGGGCGCGGTGGCGATGATCTTTTTCACCTACGCCTTTGTCAACATGGGCATGGTCAGCGGCATTCTGCCGGTGGTGGGAGTGCCGCTGCCATTCGTCAGCTATGGCGGAACGGCCATGGTGACGCTGGGGCTGGCGCTGGGCATTCTGATGTCGGTGGCGCGCTCACAACGTCAACTAGTGCAAGATCAACCGCCAAGACTTTGATTCCTGTGCCTTTTCTTGGTACAACGGCACTGTTCCACTTCACAAGGAGTTTGCATGGCCGCCAAGTTTGAACTGAAGAAGTCCAAGAACGGGAAGTTCTTTTTCAACCTGCTCGCCACCAATGGGCAGATCATCCTGACAAGCGAGATGTACGAAGCCAAGGCCAGCGCGGTCAATGGCATCGAGTCGGTGAAAAAGAACGCCGCCGACGATGGCCGCTATGAGCGCCTGGCTGGCAAAGACAACTCACCTTACTTCACGCTCAAGGCAGGCAATGGCCAGGTTATTGGACAAAGCCAGATGTATTCCAGCGAGAAGGCGCGTGATGGGGGCATCGACTCGGTCAAGGCCAACGGGCCGACTGCCACGATTGACGACCAGGCCATCTGAAGACGAAATGGGCTTTGAGTGCGCTTCCTGAATCAATCTGAACTTTGTTTTTGATAGCAATCAGGGCCGACCTCAGGCCGTGGCTGACAAGCTGCACCGCAGTGCTTTGACGAGCACTGCGGTTTTTTATTGCTTGCATCCGGGCGATCTGGCCGCATCTGCATGACACCAGACTGCGGCGGCCATTGCGCTGCCTCTAAAATCAATCCCATGAATGCACCTTTTGATCTTGCCATGGCCAAGCCGCTGACGGCTTCCACCGAACAACGTTTGGACATCGCGCGCAGCCTGCTGCTTGCGCCGTTTGGCCTGGATGACAGCCACCTCGCGCGCGCGCTGGCCGATATCCGCGCCCACAAGGTGGACGATGCGGACCTGTACTTCCAGTACACCCGTGCCGAAGGCTGGAGCCTGGAAGAGGGCATCGTCAAGACCGGATCATTCGCCATCGACCAGGGCGTGGGCGTGCGCGCAGTGGCAGGCGAGAAGACCGCATTTGCCTATTCGGACGACATCTCGCTCGATTCGCTCCTTGATGCAGCCCATACCGTGCGCGCGATCGGCGCACACAGCCAGTCCCGCCAGGTGCGCGTGCCCGCCAGGAAGATCGCGCCCAGCCGTTCGCTCTACCCCGATCTGGACCCGATCGCCACCCTGGACAGCACCGCCAAGGTGAAACTGCTGGAAAAGGTGGAAGCCCTGGCCCGTGCCAAGGACCCGCGCGTCAAACAGGTGATGGCCGGTTTGGCGGCCGAGCACGACGTGGTGCTGATTGCCCGGGCTGACGGCACGCTGGCTGCCGATGTGCGCCCGCTGGTGCGCCTGTCCGTCACGGTGATTGCCGAGAGCAAGAACCGCCGCGAAGTCGGGTCGGCCGGCGGCGGTGGCCGCTTCGGCCTGGCCTATTTTGACGATACGCTGATCCAGCAATATGTGGATGAAGCGGTGAAGGCTGCGCTGGTCAACCTGGATTCGCGCCCTGCGCCTGCTGGCGAAATGACCGTGGTGTTGGGTCCAGGCTGGCCTGGCGTGCTGCTGCACGAGGCTGTAGGTCATGGCTTGGAGGGCGACTTCAACCGCAAGGGCTCCAGTGCCTTCAGTGGCATGATCGGCCAGCGCGTGGCGGCCAAGGGTGTGACGGTGCTGGACGATGGCACCATTGCCGACCGTCGTGGATCGCTGAATGTGGATGACGAGGGCCAGCCCACCCAGCGCAATGTGTTGATCGAGGATGGCATCCTGAAGGGCTACATCCAGGATGCGATGAATGCCCGGCTGATGAAGGTCAAGCCCACAGGCAATGGTCGCCGTGAAAGCTATGCACACATCCCCATGCCGCGCATGACCAACACCTACATGCTGAGCGGCGACAAGGACCCGCAGGAAATCATCGCGTCCATCAAGAAGGGCCTGTACGCCACCAATTTCGGCGGCGGCCAGGTCGACATCACCAGCGGCAAGTTCGTCTTCTCGGCCAGTGAGGCTTACTGGGTGGAAAACGGCAAGATCCAATATCCCGTGAAGGGTGCCACCATTGTGGGCAGTGGGCCGGAATGCCTCAAGCATGTGACCATGATCGGCAACGACATGCGCCTGGACAGTGGCGTAGGCACCTGCGGCAAGGAAGGCCAGAGCGTGCCCGTGGGCGTGGGGCAGCCCACCATGCGGATTGACGGTCTGACCGTTGGAGGCACGGCCTGATCCACACTCAGGGTTTTAAAAAGGCAATTTGGTGCAACGCCCGCATGGCAGAGGTCATGCGGGCGTTTGTTTTTCGCGGCAAAAATGCGGCACCGCAGCATTTGGATCTGATGTTTTAGTGTGTGATTTGATAAATTCAAGAAATAAAAATGCAAATTACTGGTTGTCTGACGTGTTTTCGCAATTTTTGTGCGTTTGCAGCAAATCGCTTGCCCTGAGAGCAAGCGAATGTGGTACATTGAAAAACATGCAAGCACGTAGCGCTTTTTATTTTTACTTTTGGTTCTCGGTCCCAGGCGGACGAGAGGCATAAGCGCGCGAGCACCCAAACCTCCCAGACAACCGCCGAAGCTGCAAAGCCCGGCGGTTTTTTTTTGCATAAACCACCCACACATTCAGGATCCTCAGATGACTCAGCAAGCCCAACCCACAAGCGATGCTTGGTATCGCGGTGTCGAGAAAACCAGCCAAACCGACGACCAACGTATCAAGGACATCACCGTGCTGCCGCCTCCAGAGCATCTGATCCGCTTCTTCCCGATCCACGGAACGCCCGTGGAAGCATTGATCAACAATACCCGTCAGAACATCCACAACATCATGTCCGGCGACGATGACCGTCTGCTGGTCATCATCGGGCCTTGCTCCATCCACGATCCGCAGGCCGCGCTGGAATATGCCCGCCGCCTCAAAGCCGTGCGCAAGGAGTACGAAGACACGCTAGAGATCGTGATGCGCGTCTACTTCGAAAAGCCCCGCACCACGGTAGGCTGGAAGGGCCTGATCAACGACCCCTACCTCGACGAAAGCTACCGCATTGACGAAGGCCTGCGCATCGCACGCCAGTTGCTCATTGAAATCAATCGCCAGGGAGTGCCTGCAGGCAGCGAATTCCTCGACATGATCTCGCCCCAGTACATTGGCGACCTGATCAGCTGGGGTGCCATTGGCGCGCGCACCACCGAGAGCCAGGTGCACCGCGAGCTGGCTTCGGGTATCTCGGCGCCCGTGGGCTTCAAGAACGGCACCGATGGCAATATCCGTATTGCGACCGATGCCATCCAGTCGGCCAGCCGCCCGCACCATTTCCTGTCGGTGCACAAGAACGGCCAGGTAGCCATCGTGCACACCAAGGGCAACGCCAACTGCCACGTGATCCTGCGCGGTGGCAAGACCCCGAACTACGATGCCGCCCACGTTGCCGCTGCGTGCAAGGACCTGGAGGCTGCACACTTGCCCGCCACCTTGATGATTGACTGCAGCCATGCCAACAGCAGCAAGCAGCACGAAAAGCAAAAGGACGTTGCACACGATATTGCCCAGCAGATCGAAAGCGGCTCGCGCAGTGTGTTCGGCGTGATGATCGAGAGCCATCTGCAGGCCGGAGCGCAGAAATTCACCCCGGGCAAGAACGACCCTGCGGCGCTGGAATACGGCAAGAGCATCACCGACGCCTGCCTGGGCTGGGACGATTCGCTGGCCAGCCTGGCGGAGTTGTCCAATGCCGTCAAGGCACGCCGCGTGCGCGCAAACACCGAGGAAGCCAGCGCAGCAACCGTGTAAGCTGGCGGCTTCAGGACGTGTCCGCGATCAGCGCGGCTGCGTAGAGATCGCAAACACGTTCTTAGGGCTGTACTGCCGCAGGCGTGCAGCCTTCTCAAATCACCAAGCAGGGATTTTTCATGCGCAACGAAGTACGGGTGCTGCTGGATGGCGGCGCGGAGTTTTTCCACGATTTTGACAGCTCAGAAGCCATGTCCAATGAGGAGGGGCGCCGCTGGCTGGATCAGGAGTTCATCCGCATGGATTGCGAGCCGCTGCGCGCCAGCGGCAAGGTATTGATTGCGGACAAGATCGTTGTCGTGGCTCAAGCTGCTGGTGCTGCGCTGCTGGGTGATCCAGACTGGCTGGCCCAGTTTGCCAAGGCCAGTGTGGGTGCCGTTGGGAGGCCTACCGTGCTGGTCAATACGAAAGCCATGACCGTGAGCTTCTGACCAGGCAAGCGGCCATGCAAAAAAAGCGAGACCTCGGTCTCGCTTTTTTTCATGAAAACTGCCAATGGCGACCAGCTGGTGAATGCTGGCTGCTATGTTTTTTGTGGTTCAGCGTGGCTGCGCCAAGGCCTTCAGCAGCTTGTCATGGATGCCGCCGAAGCCGCCATTGCTCATGCATACCACCACGTCGCCTGAGCGCGCTGCATGCACCACCTGGGCGACAAGGTCTTCGACATTGCTCGCGGTATGCGCGCGGGCGCCCATGGAGGCCAGTGCCTGGGCGGCGTCCCAATCCAGGCCAGCGGTATGGCAGAACGCCAGATCGGCGGATTCCAGCGACCAGGGGAGCTGCGCCTTCATGGCCCCGAGCTTCATGGTGTTGCTACGCGGTTCGAATACGGCCAGGATGCGTTTGCCAGCACCCACTTGTTTTCGCAGTCCATCCAGCGTAGTGCGGATGGCGGTAGGGTGGTGGGCAAAATCATCGTAGACGGCGATACCCTGCACCGTACCGCGCAGTTCCATGCGGCGCTTGACGTTCTGGAACCGGGACAGCGCCTGCGCAGCCATCTTTGGCACAACCCCCACATGCTGGGCTGCAGCGATGGCGGCCAGCGCGTTCATCTGGTTATGGATGCCTGAGAGTGACCACTCCACGCGGCCCACGCGCTCATCTTTGTAGAGCACATCAAAGGCCGACGAGTCGCCTTCGGCACGGAAGTCATCCACCGCCGCGCCAAAGCGCACCACCTCGCTCCAGCACCCCTGGTGCAAGACGCGCGTCAGGCTCTCTTCCACGCCATTGGCCACGATGCGGCCGGTGGCGGGCACCGTACGCACCAGATGGTGGAACTGGCGCTCGATAGCCGCCAGGTCGTCAAAAATGTCGGCGTGGTCGAACTCCAGATTGTTGAGCACGGCGGTGCGCGGGCGGTAGTGCACAAACTTGCTGCGCTTGTCGAAAAAGGCGGTGTCGTACTCATCGGCCTCAATGACGAACAGCGGGCGCTTATCTCCCGTGCCTGGGCGCTCTGCCGCGCCCAGGCGGGCGGAGACGCCAAAATCCAGTGGCACGCCGCCCACCAGAAACCCGGGCTGGAGGCCGGCTGCTTCCAGAACCCAGGTCAGCATCGAGGTTGTGGTCGTCTTGCCATGCGTGCCCGCCACGGCCAGCACATGGCGGCCTTGCAATACGTTTTCGGCCAGCCACTGCGGGCCACTGATGTAGGGCGCGCCGGCATCCAGAATCGCTTCCATCAGCGGGTACTTGGGAGCGCCGTCGGGCAGGCGCACGCGGCTGACCACATTGCCGATCACATACATGTCGGGCTTCAGCGCCATCTGGTCGGGGCTGTAGCCTTCGATCAGTTCAATGCCCAGGGCACGCAGTTGATCGCTCATGGGCGGATACACGCCCGCATCGCAACCTGTGACTTTGTGGCCTGCTTCGCGCGCTAAAGCTGCCACACCACCCATGAAGGTGCCGCAAATACCCAAGATATGAATGTGCATGGAGACCGATTCTAAGGTTGCGCGGCTGCTGGCAGAGGTAATCCCTGCGCCGCAATTGCAAGCAAAACAAGCAAAATCCGCCCGTTGCGGCAAATCCGTCACAATGGGGCGCTATGAATAGTGAAGTGACCTGGGAAATTGCCAACACTGCCGCGCGCATGGTGGTGGAAGAAGGCCTGGAATGGGGCCCGGCCAAGAAACGGGCAGTCAAGCAACTGGGCTTGCCCGCGCGCACGGCCTTGCCTGACAACGATGTGCTGGAAGCGGCAGTGCGCGAATACCTCACGCTGTTTTGTGCCGATACGCAGCCTGCCGAGCTGCGTGCGCTGCGGGAATGGGCACTGCTATGGATGGAGCGCATGGAGGCGTTTCGCCCGCATCTGACGGGCGCGGTCTGGAACGGCACGGCGACACGGCTGTCCGATATTTATATACAGCTCTTCTGTGATGACTCCAAATCAGCCGAGATTGCGTTGATTGACCGTGATGTACGCTACGACGTCTCGTCGGTGAATGGTTTTCACGGCGAACAGGTGGATGCGCTGTCCATCAGCAGCCTGTGCAAACCCTTGGGCGAGGCGGTGGGTGTGCACTACCTGATTTACGATGCCGACGACCTGCGCGGCGCCCTGAAGCCCGACGCCAGTGGCCGCATACTTCGCGGCTCGGTGGACGCGGTGCGCCGCCTGCTGGCCGAACCTGTGCCAGCAAAAGACTGAAAGAGCGCCATGCGTACAGAGACAGATTCCCCTCCTTCGATTCCGCCATCCCCGACGCGCCGACGCTGGCTGACCGGCGCAGTTGCAACGGGTGCTGTCGCTGCCGGCGCGGGCTGGGCATGGTGGCGCCATAGCGTCGGAGAGATGGCACCTGGGGCGAACGAAGCCATCTGGAGCCAGACCTTTCCAGGCCTTGCGGGGCAGCCTGCCATCGAGATGGCGGCGTTCAAAGGAAAGCCGCTGCTGCTGAATTTCTGGGCAACATGGTGCCCGCCCTGTGTGGAAGAGCTGCCCATGCTGAACCAGTTTTACCAGGCGCAGCGCGCCAAGGGCTGGACAGTGCTGGGTCTGGCGGTGGATAAGGAAGAGGCGGTTGCCCGTTTTCTGCAGCGCCTGCCACTCACTTTCCCCATTGCCATTGCCGGCATGCAGGGTACCGCCCTCAGCCGCGAGCTGGGCAATTCTGCAGGGGGTCTGCCGTTTTCGGTGATATATGACAAGCACGGTCGCGTTCAACATCGTAAAATGGGGCAACTTCTGGCATCTGACTTGCAAAATTGGGCAAGTCTGTAGGTGATGCCTGCCGTGTGCGACAGTGCTGTCGTAGTTCGAAAATCAGAGATTTTGAAATGAATAGGGCGAATTTCGAGTAAATTTGCGCCCTGTTTGAATTTTTAGCCGTTGGAGCTCCCATGGATTTACGCAAACTGAAAACCCTGATCGATCTCGTGTCTGAGTCGAATGTGTCGGAGTTGGAAATCACCGAAGCAGAAGGCAAGGTCCGCATTGTGAAGGGTGGTGGTGCCGTGGTGCAGCAAATCATGGCTGCCCCCATGCTGCCAGCCGCAGCAGCCCCTGCCGCCGCCGTGCCTGCTGCGCCAGTTGCCGAAGCAGCCGCTGCACCGGCCGTCGCTCAGGGCCATACGGTCAAGTCGCCAATGGTTGGCACGTTCTATCGCTCGTCCGCCCCTGGCGCCAAGGCTTTTGTCGAAATCGGCAGCCAGGTCAAGGAAGGCGATACGCTGTGCATCATTGAAGCCATGAAGATTCTCAACGAGATCGAAGCCGACAAGTCCGGTACGGTCACGCAGATCCTGGGTGAAAACGGCCAAGCCGTAGAGTTTGGCCAGCCCCTGTTCATTATTGGATAAGGCCCCGCATGTTTAAAAAGATCCTGGTTGCCAACCGCGGCGAGATCGCGCTGCGTGTGCAGCGTGCATGCCGCGAGCTGGGCATCAAGGCGGTGATGGTCTACTCCGAAGCGGACCGTGATGCCAAATACGTGAAGCTGGCTGACGAAGCGGTCTGCATCGGCCCGGCGCCTTCGCCTCAAAGCTACCTGAACATGCCCGCCATCATCTCGGCGGCAGAAGTGACGGATGCTGAAGCGATTCACCCCGGTTATGGTTTTCTGTCCGAGAACGCCGACTTTGCCGAGCGCGTGGAAAAGAGCGGCTTCCAGTTCATCGGTCCTACGCCCGAGTCGATCCGCATCATGGGCGACAAGGTCTCTGCCAAGCAGGCCATGATCAAGGCCGGTGTGCCCTGCGTGCCGGGATCGGATGGGGAGCTGCCGGATGACCCCGCATTGATTCGCCGTATTGCCAAGGCGATTGGCTATCCGGTCATCATCAAGGCAGCAGGTGGCGGCGGTGGCCGTGGCATGCGTGTGGTTCACACGGAGGCCGCGCTGGTCAATGCCGTGCAGATGACCAAGGCAGAAGCCGGTGCCGCCTTCGGCAACCCTGCCGTGTACATGGAAAAGTACCTGCAGAACCCGCGCCACATCGAAATCCAGATACTGGCCGACAAGTTCAAGAATGCCGTGTATCTGGGCGAGCGCGACTGCTCCATGCAGCGCCGCCACCAGAAGGTGATCGAGGAGGCGCCGGCACCAGGCATTCCTCGCCGCCTGATCGAAAAGATTGGTGAGCGCTGCGTGGCCGCCTGCAAGAAGATCGGCTACCGCGGTGCGGGTACCTTCGAGTTCCTGTACGAGAACGGCGAGTTCTACTTCATCGAGATGAACACCCGCGTGCAGGTGGAGCACCCGGTCACCGAGTGGATCACGGGCGTGGATATCGTCAAGACGCAGATCATGGTGGCGGCCGGCGAGAAACTGCCCTTCACGCAGCGCCAGATCAACGGCCAGATGCGTGGTCACGCGATCGAATGCCGTATCAATGCGGAAGACCCCTACAAGTTCATCCCTTCGCCCGGCCGTGTCACCACCTGGCACATGCCCGGTGGTCCGGGTGTGCGCGTGGATTCGCATGTGTATGCCAACTACTTTGTTCCGCCCAATTACGACTCGATGATCGGCAAGCTGATCGTCTATGGCGATACCCGCGAACAAGCCATTGCCCGCATGCGCACCGCACTGCTGGAGACGGCGGTGGAAGGCATCTCCACCAATATTCCACTGCATTCGGAGCTGATGGTGGACGCCAAGTTCAACGCTGGCGGCACCAATATCCATTACCTGGAAGAGTGGCTTGCGGCGCGCAAGCGCTAAAAATATGGCTGTTGGCGTGCACCCCAGAAGCACTTGCAGTTGAAAACAACCTGAATGCTTGATAAGGTATGCACAGGCAGCTCTGAAATCGATAGTCATGCATGCTGGCATTTCTTAGGGAATGCCAGCTTTTTGCTTTAAGGAATCTTGCCATGTACGAACTGTGCCTGATGTGCCCGGAAGACCGGGTGGAGAGCGTGAGCGATGCGCTGGACGCGCTCGATGCGCTCAGCGTATCGGTGGAAGATGCCGATGCGCAGACCGATGCCGAGCAGGCGCTGTTTGGTGAGCCCGGCATGCCGCCGCCCAAGGAGGGCTGGCAGCGTAGCCGTATTGTGGCGCTGTTCCAGGAACGCGCAGCCGCAGACGAAGCGCAGAAACTGTTGCAGCTGCAGGATTTCTTTGAAGGCTGCGCCGTGCTGGGGGTGCGCGAGGTGGCGCAGCAGGACTGGGTGCGTCTGACGCAGTCGCAGTTTGCGCCGGTCGACATCACCCCCCAGTTCTGGATCGTGCCGACCTGGCATGAGTTGCCCGCGGCAGCCACACGCAGCATCCGCCTCGATCCTGGCCTTGCCTTCGGAACGGGTACCCACCCCACCACCCGCATGTGCCTGCGCTGGATTGCCCGCCATGGAGATGCTGGTCATGATTTCGGCCGAGTGCTGGACTACGGCTGCGGCTCCGGCATCCTCGCCATTGGCGCTGCCAAGTTCGGGGCGACCGATATCGACGCGGTGGACATCGATACCGCTGCCGTGGAATCGACCGAGTACAACGCGCAGGCGAACAATGTCAAGCTGCGTGCAGGCCTGCCCGATGCCGCGCAGGGCGAGTACCGCACGGTGCTCGCCAACATCCTGGCAACGCCCCTCAAGGTGCTGGCTCCACTGTTGTGCGGCCATGTCGCCAAAGGCGGAGACCTGGTGCTGGCAGGCATCCTGGAACGTCAGACGGATGAATTGAAAGAAGCCTACGCACCCTATCTGCAACTGGAGGTGGCCGACACCGAAGACGGATGGGTGCTGATGACCGCGCATCGCCATGGCGAAGGTGCAACACCGCCTGCAAGCGCCTGAGCTTCTGCTTCTACAATCAACAGCGATGAGCCAGATTACGCGTTGCCCCCAATGCCAGACACGATTCAAGGTCGTGGATGACCAATTGCGCATCTCCGATGGCTGGGTGCGCTGCGGCAAATGCAAATCGGTGTTCGATGCACTCACCCATCTGGTGCAGCGGCCAGCGGCACCGGCAGCACCGGCAACTGCAGGCGGGCCCGTCGCATCGTCGGCTGCTGGCTCCTACGCTCGGCCTGGGGCTGCTGCGCCTCCTTCGGATACCTCTGCGCACGCCGCATCGGTCGCGTCGGGAGGGCAGTCCTCCACGGCCCCAGTCAGTCCTGCGGATGCAGTCGCAACCCGGGAGGCGGCCGTACTGGTCACCGGCAACTCGATGGCAGTCGACCCGCATGCCAATGCGCCTGAACTGTCCGTGCTGGTGTTTCCACGCCGGGGTAACTTTGGCGAATCGGGATATGTCGATTCGTCGTGGATGTCCGCGTACGAAGACGATGGCTCGGCAGAGGCCGCAAAAGCCGTTGCTGCGGCGCCTGCGGCTGTAGTCACTGGCAAGGCTGCCGTGGTTGCATCGTCGGTTGTCGAGCTTGCGCCCGCGTTGGAGAGCGAATGGAGCCCTGCCGGTCAGCGCCCCGATGCCGTGCGCCAGGGCCAGGTTGGCTTTTCCGCCCAGGACGATCTGGCGGAGTTGCAAGCGCGTGAAAGCCGATTGATGGAGGCCATTGCAGAGCAGAGGTCGCGTACGGAAACCAAGGTCGTGGCCTTGCAGGACGCTGGCATCGACCCTGGCAGAGCAGTGTCGCAACCTGCGCCTGCCCCTGCCAGAGTGGATGCGCCACCTGCATCGGTAACGCCCCAGGAGGAAGTTGTACCCGATACTGCCGAAGAAGTATGGAGTGCCCCTGAAAGGGACGCGAAAGAACCAGGTCTGTATACCGGTCCTGCGCACGGTGGTGAGGCACCGCTGTCCGCTGTCCCTGAAATGGCGGACCGTCTGGTGACGTCTGCAAAGGTGGAACCCTCTTTGGTGGCTCCGCCCAATTTTGTGGCCGAGATGGACGCGGTGGCAATGCCTGCTGCTGACGCACAGGCGGAGCCGGGCTTTGTCCGTGACGCCAAACGCCGGGCCTTTTGGGGGCAGCCGTGGGTTCTGGCAGTGTCCGGCCTGTGCGCGGTACTGCTCTTGGCGGTGTTGCTGATCCAGGTAGGGATCGCGCAGCGCGACCGTCTGGCCATGTTGTATCCACAATGGCGTCCAGCGTTGGAGAAGATCTGCCAGGCGGCGGGTTGCCAGATTGCGCTGCCGCGCCAGCTGCAAAGCGTCTCCATTGACAGCACCAGCTTCAATCCGATGGGTCCTGGCCAGTTCAGGCTGACCGTGGTGCTGCGCAACGCTGCAGACCATGCTGTGGCCATGCCGGCGCTGGAGCTGAGCCTGAACGATGCCGCAGAAAAGCTGGTGCTGCGCCGCGTGTTGAGCACTGCAGATCTGCAGGCCCCTGCACAGTTGGCCGCCCATGGTGAATGGACGGGGGTGGTGGCCCTTGGGGTGGCGGATCGGGGCCAGGAAGTGGTGGGTTACCGTGTGCAGGCCTTCTATCCCTGAAAACACCACCTGCGCGCACGATTTGTGTGCACGCTCTGTGTGCTACCTATTTGTTTGATTGAAAAGGATTGGATTTACATGGCTTCGCTGATTTGCGGTTCACTTGCGTTCGACAACATCATGACCTTTGATGGCCGCTTTGCCGACCAGATCATGCCCGAGCAGATCCACATTCTGAACGTATCGTTCCTGGTGCCCACCTTGCGCCGTGACTTTGGCGGCTGCGCCGGCAATATTGCCTACGCCCTGCAACTGCTGGGTGGCAAGCCGCTGCCCATGGCCATGCTGGGCGATGATGGCGATGGCTATCTGGCGCACATGCAACACCTGGGCATCGATACCCGCTTTGTGAAGAAGCTGGAAGATACGTACACCGCCCAGTGCATGATCACCACCGACCTGGACAACAACCAGATCACTGCCTTTCACCCCGGGGCGATGATGCTGGCGCATCAAAACCAGATCAGCAAGGATTGCGGTGCAGCCATTGGCATCGTGGCGCCCGATGGGCGCGATGCCATGCTGCAGCATGCCGAGCAGCTGCATGCCGCAGGCATCCCTTTTGTATTCGATCCGGGTCAGGGATTGCCGATGTTCAACGGAGAGGAGCTGCGCCACTTCATCAGCCTGGCGACCTGGGTGACGGTGAATGACTACGAAGGCAAGATGCTGAGCGACCGCACCGGACTGTCATTCGAAGAGATTTCCAAACAGGTCAAGGGGCTTATGGTGACCCTGGCAGCCGAAGGCTGCGCACTTTGGGAAAACGGCGTGCAGACCCATGTGCCGGGCACCCAGGCCAAGGCCGTGGTCGATCCCACTGGTTGTGGCGATGCCTGGCGCGGCGGGCTGCTGTGGGGCCTGGAAAACGGCCGCTCGTTGCACGATTGCGTGATATTGGGCAATCGCATGGGTGCGCTCAAGATCGCATCGCGCGGCCCGCAGAACTACACGCTCGATTTCGATCCTGCAGCGGTGTAAGAGTGATCCGGTGCTCCTGAAGGGGGTTGGATCCGCATTGGATGCCGCGTTGCAACGGCCAATGTCAAATCAACCCCAGGAGTCGCCAGCTTGCAGAGGGGGCATCGGGCTCACACCATGCCTGCAAATGCAAGGCAACTGATTCTGCTGCCTTGCACCACATGGCTGATATCTGATGGAGCAAAAACAAAACCGGCTTCAAGCCGGTTTTGTTTTGAGAAGCCGCGTGCTCTTATTGAGGGCGGTTGCTGGTTGGGAAGGGCCAGGCTGCGTTGGTGCTCAGCACGGTCTTCACAGGTTCTGCGGATGCAGCAGCAGGCGCTGCAGCAGGGGCAGGCTTTGCGGGAGCCTTCTTCGCAGGAGCAGCCTTCTTTGCAGCAGGCTTGGCGGCAGCTTTTGCTGCGGGCTTTGCGGCAACTGCCTTCTTGGCAGGAGCAGCCTTCTTTGCCGCAGGCTTTGCAGCAGCCTTGGCAGCGGGTTTAGCTGCGGCAGCCTTCTTGGCTGGAGCTGCCTTCACTGCGGCCTTTTTTGCCACCACCTTGACGGCGGCCTTCTTTGCAGGAGCCTTGGCAGCAACAGCCTTCTTGGCGGGTGCTGCCTTCTTCACTGCAGGCTTGGCAACGGTCTTTTTAGCGACGGCCTTGGTTGCAGCCTTTTTCGCTGCAGGCTTGGCTGCTGCCTTCTTTGCTGGAGCCGCTGCCTTCTTGGCAGGTGCTGCAGCCTTCTTGGCTACGGTCTTGGTGGCAGCCTTCTTTGCTGCTGGCTTGGCGGCGGCCTTGCTTGCAGAAGCCTTCTTGGCAGGTGCTGCAGCCTTCTTGGCTACCGGCTTAGCAGCGGCCTTTTTGGCTGCGGGCTTGGCAGCCGCTTTTTTGGTGCTTGCTGCCTTGGCTGCAGGTTTGGCTGCTGCCTTGGTTGCAGTCTTCTTGGCCGCTGGCTTGGCAGCGGCGGCCTTGACGGCCTTGGGCTTTGCTGCGGCCTTGGGGGCAGCAGCCTTGGTAGTTGCAGCCTTCTTAGCAGTTGCCTTGGTGTCTGCAGACTTCTTGCTTGCTTTGGACGTTGCCATGCTCTTCTCCTTCGGTCAATTTAGAAAGCAGACTTCATGCCTGATTGAATTCGACACGAAGTTTTGATAGCAAACTGAATTGTGCATCAGCTGCTAGCAACTGTCATAGTGCAAACCTCAATAAAGACGCCAAATTTCACAGTTTTCTATCAGGAAAACCACATTTTTCTTGGGTTCGCACTTTCAATGCTCTTCAATCCCACGACAACGCACCACCAGACTGGTATTCGATGACGCGTGTTTCGAAGAAATTTCTTTCCTTTTTCAGATCGATCATCTCGCTCATCCATGGGAACGGATTCTCTTCGTTGGGGAACAATGCCTCCAGTCCGATCTGCGTTGCCCGGCGGTTTGCGATGTAGCGCAGGTAGCCTTTGAACATCGAGGCGTTCATGCCCAGCACACCGCGCGGCATGGTGTCTTCAGCGTATGCATATTCGAGATCGACGGCCTTGAGAAACAGTGCCTTGATTTCGTCCTTGAATGCAGGCGTCCACAGGTGCGGGTTCTCCAGCTTGAGCTGGTTGATGAGGTCGATGCCGAAGTTGCAGTGCATCGATTCATCGCGCAGGATGTACTGGTACTGCTCGGCGGCTCCGGTCATCTTGTTTTGCCGGCCCAGTGCCAGGATCTGCGTGAAGCCCACGTAGAAGAAGAGGCCCTCCATGAGGCAGGCGAAGACGATCAGGCTCTTGAGCAGGGTCTGGTCGGTTTCGGGCGTGCCGGTATGGAAGTCCGGGTCCATGATCGCTTCGATGAACGGGATCAGGAACTCGTCCTTGTCGCGGATGGATTTGACTTCGTTGTAAGCATTGAAAATCTCGCCTTCGTCCAGGCCCAGGGACTCGACGATGTATTGGTAGGCGTGCGTGTGGATCGCTTCCTCGAATGCCTGGCGCAGCAGGAACTGGCGGCATTCGGGCGCGGTGATATGGCGGTAGGTACCCAGCACGATATTGTTGGCCGCCAGCGAGTCGGCGGTGACAAAGAAGCCCAGGTTGCGCTTGACGATGCGGCGCTCGTCTTCCGTGAGGCCATCGGGCGACTTCCACAGCGCGATATCGCGCGTCATGTTCACTTCCTGCGGCATCCAGTGGTTGGCGCAGGTGGCGAGGTACTTTTCCCAAGCCCATTTGTACTTGAACGGAACGAGCTGGTTCACGTCGGTCTTTGCATTGATGATGCGCTTGTCGGCGGCATTGACACGCTTGTGGGTACTGGCAGTACCGTTGCCTGCCTGGGACATGGCTGCGGTGGCTTGTGATTCTTCTTCAAAACTCAGCATTCGGTTCTCTCCATCTGCGTTGCTGGCTGACGCACGGGCCACGGATTAATGGGGCGGCGCGTGCGTGGATGGCTAAAGGTTTACTGGCAGGCTTCGCAGCCGGGGTCGTCAATCGCGCAGAACTTGACGTCGGTGGCCGGAGCCTGCGAACGGGCCGCTGCGGCAGCGGCATCCAGTGCGCTCACCGTGGCAGCAGGTGCGGAGCCTGCGCTGGGTACTGCATTGAGCACCCGACTTTGCACGGTGGATTTTTCGACTTGCGTGGCGCTGGTGGTGCGCAGGTAGTAGGTGGTCTTGAGGCCACGTACCCAGGCAAGTTTGTAGGTGTCGTCCAGTTTCTTGCCGGATGCGCCTGCAATATAGATATTGAGGCTCTGGGCCTGGTCGATCCATTTCTGGCGGCGCGACGCGGCTTCCACCAGCCAGACGGGCTCGACTTCGAATGCCGTGGCATACAGAGCCTTGAGCTCGTGCGGAACGCGGTCGATCGGGCGCAGCGATCCATCAAAGTGTTTCAGGTCCATCACCATCACCTCGTCCCACAGGCCCAGGCGCTTGAGGTCGCGCACCAGGTACTGGTTGATGACGGTGAATTCACCCGACAGATTGGATTTGACGGACAGGTTGCCGAAGGACGGCTCGATCGATGCGTCGACGCCGACGATGTTCGAGATGGTGGCCGTGGGCGCAATGGCAACGCAGTTGGAGTTGCGCATGCCGTCCTTGGCAATCTTTTTGCGCAGGGCTTCCCAATCCAGGCGTGCGCTGCGGTCCACTTGTACATAGTCTGCATTGCCGCGGGTTTGGGCCAGCATGTCCAGCGTATCGGGCGGCAGAATGCCCTGGCTCCAGAGCGAGCCCTGGTAGCTGGAGTACACGCCGCGCTCCTTGGCCAGCTCGGTCGACGCCCAGTAGGCGTAGTAGCACACGGCTTCCATCGATTCGTCGGCAAATTGCACGGCGGCATCGCTGGCATAGGGAATGTGCAGTTGGTACAGGCTGTCCTGGAAGGCCATGATGCCAAGCCCGACCGGGCGGTGGCGCATGTTCGAGTCGCGCGCCTTGTCCACGGCGTAGTAATTGATGTCGATGACGTTGTCGAGCATGCGCATGGCGGTATTGACCGTCTTTTTCAGCTTGTCGTGGTCCAGCTGCTTGCCGCCGTTGCCATCGTCCTTGATATGGCGGGCCAGGTTGACCGAGCCCAGGTTGCAGACGGCGGTTTCGGTGTCGCTGGTATTGAGTGTGATCTCGGTGCACAGGTTGGAGGAGTGCACGACGCCGGCGTGCTGCTGGGGAGAGCGCACGTTGCAGGCATCCTTGAAGGTGATCCAGGGATGGCCGGTTTCGAACAGCATCGACAGCATCTTGCGCCACAGGTCGACGGCAGGCAGGGTCTTGGAGAGTGCAATTTCTCCGGTGGCTGCCTTGGCTTCGTAGGCGGTGTAGGCTTTCTCGAACGCTGCGCCGAACAGGTCATGCAGATCGGGCACATCGGACGGCGAGAACAGGGTCCAGCTGCCCTTTTCCATCACACGCTTCATGAACAGGTCGGGAATCCAGTTGGCCGTGTTCATGTCATGGGTGCGGCGGCGGTCGTCGCCGGTGTTTTTGCGCAGCTCCAGGAATTCTTCGATGTCCAGGTGCCAGGTCTCCAGATAGGTGCAGACCGCGCCCTTGCGCTTGCCGCCCTGGTTCACGGCCACGGCCGTGTCATTGACCACCTTGAGGAACGGCACCACGCCCTGCGATTCGCCATTGGTGCCCTTGATGCGGGCGCCCAGGGCACGCACACGCGTCCAATCGTTGCCCAGGCCGCCGGCAAACTTGGACAGCAGTGCGTTCTCGCGGATGGCGTCATAGATGCCGCCCAGGTCGTCGGGTACCGTGGTCAGGTAGCAGGATGAGAGCTGCGAGCGTTGCGTGCCGCTGTTGAACAGCGTAGGCGTGGAGGACATGAAGTCGAACGACGACAGCAGTTCATAGAACTCGATGGCGCGCGCATTGCGGTCCTTCTCGTTCAGCGCCAGACCCATGGCCACGCGCATGAAGAAGGCCTGGGGCAACTCGATGCGCTGCTTTTTGACGTGCAGGAAATAGCGGTCATACAGGGTCTGCAGACCCAGGTAGTCGAACTGCTGGTCACGTTCGGCGTTCAGAGCCGAGGCGAGGCGCGGCAGGTCGAAATTCAGCATGTCGGGGTTGAGCAGGTCGTGCTCCACGCCCTTGGCGATGTAGCCAGGGAAGTAGGCGGCATAGGCTGCGCCCATGTCGGAGGCGGCCACATCCTGGCCCAGAATTTCGCGCGTGATGGTGTGCAGCAGCAACCGTGCGGTCACGAAGGTGTAGTCAGGCTCTTTTTCGATCAGGGTGCGGGCTGCCAGGATGGAGGCCTTGAAAACCTCGTCCATGTTCATGCCATCGTACAGATTGCGCAGGGTTTCGCTGAGCACTGGCGCAGGGTCCACATCCTGGCCCAGGCCCTGGCAGGCAGCGGTGATGCGGTCGTGCAGCTTTTTCACGTCCAGCACCACGCGCTGGCCCTTGTCCTGCACATGCAGCTCCGGCTGGGCGGGGGCGTGCTCGGCGTGCAACTGCGCGCGCTCCTGGTTGCGGCGCTCGCGGTACAGCACATAGGCGCGTGCCACTTCATGGTTGCCGCTGCGCATCAGGCCCAGTTCCACCTGGTCCTGCACATCCTCAATATGGAAGGTTCCGCCGCCAGGGCGTGAGCGCATCAGAGCGCGAACCACGGTATGGGTGAGGTTCTCCACCACTTCGCGCACGCTGGCTGATGCGGAGCCCTGGGTGCCATGGACCGCCAAAAAGGCTTTCATCATGGCAGTGGTGATCTTTGGCGGCTCGAACGGAACGACGGCGCCATTTCGGCGAATGATCTGGTAGTCGGGAAGAACGGTGAAACCGTCAATCGTGCGCTTGCTGGAGTCCTGTTGTGTCAGTTCGGCGGAAAGCGAGTCGGCGTTCATGTTGTCCTCTCTGAAACTCTTGAAAAAACCGGTAGAAAATCGGAAAAAGCGACGTCAGCAGGAACCCGCAGGAAGGGGCTGAGAATGCTCGGGACACTACATATAGTGTCTGGTAGCCTGCTGAACACTACCTATAGTGTACTTCGCAATATATGGAAATGAGTCGTGACAAATTGTGATAAAGCTGTCTGCGTTGCATTGCAGCATGCGCGGCAATGCGCGCCGATGCATGTTTTCGATGTGCGAATGCAGCGTTGGTGCGTGCTTGCAGGGAAAAGCGGGTCTCACATGGAGCAATGCATGGCCTGCATGCGATTGAAAAAAATGTTGGCCGCGGGTGGCCGCGACAGATGGCGTGTGGCGTCCATGCCAAGCATGCAGTTATGCACGCGTTCCTGTTGGGGGCGGGCGCCGCTGAGGGCTTTGAAAATGCAGAAGGAGCGTCGTTAGACGGTACCTGGCGGAAACATGGCCCGGGGCCAGTTCAGCATCTGCTGCAACTCGGGCCAGACGAAACCGCTGCCCGGATCCTGCTTGCGTCCCGGGGCCACATGTTCATGCCCTGCAATCTGGCGGATCGGGTATTCATCTTCGACATGCTGGCAGACCTGGGCCAGTGCCGCATATTGCGCGGCCTCGAAAGGCTGGCCCTCCAGCCCCTCCAGCTCGATTCCGACGGAGTAGTCGTTGCATCGCTCACGGCCTTGCCAACTGGATGCTCCGGCGTGCCAGGCGCGGTCATTGCAGCTTACAAACTGCCAGACGGTGCCAACTCGGGTGATAAAGAAGTGCGAAGACACCCTCAGCCCGCGTATGCCTTGAAAATAAGGATGTGCGTCCCAGTCCAGCTGGTTCATAAAAAAGCGCTGTACGTCTCCGGTGCCATAGGTGCCGGGGGGCAGGCTGATCGAGTGCAGCACCAGCAGGTCGATGTCCGTGGCTGCAGGCCGGGGGCCGAAATTGGGTGACGGACAGTGGGTGGCCATTTGCAGCCATCCGGCATCCCAGGCTGCTGGCAATTGCGGTGCGCGTTGGGGGGGCGTCACTGGTGAGGAACTCCGTCATGCGTATCTGCAATGTGCAGCCGCTCCATCCGGTAACGGATTTGCCGCAGGCTGATGCCCAGGCGCGCTGCCGCCGCTGTGCGGTTGAAGCCGAATTCGCGCAATGCCCGCACCAGAATGTCGCGTTCCAGCTCGTCCATCCAGGTTTGCAGATCCTGGGGCAGATCCTGGTCGCAAGGGTAGGTATTACCAGGGATGGGCGGTGCAGTTGCAGCGCCGACGGCCAAAGGCAGGGTGGCTGGTGCTGCGGAGGGCTCTGGCCGCTGGAATGCTGCTGGCACAGCCGGTGACGGAGGGGCATTGGCCGGGTCCGGCTGCCAGGCTTTTGCCGGCTGGTCTACTTTCAGCAGCGATCCATCGCTCAATGCGACCGAGCGCAGCAACAGGTTCTCCAGCTCGCGCACATTGCCTGCCAGTGGGTAGGCCGCTATGGTGGCCAAGGCCTCTTCCGTCAGCTGGTAGGCGGGCTGGCCGTGCTCTTGCGCAATGCGCTGCAGCAACACGGTGCACAGCTGAGGCAGGTCCTCGCGCCGCTCGCGCAGAGGCGGAATCACGATCTCGATGACATTGAGACGGTAGTACAAGTCCTGGCGAAAGCGCCCTTGCGCCACATCGGCCGCCAGGTCACGGTGCGTGGCGCTGACGATGCGGACATCGACAGCCTCTTCCTGCTGACCACCCAGCGGGCGGATTTTGCGCTCCTGAATCGCCCGCAGCAGTTTGGCCTGCATGGCCAGCGGCAGTTCGCCGATCTCGTCGAGAAACAGGGTGCCGCCATGCGCCGCCTGAAAAAACCCCTCCCGGTCCTGGGCTGCCCCGGTGTAGGAGCCTTTTTTGGCGCCAAAGAATTCGGCTTCCAGCAGCGCCTCAGGGATGGCGCCGCAGTTGACTGCCACCATCGGGCCTGCAGCGCGCTGGCTGTGGGAGTGCAGGGCCTGAGCGACCAGTTCCTTTCCGGTACCTGATTCGCCACGCACCAGAATAGGCGCCATGCTGCTGGCCACCTTGGCGATGCGCTCGCGCACCTGCTGCATGGCTGGTGACTGGCCCACCAGTTCCTTGGCCGGAGCAGCTGTTGCCACTGCTGTGGGTCTGGCACTGCTGTCGCCTGCCGGTGCCTGTTGCACGGGCGAAGGACTGGGCAGGCCCTGGCGCGCGGATGCGACAACCTGACGGAACTGCTTGAGATCGACCGGTTTGGTCAGGTAGTCGAAGGCGCCTTCCCGCAAGGCGGCGATGGCATTTTCGGCCGAGCCATAGGCGGTGATGACGATGGCGCGCTCGCTGCGCCCCTGGCTGCGCAGCGTCTGCAGTAGTTCCATGCCCAGGCCATCGGGCAGTCGCATGTCGGTGATCAGGATGTCGAACCGCTGCTGCTGCAATTGGGACTGCGCTTCCTGCACCGAGCCAGCCGTATGCACGCGGTAGCCCTCACGCAGGAGCGTCAGTTCATACAGTGTGCGCAGGTCGGGCTCATCATCCACAACCAGAACGGAGGTATTTTCAAAACTCATATCGGCAGCAGGCGCTCAAGAGATGGTTATGCAACGGAGTTGGCAGCCCTGCGGAACTGCACGATGAAAGCATTCCCATCGCGTATCTCCGAGTGAGGGGCGCTTTGTCTTTCATAGCGGATCATAGCGCCGTGCCGGGTGCACAGCTCCCGGCAGATGTATAGCCCAAGTCCGCTCGAGCGGCTCTCCGACGAGAAAAAAGGCTCGAACAAGTGCTTCTCGATGGTCGGCTCGATGGGCTGGCCGTCGCTCCACACCGCCATGGTGGCCGTGCCGGCCAGAGTGCTGGAGGTGGTTACCTGCAAAGCATCGGCATGGTCGCTGCGATAGCGTTGCGCATTGTTGAGCAGGTTGTACAGCAGTTGGCGCAGATGCCCTGTATCAAATGCCACCAGACTGCCCTCGGCATGGAGGGACAGCGCCACCTGGTGCGCGGCTGGCGCGAGCGCCATCCAGTCACTGCAGATTTCGTGGACCGTGTCATCCAGCAGTACGGCTTCGCCTTCTCCAGGCTGTATCTGGTTATGTACCCGAGCGATGTCCAGAATGTCTTCCGCAATCCTTCCAAGGCGTTGGGCGTTCTGCTCGACCATGTAGGTGAGGCGCTTGAGGTTGGGATCGGTCAGGTCTTCGTCCAACAACGCATTGGCCTGGGTGATGGCTGCGAGCGGGTTGCGGATTTCGTGTGCCACGGCCGCCGACATGCGTCCCATGGCAGCCAGTTTTTCGGTGCGCAGGCGCGCTTCCATTTCACGCAGGTCATGCAGGAAGACGAGGCACAGCGGGTCATTGTCCGCGCTGTCGATGGTGCCCAATCCCGGCAGCGGGTGGGTCAGCCAGGTTCGGACGTGCAGGCCGACGGGCGCGGAGCCTGGCGCTATCAAGGCCTGATCGCTGGAGATGGCTTCGCCATTGCGAAAAGTTTCGTTGATCTGGTGCACCACGCCTTGCCAGGCCGGTAGTTGCCCCAGCAGCTGCAATTGCACTGGGGTGGTGAGCTGCTGCAGCAGTGCCATGGCTGCAGGGTTGGCGCTGTGGACCTGAAGCTGCTGGTCCACCACCAGAACGCCGTCCGGCAGGTTCTGCAGGATCAGTGCATTGACCTGCTCCTGCTGGTTGGCTGCAGCTGCGGCACGCAGGCCCTGCAGTGTCTCGCGCTCCACACGTGCCGCCAGCAGCCGGACCAGGATGCCCACCAGGAAGTAGGCCGCACCCGCCAGGCCCGCTTGCACAGTGTTCTGCGTAACTTCGAGATCCAGCACCGACGCTGTTGCCGTGATGGTCTCCATCAGCAAGAAAATCGTGATGTAGGCACAGGTGCCCAGAACCACCAGCCAGCCGCCCAGCGTGCCGGCAAACAAAACGGTCAGTCCGAACAGCGGTGTAAGGGTGTAACTGCCGGTCTTGGTCACTTCCAGCAGTGATATCAACAACAGATCGAGCCCGATGGTCGGCAGCCAGGCATAGACCTTGCGTTGAGGCGGTGGCTGCTGGCTGATGACGGCATACAGAATGGCAAGCGCGCCATAGATGGCCAGTATGGCCAATTGAGGGAGCAATTGCCGCGCGTGAGCAGGGGCCAGCAAAACAGAGCCGATGGCCAGCAGCACGGCCACCACCACACGGGCAGCCAGGTACACCCGCCATAGGCGCCGAAAGGGTGTGTCCAGCGGCGTTGCAGCAGGGGTCATGGCAACGGCGTCGTATTGCTTGCGGCGGCCAGGTGCGCTTGCGAGCAGTACTGCTTGCCGCGGTGGCTGATGGCATCCGATTGCGGGAAATGCACGCCGCAGTGGGCGCAATGCACCATGGGCTCGGGTTGCGCCAGCGTCTTTTTAGGCGCAGGCCGTGCGTTTTGCACGCGTTTGCCGCGCCAGATGTGCCAGGCGATCGCCACCACCAGTAGAACCAGCAAATACTTCATGGTTGCTCAGCGCTCCAAGATCACTTCCAGCACAAAGCGCGAGCCCACATAGGCCAGCAGCAGCAGCAGGGCACCTGCGTAGAGGATGTTCACCGCCTGCCTCCCTCGCCAGCCAAAGCGCCTGCGGCCAAACAGCAGTATGGCAAAAGTCAGCCAGGACAACACGCTGAAGACCGACTTGTGATTCCATATCCAGGCTTTGCCGTACAGCGCCTCGCCAAAGAACCAGCCGGCCGCCAGGGTGGCGGTGAGCAGAGCGAACCCGGCACCTACAAAGCGGAATGTCAGCCGCTCGAGCGTCAGCAGCGGCAAGCCACCGTCGTGGTCGCCATGCTGGCGCATCTGGCGTTCTGCGCGCGTCATCAGCGCCGCATGTACGACCGCGGCAGCGAACAGACCATAGGATGCAATGCCGAGTGCCAGATGCAAAGGCAACCAGGGAGATGCATCCACATGCAATGGGGTGCCGGGAAAGATCACAGCCAGCAGCACTGCCAGGCTGCCCAGCGCTGCCAGGGGCCAGCGCGAGCGCAATTGCGGGTACAGCTGCTGCTCGACCACATACACGGTCAGCACCAGCCAGGCCGTGACGGACAAGGCCGGCGCAAATCCGAACCGAGGCTCATGCCCGGCCAGGCCCCACACCAGGCTGGCGGCATGCAAGGCCCAGGCGACGAGGAGCGAGCGCTTGGCGCCGCGCTCCTGCAGGCGTTGGGTGGCAAGCGCCGGCAGGGCATAGGCAAGCGCCGCAGCCAGGGCCAGTATCCAGCCGACAAGACCGGCTCCGGCCACTGTGGAAGAAGAAAAGGGCATGTGCCTATGATAGCTGCCGTCAGCAGCATGCTGCTTTACTTGGAGGGTCCTTTCATGTGGCAGCCTGCAGGCGGCGCGCAGACCCGTAGGATCACGGGCTGCGGGCAGGCAGATGGGTAAGGGTTAAAATGGTCTTTTGCCTGCAGCAAGCCGCATCGCGGCCTGGCGCTGTAGCGCCGCCTGCCACTCCAACTACCTATCACTGCCCATGGCTTCCGCATTGACCGATAAACTGTCGCGCCTCGTCAAGGAGATGCGCGGACAGGCCCGTATTACCGAATCGAACGTGCAGGACATGTTGCGCGAAGTGCGCATGGCTTTGCTGGAGGCAGACGTTGCCTTGCCCGTGGTGCGCGATTTCATTGCCCGCGTCAAGGAAAAGGCCCTGGGCCAGGAGGTGCTTGGCAGCCTCAAGCCCGGTCAGACCCTGGTCTCGATTGTCAACAAGGAACTTGCCGTCACCATGGGCGAGGGCGTGGCGGACATCAACCTCAACGCCCAGCCACCCGCCGTCATCCTGATGGCTGGCCTGCAGGGCGCGGGCAAGACCACCACCACTGCCAAGCTGGCCAAGCACCTGATTGAGCGGCGCAAGAAGAAGGTGCTGACGGTGTCGGGCGACGTCTACCGCCCGGCAGCCATCGAGCAGCTCAAAACGGTCACCAAGCAGGCCGGTGCTGAATGGTTTCCCAGTACGCCTGACCAGAAGCCGCTGGATATCGCCAATGCTGCGCTGGACTACGCCAGGAAGCACTATTTCGACGTGTTGCTGGTCGATACGGCCGGGCGCCTCGCCATCGACGAAGTGTTGATGCAGGAAATCCAGCAATTGCACGGGGCGCTCAAGCCTGTCGAGACCTTGTTCGTCGTCGATGCCATGCAGGGCCAGGATGCCATCAACACCGCCAAGGCATTCAAGGAAGCGCTGCCGCTGACCGGTATCGTCCTGACCAAGCTCGATGGCGATTCGCGCGGCGGTGCTGCGTTGTCGGTACGCCAGATCACGGGTGCGCCCATCAAGTTTGCCGGTGTCTCCGAAAAGATCGATGGCCTGGAGGTGTTCGATGCCGAGCGCCATGCGCAGCGCGTGCTGGGCATGGGCGATATCGTGGCCCTGGTCGAGCAGGTCACCAAGGGCGTGGACATGGAAGCCGCGCAGAAGATGGCCGAAAAGATCAAATCCGGCGACGGCTTTGATCTGAACGATTTTCTGGGCCAGCTGCAGCAGATGAAGCAGATGGGCGGCCTCTCCACGCTGATGGACAAGCTGCCGACCGAGTTGGCGGGCAAGGCCGGTCAGGTGGACATGGACAAGGCGGAGCGCGAAATCCGCCGCAAGGAAGGCATCATCTGCTCGATGACGCCGTATGAACGGGCCAAGCCTGAACAGATCAAGGCCACTCGCAAGAAGCGCATTGCCGCAGGTGCTGGCGTGCAGGTGCAGGAGGTCAATCGCCTGTTGAACGAGTTCGGCCAGATGCAGCAGATGATGAAGAAGATGAAGGGCGGCGGCCTGATGAAGATGATGAAGAAAATGGGCGGCATGAAGGGAATGAAAGGCATAATGGGCGGCGGAGGCATGCCCAAGCTGCCGTTCTGAAGGAAAGCGCCAAAGCGCCTCCCCAAAAGCAAAAACGCCTGCAGTTCACCGCAGGCGTTTTTGCTTTTCGTCATCGAGGAAAAGGGCTGTCCAGACAGTCGATGACGGCTATTTTTAATATTTATATAGAAATATCAAGAAATTAGGCTTCTGGCAGCGGCCACTTTGACAGCCAGCCATGGCAGAGCCAGACGCATCTGGTGCGGTCGGGAATGCGCCTATTTCACCGTCACCTTGGCGTCTCCAGGCAGCATGCGACCAATGACGCTCGCATCGGAGAATCCATGGCCCTTGAAGGTTTCCAGCACCTGCTGGATGGCACCGGGCTGGCACGACACCAGCAGGCCGCCTGAGGTTTGCGGATCCGTCAGCAGGCTGCGCATGGCGTCGGACACGTTTTCGCCCAGCTCCACCTCTGTACCGTAGGACGCCCAGTTGCGGCCTGAGGCCCCTGTCGCAATGCCTTGTTCGGCCAGTTCGCGCACGCCGGGCAGCAAGGGCACCAGGTCGCTGTCGATGCTGGCCGTCAATCCGGCGCCGCGCGCCAGCTCCAGCGTGTGGCCCAGCAGGCCAAAGCCGGTGACATCGGTGAGTGCATGCACTCCTTCGATCTGTGCCAGCACGGTTCCGGGGCGGTTGAGCTGGGTGGTGGTGTGCACCATGGCTGCGTAGCCTGCATTGTCCAGCAGGCCCTTTTTCAGCGCTGCAGACTGGATGCCGACCCCTAGTGGTTTACCCAGAATCAATACGTCACCCGATTGCGCATCGCTGTTGCGTTTGAGGTGCTTGGGGTTGACCACGCCGATGCCGACCAGGCCGTAGATGGGTTCCACCGAGTCAATGGAATGGCCACCAGCCAGGGGAATTCCGGCATCACGGCAGACCGATTCACCGCCTTCCAAAATCTTGGCGATCACATCATGCGGCAGCACATTGATGGGCATGCCGACAATGGCCAGCGCCATCACCGGCGTGCCGCCCATGGCGTAGATGTCGGACAGCGCATTGGTGGCGGCAATCCGGCCGAAATCAAACGGGTCGTCAACGATCGGCATGAAGAAATCCGTCGTCGCAACAATGGCCTGCTTGTCGTTGATCTGATAGACGGCCGCATCGTCCGCCGTCTCGGTGCCCACCAGCAATTGGGCGTAGAACTGCTTGGGCAGTGCGCTGCGGCTCATCAGGTCAGCCAGCACGCCCGGGGCAATCTTGCAGCCACAGCCGCCGCCATGGGACAAGGAAGTGAGTCGAGGGGTCTGGGTGAGGTCGGTAGTCATGGTCGGAGGGAGTCTGGCGGGCAGGAAGATCAGTCCCTATTATCGGCAGCTTGCGCATTCCCTGCGCCTGGACGGGGAGCAATTGCAACCAGCCGTGAACAAGGGATTGGCAGTACAGCAAGTTTTACATTGCTAATTGTAAAGATATGGAAGAATGCCAGGGGATTGACGGGGGGAGATGCATGGCGCAATGTGTCTCCACGCAGTTGTCACTGAAGTCATGGAGCTGTTGTTGTCATATTGGAGGCCAAGTCGAGGTAATCGAGCATGGCTCCGCCGCTTCAGCGGCTGGGCGTGGCTCTTTGCGGCCTGTTTGAGCTGGCCGGCGTTGGCGTCAGAAGCCACAGATGCAGAGGTATCTGCTGAAGCCAATGTGCAGGCGGTAACGCGCACCGTGATCGGCATACTGGGCTATACGCGTTGGCCCCATGAAAGCGAAGAGTTGCGGCTGTGCGCAGTGGGCACCACGGAATATGGTGCAGGGTTGCTGCAAAGCTCCGGGCTGGTGGTTGCTGGCCGGCGTCTCAGTGTCAGACAGGTGGATCCCGCACAGCTGAAAGCCTCCGAATGCGACGGACTCTATGTGGGGGACATGGGCGAGCAGCAGTGGCGCAAGCTGATGCAGCAGGAAAGCGGCCGCCCCCTGTTGACGATCAGTGAACGCAGTGCGCTATGCCGCATCGGGGCCATGTTCTGCCTCAGCCGCCAAGGCGAAGGCCCGGGCTTTGAAGTCAATCTGGACTCGATTGCCCGCAGCGGCCTGCGCATCAGCCCCAAGATACTGCAACTGGCACGGTCCAAGGCGGCGCCATGAGCCTTTTCATGGACAGCCAGGCATCCTTGCATGCAGTGATCCGGCGGGCCCATTTGCGCATGGCCGCCATGGCCATCTCGCTGGCAGGCGTGCTGCTGCTTGTGGTGGGGGTGGTGGTGCTGCGTTTCTACCTGCTCAACAACCTGCAATTGATGGCCCGGTCTCTGGCCTATACGGTCGAAGCGTCGCTGGTGTTCAACGACCATGGTGAGGCCAGCAGGGTGCTGGACCAATTGCTGCGAAACGAGGATGTGGCCCGCGGCCAGGTGTTTGACGCCCAGGGGCAGGTATTTGTGCGGTGGAGTTCTGCCAAAACCAGCTCGGGTGGCACTGGTGAGTTGCTGGCGGCGGTCATGGGAATGCGCCCTGCCGAAGCGCCGGTGAGCCAGGATGGCAGACAGATCGGGCGTGTGGTGCTCTACAGCGACGGCGCAGGGTTCATTCGATTTCTCAGCTCCGGCCTGGCGGTGCTGTTGCTGTGCGTGGGGGTCAGCGGATTTATCGGCATGCGCCAGTCACGCCGCATGCTGGCCGATATTGCCGAGCCGTTGCAGCAGCTGGCCAGGGTGGCTCGCGCAGTGCGGCATGATCGATCCATGGGGCAACGCGTGCCTCCCGCCCGGATTGCGGAGCTGCATGAACTGGGCGATGACTTCAATGCGCTGCTGTCCGAGTTGCAAATGCGCCAGGAGCGGCTGCGGCAGCAGAATTCGCAATTGGAGTTGCAGGCATCGCGCGACGGCCTGACGGGGCTGGCCAATCGCTCGCATTTCGAGCAGCGCCTTCAGCAGGCGCTGCTGGATGCGGAGGCCATGGGACGCAAGCTCGCCGTACTTTTTATCGATAATGACCACTTCAAGCAGGTCAATGATATTCACGGCCACGCGGCCGGAGACGCGCTGCTCAGGGCGGTGGGGCTCCGCCTTCATTCCGTGGTGCGCGAGGCAGACCTGGTTGCCAGGCTGGGCGGCGATGAATTTGCCATCCTGCTCTACCCCGTAGGCGGCATGGCGGATGCCCAGGTGGTGGAGCACAAGATCCAGGAGGCGATGCAGTGCCCCGTGGTGACCAGTAGTGGTGTAACACTCAGGCCCTCTGTGAGCGTTGGTATTGCAGTCTTCCCGCAGCATGGGCAGGATATGGAGGAATTGATGGACCACGCAGACCAGGCCATGTACGAAGCCAAGATGGTACGCCATGCCGGAAGTGCTGCGAACAAGGAGTAAATAATGGAGTGGAGCCAGAGAGCCGGAGACAAGCCACGTATTGCCTGCGGGATGCGTTGGGCTTTGACCATGGTATTGGCTGTGGTGCTGGCAGCGTGCCAGACGCCGCCACCGCCGCCGGCACCGCAAAGCGGGCTGACGGCGCAGCAGCAACAGGTGTTGCGCAACCAGGGATTCTCGGAAGGAGACCAGGGCTGGGAGCTGCAGATGTCCGGCAAGCTGCTTTTCGAGTTCGATTCTGCGGAGGTGGGCGAGGCCGCGCGCACCAAAGTCATGGAGCTCGCGCAGGCCTTGCTGAAAGAGGGCATCGACCGGCTGCGCGTGGAAGGCTATACCGACGACCGAGGCAGCGCGGCCTACAACCTGAAACTGTCATTGCGCAGAGCGCAGGCCGTGAGCGATGTGCTGGTGGAAGCCGGCATGCCCCGGCAGAACATCGAGATCAAGGGGCTTGGCAATGCCTTGCCTGTCATATCGGGCAATGCCGCTGAAAATCGCCGTGTCGCCATTGTGGTGCCCCTGTTCTAGGAGGGTGGTAGCCAAGGCGCTCATTCTTGAGGCTGCGGCTTTATGAAACCTCGGTGAGGGCGCGCGGGCCTGTCTGTTACGTGCACGGAGTTGCGGCACCGTTTTCTGGCATGCAGGTGACTTCAGCATTTCTTTCATCCTGTAAGACGAATATGGGCAAGCGGTGGAAAGCGCTCGCGCTGGTGCCCTGTGTTTTCATGGCGGGCTGTACCCCGGCATTGAATCTGGATCACAAAGCGGATCGCACGCAAAGCCCTGCCAAGGACGCACGCTGGCTGACCTTGGTCGTCCAGGCCAAGGAAGGCATCGAGCCCCAGCCGGTCACGCTGGAATACGAATCAGAAAAATGCAAGGAGGCGAGGAGCTACGGCGTAGGCGGGCAATCGCAAAGCGGTGTCGCCTTGATGCGGGCTTCTCACTATGAAAAGGTCAGCCTTGACCGAGCGCCGGAGAACGGTGTCTACAAGGCGTGCTTTGCGATCGATGCCGGAGGACGTTGCCAGTGGAAGCTGGTATCCCTGGAAACCTCGTTCAAATATCGGAGCATCCATCCCCTCGTCCAAGGCAAGGAAGCGATTTCGAACAGGGAAAAGTTCGCTTTCAGGAGTGAAAAGGACTCCGTTCGCACCCCCAATGTGAGAGTCAGGTCCGAGTACTTCCCGGTGGTTTATCTCCACGATGACGCATCGGAGAACAGGTTTCGGTTGCAGAGAAAGTCCATGTTTTTCCCGCCGAGTCTGGATCCGTCGGAGTCGGGAACCATGACCCTGGAGCCCAAGGTGTTCGGCGACATGGCGATGACGGTCGGCGAAGACCCCCAGAGCAGACGAAATTATGTCGTAGGCTATCCCGACGGCGCAAAGGGCACGAGCTGGTCCAGGGACGGGGTGGGTGTTGAGGACGAAAGAATGCAGTGTTTGCTGTCCCCTGCAAAACAGAACTGCGCCCGGTTCAGCCCTGTAAAGCGCTGACGCGGCTGCCGAGTGCATGGGGTGGCGGAGGGCAGCTGGAGTCGAACCAACCCAGGAGTGGCTGACACCCCTCACCGGGTTTGAAGCCCGGCCGCACCACCGGGCACGATTGCCTTCCATCAGAAAGTGCGCCGATTGTAGCCATTCCCGTTGACCGTTGAGCCGGAGTGGATCATGACCCTCCAAATGGAGTCAGGCGTGGCATGCGGCGCCCCGAGGCGCAAACGAAGTGCCTGTTCGGCACTTCTTCCAGGTCGCCTGTTCCCCTCGCAGACGTTTCATGGCTGGCTGGCCTGCCAGCGCACACCGGGGCGCAGCATATGTGCGTCGCGCACACGGCGGGTGTAGCCTACGCGGTCGAAGAACTCGAGGATCTGGATGGCGCGCTTGCGCCCGAGGCCTGTTGCATCTCGAAAGGCCGCCGCCTCCACCGCGCCCCGCTCAGCCTGCAAGGCCAGATCGGCAACCAATGCGGCCAGGGCATCGGTTTGCTCGGCTGCGTAAAAGAGATCCTTGACGACCTGAAATACCCGGCCTTGCCGGGCCAGCTTCTTGAGCAGTTGGCGCACCATTTCTTCGCCACTGCCATGGTCCCGCGCGAGATCGCGAATCCAGGGCGGATCGAAGCGGCCAGCGCCAATGGCGGGCAGCAGGCGCTCGGCCAGGGCCTGCTCTGCATCGCTCAACTGCACGCTGTGGCCCGGCAGATGCAGCCATGCACCGGAGGTGCTGATGTGCCGTGCCTGCAGCAATGCCTCAATGAGGCTGGCGTAGAGCGCGTCGTGCACGCCATGCTGCAGGCTGGGCAATGCCATGCGGCGAAGGCGCGCAGCATTGATGCCGGGCTCATCGGGCGCCACGCTGTGAAAGCGTTCCAGGACCTCCAGCACCTGGGTCTGCAGCGCCAGCCAGGCCCCATTGCTCAGCAGGAGCGCATCGCCATCCGTGGTGGGCAGCACAATGGCTTGGGCGGGGACCGGCGGCTGCGCCAGGCCCGTCAGCCGCACCAGCTGGGACTGGGCGATGCCATAAGAGGCCTCGGCCAGCAGTGGTGCCGTGTCATGGCTTGTGACCCAGCGCTCCAGCGCTGCAAGGAATGCGAGCCGTGCCTCACTGCGGCGCTTGCGTGCCGGTGCATAAGGATCCAGCACCGTGGCTCCTGCAATGGTGCGGCTGGCCTGGGCATTGCGGATGATGATGCGATCACCCGGCTGCACAACGGCCGGTGCATCCAACACCAATTGGGCCAGGCTTTCGGCTCCAGACGGAAGGTCACCGTCTTGCAGCAGGGCCACATGTCCGGTGCAGTGCATGGTGCCCAGATGCACATGCACCGGCGCCCAGGGTTTGAGCGCTGGCGCACCCGTCAGCAACTGCAGTCGAACGTCGATACGTTGGGTGGTATGCAGCAGGCGTGCATCTAGCAGCCAGTCGCCGCGCGCGATCTCTTCCTTGGCAATGCCTGCAAGGTTGAGAGCACAGCGCTGTCCGGCCACGCCCTGGTTGCTTGCCCGGTTCTGCGCGTGGATGCTGCGCACCCGCACTGTCTTTCCGGTGGCCGAATGCACCAGGCTGGCGCCCACGGCAACACTGCCATTGAAAACCGTACCCGTGACCACGGTTCCCTGTCCTGCCAGGCTGAAGACGCGGTCGACGGCCAGGCGAAACAGGCCTTGCTGCGCGCGCTGAGGCATGGCCTGTGCAACGGTGTGCAAGTGCTGGCGCAGCGCATGTACGCCCTGGTCCCCCGGCAGTGCAGCCGCAGTCTCGAAAATAGCGGCATCGGCGAGAGGGCCGCCTGTGAGAAGCGCGCGTATCTCATCCTTTACGATCACCATGCGCTCGGGTGCTACGCGATCAACCTTGGTGAGCGCGACAGTGCCTTGGCGGACACCCAGCAACTGCAGAATTTCCAGGTGTTCACGCGTCTGCGGCATCACGCCGTCATCGGCCGCCACCACCAGGAGCGCGTGGTCGATGCCCACGGCGCCTGCGGCCATGGTGTGGATGAACTTCTCATGCCCGGGCACATCGATGATGCCCAGTACATCGCCATTGGCCAGGGGCGCGTAGGCATAGCCCAGCTCGATGGAGATGCCGCGCGCCTTCTCTTCCTTGAGGCGGTCGGTTTCCACGCCCGTCAAGGCGCGTACCAGGGTGGTTTTGCCATGGTCGATATGGCCTGCGGTCCCAATGATCATTTGGAAATGCTCTGCTTTTTATAGCTTTTGGCGCTTTTCAGACGGGCGCCAGAATAAGTTTCTTCCAGTTGTCGATGAACGCGGCCTGGTCCGTGGCTTCCAGGCAGCGCAGATCCAGCCACAGGGCATCCTGGCGCAGGCGGCCGATGACCGGGCGCGGCAGCTGGCGAAGCGCGGCTTCGAGCTGCTGCAGCAACTGGCCGGCGCGTCTGGGGTCTGCAGAGCGGATCACCAGGCCATGGCTGGCCAGGCTTTCCACAGGCAGCGCGCCGCTGCCGATCTGGCTGGACATGGCAGCCGGCTCCACCACATACGCAGTGCCCAGTGCGCTTTGTACAGGAGCTTGCAGAACTTCGGCCTGCTGCTGCATGTCGGATGCAGCGCGGGTGAACAGGCGCAAGGTGGTGAGGCGCTGGGCCAATTGCTCGGGATGCAGATACAGGCGCAGCGTAGGCTCCAGCGCCGCCAGCGTCAGCTTGCCGACGCGCAATGCACGTTTGAGCGGGTTCTTCTTGATCTGTGCAATCAGTGCCTTTTTGCCGACGATGATGCCCGCCTGCGGGCCGCCCAGCAATTTGTCGCCGCTGAAGGTGACGATGTCCGCCCCGGCTTCAACGGTTTCGCGCACCGTCACCTCGTAGGGAAGGCCCCAGGCACGCATGTCGACCAAGGTGCCGCTGCCCAGGTCCACGATCATTGGCAGCTGGTGGGTGTGCGCAATATTCGCCACGGCGGCATCCGGCACGGACTTGGTGAAACCCGAGATGGCGTAGTTGCTGCAATGCACCTTCATCAGTGCCGCCGTCTGGCCGGTGATGGCTTCGGCATAGTCCCGCTCATGCGTGCGGTTGGTGGTGCCGACTTCGACCAGGGTGGCGCCCGCGCGCGTCATCACATCGGGAATGCGGAAGGCGCCGCCGATTTCCACCAACTCACCGCGGGAGACGATGACTTCCCTGTTCGATGCCAGTGTGGACAGCACCAGCAGCACCGCCGCTGCGTTATTGTTGACGATGGTGGCGGCTTCCGCGCCGGTCAGGCGGCAGATCAGGTCCTCCACCAGATCGTCGCGGTCGCCGCGGCCCCCATCGGCCAGGTCATATTCCAGATTGCTGGGCGTGGCCAGCGCCTGCACCACGGCGTCGATGGCCTCCTGCGGCAGCAGTGCGCGGCCCAGGTTGGTGTGCAGCACGGTTCCGGTCAGGTTGTAGACGGCCCGAAGGCGCGGGGCAAACAGCTGCTGCAGCGCATGCTCGGCAGCATCGAGCAGGGCGTCGGCACTGGGCGCGGTCTGGCTGTCCTTGGCCGCCAACCACTGGGCGCGTGCGTCTGCAAGCGCTGCGCGAATGGCATCGGTGCATTGCGTTTTGCCATAGTGCGCAAGCAACCCGGCAGTACGCGGATGCTGCAGCAACTTGTCGACGGAGGGCAGGTGAGAGGCAGTGCGCATGGGTGAAACGTCTGAAAACGAAAAACGATGGCGCGGCAGGCAACCATCGTTCTAGTATGGCACGATGGCACGGCGCGCATCATGGCGCCTTGCCGCCGGCCGATGGCGGGCCGCCCGTCAGTGCAGGTCGGGCACGGAAGCGCTGTCGTCCGCCTGGGGTTCCGCCACGGCCACGAACAGCAAAGGGTTGCCGCTGGCGCGCTGGAACCGGGTCTCTTCGCTCATCAGCAGATCCAGCATCAGGCTGGCCAGATCGTCGGCCAGCGGCTCGGCCAAC
This sequence comes from Comamonas odontotermitis, assembly GCF_040396735.1. Taxonomy (GTDB): domain Bacteria; phylum Pseudomonadota; class Gammaproteobacteria; order Burkholderiales; family Burkholderiaceae_C; genus Comamonas; species Comamonas odontotermitis_C. Next base: position 140,951 of record NZ_JBEBNZ010000009.1, read on the forward strand.
GGGTCCTTTTCCTGGTTGACGATCTTGCGGTAGCTGCCGCATGCGTCGCAGGTTTCGGCCAGCACCACGTCCTTGCCACCTTCGAGGCCCTGGTAGTGGATGCCCTTGGTCGATTCGCAGTGCGAGCACTTGACGCGCACCATATGCCATTCGGTGCTGCAGCAGCCGCAATGCAGATAACGGTGGCCGGCCATCTTGCCGCCGATGCGCACCACGCTGGCCACCGGCTCGGCGGCACATACGGGGCAGATGGTGGCGGGATCGGTGTAGGGCACGTCGGCGGCCCGCAACTGGCTTGCGCGGCGGGCAAACACGACCTGCAGCGCGGCCATGGCAAAGGGGGCCATGCCCACATCGCGTGCGGCCAATTCCTTGGTGAGCAGGCGCTTTGCCAGGGCGTTGCGTTCATCGGCATCTGTTGCCTGCAGCTCTGCAATCAGTGGCTGCAGCGGCGCGGGCAGCCCGCCTGCGCCGGAGAGATCGGCCAGCATGCCATCCAGCACCTGGTGCCAGACGGGGTCGAGATGGTTTGCAGCGGGCAGCAGCGGCGACGAAAATTCCTGCGCCTGTGCAATGGCCGCTGCATCGGGCTCTGCCACACGCAAGTCCTGCACGGCGCGGTGCTGGGCCTGCACCAGACTGGCGATGAAGTTCAGGTAGTCGGCAATCGGGTTGCCTTCAGCCAGTTGGCGGATGCGATTGGCGCGTTCCAGAAACAGGCTGCTGGTCTCGGGCAGCAGCACGCGCGGAAAGCTGGTGTGGTCCAGCGACTCGATCTCGCCGGGTTGAAGAATGCGTTGCATACGGGGATTTTCTCAAGTATCAACGCCGATAGTCCTGATAGGGCTATCGGCGTCTTTGTTGGGTTGCAGCGGGGGGCAAGCCCCCGCAGGCAAGAAAGGGTTCAGTCCTTCTCGCCCGTCATGCGGCGGTACCACAGCGGGTGGTGGAACCGGGCCCAGGCGCGGGTTACGGTACCGCGTGTCATGGCGCGAATGGTGCCCTTGGTCCAGATGGCAGCGTAGATGTGCGCAATGATGAGTCCGATCAGGCCGAAAGCCGAGATGGCATGGATCAGGCTGGCTGCACGCACCACGTTCACCGGTAGATTCCACCAGGCGCGCCACATCAGCACGCCGGTGACAACGAGGCCGAGCATGCACAGCACCAGCATCCAGAACAGCACTTTCTGGCCGCCGTTGTACTTTTCGGCGGGCGGAATCTTGTCGTGCTCACCCTTGACGAGAGCCGGCACGTTCTTGAGCCACTCCACGTCGCGCTCCTTGATGATGTTCAACTGCCAGAAGCGGAAGAACATCAGCAGGAAGCCGAATGCCATGACCAGGCCGATGTAGGGGTGCAGAATGCGTGTCCAGGGCCCACCACCGAACAGGTTCGTCATGAAGAAGAACGACGGGTGGAAGAACGCCAGGCCGGACAGTGCCAGCAGCACAAAGCTGATGGCAACAACCCAGTGGTTGGCACGCTCCGCAGCGCTGTAGCGCTGGATGTCTCGGTTGGTGCGGCTCATCGTCCTGCCTCCTTGTGATTGTCGCCGCCGGTTTCAGCGCGGGCCTTGCGGGCCTCTTCCTCTTCCAGCTCCTCGGGCACTTCAAGCGGGCCCTTGGTGATGTAGTGGAAGAAGCTGCCGACTGCTGCGGCGCCCAGTGCGGCCAGTGCCAGCGGCTTGGCCACGCCTTTCCACAGGCTGACCATGGGGCTGATCTTGGGATCATCGGGCAGGCCGTGGTAGAGCGATGGCTGGTCCGCATGGTGCAGCACATACATCACGTGCGTGCCGCCCACGCCTTGCGGGTCGTACAGGCCAGCCTTGGCAAAACCGCGTTCCTTCAGGTCGGCGATCCGCTCGTCGGCACGCTCCTGCATGCCCTGCTTGGTGCCGAACATGATGGCGCCCGTGGGGCAGGTCTTGACGCAGGCGGGCTCCTGGCCCACCGCAACGCGGTCAGAGCACAGTGTGCACTTGTAGGCCTTGTGGTCCTTTTGCGAGATGCGGGGGATGTTGAACGGGCAGCCGGTAACGCAGTAGCCGCAGCCCACGCAGTTTTCCTCCTGGAAATCCACGATGCCGTTGGTGTACTGCAAGATGGCACCGGGAGAGGGGCAGGCCTTGAGGCAGCCCGGGTCTTCGCAGTGCATGCAGCCGTCCTTGCGGATCAGCCATTCCAGGTTGCCGGTGGCTTCGTTTTCGTATTCGGAAAACCGCATCACCGTCCAGGAGTTGGCCGTCAGGTCGGTCGGGTTGTCGTAGACCCCGGCCGCGGCCGTGCCCACATCGTCACGCAGATCGTTCCACTCCATGCAGGCGGTCTGGCAGGCCTTGCAGCCGATGCACTTGGAGACATCGATCAGCTTGGCCACCTCGCCGCCATGCGCGTCGCGCACGCTGGGCGATGGGGTGGTGGTGGCGGAGCGGCGCTTGATATCCAATGATTGTAGAGATGACATCGCTGCTCCTTAGACCTTCTCGACCTTCACCAGGAAGGTCTTGAACTCGGGCGTATTGCTGTTACCGTCGCCCACGAACGGGGTGAGGGTGTTGGCCAGGAAGCCCGGCTTGGTCAGGCCCTTGAAGCCCCAGTGGATAGGAATACCCACGTGGTGCACCGTCTTGCCTTCAATCTGCATGGGCTTGATGCGCTTGGTAACCACCGCCGCCGCCTTGATGTAGCCACGCTTGGAGCTGACCTTCACCATGGAGCCGGTGGTGATGCCGATCTCCTTGGCCAGCGCCTCGCCGATCTCGACGAACTGCTCTGGCTGGATGATGGAGTTCAGCAGCGCATGCTTGGTCCAGTAGTGGAAGTGCTCGGTCAGGCGGTACGTGGTGCCCACGTGCGGGAACTCCGATGCCTTGCCGAAGGTTTCCCAGATGGCCGGGAAGACGCGGGCTGCCGGGTTGCTGACGGCCTTGTCGTTCTTCGGGTACATCGGGTTGTAGCCCAGCGGATTGTCGAATGCCTCGTAGTGCGTCGGGAACGGCCCTTCGTTCATGCCCTTGCGTGCAAAGAAGCGCGCCACCCCTTCGGGGTTCATGATGAACGGGCCGGTGCCGGCCTCCGGCTTGATCGCCACGCCATAGTCGGGCACATCCGCGCCACCCCAGGCCTTGCCGTTCCATTTGACCAGCATGCGGTTGGGGTTGAAAGGCTTGCCTTCCAGGTCGGCAGACGCACGGTTGTACAGCACCCGGCGGTTGGCCGGCCAGGCCCAGGCCCAGTTCAGCGTGTTGCCGATACCGGTGGGGTCGCTGTTGTCGCGGCGGCCCATCTGGTTGCCCGCTTCCGTCCAGCAGCCGGTGTAGATCCAGCAGCCGCTCATGGTGGTGCCGTCGTCACGCAACTCGCCAAAGCCTGACAGCTGCTGGCCTGCGGGGCGCAGCACCTTGCCATCGGCATCGGTCAGGTCGGCCAGTGCGCGGCCGTTGTACTCCTTGGCCAGCTCTTCCGAAGACGGATGGGCTGGTTGGGCGTAGGGCCACCACAGGTTGACGATCGGGTCGGGGAACTTGCCGCCGTCCTTCTGGTAGGCCGCCTTCATGCGCAGGTGCAGGGCCGACATGATGGCAACGTCGGTCTTGGCTTCTCCAGGAGGCTCCGACGCCTTCCAGTGCCACTGCAGCACACGCGAAGAGCTCACGACCGCGCCATCTTCTTCTGCGAAGCAGGTGGTGGGAAGGCGGAACACCTCGGTCTGCACCGATGCCGTATCGATGTCGTTGTACTCGCCGTAGTTTTTCCAGAACTCCGAAGTCTCAGTGGCCAGCGGGTCCATGATGACCAGGAACTTCAGCTTGGCCAGGCCCGCACGGGTGCGGTCCTTGTTCGACAACGCAGCCAGTGGGTTGAAGCCCTGGGCGATGTAGCCATTGACCTTGCCTTCGTTCATCAACTCGAAGATCTGCAGCATGTCGTACTGCTTGTCGAGCTTGGGCAGGTAGTCGTAGGCCCAGTTGTTGTCCTTGGTGGCCGCAGGGCCCCACAAGGCCTTCATCAGGCTGACGTGGAACTTGGGATAGTTCTGCCAGTAGCTCATCTGGTTGGCGCGCAAAGGCTTTTGCGTGCGTGCCTCGATGTACTTCTGGTAGTCCTGCTCGCCCTGGTTCGCCAGGGTCAGGTAGCCGGGCAGTGCGTTGGACAGCAGGCCCAGGTCGGTCAGGCCCTGGATGTTGGAGTGGCCGCGCAGCGCGTTCATGCCGCCGCCTGCAACACCGATATTGCCCAGCAGCAGCTGCACCATGGCGCCGGTACGCAGAATCTGCGCGCCGATCGAGTGCTGCGTCCAGCCAAGGGCGTACAGGATGGTCGCAGCGCGGCCAGCCTGTGCGGTGGATGCGAGCTTTTCGCACACGTGCAGGAACTTGTCCTTGGGCGTGCCGCAGGCGCTCTCCACCTTCTCCGGCGTGTAGCTGGCGTAATGGCGTTTGAGCCACTGGTAGACGCAACGCGGGTGCTGCAGGCTCGGGTCGGTCTTGACGTAGCCGTCCTCGCCCAGCTCGTAGTCCCAGCTGGCCTTGTCGTAGGTGCGCTTTTCGG